>CAYJJS010000006.1:0-60066 GCA_964370645.1 uncultured Erysipelotrichaceae bacterium | reverse complement strand
CTGTTCCATCGTATGTTTTGCTTGTGCTTTCTCCATCTGCTAATACACCTGTGATATTGAATCCTGCTGGTGTAATTGTAAAGTCTGCTGGTACGTATGTGATTTCATAGTTATTCGCATCTGTTCCTGCATTTGGTGTTGCACGTACTGTTAAGTCTTCTACATATACATTTACTGCTGTTTCACTACTTGTTCTTGCTACTACATATGTGAATCCTTCTCCACTTGGCATTTCCTCACTATTAACTGTGTATGTCAATGTTGGCATTTCTGCATCATATACCATTGATTTTTCATCTGCACTCACTGTGATCGCAAATTTATTTACTGTCAATGTAACTGGGAATGCTGGTGAGTTATTGTACCCTGCTTTTTCTGCAACGATGTAGTAAGTAATACTTCCTGCATTTGTAATTTCTAATTCATTTGCATCTGTGATTTCTTCTGTACATGCTGCATCTGCATAGTATTTGAACGTTACTCCACTTACTTCGTTTTCACCATTCATCACTGTGAAGTTTTCTTCGTTCAATGACAATGCTGTTCCATCGTATGTTTTGCTTGTGCTTTCTCCATCTGCTAATACACCTGTGATTGTGAATTGTTTTGCGTATACAGCATACAATGTAGTTGGTTCACTAATTGTCTTAGGGAAAACTACATCTGCAACAATACTATCTTCCGTTGTAGACCAACCTAAAAATCTTTTGTTTTCACTTGTTGGATTAACTGGTGCAGAGACTGACATATTGTGTCCAATTTCATCTCCTATATATAATTCAGATTCGTTCATGAATAATACATCATGAGTAACCACTGCATGTAATTGCGTTGTTGATTCGCTGATAACACTAATGTCATTGAAATCTTGATCTACCCACTTAACGAAATGAGTTCCTGCTGCCAAGCCTTCTTGTGTTGTTTTGCTTGGTGCTTCATCAATAACTTCTTCAACATTTAATTCAATAATATCACCAGTATACGAATAGTAATCCACATTTACTGTTAATAATTTGAAACGAACTTCAAAAATAGTATCGTTTGCGATAATACGATAGTCACTTAAAGGAGCTTCAATTCCCCAATCTGGATAGTTATCAATGATTGCTTGAACATCTACATTCGAGTAAATACTTTCAAATGTTATTTTTTCACCAAGTGTTGTGTTTAATGACACTTCATGTGAAAGCAATGTTCCATCTGGTGCATAGAATTTAACTTTAGATACAGCAGTCGTGATTACTTCACTATATGTGAATGTGATTACGTTTGATGAACTTGCTGCGTTCAATTCAATTCCTACAACTGGTTCAGATGTAATTCTATATCCATCAATGTATGGAGCATCTTCTACAATATGATTTTCAGATGTTCTAAGTGTATCCATTTCACGAATGATATTTCCATCTGCATCTTCATAATTAATTGTATACGTATATAAATATTCATCGGATCTTACATAGTTGAATACAATCTCATCCGTTTCACTTTCTATAACATGTGTCTTCGAAAATGAATCTGGAGTATAATACCCACTTGGCCAACCTTTTTTGATAAGTTCTCCTGAAGTTAAAGCATACGCACTAATCTCTTCACCTAATTCAGCTCCGAAAATTTCAACTTCGTGAACGTATGTGTTTTCACCATCAGCATACTGATATTTAACTGTATATTTAACATTTAAGTTTGCTATCCAATCGGCAACAACATAACAATCAGATACAATTTCTTGTCCTAAAGCAAAGTATTCATTTTCATCTTCGTCTTTGACACCATTTTTGTTTTCATCGATGATCCATCCACCAAAGATGTATCCTGTTCTTTGAAGTGCATATGAAAATTTATCTCCAATTGTTTCATTATGTCCAACTTGAATTGATACTTGATTTTCAATCAACCCGTTTATTTCATTCACTAATAAACCACCGTTAGCTGAGAAGTTTACCTCATGTTGAGGTGGTAGCCATTTTGCAAATATTTCTAGTTGAGCTCCTGCATCAGGCATTTTATCATTTTCCCAATCCACAGGTGTTTTATATTCTGCCTCATAATACCATCCATCAAAAGTATATCCTAGTGTTGGATGAACTGGTTCTTCTGGTTCATATCCTATTAATGACTCATCATATTTAATATTCTCTACAGTCGTTACTTGCTCTCCATAACCCTGCATATTAAATACTAAATCGATTTCATTTCTTTCATAGTAGAAATCAAACACTTTAATATCACCAGCTTCTGATTGCTCTGTCCCATCTACGAAAGTGAATCCTTCCATATCTTTTGCTTGAAATCTTTCTCCATTAGTTTGATATGTATAATCTACTTTTCCTAAAATAAATTCTCCTTCAGCACTATACTCAGGTTTAACAGGTTCACCAACCTCTCCTGGTAAAACTTCAAGATATCTATTTATTGTATATTCAGTAATAAATGATTCTCTGTGAGATTGTGGCTCAAAATATAGAGTTTTTCCACTTGATGGTAAAAGATCTATCATCAATTTATCCCAAGATACAGAATAGTACGCTGTATTTGATAAATTACTATCTTCATCCGTTGTCCAACTCATAAATTTTGCAGTCGAAGTGTATGGGTTTGTTTTTATAATTTGGATATTTTCAGGTTGAATCCATAAATCTGAAATATCTTGTTCATATTTTGCGCTAAATGAATAAACATCACCAACTACCAATTCTCTTAATTCAGTTTCATCACCTAAAGTATAAGTGATACGATCTGTTGAACTTTGTAATTGTTGCGTAGATCTAATGCTAAATTCGAAATTGTATAAATCACGCGTAAAATATACATTAACGACTGTAGTTCCATTTCCTTGAATTTCTTTAAACTCAGCGTCACTCCAACTATATGTAGCATATTCACTACTTCTTTGATCATAACTATCAACTATATTTGTAGCTTTAACTTTATCTAAATCAGCAGCACTAATTTCAGGTGTTGTTCCTGATACTCCATTAGCTACTCCATTACCATAGTAGTCATAATTGCTTGTGTCTTTTAATATATCATCATCCAATGTATCTAATTTTTGTCCTGGGTATATATTTGCTTTTTCTACCCAATATACAATTTGATACGTTGTTTCTTCTCCAACCCAAACAGCTGTATAGGTAATTGAATTAGCTGGCATACTTGTTGGAAAATTACTTAAAGTTGCATCTATTGTTGTTCCATCACTTCCCACAAATCCACCAAAACTGAAACCATCTCTAGTTGGTATACTTGGTGTTGAAATCGTTGAACCATAATCTCCAGAAATTGGATCCATAGGTTCACCTGCTCCTGTATGGAAAATGATGAATGAACTATCACGAGTATAGTAAATTTCAACAACCGTACTTCCATCAATGTTTACGATTTGTTGGCTAATTCCCGTTGTTACACTAAATCCATCTATATCTAAAGCTACAGCTTCACTAACTTCTCCAGCTTGCCCTTGTTCTACCGTAGTTTTACTATCATCTAAAGTGAAACTTCCATCTAACTCTTCGAAATAGTGTTTAACTGTATAAGGTTTTGGTGTTATTTCTGCCGCCTCATATACAACAATAATTTCATCTGGTGTAGTATTATCTAAAGTAATATTAGATTGCGCAGGGTCAACTAGTTGCGCCCCTTGTATTACGGGAGATGTTACTGTTTTCACTTCTGATTGCAATAATGTTGCTTCATAAGTTGGATAAGCTTCTCTTCCATCTTCTAAATACACATACTTAATAGTACGCTTCATTGTTTGCGCTTCTTTTAAATAGTGTGCTTGCAGAGTTACTGTTTTAGGTGCGAATGGCACTTGAGTCAATTCTTCTTGTGTGTATGACACATTCACATCTGCTAATGAAACTTCTACACCACCTAATTGCCAGTGATCAAAAATTGCACCATCATATCCTAAGCTAGCTGAAGGATTTCCCAATCCATCCACTAAAGGGTAAGCAACTCCACCACCTGTGTAAAATGGTACATCTTGTGCTAATGTCACGACTTCCCCTAACTCATTTTCTCCAATGAAATCAACATAAAACAATATTCTTTCGCTATCGTTTTGCAATGACATAGGCATTACACCCATGTAACTGTTGAATGTTTGATCCATATTGATTGTAGATTCAACCTCTGTTTTTGTATCTTCTTCATTATTAATTTCAACAACATTTTCTTTTGTTACTTCATTAGCTAACGTTGAAAAATTAAAATTAGAAAAACTTACTAAACCTACTAATAAAATTATCAATGCTTTACTAAATAATATTTTTTTATTCATACCCCACCATTATGCTTTCGCAATCCCTTTCTATTTCAATAGTTAATGATTTTGAGTTAAACACACATTTATTTTTATAACATAATGATATTTAACTCTACAAGTGTTTTATACATTTACATCTTTTGTATTTTTTGAACACGTTATCTAGTTCTCAATACTACTTAACACAACTGATATATTAACACAAAGTAATCACAAACGCAATGTTAAATCGTTAAAAAAACCATTTTTTTTACTAATTTATTTAACCGATAATATCATGACAAAATTCCTATTTCTATATAATTAAAAAAACTCTATTTTGGTTTACAAATTAGAGTTTTTTAACTTATTTATTTTTACTCGATTACACTGATTTCGAAAAATACATTGAAGTAGATGGAATTAAATTTTACTTCTTCCTTCCATTGCTTTTATGATAGTAAGTTCATGAGCATAATCCAAATTACCACCCATTGGTAATCCATGAGCGATTCTAGTTACTAGAACTTCTTTACTTTCTAATAATTTAGATATATACAAAGCAGTTGTTTCTCCTTCTATTGTTGGATTCGTTGCAATAATAATTTCTTGAATATGATCGTCCACTCTTTTCAATAAATTATTAAGGTTAATATCATCTGGCATAATCCCTTTACTTGTTGAAATGACACCGTGTAATACATGATACAATCCATGATATGAATTAGTTTTTTCCATAGCTATTACATCTTTAGCACTTTCGACCACACATATGATCAAACGATCCCTAGTGTCATCACTACAAATATCACATACTTTTCCTTCTGATAAATTACCACACAGTTCACAATAATTTAATTTATCTTTGATGTTTGTAATACTTTGAATGAACTGATCCAACTCTTCTTCTGAAAAATTCAGCATTTCAAAAGCAAATCGTTCAGCACTTTTTTGTCCAACACCAGGTAACAAACGAAGAGAATTAATCAAATCTTCGAACTTTTTAGGATACATTTTAAAAGAAACCTGGCAGATTTACTCCACCTGTAATTTGATTGTTCATTTCTTCTCTATCTTTTGCAATTTCTTCTAATACTTGGTTTACAGCCATTATAACCAAATCCTGTGTGATTTCTTTATTCTCTACATTCATTAATTCATCAGCTATTATAATTGATTGTATTGTTCCCGTTCCTGAAGCATGCACTTGTACACTTCCATTTTGTACAGATGCTTCATACTCTTTTTCTTGTAATTGTTTTTGTGCTTTTCCCATTTCATCTTGCATTTTTTTTGCTTGTTTCATTAATACATTAATATTCATATTTAATCCTCCATTATGATTACGTCATTAAACGCTCTTTTAATTTTATCTATTTGTTCTTCATCTTTTTTCAATTGTATTTCAAACTCAATTGCATTTGGTAAATTATTTGCTTTATATCTTTCTTTAAACAAATTAATATACATATCTGAATCCTGCATTGTTATAGCAAATACTTTTTTTGGTTTATGGAATAAATCGTTTGTAAATTCATAAAATTCATCTTGTTTTCCCAAATCATTAATTTCATTCGCTCGTATACTACTTGAAACACTGATAAGTGTATAGGTGTTACCACTCGCAATAATACTACTGTTTTTAAGAATATTTGCATATCTAGCATATTGTATATCTAAAGAATACTCATGCAAGCGACTCATTTTTTCATTATCCGTTGCTCTTTCTGGTTTATTTGCACCAACAAGCAATCGCAATATGAATTCATCATTAATACACTCTTCATCCTTCTTTATATTAGTATTATAATTATTTACTTCACTTACCTTTTTATCAGCGACTTCATCTTTTATAGGTTGTATATTAATCTTAGATACATCCTTTTTATTTTCTTTAATTACTTCGTCCTTTATTGCTATATCTTTCGAAACTACTTCTTCCTTTTCATACTTAATATTTGAAATATTTATTTGTTCAAATAATTGAATCATTTTTAAAAGAGCTATTTCTAAGTACGAAATCAAACTCGTTGCATGCTTATATTTTTCATTTGTAGATATTAATATATCTATCATTTTTAATTTTAATTGTGAATCAATATTTTCATTAATTTTTTTCACTTGTTCTACATCCAATAAATTCAACAATGTACTATTATTTGTGTATTCATAAATACTACTCTCTTTTAACACTTCCACAAATGAATTAGTTAACCTTTTGATATCTGTTCCATTTTTTTCAATCAATTCACATTGTTCCATTAGTTCTTTAATGTTTTTACTACTAATCATATGTATTAATTCACACAATTCTTGACTACTCATTACTCCATAAATTTCATTAATATTTTTAACAGTAATCACTTCAGTAGCATAAGCTCTACATTGATCTAATATACTTAATGCATCACGCATTCCTCCATCTGCCAATAAAGCTATATTCTCTAACACCTTGTCTTCTACCGCAATTTTTTCTTCTTTGATTACATACTTTAATCTCTCTACAATTTCTTTTCTGCTTATCTTCGTGAAATCATATCTTTGACAACGAGACAAGATAGTTGGTATTACCTTATGTGGCTCTGTTGTAGCCAAAATAAAAATGACATGAGCTGGAGGTTCTTCTATTGTTTTTAGTAGAGCATTAAATGCCCCAGTAGACATCATATGAACCTCATCAATAATGTATATCTTATATCTTCCTAATGGAGAAGGCGCATATTTTACTCTTTCTATCAAACTTCTTGCTTCTTCCACTCCATTATTACTAGCTGCATCTATTTCTATTATATCTTGGTGGGTTCCATCTTTTGCAGCAATACAACTATCACACGTACCACAAGGTCTGTTTTTTTCATTTTTACAATTGATTGCTTTTGCAAATAGTTTAGCTGATGATGTTTTTCCAGTTCCCCTAGGCCCACTGAATAAATATGCATGTGCTATTCTATCTTTATCTATTGCATTCTTAAGTGTTTGTATTATATGTTTTTGACCAGCCATTTCTTCAAAATCATTTGGTCTATATGTTCTATATAAGGCTTTGTATGACATCTTATCCCTCGCTCTCTCGTAATATTATACCATACCTTTATCTTATTACTACTTTCAAAATAAAAAAAGGATAATTATATAATTAACCTTCCTTTTACCTTTTAGTTTTAAAAAAATCAATCATAAACCTTTGACATTCTTTTTCCATTACTCCGGAAATATGTATTGGATAGTGATTAAATCCTTGTTGCTCATACAAATTTATTACACTATCTATACAACCCGTTTTAGGCTCTGAAACTCCATATACAACGCAATCCATGCGTGCTTGCATGATTGCACCAGCACACATAATACATGGCTCTACTGTTACATAAATCGTACATCCTTTTAATTTCCAAGTATTTAGTGTTTCACTAGCGTTTTGTATGGCTATTATTTCTGCGTGATTGATTGGGTTATTCGTAGTTTCACGAAGATTATGACCTCTTCCTATTATTTTATCATCTTTAACTATGACAGCTCCCACAGGGACTTCATTCTTATCAAATGCCTTTTTTGCCTCTATAAGTGCTTCACTCATAAATTTATTATATTTTTTATCCATATTTACCTCAATATAAAATAAAAACTACCACACACATCAGAGCCTCCACGTGGCTGCTTCGTTCCCGACCTGACCAGATTAGTTAGATAATGTTGTAGTAGCTTATTTATTATAGCATACAATTTTTATTTTTAAAACCCATTATTCTATTTTTTAATATGTTCCACGTGGAACATATTAAGGATCTACTCTTGTGATGTTCCACGTGGAACATTATTGAGCTACACAAGAACCTCCATCCGTTCTTTCAAATAAGGACTCTACACCAGCTAAAGTACCATTTTCATATTCTAATAACTCTAAAGGATCAGTAACTTTATCATATGCTATATAATCTATCACAATGTTAGTTGTTATTGTATATCCACTAGTAGAAAAACTTATTGAAACACCTTCTACATTTTGATAAATGGCAAAAGTAGTATTCAGTTGTTCTTGTAAAATACGTAAATTATCAGCTGTTTGAAAATCTGAAGATAAAGATGTAGTATTTATTGCATTTGCACCTATAATTAATTCATCTTCATTATATGTGTAACTTTCCACTAATATGTTAGATACAGCGCCTCTATCCTCCGTCATTATTGGATAATTACAAACTACGTGTCCTCCTGTATTTACAACTTCATTAGGACTCACAGTATTTATTTTTTGAGTGTACTCTAAATAATTATAATTAGAATCTACGAATACATAATTTATTTCATACTCCCCTATTATATTAGGATCAAAGTTTGTAGTATAAAATATATAATCTTTCTTAGCTTCTATGGATTCAATTTTACCATCATCTCCTATGACTCTTTCATTGATTGATATATATGCGTTTTCAACTTCATTTACTCTAGCATCAAATTGTTCATTATCTAAAGCTTCAAAATTTTTAGACCCCTCTTCACTTAAACCTTCTATTTCACTAATGTTTGATGAAGGATCATATATTCTTCCTTGATTTACCTCTATAATTTCATCTTTATATTTTACTGTTACATCAGGTACTATTGTATCCACGATTTGAAATTTGAATTTTTTTGTAACGGTTTGTCCATATGCATTTGCGGTGAACGATAAATCGTAAACTCCAACCTCTCCTATTTCAATATCTGAATATTCGATTTCTACATCCGATGGATTTGTAGATTGTATAATATCCTCATAATTGAATTCTTCTCCATATTGGAACAACGTGTTCTCATTATTGAAGTTAATATCTACCTTAAAAAAATTATAAACCACAATTCCAACAATAATAATCAATACTATAATTATTGAAATAATTAATCCCTTTTTCTTGTTATTTAATGCTTTCATATACTCTCCTTTTCACCCTTTATTTTATTATAACATATACCTTTATTCATATAATTATATTTCACATAAAAATAAAGCGTCATTTTTTTTATTAAAAACCAATGAAACGCCTTATTTAATAGTGTTTTTTATATCTTTTTACACTTTAAAAATATCCTTATATTTTTATCTATTTTTGTTTTGGTACAATA
This sequence comes from uncultured Erysipelotrichaceae bacterium, assembly GCA_964370645.1. Taxonomy (GTDB): domain Bacteria; phylum Bacillota_I; class Bacilli_A; order Erysipelotrichales; family Erysipelotrichaceae; genus CAMQRS01. Next base: position 50,714 of record CAYJJS010000006.1, on the reverse strand, counting down.
ATTTTCTTATTTCCCATGTATGGTTGTAATGCAAGTGGTATATTCACACTTCCATCCTTATTCAGATTATTTTCTAAAAATGCAATCAACATTCTAGGAGGAGCAACTACAGTGTTGTTCAATGTGTGTGCAAAATATTTACCCTTTTCACCATTCACTCTTATTTTCAATCTTCTTGCTTGTGCATCTGTTAAATTTGAACAACTACCAACTTCAAAATATTTATTTTGTCTTGGACTAAATGCCTCAACATCAATACTTTTCGATTTAAGATCTGCTAAATCCCCTGAACAACATTCGATAGTTCTAACAGGTACATCTAAACTTTCAAACAATTCTACAGTATATCTCCACATTTTTTCAAACCATTCTTTTGATTCTTCTGGTTTACATACTACAATCATTTCTTGTTTTTCGAATTGATGAATTCTATAAATACCTCTTTCTTCAATTCCATGAGCCCCTTTTTCTTTTCTGAAACAAGGTGAATAACTTGTTAAAGTTTGTGGCAGTGTTTTTTCATCGATTATAGTATCCATATATTTTGCAATCATTGAGTGTTCACTTGTACCAATCAAATATAAATCTTCTCCTTCAATCTTATACATCATACTTTCCATTTCAGCAAAACTCATTACTCCAGTAACTGCGCTACTACGTAACATAAATGGAGGGATACAATAAGTAAATCCTTTATCTATCATAAAATCTCTCGCATATGAAGTTACGGCTGAATGTAATCTTGCAATATCACCTAAAAGGTAATAAAAACCATTTCCTGCAACTTTACGAGCTGCATCTAAATCAATTCCATCGAAAGTTTCGATTAAATCTGTATGATATGGTATTTCATAATTTGGGATGATTGGTTCACCATATTTTTTTACTTCAACATTTTCTGTATCATCTTTTCCAATTGGGACAGTTTCATCTATGATATTAGGAAGAATCATAGTGATTTCTAAAACTTGATTTACTAATTGTGCTTCTTTTTCCTCTAACTCCTTTAAAGTATCTGCCATATTTTGTACATCTTGCTTACGTTGTTGTGCTTCTTCTTTTTTACCTTGTGCCATAAGTTGTCCTATTTCTTTAGAAATTTTATTTCTACTCGCGCGTAAATTATCAGCCTCTGTTTGTATTTTTCTAGCTTCTTTATCCAATTGTAGAATTTCATCTACCAAAGGTAATTTACTATCTTGAAATTTCTTTTTAATATTTTCTCTCACCAATTCTGGATTTTCTCTAATTAATTTAATATCTAACATTTATTTTCCTCCTTAAATAAAAAATAAGGGTGGCACACTAAAGGGACGATTGCTCGTGGTGCCACCCTTCTTCAACTATATAAAGTTCTTATAGTGATAACGGAACTACCGTAATCTACTACTTAATTCGTAGATTCTCTCCTAGGTTGATTTCATTTATTTGTTTATTGATTTACACCAACCATCAACTCTCTATAAAACATCCTAAATTACTTATCCTATTCAACGATTTAACTATTTTATATCATATGTACTTATTTTAGTCAACTTCAGCTTCACTATTTTCAACAGTTTCCTCTTGCTCCTCTTCATTTTTTTGAACTACAGCAACTTTTGAAACAGATTGATTTTCATTCACATTGATCAATTTAACACCTTGTGTGTTACGACCATATACTCCTACTTTTTCTAACGATATACGAATAATAATACCTTCATTCGTAATTATCATTAAATCTTCATCTCCGCTAACAGCTCTTACCGAAATTAGGTTACCCGTTTTTTCTGTAACATTAATCGTTTTTACACCTTTAGCTCCTCTAGAAGTTAAACGGTAGTCTTCAAGATTTGTTTTCTTACCATATCCTTTTTCACTAACGGTCAAAATAGTGTCACCTTCTTTATTCGTTGCAACCCCTACTACTTTAGAACCATCAATGTTAAATCCTTTAACTCCGCTAGCTGTTCTACCCATAGAACGAACATCATTTTCATTGAAACGTACTGCTTTACCATTCGATCCAGCAATTATAATTTCAGTATTACCATCCGTAACCTTAACACCAATTAATTCATCTTCATCTTTTAAGGTGATGGCAATCTTACCATTTTGTCGGATAGATTCAAATTCTTTTACTTCCGTTCTTTTTACTAATCCATTTAATGTAACAAAGAATAAATATTTTGCTTCATCATCTGAATTATATGGTACTAATGCGCTAATTTTTTCATTTTCTTCCAAATTCAATAAATTAACGACTGGTAATCCTTTAGAAGTTCTACTACCCGCAGGTAATTTATATCCTTTCATACGATATACTTTTCCTAGATTAGTGAACATTAATAAATGATCATGTGTTGACATTGTGATTAATAAATCTACCACATCATCTTCATTGACACTCATTCCTTTAACTCCACGTCCACCTCTATTTTGTGTTTTATAAGTATCGATTGGAATTCTTTTTATGTATCCAGTACTTGTCATAGATACAACAATTTCTTCAACTGGGATTAAATCTTCATCATCAATATCAATTTCTTGATTACTAATTTCTGTTTTTCTTTCATCACCAAATTTTTCTTTTACAACTAATAATTCATTTTTAATAATTTCTAGTACTCGTGAATGATTACTTAAAATATCTCTTAAATCTTCAATTAATAATTGAATTTGGTTATATTCATCCTCAATTTTTTCTCTTTGCAGACCTGTTAATCGTCTTAATTGCATTTCCAAAATTGCTTTTGCTTGAATTGCAGACAATTTAAAATCATTCATTAAACCTTCAGTTGCTTGTGCATCATCTTTACTACTACGAATTAATGTAATAATTGCATCAATATGATCTAAAGCAATACGCAATCCCTCTAAAATATGAGCTCTATCTTCTGCTTTCTTTAAATCAAATTTTGTACGTCTTTCAATGATTTCAATTTGATGTTTAATATAGCATTGCAAAGCTTCTTTAATACCCAATTGTTTAGGTGCACCATCTACTAAAGCCAATGTATTAATACCAAAACTAGATTGTAATGGAGTCAAACGATATAATTGATTTAGTATAACTTCTGCTTGTACGTCTTTTCTAAGTTCTAATACAATTTGAATACCATTTAAACTCGAATAATCATTTAAAGAGGTAATACCTTCAATATCTTTATTTCTAACTAAATCAGCAATTTTCTGTACTAAATTTGATTTATTTACTTGATATGGTATCTCTGTAAAAGTTAATGTTGTTTTTCCATTATCTTTTTCATCAATAATAACTCTACTACGAGTTACAACACTACCCTTTCCAGTTTCGTATGCTTGTTTAATACCACTTCTTCCTAATATAATACCACCAGTAGGGAAATCTGGACCTTTTATGTATTGTTCCATCAATTCCAATACAGTAATATCAGGATTTTCCATTATTGCGATTGTTGCATCGATTGTTTCACTTAAATTATGTGGTGGTATATTCGTCGCCATCCCAACAGCAATTCCCATCGTACCATTAATTAATAAGTTTGGAAATTTTGCAGGTAATACGGTTGGCTCTTTTTCCTCTCCATCATAGTTTGGAGCAAAGTTAACTGTATCTTTTTGAATATCTTCTACCATAAACATAGCAATTTTACTCATTCTTGCTTCTGTATAACGCATTGCGGCAGCACCATCACCATCCATAGAACCAAAGTTTCCATGCCCCTGTACTAATGGATAACGATAAGAGAAATCCTGTGCCATACGAACCATTGCATCATATACTGCTGTATCACCATGAGGGTGATACTTACCAATTACATCCCCAACAATTCTCGCTGACTTTTTATAAGGTTTATCTGCAGTAATACCTAAATCATTCATTGCGTGTAAAATACGTCTGTGTACAGGCTTTAAACCATCTCTAACATCAGGCAAAGCTCTAGATACAATAACGGACATAGAGTAGTCTAAGAAACTCTCTTTCATATCTTGCACTATATCATATTTTATAATTTCATTTTTATCTTGCATTGAAAGCCTCCTAAATATCTAAATTCTTAACATATACAGCATTCTCTTGAATGAATTTACGTCTTGGTTCTACTTCATCACCCATTAACATAGAGAATACTTCATCAGCAATAATTGCATCCTCAATGGTTACTTGTTTTATAATTCTATTTTCAGGATTCATAGTTGTTTCCCAAAGTTGATCTGGATTCATTTCTCCCAAACCTTTGTATCGCTGAATTTTTGTTTTATCACCCATCTCATTACGTATAGTTTCCATTTCACTTTCAGAATATGCGTATTTGATGTTATTTCCACGTTGTACTTTAAACAAAGGAGGTTGACTAATATAAATATACCCACCTTCGATAACAGGTCTTAAAAAGCGATAAAAGAACGTTAGAAGTAAAGTTCTAATATGTGCACCATCCACATCCGCATCGGTCATAATACAAATTTTATGATATCTGATTTTTTCAATATCTATTTCATCTCCAAAACCACATCCAAATGCAGTAACCATAGAACGGATTTCATTATTATCAAAAACTCTATGTATTCTTGCTTTTTCAACATTTAATATTTTTCCTCGTAGTGGCAAAATTGCTTGATACATCGGATTTCTCCCCTGTTTTGCACTACCACCGGCACTATCTCCCTCGACAATATAAATTTCTGATTCACTTGCATCTTTGCTTGAGCAATCCGCTAATTTACCAGGTAAAGAAGATATTTCCAAAGCATTTTTTCTTCTCGTTAATTCTCTTGCTTTCTTTGCCGCAATTCTAGCTTTATTTGCTAAAGTTGCCTTCTCAACAACAGATTTTGCCAAAGATGGATTTTCAATAAATACTCTCTCTACTTGGGAAGAAACAATAGAAGAAACAATTTTACGAACTTCACTATTTCCCAACTTTGTTTTTGTTTGCCCTTCATATTGAGGATTTGGATGTTTAATAGAAATAATTGCAGTAATACCTTCTCTTACATCATCTCCACTAAAAGATTCATCTTTTTTTAATAAGTTATTATCTGTAGCATATTTGTTTACGATACGTGTCAAAGCAACACGGAAACCATCTTCATGTGTACCACCTTCTGCCGTATTTATGTTATTACAAAAAGAATATACACTTGGAACAAAACCTTCATTATACTGGAAAGCAATTTCAGCTATAATCCCCTCTTCTTGTCCTTCTACATAAATAACTTCTTTATTCATAACTTCTTTATTTTTATTCAAGTAAGTTACATATTCTTTAATACCACCATCGTATTGATATGTAATCGTCTTTACTTCTTCTTCTCTCTCATCACTTAAAATCAGTTTAATTCCCTTATTTAAGAATGCTAATTGACGAATACGCGTATTCAATGTATCAAAGTTATAGATAGTCGTATCTGTGAATATAGTTGGATCTGCTTTGAATCGTACAATAGATCCATGTTTTTCACTACTCCCATTCGCAATTAATGGAGCTACTACATTACCACCATTTTCAAAACGCATAAAATGAATATTACCTTCACTATGTATTTCCACTTCCAACCATGAACTAAGTGCATTAACAACACTTGCACCAACTCCATGTAGACCTCCAGATACTTTATACGCACCTCCACCAAATTTACCACCTGCATGCAGTACAGTAAAAATAGTCTCTACTCCAGAAACATTTGTTTTTTGATTCACACCAGTTGGCATACCTCTACCATTATCTTCTACTCTAATTACATTATCTTTTTCAATTGTTACTACAACACTATCTGCAAAACCAGCCAAAGCTTCATCAATTGAATTATCAACGATTTCCCAAACTAAATGATGTAAACCTCTCTCTGAAGTAGAACCAATATACATTCCTGGTCTTTTTCTTACTGCCTCTAAACCTTCTAATACCTGTATATCATCAGCTGTATACGAAGTAGTTATTTTTTCTTCTGACATCTTAATCCTCCTTATATTCTTCTATTATTCCTTCATTCACTACATAGTAATGAACATCTTTCTTATTCCCACAAGATACTTTATCTGTAGCACTAATAAATACTTGTACAGATTCGTCTAAAAGAGATAGTAATTTTTCTCTTCTATATGCATCTAATTCACTAAATACATCATCTAACAATAAAATAGGGTATGATGATGTCAATTGTTGAATTGTTTTTATAATGCTTAATTTTAAAGCTAATATGAAACTCCTTTTTTGACCTTGAGAAGCATAGCTAGCAGCCTCATATCCATTCATCATAAATATGAAATCATCTTTATGAATACCTTGACTTGTCTGCTTATACAAACAATCTTTTGTAAAATCTTTTTCATATCTTTGTTTCATATTTTGTTTCATAACAGAAATAGAATCATATTCAACAAAAGATTTATATATACACTGAATATTTGTTTGATCTTCACTTATAGAAGTATAATAGTGAATACTATTTTGCATTATTTTATCAATAAATTGTTTTCTCTGATGTATAATTTGAACTTCACAATGAATCATTTGATCATCTAATATACGCACATACTCTCTATCTACATTCATACTTTTTAAATATGCATTACGATCCTTTAAAAGTTTATAATACGTATTCAATGTATGCGTGTATGTTTTTGAAATTTTACCCAATTCTAAATCAATAAATTTTCTTCTTTTTTTTGGCGTATCATGAAATAAATAAATATCATCTGGACAAAACATAACAGCATTTAACATACCTATAAAAGAACTAACTTTAGGTATTGGATCATTGTATAAAAATAAATTTTTGCCATTAGGATTCAAAACTATCTTCATAGGTATTTTATGGCCATCCTCAACGATGCACTCCAATATTGAAAAAGGCTCATTTTTACGAATTAATTGAGTAAATTGATTCGTTCGATGGCTCTTGGTACAAGATAGAAAAAACATACTCTCCAATAAATTCGTCTTACCTTGCCCATTTTTACCAATGAAAAAATGAATTCCTTTTGTGAATTTCATATCCAACGTCTCATAATTTCTAAAATTAACTAACTTAATTTGTTTAACAATCATTTTATGTAATATGTATTTTGTTCAACAATTACTTCATCGTTTGGATATAACTTTTTACCTCTTCTATTTTCTTTTTCACCATTCACATAAATGTCTAATTCTTGCAATGCAAACTTTGCTTCACCACCTGTTGAAATGATATCAGCAATCTTTAAAAATTGACCTAATGTTATGTATTCTGTTCTCAGTTTTATTTCCATATTTACCTCATTTACATACCGTTCAATTATAACATATTTTATGTATGAATACTATTTTTTTAGGGACTTTTCCACAAAAAAAACACGATTATCGTGCTTTTTTTTATGCGTATGTTTTTACTGGTAAAACAAGTTGAATTAAGTTATCGTTATCTTTTTCTTTTATTACAAAAGGAGCCATCTCTCCATTAAAACAAATCATCACTACACTTGATTTAAGCACCTTTAATGCTTCTAAAACATATTTACCATTGAAAGATATATCTAAGTCATTACACTCATAAGAAGCGCTGGCAAGCACTTCAATGGCGCTACCAACTTCTTTTGATTTACTAGTTAGTGTTGTTTCCTCTTTTGTAAGAGTAAATCGAATAACACTTACTCCATCATTTTTTATGAATGAGATACGATCAATAGCAGAAATAATCTCACGTAAATCTACCTCTAATTCATATGTGAATTGAGTAGGAATTAATTTAGAAGTATCAGGATATAAACCATCAATTAATCGTGTTTGAATAATCATATCATCTAAAATAAATTGAATTTTCTTATTTGAAACACTAATCTTAGTAAATTCATAATGATCCAATGATTTAATTACTTCATTTAAACTTTTTGCAGGTATTGTTATATTAAAATTGAAAGGTTTTTCAATCTCTATAATTTTTTTACTCAAACGATATGAATCTGTTGCAACACAAGTTAAAGTATTTTCAATACATTCTAAATTTACTCCAGATAACACTGGTTTTGTTTCCTTATCACTTGTAGCAAATGTTGTTTCATGAATCATATTTTTTAATAAGGCAGATGAAATATTAAATTCATTTTCACAAGATTCAAAATCAATCATTGGATATTCATTTGCATACATACCATTAATTTTATAATCAGAATGGTTTCCGCTAATACGTACAGCACATCCATCTAAAATTTCTATTTCGATAATTTCAGAATCAATTTTTCTAACAATATCAATAATATACTTTGCTTCTATAACAATACTTCCCTCTTTTAAAATTTCTAAATAATAGTCTTTATTAGGATATAAGTAAGTCTTAATAGAAATATCTGAATCACTACCTATTAAAGTAATTTCCTCTTTTTTAACTTCAAACTTTATACCTGAAAAAGCAGGTAAAGGTGAATAATTAGATATAGCTCTAGATACACTTGATAATGCATCGTAAAATTCTTTTTTATTTATTTTGAAAAACATGGTTTAAAATCTCCTTTTTTATTTCATATTTTAAAGATATATTACTATTAGTGTGTGGAAATTGTGGAAAAGTCCAAAATCCTGTTTATTTATAGCAATATTTATACTTTTTAAGAGTGGATTAAATGTTTATTTTTTAGTGGACATTTAATTTATCTTTAATTTGCATAACTGCTTTTTGATAAGATTCTTTTGTTTTAAGTAAAAGATTCATCTTCTCATAACTAGACATAATCGTAGAATGATCACGATTTCCAAATTCTCCTCCAATTTTTTTGAAAGGCATGTCTAATAATTCTCTACATAGATAAACAGCAATATGTCTAGCATTCGCTATATCCGCTGTTCTAGATTTAGATTCGATTTGCTTTTTTGTTATATTATAGTAATTACAAACAACTTTTTTTATTTTGTTTGCACTTATTTCATCATTTGCATTAGAAATAGGATTTTCCTTGAAACATTCTTGTGCAAATTCTTCATCTACTATAGCTACATTATGAAGAATAGATTTAAAAATCAATTCATTTAAAGCACCTTCTAATTTTCTCACATCTTCATTGAATTTACGAGCAATAAAATATAAAGCACTTTCATCTATATTTGCAATATCTTTTCGAATACTTAATTTTTTGTGCAATATATTAACCGCTGTTTCAAATTCTGGAGAGTCGATACCAATCGATAAACCAGAAGTAAAACGAGATATAATACGGTTGTTTATATTATTCAATTCACTTGGATACACATCACTTGTTAGAATTATTTTTTTGTTATTATTAATTAATTTATTATATATATTAAAGAATAATTCTTGTGAGTCATTTGTTTTAGCTAAATGCTGAATATCATCGATTAATAAATAATCTAATTGCGTCATTGCTTGTATTAATTGTTCCCCTTTTTTATGATACAAAGAATCAATAATTAAACGAATTAAATCATTTCCATCAATATATAAAAATTGTATTTCAGGCTCATTTTCTTTTAAATAATTACAAATTGAATGCATTAAATGTGTTTTACCAAGCCCTGAATTTCCATACAAAAATAAAGGGTTAAACCAATTATTTTCAGGTTCTGTAGCACATTTATAGGCACTAGAATAAGCAGCTTCATTACTGGATCCTAGTATAAAATTGTCAAATGTATTCTCAGCTCTTAATTTATTTCCATTCTTAAATATAAAGGAAGTACTCTCTTGTGATTGATTAATACTTTCTATTTCTTTTGAAGTACGAACAATACAATTTATTTTCTTATTTAATTTTTCACTCAAAATATCTTCAAAAACAGCAAGATGACTCATGAAACATAATTTACCGGTTGTTAAAGTAACTGAAATAACTGCTTGATTTTCATTAATTTCGTGTAATTTTGAATCCTTTACATAAGTGGAAAAAGTAGAACTGTCGAACATTTCTCGTTCTTGTATTGTGTGAATTACTTGATTCCACAATATTTCTTTATTTTCAAACATGATTTACTCACCTTTTCCTTATTTACTAGTCTATTTTATAATACTTTTTTTAAGAATTCTATATAAAAATTAAATACCAATAATTATCCACATAAAAAAAAGTATATATTTACCTTTAAATAGGTACTTTCAATAGTTTTCCACATCTTTTTAGTGTGGGAAACTATTATTTATTTGTGGAAAAATGTTATCCATATTGAAAATGTGGATAATAATCATATAAAAGTATGTTTTCCATCCTGATTTAGACATGAAACATGGTGAAAAAACGCCTATTTAAAAGGATTAAATGTATTTTTACCACTTTTCCACCATATGTGGAAAAGTAGGTGTAAAACTACTATGGAAAAGTACTAAAAGTTATCCACAAAGGACATGGGAATTATAAAACTTTCCACATACTATAATTGAATGTGGAAAACTATATCATTTTCTACTTATATATGTAATTTGTCATATAAAAGTATTTATTTATTGACTTATATAATGATATTAGTTATAATCAAAAGGCAATGTTGATTAAAAAGTAAAAGAATTGGAGGTGTCCTTATGAAAAGAACATATCAACCATGTAAGAGAAAACATCAAAAAACTCATGGATTTAGAGCTCGTATGAAAACACCAGGAGGACGTAATGTATTAGCACGTCGTCGTAAAAAAGGTAGAAAAGTATTATCTGCTTAAATCGAGTATTGTTTAAATGGTAAAAATGACTTCAGTAATTCTGAAGTTATTTTTTATATATAATATATAGGAGGAAGTTTTGTGAAAAAGCAATATAGAATCAAAAAATCAGACGAATTTAAAATCATTATGAAAAATAAAATATTTTTCGCTCATCCAACTCTTGTTTTATATATGAAGGAAAGAGCAGAATCAAATTCTAGAATAGGAATTAGTGTCAAAAATAAAGTCGGTAATGCAGTAATAAGGAATAAAGTAAAAAGACAATTGCGTATGATGGTGCAAGAATTATTTGATTTTAATGATAATTATGATTATATCTTGTTAGTAAAAGAGAAATTTATCGAAAATGATTATAATTTCAATAAAAAAACGTTAGAAACATTGTATAATAAGTCAAAAAAAGTTAGAATTAGTAGGTAACGAAAAATATAGAGGAGAACATATGAAAAAAATAATGAAAGACCATAAAAAACTACTTTTATTAAGTGTATTAATGATAGTATTTGTATCAGCTTGTACAAATTATAGAGAAGCGGATGGAACTGTGTCAGAGGCAAATCAAATTTTCTTAGATACACCATTTATGGATAGTGTAGCAGAAGGTTGGTTTAATGTATTTGTTTGGCCAGTAGCACAATTAATAAATTTAGTAGCTGGATATTCAGATGCAGGGATTGGTATTATTGTTGTAACTTTATTACTGAACTTCTTGATTGCTTCATTTTCAATCAAACAACAAGTATCTATGCAAAAAATGCAACAATTACAACCAGAAATTGATTCAATTACTAGAAAATATGCAGGAAAAACAGATCAAAATTCAAGAATGAGACAAGCAACTGAAATGAATGCTTTATATAAAAAACATGAGATTAATCCATTTGGATCAATTATTGGAATGTTTATTCAATTACCAATTATTTTCTCAGTTTATCAAGCAGTAATTCGCGCAAATTCAGTGAATGAAGGAAGTTTCTTAGGTGTAAATCTAACACAAACTCCAATTGAAGGAGTAACAAACTGGTCAGATGAATCTATCGCAGTTATTATTATATTTATATTAATGGCATTGTTCCAATTTGTTTCTTTGAAAATGCCACAATATCTTCAAAAGAAACGTAAAGCAGAAATGAATGTTAAAACAAAAGATTATGCAAATCCTAAAAAATCAAAAGGAATGTCAAGTTCAATGAATTCAATGATGTATGTATCATGGATCATGATTATTATGTTTTCAGTTTCATGGCCACTAGGGATGTCATTTTATTGGATGGTAAGTGCATTTGCAAGAATTATTCAAAACTTAGTAATACAAAAATTCTTTATTAAATAGGAGTACTTTATGAAAAATTATACAGGGAAAACGGTAGAAGATATTTTAGAAAAAATAGCAAATGAAAATGAAATTAGTGTAGAAGATATCACATATCATATCGTAGAAGAAAAAGCTGGATTTTTAGGAATGGGTAAAGAAGTAACTATTCAAGCTTTTTGTAAAAAAGATATTAAAGATTTTATTTATGATTATTTAATGAATTACTTTGATGGAATTTCGATGGATGTTTCCGTTGAAATAGAAGAAGATAACAATTTTTACAAAATTGTATTAAATAGTGCCAATAATGGTATTTTAATTGGTAAAAATGGAATGACATTACAATCTATTAATACTGTTTTAAAATCAGCTGTATCTGGTGAATTTAAAAGAAGAGTAAGTATTTTAGTAGATGTAAATGGATATAAAGATAAAAAATACAAAAAAGAATGTGCATTGGCTGAGCGAATTGCGAAAAGTGTTGTTAGAACAAAAACAGATGCAGTTTTAGATCCTATGCCAAATGATGAAAGAAAAGCAATTCATAATCATTTAACAAATTTCCCTAATGTATCAACGGTATCTGAGGGTGAAGGAAATCAAAGAAGACTTAAAATTTGTTATGTTGAATAAAACAAAGGAGCTAGATAATTCTAGTTCCTTTTTGAACAAGAAAGGGTAATATATGAAATATAAAGGTATAATATTTGATTTTAATGGAACTTTATTTTTTGATGGGAAATATCACGAGAATGCATGGAATCAAATGTCTATGCATTTAAGAAATTGTAGTATCAGTAAGGAAGAAATGCATACAAAGGTGCATGGAAGTCCAAATGTTCAAATTATAGAAAATTTATGTCCAAATCAATTTAATGAAGAAGAGAAAAATAATTTATCTAAAGAAAAAGAAACAATATATAGAAATATTTGTGAAACAGAAGATGTTCATTTAGTAGAAGGTTCTAAATCTTTTTTTGCATATGCAAAAGAACAGGGTATTGTATTTAATATAGCGAGTGCTTCTATTTATGATAATATACAATTTTTCTTTGAAATATTTCATTTAGATGATTATTTTTGTATGAAAGATACAATTTATGATAATGGTAAATATGTAAATAAACAAAATATGTTCATTGATTCACTATCTATATTAAATGTAAATAAAGATGATTGTATCGTTATTGAGGATTCATGTAGTGGTGTATTTAGTGCAATACAGGCTGGTTTCAAACATATTATAGTTATTTATGAAGATATTATTTCAAAGGAACTAGAAGGCTTAGAACAAGTGCTATGTTATGCAAAAGATTTCAATGAAGTAAAAGAATGGTTTATAATGCATAATGTATAAAGTGGAGGTAGTATGAAGTTAATTATTGGTTTAGGTAACCCAGGTAGAGAATATGAAAAAACAAGACATAATGCTGGTTTCATGGTAATTGATGAAATAGCAAAACAATTACACGTAAATATTTCACAAAATAAAGCAAAAGGTTTATATGTGAAAACTAAAGTAGGAAATGAAGACATTATCTTATTGAAGCCACAAACATATATGAATTTAAGTGGTGAGAGTGTACGAGGTATTATGGATTTTTTCAAAATTAAAGTGGATGATATTTTAGTTATTTACGATGATTTAGATTTAGAAATAGGAAGTGTTCGTTTACGCAGTAAAGGTAGTGCTGGGGGACAAAATGGAATGAAAAATATCATTCAGCATGTTGGAACACAAGAATTTAAAAGAATTCGTGTAGGAATTGGAAAAGATGCAAGGATAAAAGTCGTAGATTATGTTTTATCAAAGTTTAGAAAAGATGAAATAGAAGACTTTGAAGAATCTGTAATACATGCGAAAAATGCTGCACTTTGTTTTGTTGAACATGGTTTTGATAAAGCGATGAATGATTATAATAAGAAGTAGGTGGTAAATTGAAGCATTTTAAACAAATATTTGATCAAAATAAGGCATTTCAATTATTCGATCAAGCCTCACAGACATTAGGTAATCTTGACATCAATGAAGAAGCATGGATGTTATATTATACATATGAAAAAAATAAAAGAAAAATTGTAATTGTTAAAAATAATTTATATACAGCGCAAAACTTATACAATAGGTTATACCCTATGTTAAAAGAGGATGTGCTGCTTTTTAGCGTAGAAGAAAGTATGCGTGTAGAAGCAATTGCATCTTCTCCAGAATTGTTAGCTCAACAATTAGAAACTATGGATTTATTATTATCTAAAGATACTTATGTATGTATTACGCATTGTGCTGGTTTAGTAAAATATATAGCAAATCCTGACGTCTTTAAACAATATAGTTATCATTTAAAAGTAAACGATACAGTATCTATGGAAAATATGAAATTACAATTGTATGAAGCAGGATATACGAAGGTAGGATTTATAGACCAACCTTTAACATATGCAAGTCGTGGTGGTATCATTGATGTCTTTTCAATGAATCATGAACATCCAATTCGTATTGAATTTTTTGATGATGAGATTGAGAGTATTCGTTATTTTGACATAGAAACAAAACGAACAATACAAAGTATAAATGAAATTCATATTATACCAGCTAGTGATTTCTTACTTGCTGAAAGTCAAAAAGAGCAAATAATACATGCAATACAAAATAAGCAAAAAAATAGTGGTGAAACATTATACAATCAATTACATCAAGATATTTTACTTTTAGAAGGTAATGTGAAAGAGAGATATTTGAATAAATACTATGCATATTGCGAAAAACGATTCGATCTTTTTGATTATACAAAAGGAGCACAACTTATAATAAGTAGTAAAGAAGAAGTAGAGCAAACATATAAGCGTATATTTGAAGAAAATATTGCATATATTCAAGAACAAATGCAATTGCAAAGAGGTAGTGATATATATGAAATAATGCATCCTATTCACAAATATGAAAAACAATCAATGTATATACAGCAATTTGTCGATGTTACAAAACCTGTATTGTCAAATATGGAAAGTATCTATTTTGAGAATGGGAGTATAGATAAAAAAATACAGAATTTAGGTAAAAAATCTTTGATATATACTATATTTATTGATGTAAACAAAAATGAGAAAGTACAAATAAAACACATTTTGGATCAAATACAAGATAAAAATATAGGAAATATACATTTTATTAGCGAAGGATATATAGAAGGTTTTCAAATAGAAGATGAGAATGTTTGTTTGTATACAAGTAAAGATC
This sequence comes from uncultured Erysipelotrichaceae bacterium, assembly GCA_964370645.1. Taxonomy (GTDB): domain Bacteria; phylum Bacillota_I; class Bacilli_A; order Erysipelotrichales; family Erysipelotrichaceae; genus CAMQRS01. Next base: position 35,553 of record CAYJJS010000006.1, on the reverse strand, counting down.
TTTTTAATGTGGAACATAGAAAAACGAAGTTCAGTAATAAATTTAAAGAAGCAGAAGTATTACACAATCATTTAGAATTAGAAATAGGCGATTTTATTGTCCATAATACACATGGTGTTGGTAAATACGTTGGTATTATTACGAAAGAAAGAAATGGGATACATCGTGATTATTTACACATTATTTATCGAGGAGATAGTGAATTATTAGTCCCAGTGGAACAATTTAAATTGATAAGAAAATTTGTATCAAAAGAAGGTGTAGCAGTAAAATTAAATACTTTGGGAAGTAAAGAATGGGAAAAAACGAAAGCCAAAGTGAGTGAAAATGTGAAGCAATTGGCACAAAGATTAGTCAAATTGTATACACATAGAGAACAAAATATCGGATATGCATATTCAAAAGATGATGCAATGATGCATCAGTTTGAAGAGGATTTTGCATATGAACCCACACAAGATCAGAAAACAGCAATCAAAGAAATAAAAAAAGATATGGAAAGTTTACAACCAATGGATCGTTTACTTTGTGGAGATGTTGGTTTTGGTAAAACAGAAGTTGCATTTGTAGCTGCGTTCAAAGCTATTTTAGATAATAAACAAGTAGGTTTTCTATGTCCAACAACTATTTTGTCACAACAACATTTTCAAACTGCACTAAAGCGTTTTGCAAATTATCCAGTACGCATTAAAGTAGTAAATCGATTTCTTTCAACAAAAGAGTTCAACCAAATAAAAGAAGATTTAAAAGAAGGTAAAATCGATATGTTAATAGGTACACATCGTTTGTTTTCAAAACAATTAGAATTTAAAGATTTAGGTTTATTGATTATTGATGAGGAGCAACGTTTTGGAGTAGAACATAAAGAAAAGATTAAGGAATTAAAACAAAGTATCGATGTCTTATCCATGAGTGCAACACCAATACCTAGAACATTGCAGATGTCTTTAATTGGAGTCCGTGCCTTGTCACAACTGCACACACCACCAAACAATCGAATGAGTGTACAGACATATGTGGTTGAAAAAAATATGTCTTTCATCAAAGAAGTTATAGAGAGAGAATTATCTCGCGATGGACAGGTGTTCTATTTATATAATAATGTAAAAGAAATATACAATGTTGCAACAAAAATTAGGAAACAAATCAAACATGTGAATGTTGCTGTAGCGCATGGGCAAATGAGTAAGGAAGAAATTGAAGATGTGATGATTAAATTCACAAATAAAGAATATCAGGTACTTGTTTGTACAACGATTATAGAAACAGGAATTGATATTCCTAATGCAAATACGATTTTGATAGAAGATGCCAATCGATTTGGTTTATCGCAATTATATCAAATTAAAGGAAGAGTCGGGCGTAGTGATCGTCTTGCGTATGCGTATTTGATGTATTCTGCAAATACCTCTCTAAGTGAAATTGCAACCAAACGTCTGCAATCCATGAAAGAATTTTCGAAATTAGGATCTGGTTATAAAATAGCATTACGCGATTTAACAATACGTGGTGCAGGAGATATGCTAGGGGAAAAACAAGCTGGATTTATTGATACAGTAGGAATGGATATGTATTTGGAAATGTTATCTGATGCTATTAAAGAAACAAAAGGTGAAATCGTTCAAAAGGAAGAGAGTACAAGCAAAACAGCCAATGTTATTGTTGATGCGTATATACCAGAGCAGTTCGATGCAGAAGATTATGAAAAAATAACTTTGTATCAACGATTGGATGCTTGTAACAATAAGAAAGATTTATTTTTATTACAACAAGAAATTATTGACACCCATGGAAAATTACCAAATGAAGTGAGTTTATTGTTTGAGAAAAAAAGATTAGACTTATTTATGAGTGATGATATTATTGAAAGTATTGTGCAGGATAAAAAACAAATACAAGCAATATTCACAAAACAATTTTCACAATCAGTGGATGGAGTGGAGTTATTTCAACTAGCTACAACAACAAGTACAGATTTACAAATTACGTATCAAAATAATAAGATTCAAGTTAAAATCACAATGCATAAAATGGCATTAAAGAAGATGATTACTTTTTTAGCAAAATGTGAAAATTTGTAATTTAAATGAATAATTAAGAAATATTAAGACATAATACTATTGAGGTGTATTATGAAAGAAACAGGAATTACAAGAAAATTGGATAGCTTAGGTAGGTTAGTTATTCCTAAAGAAATTCGAAAACGTTTTAAAATGGTTGAAGGTGATAATATTGAAATGTATGTAGAAGGTAATTGTATATGTATTCGAAAACATGATGATAGTATCGCAAATTATTCATTGATTCATACAGTATGTGAAACCTTAAAAAAAATTTATAAAAGTGATGTATTTATGACTAGTGAATTTTATTTGCAAGAAAAAAACATTAATTTAAATGATACATTCCATCATAAGTGTAAACAAACACATACAATGACGCGTTTCACCAACCAAAAAATATATAATCAAGATGATTCTTTTTTCAATGGGTATATTTGTCCAATAATTAGAGATGGAGAGCACTTCGGATGTTTTATTGTAGTATTCAAAGATAAGATATATGAAGAACAAGAGATGGAGCAATTGAAGTTATTGGTACATGTAGTAGCGCAACAATGCAATTGACAAAAAGGATATTTAAAAGTACAACACTATAACTAAAAAAGACAAAGCTATTTGTCTTTTTTTATGTGATAATCGTAAGTGTTAGGGCTTACAATTATATTGAAAGTATATGCATATATGAATTAGGGGAGAGTATATAAATAGGTGAAGAGGTAAGTGAAATACTATAAGTAAAGTACTTACTTTGTTTATAGTATTTTATTTGCTATTTTACATTGCAAAATGCAAGTAAAAATAAAGAGGGGGGATGTAAGAAAATATAAGGGGATGTAAAGATTATTACAAATAGAAAGGGAAAGAAAGATGAATAAAAAATTAAATCGTAAAGTTGGTGTTGGATTATTATCTGCAATGATGATTTTTTCAACGATTACACCAGCAACAGTGAGCGTTCATGCTAATGAAGAAGCGACAGAACGCGTTTTAACAGATTCTGAAGGGTATACATATATTGCACCTATCGCTTCTGTGTCTAAAAATGGTAATGAAATAGACCTAACAACGACAGCGAATGAAAAAATTCGTTTTACATTTTTAAATGCAGATGTTTTTAGATTGTATATGGCACCGGAAGGAGAAGAATTTAAAAACGATCCTGATCCAAACAGTGGAGATCATACTGCAACAATTCGAGCAAAAGAGGATGATACTTATGAACAAGAGTACAATATTGATCCTATCCTTGAAGAAACTGCAGAAATGATTACTATCTCTACTGCTGATGTAGTAATTACAATTGATAAATTAGAGTCACTAATTAAAGTAACAAAACCAAATGGTGAGATTGTGTGGGAAGAATCAGCACCATTAAAATATAAATCTGGAAGCACTGTGCAAACATTAAAAACAGATGCTGAAGAATATTTCTATGGGGGTGGAACGCAAAATGGGCGCTTCTCTCATAAGGGTGAAGTTATTCAGATTGTAAATACAAACAACTGGGTAGATAAAGGAGTTGCAAGTCCAAATCCGTTTTATTGGTCAACGGATGGTTATGGGGTTGTAAGACATACTTGGAAACCAGGAGAATATGATTTCGGTTCTGAAACGGATGGTGTAGTAACAACGACACACAATGAAAAAAGATTCGATGCTTATTACTTTGTAGGTGATGGAGCAGAAGAAATTTTAGAAGGATACTATGAATTCACTGGAAAACCAGTAGAATTACCAGAGTACGCTTCATATTTAGGGCACTTAAACTGCTATAATCGTGATTATTGGTTAGAAGTAGATGAAGGTACTTGGGGAGCGGTACAATTAGGTACAAAATGGTATAAGGAATCACAATCAGACAATGGTGGTGAAAAAGAAACATTATTAGGTGATGCTGAAAGTACAGCACAACAAATTATCGAAGATCATAAAGAATACGATATGCCATTTGGATGGTTCTTACCAAATGATGGATATGGTTGTGGATATGGTCAAAGTACATCTTTAGATGGAGATATTGAAAACCTTGCTGATTTTGCGAATTACGCATTAGACAATGGTATTCAAACAGGATTATGGACACAATCGAACTTGTGGCCTGCAAACCCTGCGAACCCACAAAAAGGTGAGCGTGACATTTATAAAGAGGTAGAAGCAGGAGTAACTTCTGTTAAGACAGACGTTGCTTGGGTAGGACCTGGTTATTCATTTGCATTAAATGGAGTAAGTGTTGCATACGATGCAATTGCTACAAAATCAGGAATGAAACCAAACATTGTTACATTAGATGGATGGGCAGGAACACAACGTTATGGTGGAATCTGGTCAGGAGATCAATCTGGAGGACAATGGGAGTACATTCGTTTCCACATTCCAACATACATTGGTACAGGATTGTCAGGACAACCAAATATTGGTAGTGACATGGATGGAATCTTTGGTGGTCAAAATGAAGAAATTTGGATTCGTGACTTCCAATGGAAAGCCTTCACAACATATATGTTAGATATGGATGGTTGGGGTTCGAACCAAAAATCACCATGGGCATTAGATGGAGCAATGGAAGGTGCTGATATCAATAGAGCATACTTAAAATTAAAAGCAGAATTAATGCCTTACATTAATACGATTTCACACGAAGCAACTGCAGAAGGTGGATTACCAATGTTAAGAGCAATGTTCTTGGAAGAAGAAAATGCATATACATTAGGAACAGCAACACAGTATCAATACATGTGGGGAGATAATTTCTTAGTAGCACCTATTTACCAAAACACTGCTATGGATGCAGAAGGTAATGATATTCGTAATGATATTTACTTACCATCTACAAGTGATGTTTGGATCGATTACTTTACAGGAGAACAATATAGAGGAGGTCAAATCTTAAACTCATTTGATGCACCAATTTGGAAATTACCTTTATTTGTGAAAAATGGAGCAATTATTCCAATGTATCCTGAAAACAACAACCCAGAAGCAATCACAGCAACAAATACAGATGGATTAGACAGAAGTCAAAGAATCGTTGAATTCTATCCTCATGGATCTACACAATTCGATACATATGAAGATGATGGAAAAACATTAGGTGGAGCATCAACAACTACATTGATTACTTCTGTAGTGGATGGAGATAATGCAACATTAAGTGCAGCAAAAGCAATTGGTACTTACACAGGTATGGTGAAAGAACGTTCAAATGAATTTATTGTGAATGTTTCAAAAGAGCCAACAGGTGTTAGTGGAACAGTTAAAGGAGAAGCTGTAACATTTACAAAAGTAGAAACGCAAGAAGAATATGATGCTGCAGAAGGAAATGTATACTTCTACAATCCTACACCTGCAATCTTTGTACAAGATTATGCATCTGCAGATAGTTCATATGCAACTACAACTGAAACAACAGCTCCTAAATTATATGTGAAATCTACTGAAAAAATAGATATTACTGCGTATGATTACACAGTAGTTATTGCTGGTTTTGAAAATACACAAGACTTAGGAGAAGATGTATTAAATGAAAGTTTAACAGTACCAACAGGACTAGTAGCTAGTGACAAAAGTGATGACTACATTACTGTAAACTGGGATGCAGTGAGTGATGCAGTGAGTTATGATATTGAAGTAGATGGATCAGTCTATAGAAATGTTAAACAAACTACGTATACACAAAGTGGAATCGAATTCTTAACAGATCACACTTACCGTGTTCGTATGGTTGCAGATAATGGTAACTATTCAAATTGGTCTGAAATGATTACTGTACAAACAGATGATAACCCATTCCGTAATGTGCCAGAAAACATTACTGTGGATTGGCCTTATGGTGATACATGGGGATCTGTTGACAATGCATTTGATTACGATCAAAACACAATGTTCCACTCAACAGGTGCAGTGAGCGAAGATCAAAGAATGACATTAGATTTAGGTGCTGCGTATCAATTAGATAAAATTGCTATTCAACCTCGTATGGATAACAAAGGAAATGGTGCAGTAACTAGAGCAAACATTTATGTAAGTTTAGATGGTATTAACTACACATTAGCTTGGGATGGAGCTGCGGAAGATGCATGGACATACAACACAAGTGATATGGATGTATTAGATATTAAAGAAGTAGATTTATCAGGATACAAAGCAAGATACATTCAAATTGGTGTCGTGCAATCTTCTGGTGGATTCTTCTCGGCATCTGAAATTACAACATACAAAAAAGATGGAACAGATGCTTGGGTAGTAGGAGATGTAAATAACTCAGGTTCTGTGGATGATAATGATTTAACGTTCTACGAAAACTATGTTGGATTGATTCCTTCAGACAATGACTGGGAATACTCAGCACTTGGTAATATTGATAACAATGATATAATTGATGCATTTGATGTTTCTTATATTGCAAGATTATTAGGAACACCAGTGACATCAGCAGCTGAAGGTGTAGAAGGTAAAGTTCAAATGATTCCTTCAAAAACAGATATTAAAGCTGGAGATACAGTAACTATCGATTACTATGGTATTGGACTTAAAAATGTAAATGCATTTAGTATAGAAATGCCAGTGGATACAGATCGTTATGAAATTACTAACTTTGGTCTTTCATCACAAGCAAGTATGTTTATGAGAAACTTCTCAAAAACAAGACTACACAACAATGGTGCAGTAGATAACTACTTAGTATTTACAAACATTGGAGAGCAACCATTAATTAATGGAACGACGAAATTAGGTAGTGTAACAATTAAAGCTACAAAAGACTTCGTTTGGGATGTTCAAGCATCAAGAGCAACACTTGTTGGACAAGATATGTCAACAACGGATGCAATTATCGATGTGACAGATGTACCAACAGCGCCTGAAACAGAAAATATTTTATCTCAAAATGATATTGAAACAATCACATTCTCTAACGATGTAAAAGAAAATATTCCAGGTGAAGATTTGTGGCAACAAGCAAATTGGGAAGATTTATTATTTGATGGAGATAAAGGTGCATTAGCAGAGTTCAAATGGTATTTTGCAGGAACAGATATTGCAGCAGAAGTAAAAGTTCCAACAACTATGACGTTTGAGTTTGCACAAGCACAACCAAATATTAAAACCATTAAAGTGTATAACCGTGCAGCAGGTAATGGATCTATTACAAGCATTAGTGCAAAAGGTTATAAAGGAGATGTAGAATACGACTTAGGTACATTCACTAGTTCACAAGAAATCTTCGAATTTAGTGTTCCAGCAGAAGCAACTGAAGGATTAGACAGTGTAGCGATTACACCGTTGACAACTAATGGTGAAGTTACAGGAACAGCAACTGGAGATGAAACAAACCGTATGCTATCGATTCATGAAATTGAATTCATTGTGGATGATGCGGTTGTAGCGACAGGTATTGAATTTGATGCAGATAACACATATGTAGGATATGTTGGTGATATTGTTCAAGTTAAAGCAAACGTATTACCATCAAATGCTTCAATTCCATTCTATGAAATCACAAGTAGTGATGAATCAATCGCGAAAGTAATTAAAGTACCTACTCCAACAGCATATGTATATACAGTACAATGTTTAACTCCTGGAGAAGTAACATTGACTGCAACATCTGAAGATGGAAGTTTCAGTACACAAACAAACTTCGTAGTAGAAGGTGGATTGAATACTACACAACTATTAGAAAATATTGCAAGTTTTGAAGCATTACATGAAAATTTATATACAGCAGACTCGTATGCAGCTGTAGCAACATTAATTGAAGCAATTCAAAGTGAATTAGCAGCAAACACTGCAACACAAGAAACAATTAATACTGCGACTGTAGATATTGCACAAGCAATGAGTGAGTTAGTATTTAAAGGATCAGATGATAGCAAAGAAACAAGTACTCACTTAATCCCTCAAAGTGGATTATTGCGCTATGACGAATCAAGTATGTCAGCATCAGAAAAAGAAGATGCATCATTTGCTATTGATGGTGATATCAACACAGTGTGGCATTCAAATTACTATAGTGATTATGTGTTACCACAATATGTGACGATTGATTTAGGTGGTGTATACGATCTAGAGCAAGTAGATATGTTACCACGTCAAAATAGTACAAACGGACACATTACACATTACCGTGTTGAGGTAAGTAGTGATGAAGGCACAGATAAAGTGTTTACACCAATTGTAGAAGGATACTTCGAACATGATGGAGCATCTTTAACAAGTCCAAATGTAGCAAAAGAAGTAAAATTTGATGCAGTAGAAGCTAGATATGTAAGATTTATCGCAATTGAATCATTGGGTGGAACTGGAAACTTATATGCATCAATTGCAGAACTTAACTTCTATGGACAAAAACAAGAATTACCAGACGATGAATTTATGATGGAAGTGGATGCAATCTTTAACGCTACAGATGCAGCAACTACTTATACACAAGCAACATGGGATGCATTTGTTGCAGCAAGAAGTGCATACATGAGTGCTACAGATGCAGATAAAGAAGCTGCAAAAGCAACTTTGTCTACAGCTATGGATGCGTTAGTAGTGAGAGCTAGCGAAGCTTTAATTACACAATTAAGTGATACAATTACTCAATATGAAGCATTAGAAACAAACCATACTGAAGAAGAATTTGCGGCTATGAAAGCTTCATTAGAAGCAGCACAAATTATCGTAGATAAAGGTTATGCTGTAGCTTCTCAAGAAGAGGTAAATAATGCAATTATTGATTTAGCGGATCAATACCAAGCTTTAAGTGATGATGTAAGTGCGTTAATGGATACATTAAAAGAATTCATTGCGGATGCAAATCAAACACTTGCAGATGCTAAGGCAGCTGGAAATATTAGACCAGCACAACTTACAAACTTAGAAAACACAATTGCAAGTGCACAAGCATTAGTAGATGTACAAAGTGCAGATACAAATGCGATTAGAGAGGCTGTATCAGCGATTACTACAGCTACACAACAGTTGTATGAAATTGTTGATAAAACAGACCTACAAAGTACAATTGATGCATACAGCAACTTACAAGGGGTATACACACCAGAGTCTTTAGCAGTATTTACAACAGCTATGGATGCAGCGAAAGCGGTTGTTGCAAATGATGACGCAACGGAAGTACAAGTGAATGATGCAAAAACAGCATTAGTAGATGCTTACAACAACTTAGTAGTAGGAGTAGACAAAACTGCTTTATCTACTACAATAGATACAGTGAAAGCAATGAACTTAGACTTCATGACAACAGAAACTGCACAAAATGTTAAAAATGCAATTCATAATGCAGAACTTGTATTAGCAAACACAAATGCAACACAAGAACAAGTAGATGCAGCATTAAATGCAATCAATGAAGCAAAAGCAACATTAGTAAGTAAACCAGTAATTAATGATAATACTGAGATTGAAGTAGATACACAAGTTGTACAAGGACAAGTGTTCTCAGCTAGAGTTGTAAATGGAGAGTTGACAGATTTAGTGGGAGTTTATGTAAATAACCAATTATTAACAAGTGGAGTGGATTATGATGCAGTATCTGGAAGTATCGTAATTAACCTTACACCTACATTTACTGCAGGATTAGCAGTTGGTGAAATGACTATACAAGTTGTTACTACTAATAATGTGTATGTTGCTACTGCAGCAGTTGTAGCAGCAGAAACAACACAACCTGAGCAACCAACTACGCCAGAAACACCAACAGCACCTGGTACAGGAGATTCTACAAATGTAGCAGCATACTTATTCTTAATCTTAATGTCAGGACTAGCGCTTGTATTAAGAAAAAAATATGTAGCTAAAAAATAATATTTAGATTGTGTTATTAGAAAAAAGGGCTCTTTAAAAATAGTGTTGGTAATTAATAAATCCAACAAAATTAAGACCAGAAAAGCGGTTTAGAGTGAAAACTTTAAACCGCTTTTTTATAAATATAAATAACTGATGAAAAAACTTTATACCGCTTTTAGGAATACATTAATTAAAGTGTGTAATGAGGCTAAAAAAAATATGAAATAGAAAGAGTGGAATAAAAAAACTTGTTTATACAACAAGTTTAGTCGATAATTTCATTATCTCTTAAGAATGTTTGAAAGTTTGTAAGACTCGTTTCTTCCGTATCAGATGTTAAACGATCACGTACTTCACCATCTTGAATTAGATACAAGGATGGTGTGGCAGAGAAGTGTCCGAAAAGCTCGTTTGCTTTATCTAAATTTTCTTGTTCACTGGTAGGTTCATCATCTAGTACAATTGCATAATAAGTCAACCCAACTTCCTTTGTGTACGCATCACTTTGCATGTGAAAATCTAGACAAGCATTACAATAGGTGCTACTCAACAATACAATAAAGGTATCATCATTATCTATCTTTTCAATGGTTTCATCGAATGTAATTGCCTCGACACTACCTTCATTAGCAACTAATTCAATATTTGGTTTTTCTTCAAAGGATGGTGCAGTGCTTCCACATCCACTGCAAATAAGTATGCTCATAAACAAGGCTACTATCTTTTTCATAATACGCTCCTTTTTTAATACTACTTTATTATAAGGGTTTTATTAGGGGAAAGCAATGTGATATTGAAAGCGTTTAAATTATATAAAAAATTTTGTTTAAAGAACTCGTAAGTATGTTATATTTAATATAGCATAGTAAAGAAAGGGGAATGTGAGGGAAATGAAAAAGAAACTATTTTTAGGTATCGGTGTATTGTTGTTGAGTGCGTGTGGAAACACAGTGCCTAAAGAAGATGGTAAGCTAGTATGTTATTTAGCAAGTAGTACAGGTGATCAATCATTTAGTGGAGAAGTGCAAGTAGGTTTCAACGAGGATAGTGGTATTGCACTTAACGCAGTATATAGTGAGAAATATGATTTTTTAGAGAAAAGTGAAACAAATAATAAAATATTAGCAAATTATATTGATAGAAATTCAATTCTATCTGATCTAGAAGGTGCAAAAATAGCACTTGATATACAAGAGACTGCGTTTGCATTTGTACAAACATGGGATTACACAAAAGTAGATGTGAGTGAAGCTACGAATGCGGAAATTTTACAAGAAGAGTTTGTAAAAGAGGATGCATATGCAGTGGATAAAATTAAAGAATATTATGAAACACAAATGTATAGTTGTGAATTTGTTGATGTAGAATAAGGAAAGTGCAATGTATCTCATTGCACTTTTTAATATAATAATTGTACTTTTTAGTGTTTCACCAAGACATACAAGTTAAGCGTTTACAAACGTATGTTGTTTAGATATACTAAAGATGACAAGTTCTGTTTTGAATGTATATGTTTTATATAGGGAAAGAAATATATCACGAAAATAAGTTATTTCACATATTTAAATAGAACATGTAGACGGTTAAGGTTACTATAAATAGTTCGCCAATAGGGGACATAGAGGAGGGAACATGAAAAAAGTAGCAAAAGTTGCATTGGCCATAGCATTAGTATTGCCAGCTGCAGCAGTGAATTTTCAAGTTGATGAAATAGAGGCATCAACAATCATAAGTGGAGAATATGCATACGAATTAAATGATGATGGGAGTATAACCATTATTAATTATGGGGGTAGCGAAAAGGTTTTAGAAATACCTTCGAGTATTGATGGCCTTGTTGTAAGTACAATTGGATATGGAGCATTTGCAGAATCCAAATCGATTGAACAGTTGGTTATTCCTTCAAGTGTTAAAATAATCGAGGATAATGCTTTTTCACAATGTAGTCAATTGATGCAATTAACTATACCAAATTCAGTAGTTAGAATTGGGACGAATGCATTTAGAGGGTGTAGTAGTTTGCGTAGTGTGGAAATACCAAATAGTTTAAAGGAATTACCTACAGGAATGTTCTTTGATTGTACAAGTTTGGAAAGTGTAAGTATTCCAGAAGGTATTACATCGATAGGAGCAAATGTGTTTGGTAACTGCTATAGCTTAAGGGATGTAACGCTACCGAACACACTAACAACCATAGGGGATGGAATGTTTGCAAACTGTGTAAGTTTAGAAAGTATAGATATCCCAACTGGTGTTACTGTAATAGGAACAAATGCATTTGCAGGGTGTTTAACGCTAACATCGATTAGCGTTCCAAATACTGTGAAAACAATTGGTCAAAGTGCTTTTAAAGATTGTATAGCATTAGAGAGTATTGTTTTACCAGATAGTATTTTAGGGATGGGATATGCTGCGTTTAGTGGATGTGCTTCATTAAAAACTGTGAATATTCCAGCTGGACTTACTCGATTGACAAACGCAGTGTTTAGTGGATGTAGTTCATTAGAAAGTATTGAAATACCTAGTACAATTACAGAACTAGGGGATAGTGTTTTTAGTGGATGTGTATCTTTGAAAGACATTACATTACCAAATTCAATTACGGAAATAGGGAAAGAAACATTCCAATACTGTTCTAGTTTAGAAAATATAACATTACCAGAAGATTTAAAAGAAATCCCGATTGGTTTGTTTAGATATTGTGATAGTTTGAAACAAGTACATGTACCAAATGGTGTGACAAACATTGAAGGGTATGCATTTGCAGATTGCCAAAGTTTAGAAAGTGTATCTTTACCAAATACAATTGTTAGTGGAGGGTTAGCCGTAGGTATTTTTTCAAACTCTCCTAAGGTAGAAGTGAGTGTACCAGCAGGGTCTGTTGCTTATAATTATATGGCTAATTTAGGAAATAGTGTTAAGTATAAAGTGTTAGATAGTGATCGTATTAACTTAGATAAATCTGAGATGACATTAAATATGGGAGATGAATATACGTATAATGCATTGTTTTCAAACTATAATTTAATTTCAAATACAGATTTGACATGGTCATCGTCAAATCCAGAAATAGTAAGTGTAGATGTAAATGGTAAAATTACAGCCTTAGAAGAAGGGGATAGTGTGATTCGTGCAGAGCATGCGAATGGATTAGTAGGTGAAAGTAATGTAAAAGTAGAGGATATCCATATTCCACTTCAAAGTATTACACTTAGTTATACAGAAGCAAGTATCCAAAAAAATCAAACACTTGCTTTGCGTGCAATGATTTCGCCAAATAATACAACGGATAGTAAAGCGTTAACTTGGACTTCAAGTGATGTGAATGTAGCAACCGTGAGTGCAACCGGAGTCGTTAGCGCAAGAACACCTGGAAAGGTAACAATTAGCGCAAGAAGTGAGACTGGTATTGTAGCAACTTGTGAAGTAGAAGTTACAAGTAGTATTGAGAATGTTAGTTTGAACCTAACTGCAATTGTTTTGGATGAAGGTGCTGAGCAAAATTTAAGAGCAAGTATTAATCCAATCGATACAACGGATGATAAAACATTAACATGGAGTTCAAGTAATGAGAGTGTTGCAAGTGTAGATAGTGAAGGAAATGTAAGAGCTATTTCAAAAGGGTATGCTACGATCGCTGTTGTAGCGACAAATGGAAAAAGAGCAGAATGTACGATTACAGTAAATGAAAAAGCGCTAGATATTCCAATTATCTCACTACAATTGAATAAAACGGAGTTGAATTTAATTGAAGGGGATGAAGAAGCTTTAAGTGCTAGCATTAACCCAAGTGATACAACAGATGATAAAACATTGACATGGGAATCAAGTGATGTAAATGTAGCAACTGTAGATGATAGTGGTAAAGTTATTGCGATTGCACCAGGACAAGTTACAATAACAGTAACAAGCAGTAATGGTAAAACAGCACAATGTGTTGTGAATGTAGAAATGGAAGAAATAGAAATCACTTCTGTAACATTGAATAAAGAAACATTATTATTACGTGGAACAAGTAGTGAGCAATTGATTGCGACAATTAATCCAAGTGATACAACGAGTGATAAGACATTAACATGGACATCAAGTGATGAAAAGGTTGCTATTGTGGATGATAGTGGAAATGTTAGTGCTGTTGCACCAGGACAAGCAATAATAAGCGTAACTACGTCAAATGCGATCACAGATACATGTACAGTAAGCGTAGTAGAGCAAGATAAGAGTGCTTTACAAGTTGTAGTGGATCAAGCACAAGAGCTGTTGGATGGATTTTATACAAATGTATCATTAGAAATATTAATGACGTCTATTGATGCAGCAAACACAGTGTTAGAAGATGCACAAGCAACGCAAGAAGAAATTGATGCTCAAGAGGCATTAGTTGAAGAAGCAACACAACAATTAGTAGAGAGAGCAGAAGAGACATTACTTGAAAGTTTAAGCAGTGCAGTTGCAAGTGCGAAGCAAATGGCAGCTAATTTCACCCAAGAGGAATTTGCGAATATGCAACAAGCAATTGATGCGGCAGAAATTATTTTAAACAAAGAAGTTTTAAATATTTCTAAAGTGGAAGCACAAACAGCATTGAACACGATTGTGCAAGAGACAGACAAATTAGGTGTTATTGAAGCTAGAAATGTATTAACAGAAACAATAAATAGTGCAACAGCTATACTGAATGGTAATTTAACTGGATATGTACAAGCTGAAATAGAAGCGTTACAAGCAAAAGTGACACAAGCACAAGGATATATTAATACAATGAGTGAAGATGCGCCAGCGATGAACGTTGTAAATGATGAAATTAAAAACTTGATGCAAAATCTAACAATCACTAAAATTGAAAAATCACATTTAGAGGCATTCGTACAAGCTTCTACTACATTAGATGCAGCAACGTATACAACGACAACATGGAGTGTTTATGCTCAAAAAGTTTCACAAGCACAAACGCTTTTAAATGAAACATACTATACACAAGTAGAAATTGATGAAGTATACACACAATTAGTAGATGCATTTACAAGTTTGCGTGTAAAAGTGAATAAAACTTCATTGAAATTGAAAATAGATTTAGTAAATACAATTGTAGAAAATAAGGAACTTTATAAGCCAGAAACAATTGTAGGTGTAGATACACTATTAATACAAGCAAATACTACTTATGCAGATCCAAATGTAAGTGAAGAAGCATTAAGCACATTAAATGATCAATTATTGATTGCAATCTTAAAAGCTAGAATTATTGAATAATGATAAAGTCACAGAACTTCACAACAATGGTTTTGTTGGAGGTGGATTTATGGTAGTATTGTTGTAGGTGATTAAAATGAGATTGGATAAATATTTAAAAGTAGCAAGAGTGCTAAAAAGAAGAAGTGTATCAAAAGAGTTAGCAGATCAAGAACGTGTCATCGTGAATGGTCGTAAAGCAAAGCCAAGTACGGAAATAAAAGTAAATGATGTTATAACTGTACATTTTGGAAATCGTGAACTTACTATTAAAGTATTAGATACAATGAAGCAAGCGAGTAAAAAAGATGCAGCGTTATTATTTGAAGTGCTGGATGAAAAAAGAATAAAAAAAGTAGAAGAATCTACAGAAAACCCCATTTCAGAGTAAATGGGGTTTCTTTTATACTATAAAGTTTGTGATTAGTGAAATCATGGATTGAATAATATCTGTATTTATATTTGATAATCCATTGCTCAACACACCACTAAAGATTAGGATAATCAAAAGTATCATAGAGTACTTTGTGTTAGAAATAAATGAAAAGTAACTTTCATCATCTAAAAAAGCAAACAATACCTTGGAACCATCTAAAGGTGGCAAAGGGATTAGATTAAATATACATAAGGATAATGAGATAACACCTAAATAGTTGAAGAAGGTTGTAAAGTAATCCCCAATGGCAGTTGTGTAAACACCAAAGTGGATACATAGCACGAAACAAAGGATGGCGACAAAAGACAAGACAAAGTTCATTAGTGGTCCAGCAAGCGCTATAAAGGCCATACTAAGTTTAGGGTTTTTAAACTTAGATGTATTGATACCGACGGGTTTTGCCCAACCAAATTGGAAAATCAACAAGGTTAGAAAACCAATTGGATCAATGTGCTTTAATGGATTGAAAGAAAGTCTTCCTCTTTGTTTAATGCTTCGATCTCCTAATATATAAGCTGCAAGTGCATGTGCCCATTCGTGTAAGACTAAAGCAACGATTATGGCTGGTAAAAGGTATATCATATTTTGAAAAATTGCATTCATTTTGTGCCTCCGTATATTTGTATGATTAATATATCATATTTTTGTTGATACATGAATATAAAGTATTGGGAGGTATAGTGATGTCTGAATTCAATACAATAAAGTTTGATACGAATCCATATCATAATATGATGTTGAAAGATCGTAAGTACTTAGAAATAAGCGGTGTCAAACAAATCGAAAGTTTTGATGATCAAGTATTTGTAGTAGAGAGTGTACAAGGGTGGTTAGAAGTAGTAGGTAATGATTTAACTTTAGATCGTTTAGACAAAGAACGAGGGGAAGTAAAAATTAAAGGAAATATTGAGGGGATTCAATATTTAGATCATAGAAAAACAAACAAAGAATCGTTAATGAAGCGATTGTTTCGATGATGCTCATACAAATTCAAATGTTAGCACTGTTATATGCATGTTGTACAGGGCTAGTATTTGGATTTTTGTATAGTTTGAAACAGTTTTTGTTTCGTAATGCGTTTTTAATCGATCTACTGTTTTGTGGATGCTTTGTTTGTGTGGCTTATTATTTTTTGTATAAAATCAATTATGGCGTAATGAATATCTATTTACTTATGGCTTTTATTGTATGTGTCCTATATTATTATTTGTACTTATATCCATTATGCGTTTGTCTATTTTCTAAAATTAAACGATGCTGTGTTCTATTTTATTATAAATGTTTGAAAGTATGTAAGAAATTATAATAAATCGTATGGTTTACAACTTAGTTTGTTTATGAGGAATATGCTTAATTTATAAATAAGATTGCAAAGAAAACGAGTATATCTTTCAAGTAAAATCATCTTTTGTTGAGTTGAAAACAAAAATTTGATATCGCATTTCAAAAATACAATAAAACTTGTTTT
This sequence comes from uncultured Erysipelotrichaceae bacterium, assembly GCA_964370645.1. Lineage (GTDB taxonomy): Bacteria > Bacillota_I > Bacilli_A > Erysipelotrichales > Erysipelotrichaceae > CAMQRS01. The sequence continues at coordinate 18,566 of CAYJJS010000006.1, read as the reverse complement.
CTTTGTTTACGAATATAGGTGTGTTATTGTATAATAATGAAAAAGGAGGGTGCTATGAGTAAAAGATTTAAAAGTTTATTGTATTGTGTAATTTTATTAGGTATGACCTTCTTTTTTATAACAAATATTGTAGGTGAATTTGCAACGACACATAGTTTGAAAAGCAATATTTCATTACATGAAGATGAGTTGGAAAAGCTAACTGAAGAAAAAGAGGAAAATGAACAATTGATTGATAACTTGAATGATGTGAATTATATCATTCGCTATGCAATTGGACAATACTCTACAACAAAAGATATTGGGGATCAAGTGTTTAAACTACCTGAGGAATAATTGAAAAGAGCAGAGTAAAGCTCTTTTTTTGTATACAAGAATAAATTGGATGCACACTAAAGTGTATAAATATGATACACTGTATTTGATTATGAAGTTACACACTGCTAAGAACGTGTTAATGTTGGAGGTTGTTATGCAAGATAGAGACTATTATGAAGTTTTAGGTGTAAATAAAACAGCAAGTGATGAAGAAATAAAAAAAGCATATCGTAAACTGGCAAAAAAATATCACCCAGATGTGAATAAGGCGAGTGATGCTGAAGCTAAATTTAAAGAGATAAATGCTGCCTATGAAGTGTTGGGTGATGCTCATAAAAGAGCGAGCTATGATCGCTTTGGTAAGGCTGGGATGGAAGGTGCTCAGTACGGTGGAAATCAGGGCTACTCTAATATGTATAGTGGCGCATCCATGGATGATATTTTCAATTCTTTTTTTCGTCAAACACAAGCACAGCCAATCAAGGGTGCGCACAAATTCACTAAGACAACCATTTCATTTATGGATGCAGTTCGCGGATGTCGCAAAAGTATTGTTGTGGAAGGGTATAAGAAAAATGCCAATAATGAATATGTATTAAAAAAGATGAAGATAAATATGCAAATACCAGCAGGTATTGATGATAAACAACATGTTCGTATAAAAGGATATGGAGATAAAGGAATTCGCGGTGGAGAGTGCGGAGATCTATTTGTAGAAATACAAATTGAAAAAGATCCAAACTTCACACGTAAAGGAAATCATATTTATGTACAAAAAAGAATCCACACACAAGAGGCTGCACAAGGGTGTCAAATCGATGTGACATTTATTGATAGCACGGTGAGTGTAAAAATACCACCAAATACAAAAAATCATAGTGTATTACGTGTTAAGGACAAAGGAATTGTAAGTTTACATGGAGTGCGTGGTGATGGGTATGTTGAAATCATTGTGAAATAATGAAACGAGGTCGTGATAAGTAAAATTATCATGACTTTTTATATGGGGTAGACTGTATTCGAGTAAATTCGACAACACAAATGTTTACAATGTAAGTAAAGGAGTGATAAATATGAAAGGACCAGGAATAAAACAATACATAGAAACAATAGAAAAGATGAGAGAGGAAGCACACCAGCAAGGGTTAAAATATATAGAGATAACATCGAAGGAATTACATGCACAAGTGTCTGCTGATTTTGCGACGATGCCAACATGTTGTCAGGCAATATACAAATTGTTGTATATTGGAGACTTGATTTTGGAGAAACCAAAAGGAAATACAGGGTTTGGTTCCCATCTAAAAGTACGCTTTTATGTGGATAACTTGGTAAATAGAGAGTCGATGTTTCCACCTAAAAAAAGAGGGAGACCACTAAAGAGTGAAGCAGAGAAGTTGAATACAAGAAAAAAACGTCAAAAATGCGGTGGAAGTGACTTATATCGCCTTGTAGAAGAATGGTTGTCTAGTGAGGGGTATGCATATGAAGCACAAAAAGGATTCATTGTTGCAGAGAATGAGGAAGGCAAACGATGTATTCATATGCAATCTATGAAGCGTGGAAGAAAACAAAGTTTACCATCTACATTGAATGATGTATTAAAGTGTATAGATGCAGAAGATGTGCAATATTCTTTAGCGTTTAATGATAACATTAGTTATCGTAAGGCATGGAGTGAAATTCCAAGTACTGTGAAAGAAAGACTAAATATTAGTATCATTTTAGCGGATAAGAAAGGTAATATTTCAGAAATATAAGCATATCCTAAATAGGAGTGATATTTTGAAAAAAGTAAGTAACTATTTGTGTTTAGTTCTTATCAGTGTATTGTTTATAGGAAGTATTATTTTGTATGTGAATGATATTAGAGTGCTTAGCATAGCAAGTGAAAGTATGCATCCAAGTATTCCAAAAGGAAGCATTATATTTGTTGCGAAAGAACCGTTTTCTAATATTGTGAAAGAGGATGTCATTGTTTATCGTATTTTAAATAGTGATATTGTTATAACGCATAGGGTAGTAGATGTTGATGTAGAAGAAGAAATGGTATTGTGTAAAGGGGATGCAAATGAAGAGAATGACCCCTATTATATAGCCTATGCTGAACAGTATGAGGGAAGTGTTTTATTTTCATTACCTTATATTGGAAGTATGATTTTATTTGGTAAAGAGTATTTTTCTATTTTATTTGTAATTGGGATGAGTGCGTTTGCCTATATTGTTTTTTTCTCTCACAAAATCCCTATAAAAATTTAATGAAATCGTTCAAAAAGGTGTGTATGAAAGCACGCTTTTTTCTTATGTTTCATCATCAAAATTAATAATTTATGTTATAATTAACAAGATATTAAAGGAGATATGAGCATGTCAGAAAAAAAATACACACCAATGATACAACAATATTTAGAGGTAAAAAACAACCTTCAAGATTGTATCGTTTTCTATCGTTTAGGAGATTTTTACGAAATGTTTTTTGAAGATGCGAAAATCGCCTCTAATGAACTAGATTTAGTGTTAACTGGAAGAAATGCTGGAGTAGAAGAAAAAATTCCAATGTGTGGGATTCCTTTTCATGCATCTAGTGGATATATACAAAGGTTAACGCAAAAAGGATATAAGGTAGCTATTGTAGAACAGCTAGAAGATGCTACGGCTGGAAAAATTGTAAAACGTGATGTTGTAAAGATTGTAACGCCAGGTACCATCATGGATGAAGTAAGCAATGAAAAGGAAAATGTATACTTAGCTGCAGTTTGTGATTGCAAGTATGCTTTTTCGATTAGCTATTGTGAAATGACATGTGGAGAGATTATTAGTAATAGTATTACTAGAAGTAAAGAAGAGTTACAAAAAGCGTTGTTATCAATGAATGTGAGAGAGGTAGTAGTAGAAAGTAATTTTGATAAGAAGTATCTTAAAGTGATCCAAAATATAATGAATGTAACGGTATCCTTTGAAGATGATAAACAATTAAAAAAGGAATATGTATCACTTGTTGAGCACATTGAAGATGAGAAAGTTATACAGAGTTTTGCGCTATTAAGCAATTATTTACACACAACACAAAAGAGAAGTATGGCACATCTCTCAAAGGTTGAGTTAATACAAAAAGATACTTGTTTACAAATGGATTACTCAACGAAACAAAACTTGGAGCTAGTCAGTGCTATACGACAACAATCAAAATCACAAACATTGTGGGATTTTTTAGACCACACTAGAACGTCTATGGGTAGTAGAATGTTGAAAAAATGGATTTTATATCCTCTTATTGATCGTAAAAAAATTGAAGAACGATTGGATATAATCGATTTTTTCAATGAAAATTTTATTATGAAAGACGAACTAAAGGAATATTTAGGAAATGTATTTGACCTAGAAAGACTATGTGCAAGAGTAGCTTATGGTAGTGCAACTCCTAGAGATATTTTGCGTCTAGTATCTACTTTAAAATATGCTCCAATCATTATGCAGTTAGTTAATCAATGTAGCGCAACAACAATGTTTCAGGATGTGGATTGTTGTCAACAACTATATATTCAAATTGCGGATATTATAGAAGAAAATCCTCCTGTAAATGTAAAAGATGGAGGTGTCTTTAAAGAAGGTTACCACGCGCAATTAGATGAGTATCGCACATTGAGTCAATCTGGTAAACAATTCATTTTAGAGTTGGAAGCAAGAGAGCGAGAGCGTACAGGCGTTGGTTCGTTGAAGGTTTCTTACAATCGTATTTTTGGTTACTACATTGAAGTGAGAAAAGGTAATTTAGATAAAATTCAAGAAGCGTTTGGATATGAAAGAAAACAAACATTAGCGAATGCTGAACGTTTTGTTACAAAAGAATTGAAGCAAAAAGAAGATGAAATCTTACATGCACAAGAGAGAATGGTTCGCTTGGAAGTGCAATTATACAGCGAACTACTGGAACAAATTAAAGCATTTGTGCAACCTTTGCATGAACTTTCTAAAGTGTTAGCAAGTGTTGATGCATTATATGCATTGAGTGAAGTGAGTGCACAAGCGAATTATGTTAGACCCGTGTTTGATGAAGTTTTGAAAGTACGAGTGGAAGAAGCGAGGCATCCAATATTAGAAAAGATGATGAAACAATCTACTTATGTGTCAAATAGTTTGATTATGGATGAACAAGACCAGGTGTTTATTATTACTGGACCAAACATGGGTGGTAAGAGTACATATATGAGACAGGTTGCCTTGTTGGTAATTATGGCACAAATTGGTTGTTACGTACCTGCCAAGAAAGCGAGTATGCCTATTTTTGATAAAATATTCACACGTATTGGTGCAAGTGATGATATTATGAGTGGACAATCTACATTCATGGTGGAGATGATGGAAGCCAACTATGCCTTACAAAATGCGAGTGATCGTTCTTTGATTTTATTTGATGAGATAGGAAGAGGGACATCCACTTATGATGGAATGTCGCTAGCGCAAGCAATGATTGAATATATACATGAAAAAACAAATGCGAAGACATTATTTTCTACGCATTATCATGAACTTACAATCTTGGCAGATAAAAATGAAGGGATTAAAAATATACATGTGGAAGTGGAAGAGGAAGATGACCATGTCACGTTCTTATATCGTATGATGGAAGGTAAGGCCGATAAATCGTATGGGATTAATGTGGCTAAATTAGCAAAACTACCACTCCCTTTATTAGCGAGAGCAAAACAAATATTAAATCACATACAACAAGACGAGATTGATTTGGATATTGAAAAAATTGCATTTGAACAAGAGGAAGAACAAAAGGAAAATCGTGAAATTTTAGATAAACTACAAACTATTGATGTCAACGCAATGACACCAATGGAGGCATTGTTGTTTTTAAGTGAACTTAAGAAAGGGTAAGTATGGCGAAGATTCAAAAACTAGATGCGCAACTGGCAAATATGATTGCGGCCGGAGAAGTTGTTGAAAGACCAGTAGGTGTTGTGAAAGAACTTGTTGAAAACTGTATTGATGCGAAAGCCAAACATATTCAAATACACATTCAACAAGGTGGTTTACAAGAAATAAATATTATTGATGATGGTATTGGAATGAGCCCACAGGATGCATGCCTTGCATTTGAAAGACATGCAACAAGTAAGATTAAAGATGTAAATGATTTATGGAATATTACGAGTATGGGGTTTCGTGGAGAAGCTTTACCATCGATTGCATCGGTTAGCCATGTGGTGTTAAATACAAATGATGGGCAAGATAGCACACAAGTAGAAATCGCTTATGGAAAACACATACATGCAAAAAGTACGGCATGTAATCAGGGAACACAAATTGTTGTTTCAAATTTATTCCAAAAAACACCAGCGCGATTAAAACATTTAAAATCTATTAACTATGAATTTTCTTTAATTAGTGATGTCATCCAAAAGTTTGCATTTGCTCGTAGTGATATTTCATTTCAATTATATCATGATGATAAATTAGTATTCTCTAGTAATGGAAGAAATAATATTCAAGAAGTAATTATGAATGTATATGGTCGAGAAGTGGCGAAACAAGCGATTCGTGTAGATATTAAAGATAGTGATTATGCAATTCATGGATACACAATACAACCAAGTGTAAATAGAGCTAGTAAATATTATATGTTATTGTTTATCAATCAAAGAATGGTTCGATCATATCGTTTACAAAAGATGATTTTAGATGCTTATAGAGAATACTTACCTAATGATCGTTATCCAATTAGTGTTATACATATTGATATGGATGCAAAATTAGTAGATGTGAATGTACATCCTAGTAAGTGGGAGGTACGCTTGTCAAAGGAAAAACAGTTGGAAGAGTTATTGTATAAGGCGATTGCACAGGCGCTTCAAACAAAGATACAAACGGTTCAAGTGCAGAAAAAACAACCGGAAGTAAAGGTTGAGCCGATGCGCTTAGATATTACGTATGAACCTGAAAATATAGCAACACCACTAGTAAAAGAGGTACAAAAAGAATTTGCGATCCATGTGGAACCATTGAAAAGTGTAGTAGAAAAAGAGGTTTATGACATAGAGGAAGAGCAAGAAGAAACGCTTGTTATAGAAGACGTGCAGCCTTTGGTGATAGAGAAAGAAGTACGTGTAGAGGCGCAAAATCCTTCTTTACCATATATGAAAGCGATTGGACAAATCAAAGAAAGTTATATCATTGCACAAGGAGATCATGGTATGTATATTATTGATCAACATGCTGCACAAGAAAGATATCGTTATGAATGTATACAAAAGCAGATCTTAGAGGGTGTTTTGGATACACAAGATTTATTAATTCCAATTAGTATTGATAGTACTTTATCGATGGTAAATCGTGTGGAGGAGTTGAATGACTTATTTGCACAAATCGGAATTCAATTGGATGTGTTTGGAGATAAGAGTTTTGTGTTGCGTAGTATCCCCCTGTGGATGGTGCAATGCGATGAACAAAAAGTGGTTTTAGATTTATTGGAACAATATCAAAAGGATGAATCGATGAATGTGATGAAGTTACGCAAACATACATTGGCAAGTATGGCTTGTCATTCATCCATTCGATTTCATAGAGCGCTCTCGTTAGAAGAGATGCAAGGTGTTATTGAGGATTTGAAGAGGTGTGTACAACCATTTCATTGTCCACATGGAAGACCAACGTTTATTGAATTTACATTGAAAGAATTGGAAAAGCAATTTTTGAGGACTGGATAATGAATAAAGTAATTGTGTTAGTAGGACCTACAGGAGTAGGTAAAACAAAGTTAAGCATTGAACTTGCAAAGCAACTTAATGGAGAGATAATAAGTGGAGATGCATATCAAGTATATAAACAGTTAAGTATAGGTAGTGCAAAAATCACGCAAGAAGAGATGCAAGGAATTCAACATTATTTGGTAGATTGTATCGATTATAAAGATGCTTATAGTGTTAAAGTGTTTCAGGAAAAGGCTAGACAATACATACAAGATATCATAAATAAAGGAAAGGTACCTATTGTTTGTGGGGGGACTGGGTTATATATAAAAGCATTATTATATGATTACGAGTTTCAAGAGGAACAAGTAGATGCGCAATATAAGGCAACTTTAGAGGCTTTAGATAATGATTGTTTGTATGAAAGGCTGCAAGCGGTGGATTTAAAAGCTTGTGAGAAGATTCATAAGAATAATCGACAAAGGGTAATCCGTGCTTTACTAATGGCAAATAGTGGAGAATGTAAAAGTGATCGTATTGAGAAGCAACAACATACTTTGTTGTATGATGCATATATTATTGGACTAACAATGCCTAGAGAGCAATTGTATGCAAAAATAGATGAACGAGTAGAGATGATGATGCAACAAGGTTTAAAGGAAGAGGTTGAATCTATTGTTGAAGATATATCTACATTCCTATTGCAAAGCATGCAAGGAATTGGGTATAAAGAATGGAAACCATATTTCTTACAAATAGAAGAGGAAGAACTTGTGAAGGCGAATATTCAAAAAAACACTAGGAATTTTGCGAAACGACAATATACTTGGTTTAAAAATCAAATGGACGTGCATTGGTATGATAAAGAAGACGAAATGAATGCCATTGAGGATGCAAAGAGGTTTATACATGGATCGTGTGAAAATTTCTAATATGTGTATGTTGTTTGATAAAGAGGATGTTTTAGTCCAACATCGAACAAAAACAGATTGGCCAGGGATTACTTTTCCTGGGGGAAAGGTAGAAGCGTATGAAAGTTTTTATGACGCGATGCAAAGAGAATTCAAAGAAGAAACAGGTTTGCTTATCAAACAATTCACACTTTGTGGTATTGTACATTACGATTTGATGAAAACAAAAGAAAAGTTAGTTATTTATATGTATAAGGCAAATGCATACGAGGGAACTTTACAATATGAAGGAGAAGATGTTGTTGAGTTTATGAATATTTCCCAGGTAATAAATAATCAAAACTTATCCGCTGATTTGCCTTATTATATAGATGTGGTGATGCAAGAGTGTTTGCAAGAAGTGTATATTACACATGGGTTGGATGGTCAAATACATGTTGAGAAAAAGTATAATGAGAAATAAACCTATTTTCAAAGGAAAGTAGGTTTTTTTGTTGATTGTATATATAAACACTATGAATTGATGTATACTTAAAGTATATACAGTTTTGTCTTATATGTTTAACGATTATAAAAGGAGAAAGCTATGAAAAAAAATAGGGGCATGATTTTAAGTGGTATATTGTTTGTACTTGCATCGTTAGTTGTAGTGTTATTAGCTTGGATTGTAGTATACTTTATGAATGATGTAAATAAAGAGTACATCGTTGATGTAGAGGATACAAATCAAGAAGTAGCCCAAATGCAAAAGGAACATAGTCAGCAAATAAAAACTGTCTTACAAAAGGGAAATCAAACGTTACTTGAGTGGGTGTCACTAGAGGAAAATAGTGAGGTAGAACAAACTAGAGAAGTATACATCCCACTTGAACAAAGTGTGCAGGAAACAAATTACTATTGTGCTGTTGCAACTTTACAAATGGTACTGAAAAACAAAGGCATTGACATGAGTCAAGATGTATTGGCAAATGAAATGAATACAGTACCAATAACAGGAACAGAATATGTTGATTTAGCAAGAGTGGCTAATAAATATTTATTTCAAGATGAATACATAGAAGCACATGAATCGGGTTATCGTGTACAAACATTACAGCGTTATGAGCAAAGTGAGCAAATGATTGCAGACTTTGAAAGAAGGGTGAAGTTGGATATGAGTACAAATGATCCAGTGTTTGTTGCAATTGAAGTGCATACAATATATCCAGAAATAGGGTATGGAAATCATATGATTATTGTGACAGGGTATACTCTAAAAGAAGGAAGTGATGAGATTTCTCATTATTACTATATTGATCCTTCTTACCTTGTGCAAGATGAGGTGTATGGGGGATTAAAAATAGTAGAAAAAGAATTATTGTATCAAGCCATTGTTGATAATGTAGAACCAGCATATATTTATTAAATAAAAAAGCGAAGGACTAATTTTTAGTCATTTCGCTTTTGTTTGCTTTATGGATTTTGTGAATGGCTTGCAAGGCGTCTTGCAATAAAGGTAATGGAATTTGACCAGGCGCGCTTTCTTTTTCGTGCGATGCAAAGGTCATAGCACTATGGAAGTGTTCTCCAATAATACGAGTGATTTGTCCAAATTCCCCCATAGACATACTTACTAGTACCTTTTCTGTATTCTCTGACATATCTCGAGTTGCAAGTATAAGGTTTAAGATGTCTTCTGGTGAGCGAGGCATCATTGCAATCTTTAAGATATCGGCATCGAAGTTTTCCATTTGTTCAAAACGATTCACAATTCCTTCTTTGCTCATCGTTCTTTGAAAGTTATGATAAGAAATTAATGTTTTTAAACCATTATCTTTTGCACAAGCAATAACAGTATTCAGCACATCTTTACCTGACATATATTCAATGTCAATAATATCTGCAAGTTTACGCTCACAAATTTCAATTAGTAAATGCATATAGTCTTCTTCACTAATTTCCTTTTCACCACCTTCTTTTGCACTTCTAAAGGTAGCTAGTAAAACGCAATCGGGCAATGCGTTTTGTAAAGTCTCTAGAAGAGTAGTTATGGATTCGTTAAAGTAATCCATACGCACTTCAAGAACATCGAATGTACTTGCATGTAGACTAGGTAGTAGATGTATTGCTTCTGCTAAAGTAGCAGGCATAATAGGGATGCATACTTTAGGTATTCCCTTGTTAAATGTAATATTTTTAATCTGTAAAGTATTCATTATAATTCCTCCAAACACTATACATTATACTATTCATTTAGTATAATTCATAGTATTGAGGTGAAACTTATGAAGAATATTGTATTAATAGGGATGCCTAGCTGTGGGAAGAGCACAATTGGGAAAAAAATTTCAGAAAAATTAAACAAACCATTCATAGATATGGATGAAGAAATTGAAAAACAAGCCAATATGAGTATTCCTGAAATATTCTCTAAGTATGGCGAAGAGCACTTTAGAGACATAGAGAGCGATGTTGCAAAAAGGGTAAGTCAGTGTGAAGGCTGTATCATATCTACTGGTGGTGGAGTAATAAAAAGAAATGTAAATATAGACTATTTGAAGAGTAATGGAATTGTTGTATTTATCGATCGTGATTTGCATAAGTTAATTTGTAGAGATCCAAATAGACCATTATCAAGTAGTGAAGCGCAAATACAAAAATTATATGAAGAGAGATATGATTTATATAATACATATTGCGATATTAAGGTGAAAAATAATCGTTGTATAAATAGAGCAATTTCTTCTTTATTACATAAGTTGCATATGTAATAATAATTGTTAGAAGTTGCATATAGTGTTGTATAGGAGAAAAGGATGAATACATTAACATTAATTATGATTGGATTTAGCTTGGCTATGGATGCTTTTTCAGTGAGTGTTAGCCAGGGTATGTGTATGAAAAAAGAAGAACTGATACGCAAGGCGATATTGCTTGCAACATTGTTTGCATTGTTTCAAGCGGCAATGCCATTAATTGGGTATATGGTAGGACAACAATTTTATATGTACATACAACATATAGATCATTATATCGCATTTATCTTATTGGTTTACTTAGGGGTGCAACTATATCGTAGTGATGCACAGGATGAGAAACAATCAACAACAATCAAACAATACATAACGTTAGCCATTGCAACAAGTATTGATGCATTGGCAGTGGGGATTAGTTTTTCCTTTTTACATATAAATATTATTGAGGCATGTGTGTATATAGGAGTGATTACCTTGCTTTGTTGTTTTGTAGGAGTGTTATTTGGAAAAGCTTTGAGTGGATATTTTGCACAACACTGTAACAAAGTAGGTGGTGTTGTACTAATTATAATTGGTTGTAAAATTTTAATTGAAAGCTTATTTTTTTAGAAAAGAGGAACGATATGAGTAGACCTTTAGCATATGTGCTAAGACCAACAACGTTGGATGAAGTAGTTGGTCAGCAACATTTAATCGGTGAACACAAAATACTACGTAAATGCATTGAAAAAGGTTTGTTGTATTCAATGATTTTTTATGGCCCACCAGGGACTGGGAAAACAACCTTGGCAACGGTTTTGGCGAACTCTCTATCTAGACCATATCGTCTGTTTAATGCAGTGACAGGCAATAAAAAAGAGTTGGATGCCATCTTTACCGAAGCGAAGATGTGTGAAGGTTTAGTACTTATCGTGGATGAGGTACATCGATTGAATAAGGATAAACAGGATTTATTGTTACCACATGTAGAAAATGGAAATATTATTTTAATTGGTGCTACAACAGCAAACCCATTTCATTCTATTAATCCAGCTATTCGAAGTCGCTGTCATCTATTTGAAGTGAAACGATTGCAAGAAGCAGACATTATTAAGGCGTTACAAAATGCATTGCAACATAAGAATGGTTTGCAAGGAAATTACCAAATTAGTGAAGAAGCGTTACTACTAATCGCACAAGGATGTGGTGGTGATATCCGTTTTGCTTTAAACACTTTAGAATTAGCTTCTTTAATATGTGAAGAAAACAACATTAGGGTGGAAGATGTACGCTCATTTGCACAACTTCCAAACCATGGTGTAGATAAAGATGGAGATGGACATTATGATTTGTTGAGTGGATTTCAAAAATCTATTCGTGGTAGCGATGTACATGCTGCATTATATTATTTAGCACAACTGATTATCGCAAATGATATGCCATCTATTGAACGAAGATTATTAACCATTGCTTATGAAGATATTGGACTAGCAAATCCAGCAGCTTGTGCACGTTGTGTTCAAGCAATTGATGCCGCTTTGCGAATAGGGTTTCCAGAGGGGAGAATTCCTTTGGCGAATGCTGTGATTGATCTTTGTTTATCACCAAAATCTAAATCTGCAGAAGCAGGGATTGATGCGGCAATGGCTGTTGCAAAGCAGCATAGCTTTGCAGTACCACCATATTTGCGTTACACACCCGTAAACATGCGTGAAGAAGATCAATATGATTATGGTAGAAGTGATATTTGGGATCAAATTCAATATATGCCTGAAGCTATAAAAGATTTGCAGTTTTATACACCACAAAATAGTTCTCAATATGAGAAAGTGCTAGGTGCTAATTATGAGAAATTAAGTAAAATAAAACGTACTAGTAATATAGCATGGTTGAAAAAAAAGTAGCAATTGCTACTTTTTGTTTGCGTTTTTAGCATATTCAAAGGCACAAGTACCAACATGGCAATAACCATCTTCATTTTTATCCAAATAATTTTGATGGTATTCTTCTGCTTTGCAATAGTTTTGCAAAGCAAGCACTTCCACATAAATGGTGTCGTACTTTTGTTTTAATGTGTTTATACAAGCATTTATGATAGGTGCGTCTGCATCATCGATGTAGTAAATACCGGTGCGGTATTGAATACCGATATCACCACCTTGTTGGTTCAATGAAGTTGGATCAATGATACTAAAAAAACATTCAATTAGTAGTGATAACTCTAATATATTCTCATTAAATTGTACCTTCACCACTTCTACATGTCCGCTGCTTGCACAAACTTCTTTGTATGTAATTACATTTTGTGGACCATTCGCATAGCCGACTTCACTGGCAACTACACCATCGATATAATTGAAAAATTTTTGTGCTCCCCAAAAGCAACCAGCTCCAAAATATATTGTTTTCATAAAATACCTCCTAATATAATAATGATATACCTATTGTGAATAATGGGATTGTTAATAAAGATAATAAAGTGGATAAAAATACAATTTTTACAGCCAATGTTTCATTCGAATTGTATTTGCTAGCCAGGATTGCCGTAGTAGAACCAGCAGGCATTCCCGTAAGAACGCAAGATACTGCGCTCACTAAGGGGTCCACATTGCATAAGATACAAATGCATAATACCACACTAGGCAAAATAAGTAGTCGTAATATGCAATAATAAATATTTAATTTGTCAATAACACTCTTAAAATCTACTTCACTTAAAATACAACCAATCACCAGCATGGAAAGGAAGGTTGTACAATCGCCAACCGTATATAATGTTGCATTCATAAAGCTAGGCAGTTGTATGTTTGTAAGCATTAGTAAAAACCCAATCATGACAGCGATAATGCATGGATGTGTAATGACTTTATAAAGTACTTCTTTTGAAGTAGCCTTTGTAAAACAAGCGATTCCACTACTCCACATAAAGATACGAACAGGTATTAAATAAATAGAAGCAAGTAATAACCCCTGTGCTCCATATATTCCATAAACTACAGGGCTTCCTAGAAAACCAGCATTCGAGCATATTGTTGCATACTTCAATACATTGAAAGTATCTCGATCAAAGCGTCTGTATATATAATTACTAGATACTAAACAAATAATTTGTATAGAGAATGAAATACAAAGGATAAGGAAAGTATCTTGTAATAACTTAGTATTCATATCTATAAAAAAGGAAGTAATAATGTTTGCTGGTAATACAATGTATATAACTAGGTTTGTTAGTGCTTTTTTTGTATCTATGGTAAAAATGTTTTTCTTTGTTAAAAAATAACCAATAGAAATACTTAAGAAAATTACAATTTGTAAATCTAATAAATCGAACAATGCTATCATAAATGAAATAACCGATTGGCAAGTTCTATTTTTTCACTAGAACTAAGGAAGGTGATGCTACCTCCTTGTGTTTGTAATGCATCCTTTTCTTTTAATATATTGTATAAGTGTAAACAAGTGCCTTTATTACCATCAATTACGCTAGCCATAGGATACGCTTGTTGGATGGGTTCTTTCAAAAATACAAAATGTGTGCATCCTAATACAATGCTATCTAAATTAGTTGGTATATCCTTGAAATACACATGTAATTGTTTTTGTATACGACTAGTATCATGTAGTGCGTCTTCTTCCACAATGTTTACTAGTTCAGGACAAGGTATTTTGTAAATAGTATTGTGTTTTGCATATTGATTCATTAAGGTGTTGAACTTTTTTTCTACAAGTGTCAATGGGGTTGCCATGACGGCGATATTTTGATTATCATTTTGTGCAGCAGCAACCTTAAGTGCTGGTTCCATCCCTATAATAGGGATGGTATAGCGACTGCGTAATTGTGTTATTGCAACACTTGTTGCGGTGTTACAGGCAACAATGATTGCCTTTACCCCTTTTTCTACTAACAAATCACAAATGCTTATACAACGTTGTATAATTTCTTCTTTTGTTTTTAGTCCATAGGGAGCATATTTATTGTCCCCATAATATATATAGTTCTCTCTAGGTAATAGGGTGTATAGTTCTTTTAAAACACTAATGCCACCAAAGCCAGAGTCAAATATTCCAATTGCTTGTGTATTCATTTACTCACCTCACGATACTATTATACGCTAACAATTACACGATAACAAATTGGTTTTTATATTTTAAAATTTGCACTTAAGGGATTGAATTAGATTTATATAGGTTCGCTCATATTTTTTTCACTCTCTATGTGTAAAATATGCTTGACAATATGCATATTGTAATATACTATAACAACAAAAATGAACAAAGGCGTTCGTTGTGTAAATGTATTTTTCTTAGACTCAAAAATACCAAGACATAACGAATGCTTTTTTATTTAAAAGGAGATTATATGGAATCAACAATTAAAGAAATCTTACAATTTGTAGAGGAAAATGATGTGAAATTCATTCGCTTGGCATTTTGCGATTTGACAGGTGTAGAAAAAAATATTTCGATTATGCCACAACAATTACGAATGGCATTCACACAGGGGATTTCCTTTGATGCAAGTGCCATTAAGGGTTTTCGTGATGTAAAACAATCAGATTTATTTTTAGTTCCTGATCCCTCATCGTTATCCGTAATGCCTTGGCGCCCTGGGCCTGGTAGAGTTGTGAAGTTTTTCTGCGACATAAAGTTACCAGATGGAACTAACTACTCTCATGATGGTAGACATATGTTAAAAAAAATCATACATAAATATGAACAAGAAGGGTTACACTTTAAAGTAGGTGCGGAGTGTGAGTTTTACTTATTTAAGGTAAATGATGAAGGTGAAGTAAGTAAGAGAACGATCGATCAAGGTGGTTATATGGATGTGTTTCCAAGAGATAAAGGGGAAAATATTCGTAGAGAAATTTGTTTGACTTTGGAAGAGATGGGAATTGAACCAGAGGCATCACACCATGAACAAGGGCCAGGACAAAATGAAGTGGATTTTAAATTCAGCGATCCATTGACTTGCGCAGATAATATATTGGTGTTTCGTTCTGTTGTGAAAACGAGTGCGGCACGTAATGGGATGTATGCTTCGTTTATGGCAAAACCAATTGAGACTGCACCAGGAAATGGGATGCATGTGAATGTATCTATTACTAAAAATGGTAAAAATGTATTTCAAGAAGGGTGTCACGATGCGTTTAGACAATCCTTTATTGCTGGTGTGTTGAAAAGAGTGAAAGAAATTAGTGTGTTTTTAAATCCTACAGTGAATTCATACGATCGTTTGGGTAGTTTTGAAGCGCCCAAGTATATTTCTTGGTCAAAAGAAAATCGCTCACAGCTGATTCGAGTTCCTGCAGCAAATGAAGAGAGAAGTCGTATGGAACTTCGTTCTAGTGATAATATGGTGAATCCCTACGTTGCATTTTCATTAATTATTGCGGCAGGGATGGAAGGTGTTACGCAAAAACTAGTATTGGAAGATGCGGTGAATGAAGATTTGTATAATACATCAATACCACATTTACAACAGTTGCCTTCTAGTTTGAAAGAGGCTATTGCATATGCAAAAGACAGTGTGTTTTTGAAAGAAGTAATTGGTCAAGAATTGCTTCAAAGATATTTAGAGGTAAAAGAAAAAGAAGTTAGCGCGTTTGAAAAATGTGATGATAAAGAAATGTTTTATGATGCACAATATTTTCATTTAATATAGAAAAGGAGGAGGCTGTATGCAAAATGTATTGATTGTTTCACTCTCAGAAAAAAGTATCAAATTTTTTGCAGATATTTTAAGAGAGGCTTCCTTTAGTCGTATTAATTCTGCAACATCTTGTGCTGAAGCATCTAGAAAGATGTTGGAGATGAATTATGATTTGGTTGTAGTAAATGGACCATTAAGAGATGAGAGTGGTGAGGGGTTTGCTTGTAGTGTAGCGAATCGTAGAGAAAGTCAAGTAATATTTGTAGTGAAGAGTGATTTTTACGATGAAACATGTGCAAAAGTAGAGGAGTCAGGCGTGTTTTGTGTAGCAAAGCCAATGAATAAGGTGATATTTTGGTCAAGTCTGAAGTTTGTGCGTTCTGCACATAAGCAATTGCTGCGAGTACAGAGTGAAAATGCAAAGTTGAAGAGTAGAATTGAAGATATTAAAATTATAGACCGAGCAAAATGCTTGTTGATTTCCTATATGTCTATTAGTGAAGAAGAAGCACATAGATATATTGAAAAACAAGCGATGGATATGCGCACAAGTCGCAGAAAGATAGCAGAAAAAGTATTAAAGACATATGATTATTAATTGGAGGTATTTGTGAAAAATAAAAAATATATATTTGTGACTGGAGGCGTTGTGTCTGGTCTAGGTAAAGGAATTACAGCAGCATCATTAGGTAGATTATTGAAGGAACGTGGAGTGAAGGTGTCAGTGTTGAAACTAGATCCATATATGAATGTGGACCCAGGAACAATGAGCCCAATTCAACATGGAGAGGTATTTGTCACGGATGATGGTGTAGAAACAGATTTAGATTTAGGGCATTATGAGAGATTCATTGATATTAACCTTACAAAGTATTCTACTTTGACATCAGGTAGAGTGTATTACAATGTACTACAAAGAGAGCGTAAGGGAGAATATCTTGGACAAACTGTACAATTTATCCCCCACATTACTGGTGAAATTAAAAATTTCATTTATGAGGGTGCACAAAGAATGGATTGTGAGGTTATGATCGTAGAAATTGGTGGTACTACTGGAGATATCGAAAGTGGACCATTCTTAGAGGCAATCCGACAAATTTCGTTGGAAGTGAAAAAAGAAGACTGTATCTTTATTCATGTAACATTAGTTCCTTATTTGAAAGGATCTAATGAGCATAAAAGTAAACCAACACAGCACTCAGTAAAAGAGTTGCGTGCGATGGGGATTTCTCCAGATATTATTATTACTAGAGCAGATGAACCAATCGAACAAAGTATCAAAGACAAGATTTCTTTATTTTGTAACGTTAAGGCAGATTGTGTAATCGAAAACATTACCCTGCCATCTTTATATGAAGCACCGCTTATGTTGCGTGAGAATGGATTGGATGAGGTTGTGTGTAGAGAATTGGCGTTAGATACAACAGACGTTGATTTAAGCGCATGGAAAACTATGACAGAAAAAAGAAATCTAGTAAAACAAAGTGTAGATATTGCGATTGTAGGGAAGTATGTACAACTACATGATGCATATTTATCTGTGTTAGAAGGATTGCACCATGCAGGGAATGATTTATATGCAAAGGTAAATATTCATTGGATTGATAGTGAGCAAGTACATAGTGAAAATGCAAAACAATTGTTTGAGAATATAGATGGAATCTTAATTCCAGGAGGATTTGGTGATCGTGGTATTGAAGGGAAAATTAATGCCTGTCAATATGCGAGAGAAAACAATGTCCCTTATTTTGGTATTTGTTTAGGAATGCAAATTGCAGTTATTGAATATGCTAGAAATGTAACAGGATTAAAAGGTGCACATTCTAGTGAGTTTGTGAAGGATAGTGAATACAATGTTATTCATTATCTTCCAGATCAAATTAATATCCATCAAAAAGGAGGTACAATGCGTTTAGGAGCATATCCTTGTGTGTTAAAAAAGGGTTCTTTATTAGCTAGTTTATATGGTAGTGAAGAAATTAGTGAGCGTCACCGTCATCGCTATGAGTTCAATAATGAATATAAGGCAAAACTTGAAAAGTGTGGTCTACAAATTTCAGGAGTGTCTCCAAATGGAAATTTAGTAGAAGCAATAGAAATAAAAGGTCATCCATTTTTTGTGGCAGTCCAATTTCATCCAGAGTTTAAAAGTAGACCGAATAGACCACACCCTATATTTAGAGGGTTTGTAGAAGCATCAATACAGAACAAGTAACAGTTGAAAACTGTTACATTCATAAAATGTAAAAAAATTCAAAAATGATGTTGACTT
>CAYJJS010000005.1:0-77130 GCA_964370645.1 uncultured Erysipelotrichaceae bacterium | reverse complement strand
CTTCCACATCATCAATACCATCTTGTTTAAAAGCCATCTGAACCACTTCTTCAAACAACTGCAGCAATACTTGTTCATCTTCTTTTCTTACTTTTCTAAATTGCATAGGTAACTCCTTTTATAAAAAAAGACACAAAAACTGTGTCTTAAACCTGCATCATACTAATTACTAAATACGCCACTACTACGACAGCTAATGAAATGATAAATCCATGAAGCATTGGATTAAACCCTGACTGTTTCATTTCTTTGAAGCTCGTATTCAACCCAATTGCAGCTAATGCAGCAACCATCAAAAATTTACTCAATGATTTCATTGTTTCTGCTAACCCTAAAGGAATAAATCCAACACTATTTAAAATAGCCATTCCCACAAACAAAACAATAAACCAAGGTACTAATGTTGAAAACTTCAATTTTTCTCTTTTCGCACTTGGATTCTCTTTACGCTTTACATGCGCTGAAACAAATGAAAATATCAATACTGTTGGAATAATAGATAAGGTACGTGTTAACTTTACCATTGTCGCAAAATCACCTGCCGGTTCCGAAAACGCATATCCCGCTGCCACTACACTCGATGTATCATTAATGGCTGTCCCACTCCATAATCCATACGCTATATCAGTTAATCCAAGCATATCTCCCATAAGCGGAAACAGTAAAATCATTAACATATCAAATATAAACGTTGCACTCATTGCATACGCAATATCTTTATCTTCAGCATCAATAGTAGGTGCAATTGCCGCAATAGCAGATCCACCACAAATTCCAGTCCCAGCTGAAATTAGATTGGATAACTTCCAATTTAACCCAAGCAACTTTCCACTAATATAACCACCACCAAAGCATGTAATTAATGTGAATATCATCACCCACAAAGAAAATTGACCAACTTGTAAGATAGTATCAATACTCAATGATGCCCCAAGTAAGATAATCGCAAAACGCAATATCTTCTTCGAAGTGAATTTAATTCCACCATGAAATGTATCTAACTTCACAAAGTGATTGATTAGCATCCCAATAAACAAAGCAATCACCGATCCACCAATTAAGTGAATAGGTAACATCCCCTCAATACATACAGCAATCGCTGCTATGATAATCGCTAGTGCAAATCCTGGCACTATTTTCATTATATTTCCCATTGTATTCTCCCTTTTAACTTTAATACAATATCATATATACACTATATATACAATTAGCTAGTAGGGTTAGAATACAAACAATGTGATTATTTAGATTTTTTTGCTCTTTTTATAATTAAGCGAATAGGACACATAAACAAATAGAACCCAGGCGCAGTAAGTATAAAGATGAGTTTAAATAATTTTTTCATAATAGTTCCTCGCTTCTTATATATGGAGTATATCATGTATTATTACATTATTCATGTAATAATTGTTTTGTTCTAAATTTAATTGAAACGCCGCAGTCAATGATTGATCCGTTAATATATATAATCACACTATTCTCAAACTAAGAACAGAAAGTATCCCAATTCGCTCACTAAAATCCATGCGTATTTCACTACCGCCACTAGAGGAGCAAGAAAAATTAATTACACCTTATCTTGCACTTAGAGAAGAATACGAATCATTATTAAAACAAATTGAAATTGTTAAACAAAAAATGCAAAAAGTACTGAAATAATTGTTTACGCTATAGTATGTCCACATATTTCTTCATTTACCTTACCTTTCTCATTTTAAACGGACATACTATAGGATGGCAATCTGTTATTTCTATTATACGAAGGACTTTAGAGTCCTTTTTTATTACTTATAAAAAAACCTAGCATCACTACTAGGTTATCTTTGCACTCTTCCAGATCCATCCCCTTGCATAAGCGCCTCGACTTCTGAAACACTCACTCGGTTGAAATCTCCTTCTATACTATGTTTTAATGCACTTGCACAAACAGCGAATTCAATTACTTCTTGCATATTTTTTTCTTTTAATAATGCATAAATTAATCCAGCACCAAAGCTATCTCCACCACCTACTCGATCCACAATACGCAAATCATAAGTATTTGAAAAATACGCTTCTTTACCATCATACAACATACCTGCCCATTTATTATCAGAAGCAGATATAGAAGTTCTAAGTGTGATTGCTACCTTGCTACACCCAAACGTATCTACGATTTGTTTGGCAACATCTACATAACTTTCATGCGATAGTTTACCACCACTCACATCTGTATTACATGCTTTAATAGAAAATACTTTTTCTGCATCTTCCTCATTCGCAATACACACATCTACGTATGGCATTAACTTCGACATCGTTTCTTGTGCTTGTACAGTTGTCCACAATTTCTTACGATAATTCAAGTCACATGAAACTTGAACTCCTTTTTGTTTAGCCACTTGTAATGCCTTTAAACAAATTGCTGCTACATTCTCCCCCAAAGCAGGAGTAATTCCAGTAAAATGAAACCAGTCTGCACCTTCAAAAATGTCATCCCAATCAAAATCATCTTCACTTGCCATTGCAATTGACGAATATGCACGATCATAAATAACATTACTTGCTCGTTGGCTTGCACCTTTTTCTAAATAATAGATACCTACACGTTCTCCCCCACGAGCTATATGATTTGTCTCTACCCCAAATTTACGAACTTCACGTATTGCACACTCACCCATTTCATGAGTTGGTAACTTTGTTACAAAACTAGCTTGCATACCAAAATTACATAAACTGACTGCCACATTGGCTTCTCCTCCACCAAAAGTAGCTTGTAGTTGATCTTGCATTTGACTAAAACGTAAATACCCATTAGGTGCAAGACGCAACATTATCTCTCCAAACGTAACTATTTTCATACTTTACTCTCTTTCACTATATCGTGAATTTGATTACATTGTGCCACGATATCACCTTTCATCATCCAAGAACCTCCAACTGCTTTGATTTTATCCCAAGCCAGATACTCATGTAAATTGCTTGCATCAATCCCTCCAGTTGGAATGAATGTAATTTGTGGGAATGGCCCCGCCAATGCCTGCATCGTTTTTAGCCCACCATATACCGAAGCAGGGAAAAACTTGATTACTTTCCAACCTTCCTGAAGCGCTTGGATAATTTCAGTAGGTGTTACACAACCTGGATAATATGGAATATTTTTCTGCTTGCACACATCCGACACACCTTTATCAAATCCTGGTCCTACTATAAATTTTGCACCAATATCAATTGCTTCTTTTGCTTGATTTTCATTAATAATCGTACCCGCTCCAATAAGCATATCTGGAAACGTTTCAATTGCTAATTTCATAGCTTGTGGTGCACACTCTGTACGATATGTAATCTCTGCAATCGCTAAATTTCCTTCCAATAAAGCAGAAAGCGTTGGGATTGTATCCTCTAACGCTTTCAACACAACTACTGGTACGACTTTAGATTCATCGATTCGTTTCATATTAACCCTCGATTCTAATTAAAACTTGTGGTTGTCTGGACATGGGTAGTAACGTTTTGCTTTATTACATTTTTTGATTAATTCCATATCTTCTGCATCCAACACTAAATCTAAAGATTTTAAATTCATAGCTAATTCATGATCATGAATAGATTTTGGAATCACAATAATTCCTCTTTGCATTAACCAAGCCAATACGACTTCATATACAGATACATTGTGTTTTAAAGCAACTTGTAATAACTCTTGTTTTTCAATACATTCATTTTGCATTAATGAACAATATGCTTCAATGTGGCAATCGAATTTCTCACAGTACTCTTGTAAATTATATTGTGGTAAGTTTGGATGTACTTCTACTTGGTTGATCATCGGTTTTACTTTTGCTGTTTCTAATAAGCGATCCATATGGTGAATTTGGAAGTTTGATACACCAATTGCACGTACTAACCCTTCTTCATAAATGGCTTCCATTTGTGCCCATGCTTCTGCATTTTCTTTGTATGATCTTGGCCAGTGCATTAAATATAAGTCAAAATATTCTGCTCCCGTTGCCTCTAATGCACGTAATACTTCAGTACGTACATCCGTGAATTCTGTACACCATACTTTTGAAGTAATCCATAAGTCTTCTCTTTTTACACTTTCATTTGCTAATACTTCTTTAATACACTCTTCGTTCTCATATACTTTTGCAGTATCGATCATTGTGTATCCCATTTTGATAGCCGACAACATTGCGTTTGTTGCTGATGCTCCTTGTGCTCTAAATGTTCCTAAACCAAAAATTGGCATTTCTACTTGATTTGATAATGTGATTGTTTTCATATATTTCTCCTTTTTACACTAATTCAGGCCAGTACCCTTTGTTTGCTTCAATCAAATCATCTAAGATTTGTTTTGCAACACTAGCACTTGGCACAGTTCTTGATAAAGTAATTGCTTGGTATAACGTTTCATAACTCTTATTGATCCAAGCATCTACGACTAATTTTTCTACTGCAACTTGTTGACTCATCAACCCTTTTTGGAACATTGGAATATTTCCTATTTGTAAAGGTGTTGGTCCATTACTTCCTAGTAAACAAGGAATCTCTACCATAGCATCTGCATCAAAATTTTGGATCGATCCATTGTTTGGTACAATTAACAACATACGTTCATTTGTATTAAAAGCAATCGCTCTTGCTAAATCCACAATATATGTTGCATGTGCATCTTTATGGAATGCACAATCTTTTCCAGAGTTTTCTTTAACAATTCGTTTACACTCTTCAAAGACACTCAACTCTCTACTTTCCATAACTTCATTCGCTCTAGTTTTTTCAGGATTTGAATGTTCTACTACATAATCAGGATATAAGTAGTATTTTAAATATGTATTTGGAATTGTCTTAGAGTCTAATTTGGCAATATCTGCAGCCTTTTGGAATGTTTGTAACCATGAAGGTCCATAATGTTGCATATCTACATCTTTTGAAATATATCCATGTTCTAATACATGTTCACGAATCATAGGAAGTAACTCATTACCTTCTTTATCTTTGATGCTATACCACCATCCAAAGTGATTTAACCCATAATACATAACATCCATATTTTTTCTAGAGCCGACACCTGCAATTTTAGCTACCTTATCTTCAATCGATACTGGCATATCACAAATATTTATGATTTTAGAATTTGGACGTAAACGTCTTGTTGCTTCTGCCACAATTGCAGCTGGATTTGAATAGTTTAACATCCATGCATTTGGCGAGTATTTCTCCATATAGTCAATCAACTCAATAATTGGTCCAATCGAACGCAGCCCATAAGCAATACCCCCAGGTCCACATGTTTCTTGTCCTACTACTCCATATTTTAATGGAATCTTTTCATCCTTTTCACGCATATCATAAAGCCCTACACGAATGTGTGACATTACAAAGTCAATATCACTAAACGCTTCTTCAGGATTGGTAGTTTGTGAAAACACGATATCTGCTCCATGTTCTTTTACCAATACCTCACAAGCATCCGCCACGACTTTTTGACGCGCTTCATTATTATCGTATAATGTGATTTTTCTAAGTGGGAATATATCCAAATTATTCATTAACATCAATACGATTCCTGGAGTAAATGTACTACCCCCTCCAGCAATACAAATAGAAAACTTTTTGTTTGTTGTCATCTTTTTTACCTCTCTCTATACGAGCAGATAATACCATTTCAAACTTCAAATGACTAGATTATATAGGGATTACGGGCTGTATTCCCGCTTTTGTGCGCTTTCACACTTTTGTGTATTTTTCACACAAAAAAAAATAGACCCTATAACAAAGGTCTATTCTGTTTCATCTTTTTGAATAATATATTGGGAATAACGCACGAACAACATTTCTAAAATAACATAGTAGAAAAATGTACTGTCATATAAACCATTATCTAATAAGTTATATTGTGCACTATAGCCATATAAGCTATAAGTAGAGACACTTGCTAAGTAGTTACTCTCCATAGTCGTAATCGACAAAATCTTTGTATCTCGAAGAATTATTTTTTGTACTACTTCTTTCAGTGTTTCTGCATTTCCACTATGTGACACAATGATTACAATATCCTTATTTGTGAAATCACGCACACAAATATCTAGTTCTGCATCACCATTTACTACATTAATATATTTATTTTGAAATAAAAAAGTACGCTTTAGTTCATCCGCAAATAGTCTTTGTGCAATCCCTGTACCAAAAATAAACACTCTCTCTGCTTGGTCAATTGCTTCGCACATAGCATCCATATCTTTACTTTTTAAAAGCAACATCGTCTCATTAAAACTACGCTCTATTTCTTTTAATGCGTCATGCTTCAAGGAAGTCTTTGCCGCTAAATCCCACTTCAATACCGTTTTGAATTCACTATATCCTTTAAAATCCAACTTCTTACAAAGGCGTAAAATAGTCGTTCTGGACACATTGCAATGATCCGCCAGATGTTCAATCGTCATATCCGATACAGCACGTTTATGATTGACTACATACTTCAAAATATGAATATCATTTTCATTTAAAAACTTATAATTTGCGTTAATCATTTCTGTAAAATTCATAAATATCCTTACTCCCTACTATTGTCATTATAGTAACTTTGTTACCTATATTTGTCAATGAAACGATGCCCTTTACCAATTATGTATAGGTTCTTCTTGTTTTTTCTTATAAAACGACTCTACTTCTATGCATTGTATATCTTTTTTAATAAACACCTTATGTGGATGCGTATCATAAATTCGCAATTTCCTCTATTTTATAAGGTGTCATTTGATAAATATAGTGCACCCAATTACGATATAGTAGATTTGCATGCGATTTCCACTTCCACACAATACTGCCATCCTCTTCATAATAATTAAAAGGCTTTTCAATTTCTTTGTTTTGTGCGATATCACGCAAATATTCTTCTTCTAAGGTTCTTCTTGTATATTCAAAATGACCACTCACATATATATTACGTAACTCTTTTGTACAAAGAATGGTAGAACCTCCTACCGTACTTCCACTCACAATTTCAAGTGCATCACAACCCTTTATAGCCTTTTCATCAAAGGCAGTATGACGCGATTGAGGAATACAAAAACGTTCGTCAAATCCACTTGTTAAAAAATTATGCGTATACAGTTGTTGTGTATCAATTCCAAAAATCTTTTGTGAACAATCAACTTTATGAATACCAAACTTCTCATACAATCCAATCTGTGCTCCCCAACAAATATGCATTGTTGAAAATACGTGTGTATCTTTCCACTGTAAAATTTGTTTTAACTCTTCATAGTAAGTAACTTCATTAAAGGGAAGGTGTTCTACTGGTGCTCCCGTAATAATCATTCCATCATAATAATTATCTTTGATATTATCAAACACATCATAAAACTTCAACAGATGTTCTTCGCTTGTATTTTTTGATGCATGTGTAGATACCTTTAAGAAATCCACATCAATTTGTAATGGTGTTTTACTCAATAAACGAAGCAATTGTGTTTCTGTCTCTATCTTTTTCGGCATTAAATTTAAAATTAAAAACTTCAACGGTCGTATATCTTGTTTTTGTGCACGCGTATAATCTAACGCAAATATATTTTCTGCTTGTAATATTTGTTGAGCCGGTAAACCTTTTGGTATATTAATTGGCATTTTATGCTCCTTGATTTAATGCTTGTTCAATATCGGCAATAATATCATCTACATGTTCTAATCCTACCGATAAACGAATCATTGAGGCAGAAATACCACAATCCACCAATTGTTGATCACTCAATTGACGATGCGTTGATGAAGCAGGATGCAATACACATGAACGTATATCTGCAACATGTACTTCAATGGAAACAAGTTTTAAAGCATTAATGAAGTTCATTGCAGCTTCTTTATCCCCTTTAATAGTAAAGGAAATTACTCCACTACATCCTTTACTCAAATATTTTTGTTTTAGTGCATAATAAGGACTTGTTTCTAACCCTGGATACGCTACACTCTCTACACGATCATGAGCTTGTAAAAACTGTGCAACCGCCTGTGCATTTTCACAATAACGATCCATTCTTACATGCAATGTCTCTAACCCTAAATTCAATAAAAATGCATTAAACGCACTTGGATAACAACCCAAATCACGCATCAACTGCACTCTTGCCTTCACAATATATGCAGCGTTCTTGAAATTTTCACAATACACAATACCATGATAAGAAGCATCCGGTGTTGTAAGTTGTGGAAACTTTCCATTTGTCCAATCAAACTTACCACTATCTACAATGACACCTCCTACATTCAATGCATGTCCATCCATATATTTTGTTGTTGAATGAATTACGATATCCGCCCCATATTGAATCGGTTGACACAAGTATGGTGTTGCGAAAGTATTGTCTACAAATAAAGGCACACCTTGTGCATGTGCAATCGCTGAAAACTTTTCGATATCCAATACATTCATTGCAGGATTGGCTACAATCTCACCAAACATTGCTTTTGTGTTTGTTTGAAACGCTTTCGCAATTTCTTCCTCACTCGCATCAGGATCTACATAAGTTACATCAATACCAAACTTCTTAAAAGTAATAGAAAAAAGATTCATCGTTCCCCCATAAATCGTAGAAGAACTTACGATGTGATCCCCACTCTCCAATATATTCATTAAAGCAATAAATGTAGCACTTTGCCCTGATGTAGTACACATTGCACCCACTCCACCTTCTAAAGCAGCAATTTTTTGTTCTACACTATCTACTGTAGGATTGGAAATACGTGAATACATATGCCCAGCAGCACTTAAATCAAATAGTGCAGCGACATCCTGTGCACTTTCATAACGAAATGTTGTACTTTGATAAATTGGTAATGCCTGTGGTTCACCATTTTTTGCTTTATACCCTGCATGTAATAATTTACTTTCTAATTTCATACTCTCACCTCTCTATATGTTACGTTGGTGATGATTTTTCTTCACCAATCGATCTACTATACTTATTTTCTGCAAAATCAATTGCAGTGTTTGCATTAACTGCTTATCTTCGCGATAATCTGCTTCACAGATAAAATCAACCCTACGATTATGCAACAAATTTTCTACCTTTTCCTTTTGTGTGTACACGGCAATACTTTGCCCACCGTTCTCTTTTACAAGTTTCATACAAGGAACATCTGTTAAACCATCACCAATATAAATCATATTACGAAAAGGGATTGGTCGATGACGATCTTCTACAAACTCATTTAATTTTTCATCCTCATACACATCCAATACACCCTTGTTAATGCGGAATAAAAACTGTGTTTTATTCGTATAATTAACGACTAACGCAGGCCAGTCCGCTACCCCATTCACATCGTAATGAAATTCACAAGCATATATTTTTTTGAATACATCTTTTAACACACTACCTTCAATAATTTCTTTTAGACCACTGCTAATAATGTAATGCTCAATTTCTATATGTAAGGATTTTGCATATGCATCTATCTTCTCAAAATACTCTTGTACCCCTTGAAATAACTCAATTGACTTTCCTGCTTCTTCAAAATCATTTTTTCGTATCGGCACATTTTCTGCACGTGCTTTTTTCAACATATAATACATATACGCTAAGATTCGATCCATATTTTCTGTTTCTGCAACACTAGTCACTTCTTTCCAAAATTGTGCACTCTCCATATTTACGCTTGGTATAAATGAATATTCCTGCATGTCTTTTGTACATAACGTTTTATCAAAGTCGTACATTATCGCAACTCTTGTTTTCTCCATAAATCTCCTTTTTAAAAAAGCATCTTACGATGCTTCATGAACAAGTGGAAATTGTTGTGTTAACTGCACAACTTCTTCACGTATGTCGTTCAGTATTTCCTCATTTGTTGGATTACGAAGTGCTTGTGCAATCCATCTTCCTACTTGCTTAAACTCATTTTCTTTAAATCCACGACTTGTCATAGCCGCAGTCCCAATACGAATTCCACTCGTAATGAATGGTTTTTCTTCATCAAATGGAATTGCATTTTTATTGCAAGTAATATGTACATCATCTAAGATACGTTCTGCTTCTTTTCCAGTTAATTGGAAAGTCGTCTTCACATCTACCATCAATAGATGATTGTCGCTCCCACCAGCAATCAATCGACAATTTTCACTCGCTAATGTTTCTACTAGTACTTTCATATTGTTTAACACTTGTTGTTGATACGTTGTGAACGTCGGTTGAAGCGCTTCATAAAAACAAACCGCTTTTGCTGCGATGATATGCATTAGTGGTCCCCCCTGCATTCCAGGAAACACATTACGATCTAAATCCTTTGCATATTTTTCCTTACATAATACGATTCCACCACGAGGACCACGCAATGTCTTATGTGTTGTAGATGTTACAAAATCTGCGTATGGAACTGGATTAGGGTGTAAACCTACTGCAACCAAACCAGCAATATGTGCCATATCAACCATTAAATAAGCACCACACGCATCCGCAATCTCTCTAAACTTCGCAAAATCAATTACTTTTGAATACGCGCTAGCTCCTGCAACAATTAACTTTGGTTTCTCTTCCATAGCTTTACGCATGACTTCTTCATAATCAATTTCTTCACTTTGTGCATCTACTCCATAGGAAATAAAATTATATAATTTTCCTGAGAAATTCAATGGATGCCCATGTGTCAAATGACCACCAGCTGCCAAGTCCATTCCCAACACTTTGTCATTAAAATCTAAAATAGTTAGATAAACAGCCATATTCGCTTGTGAACCCGAGTGTGGTTGTACATTTGCATGTTCACAACCATATATTTCTTTTAAACGTGATATTGCCAAATCTTCAATCGTATCCACGTGTTCACAACCACCATAGTAACGACGATGTGGATATCCTTCAGCATACTTATTCGTAAGAATCGTACCTGCTGCTTCTAACACATCTTTGGATACATAGTTTTCTGATGCAATCAACTCTACATTAAACAACTGTCTTTGCGCTTCTAAATCGATAACCTTTTGTACTTGAACATCTTTCATTGCGTTTTCTCCTTTATTTAATTTTTTCTACTTGCATTACCTTATCAATTCTTCTTTGGTGTCTTTCATCATTTGAAAATGGTGTTTCTAACCAAATTTTCACAATCTCTTTAGCTACCTCAATACCAATAATACGTTGCCCTAAAGCAAGTACATTTGTATCATTATGATCTCTAGTTGCTTTTGCACTAAAGCAATCATTCACTAGTGCACAACGAATTCCGTCAACCTTATTCGCTGTAATGCTTACCCCAATACCTGTTCCACAAAGTAAAATTGCTCGTTCATTTTCTTCCTTTATTACAGAATTCACAGTAGGAATAACTACATCAGGATAGTCGATAGACTCACCTGAATGGCAACCAAAGTCACTAACCTCATACCCATCTTGAATCAACATCTCTTTAATTTCATTTTTATATTCTAATGCTCCATGATCACATGCTATTGCTATCTTCATACATACCTCCAAAATAATACTCTTATTTTATCATATTTTAAAATAAATCTAAACACTCTTTCACGCACTTTAAACCTGCATCGATATCCTTTGTATGAATAAAAGAAAAAGACAAACGCAAATACCCTTTATTACACAAAAGTAGAACCCCTCTTCTCGCCAAAGTGTCTTGTAACTTTTTTTGTATAGATGCATCTATCTCAATTAAATACAACAATCCACACTCATCAAATATATAATTATCATGAAAATACTTCTTTACACTCTTCAACATCGCTTCATTTTTAGCCTTATAAATCTTCAATAAACGCTTCATATGCCTTTGAAAATGACCATCTAACATATAATAAGCCAATGTCAATTGCTCCACCTTACTACTTGCAGGACTGTATACACGTTGTCGATATAACTTTAACAAGGTTGGTGGCAACACCATATATGAAATACGTAATGATGGCATTAATACTTTTGAAAACGAAGACATATAAATGATTCGTTGTCTGCAAAGCAGATGCACTGCATCCTGCTTATCTTTTACATAACGTAGCTGACCATTATAATCATCTTCGATAACATAATGCTCTTGTGCATACTTCTGTAGTTGTTGTGTTGCATGCTCACACATTCCTTTTCTCTGTTTTGAAAATGAAGCACTATTGATATACAAAATATCACATTCATATAGTTGCTTAAGATTTAAAAAATCCCCTTCATAAGCAATACAGCATACTTCAAAATGATGATCTTTAAACACCTGCATCGCTTGTTCATAACCATTTTCATCAACCCCAACAACACACTTCTTTGCTAACAAACCACACACTATGTGTAGTAAACTTTGATAATTACTAGAGACAACAATTTCCTCATGGGTACACAACACACGTCTTTGCTCATACAAATGCTTCGCTAATGCTTTACGTAGTATTTCTTCTCCTTGCGCTTCCCCATACATTGACAATAACTCCATATTATCCATTGCTATTCGCATATATTTTTTCCACACTTGCATATCAAAACTTTCTTCATCTACACCATTTTCACTAAAATTATAGGATATCTTAGGCATCGCACTCTGCACAACTTGAAGTATATTTTCTTTCGTGTTTGCCTCTTCTTGATCCATGCACACAAAATAACCACTTCTAGGCATTGGTTGGATGTACCCTTCACGCAACAAGCGATCATACGCATTTTGTATACTTGTAATCGAAACCTTATGTATTTTACTCATCCCACGTATTGAACTCAACTTGTCCCCCTTTTTTAAATATCCATCTACTATGTCTTTTTTTACACTCTCATACACTATCATATATTTTTTCATACATATATCATATCACAACTGTATACTATTTTTTACACAATATTGTATATTAAACAATATACAGTTTTATCGTATTATATATTTACATTTAGGAGGATATCATGAAAAAAACAAATTTATATGTATTATGTGCACTTGGTATGGCAACCATCTTTATCTTAACTAGCATCATTGCTATACCATTACCTCAATTTGGATATATCAACTTAGGAGATAGTGGAATCTTTGTATTTGCTTCAATCTTACCAGCACCACTTGCATTTTTAGCTGGTGGCATTGGTAGTGCTCTTGGTGATATATATTTGGGATATACCCAATATGCGCTATTCACACTTATTATTA
Organism: uncultured Erysipelotrichaceae bacterium; assembly: GCA_964370645.1. Classification (GTDB taxonomy): domain Bacteria; phylum Bacillota_I; class Bacilli_A; order Erysipelotrichales; family Erysipelotrichaceae; genus CAMQRS01. The sequence continues at coordinate 64,020 of CAYJJS010000005.1, read as the reverse complement.
AAGGACTTGAAGCATTATGTGTGAGTATCATATGGAAATCGATACCAAAAAAAGTAAGACCACTTAGTTTTTTAGTCGGTTTACTTATTATGGTATGTGGCTATTATTTAACAGATGCTTTCTTATATGGAAATTTTATTGTTGCATTTGGAAGTGTACCATTCAACCTTTTACAAGGTTTCATCAGCGTTGTTGTAGCAAGTATATTAAGCTACAGTGTAGGAAATCGATTATATTTATCACAAAACAAATAACACTCTACACAGAGTGTTTTTTTACACAAAAAAAGAGAGTGTGGTAGCTACTCTCTTTCTCGAGTTAAACTTTTAGGATTCCTCGAATTCATTATAATCTATTAAACACGATACAGCAACTAATACAGCATTTATTTACATATATCCATGTATTTGCGAATAATTTTATCCTTACAAATTACACCTTCTCGTAATATCTTAATATTCTCACCACTTATATCTACAATGGTTGAAGCAGTATCGGACTTTGAATTCCCCTCTACAATTGCATCAATTCTTCCATCTAGTTGCTGTAGCACCTCATCACTAGTGCTACAAGAACCATGTGCACTTAGATTTGCACTACTTACCAAAAGTGGTTTTCCAAGTTTTTGCATAACTTCTAACAAAAATTCATCATCTGGCATACGAATTGCAATTGTGTCTAAACCATCACTCACATACGCTGGAGTTGTCTTTTTTCTTTTCACCACAATCGTAAACGCTCCTGGCATAAAGTGTTCAAGCAGCGCAATATATTTTGTATCCACTTCTGCAACTTCTAATACTTGCTTTAAAGAAGCAACCATCATCGGAATCGGTTTATTTTTATCTCTTCGTTTTGCATCTTTTAAACGTTGTAAAGCATTCTTATCATCATATACAACACCTACACCAAATACAGTATCCGTAGGAAAAGCGATCACCTTCCCAGCTTGTAGCGCTTGTACTGTTTCTTTGACACTAGATAATTTACTTGTTTTCATATAATACACCTATTGAAATAATGAAAATAAAAAACTTTGTACCTCGACTTCTTGATAGACACAGGGATCTATAAATGTATATTTACCTTCAATATAACTTCCTTTTGCATCTCCTATTTTAACTTGTAAAACCCCATCTGTAAAGGAAACTACACTACTCTCTATGAGTGAAAGATAGTCCAGGTTCTCTTTTACCAACACATGGTAACTATCCTCAGATACCCCTTCACATAAAGCATCTAACAAATCCACCAATTCTTCTTTCACCTCAAGTGTATTGTTGCTTGATGAATCCATATATACTTTATATACAATAGGACTTGTTTCACTATAAATCATTGAAAAAGAATAGACTAAAAATAAAATACTTACACTCATAAACACAATATATTTTTTCATTTTCATCACCTATTTATAGGATAGGCAATCCCTTATCTTTTATACAATAGAATTTGCATTTTTTTCCAATTCCTTTATGATATCGATATTCGTACAATACCACACATTCTTATGATTTGAAACTCTCCTACAAATCTCTTCCATGTGTTCCCAATTATTATCCATATCAAATTCATAACTATGACCCCAAATATATAACACTTGTGGACATTCTCTTTCACTTTGTAGAAAAGTATCAATGTACATAAATACATTTGGATCCTTATGATGACAAGTTGCCTGCCAACGATAAACATCCTCTGGCAAATCGAATTGATGTGAACTAGTAGATACACGCCCATAACGTATTCCACATCGTTTCATAATCGCAATCATTTCCTCATCCACTTGTCCAAAGGGGTAAGCCATTCCCTCAATAGGTGTATGGAATACATCTTCTAATGTTTTTTTACACAATTCAATTTGGTCTTGTTTTTGTTTTATATCCAGTGTAGGTATGACTGGATGTGTAAACCCATGATTAGCAACTTCATGATTCAAATAAAGTGACTCCACTTTATTTTGTAGTAATCGTTTCACAACAACGCCTTTTTGTTCCCACTCTTCGATACCATCAAACAACCCTGGATTCAGATTAAACGTTGCTTTCAAATTGTATTTATCAAACAATGCGACAAGACGTTCATCTTGCAACACCCCATCATCATAACTAAAAGTGATTGCCTTCTTATATCCATTTGAAAAAGTTTGCATTTATATTACCTCCTGATTGAAAAAGGCAATTGTTGTGTCCCAAAAACCAGGCATGTCTTCATGTTCATAGTCTGGATATAATTTTAATTTTTTATTTCCTGACAAATTATTATAAATTGCCATTTGTGCGTGTGTTGGACATACGGCATCCTTCAAACCACAGCCAAACAATACATTTGCTTTAACATTTGGTGCAAAGTATTGTGTATCAATATATCCTAATTTGCGAAATATTTCTGTGTTCTGTTTATGCAATGGATCAAACAATCGAAAATAGTCATTTAGACGATACGGTTCTCTTGCTAAACCCAATGCATATACTTTTTCATAATCTGATAAAAATGGATTTTGTATTGCAACCTTCTTTACTTCTTTCACGAGTGCAGCACACACAATGGAAAGCCCTCCACCTTGCGATAATCCCATTGTATAAAGACTAGTGATTCCTTCCATCTGTAGTACAATTCTAGAAAGTAACACACTATCCAAAAATACATACTTATAGTAAAGCTCATCTTCATGTGCACACAAACCTTTAACCAAATGACCATATACACTCGTACCATCAAAATGCCCTATATCTTGTGAACGCCCACCCTGCCCTCTACACTCCATAGCAAATACGCTATATCCCTGTGATGTATAAGCAAGTTTCTCAGACCAAGAACCGCTATGATACATATATCCATGAAATTGTAAGATGGCTTGTGATTTACTTTGTTTATGTGGTTTCATATACTTTGCATAAATCAGTGAACCTCCAACCCCTTCAAATTGTAAGTCATAACAAGTAACACCTTCAAAGTGAATATCCGATTCTTGTATCGTTACTTTTGGATCGTGTTGCTCTAGTAATTGTAAAGCTCTTTGCCAGTAAGCATCAAAATCATTTGGTTTATTATTACTTCCTTTATATTGTTTTAAATCCTCTTGTAATGTAAACATTGTCCCTCCTAAAAAGATGGAATTGCACAAGTGCAGTTCCACCTATCATAACTAAATTAATGCATCTAGTGCATCCACTAATTGATTGAAATAATCTAGTGCTTCTTGGATTGGTTGAGGACTACTCATATCTACTCCAGCACCTTTCAATAAATCGATTGGTGACTTACTACACCCACCAGATAAAAATTCTAAATATTGATCTACTGCACCTTCTTCATTTGCTAAAACACGTTTTGACAATGCCATTGCCGCACTGAAACCAGTTGCGTATTGATAAACATAGAAGTTCATGTAGAAATGTGGAATTCTTGAATATTCAAGTGCGATTTCATCATCTACATGCACATCTTCACCATAATATAAAACATTTAACTTTTTATACTCTTCACATAATCTTTGTGCAGTTAATGCTTCATTATTCATGACTAACTCACTCATTTTCAACTCAAACTCAGCAAACATAGTTTGTCGATACAGCGTTGTTCTAAACTGTTCTAAAACATAGTTGATTAGGTATGCCTTCATTTTTGGATCATCACTCTTATTTTTCAAATAATCCATTAATAATGCCTCATTAAATGTAGAAGCCACCTCAGCAACGAATATCACATATTTGCTATCCACTTGGTTTTGTGTCTTATTCGATAAGTAAGAATGCATTGCGTGTCCCATCTCATGTGCCAAAGTAAATTCTGTATTCAATGATTCACTATAATTCATCAACACAAAAGGATGCACACGCATACCCATTGAATATGCTCCAGAACGTTTTCCTTTATTCTCATACTTATCTACCCAACGATCATTGAAACCTGCTTCTAGTGTTTTCACATACTGCTCTCCTAGCACACTAGTAGATGCTAACACATTATTCTTAGCTTCTTCATATGGTATTTTTACTTCTAACTCATCTAGTAGCGGCACATATAAATCATACATGTGTAACTCCTCAACACCTAAAACACGTTTTCTTAGTTTCATGTATTTGTGTAAAACATGCATATTTTTATGCACAGTATCTATCAAATTGTGGTACACCTCAGTTGGTACATTGGTTGCATGCAGTGCAGCATCTAATGGACTATCAAACTTTTTCGCTTGCGCATAAAATTTTTGCTTTTTATTTTGCGCAGCCAATAAAGTAGCTGTGGTATTTTTAATCCCTTCATATCCTGCATAGTAATTTTTAAATGCCGATTTTCTCAATTCGCGATCTGCCGATTCTAAACAATTGATGAAGGTTCCTGAAGATAACGGGTGTACATTCCCATCTTTATCAACGGCATCTTTGAATGTTAAATCAGCATTTGTTAACATCATATATGTATTTGTAGGTGTTGCTGCCATTTCTTGTGCAGCAGCTAACAATGTTTCTTCTGCTTCACTTAAAGTGTGATTTTTACTTCTTCTCAAATCACTCAATAAACGCTTAAAACGTGATAACCCTTCACATTCAATATAAAATGCATCTAGTTGTGCATCCTCTAAACTCATAATTTCAACACTAGCAAATGAAGTTTGTTTTCCTATTTCAACCAGTAATCCTTTCGCCTGATCACTAAGGGATTGTGTATGTGGATCTTGTGTGTCCACATCATTACATAACATACTATAACCATATATATCACGTAACAAACCATCTAAAGCTTCATTCTTGCATAAATATTCATATAAAGCATTTGCGTCACATAAAGTAGTCTTATATTTTACTAATTGTGCAACCTGTTCTCTTGCATCAGCAATTCCTTGATGAAATGCTTCTTCCGTTTTAAAAATATGACTTACATCCCATGTATCTTCAATTGCTACATCTTTTCTTAATTTAACCATAATTCCTCCATTTCTATAGTTTAAGTATACCCAAAATACGACAAATACAAGTATTACTTTTCATAATACTTGTATTTATTTTTATGTATTTAAATTTGAAACTGGTAACATAGCAGCACCTATAATTCCAGGCTCTGCAAGTTGAGCACTTACAAACTTAACATCTCTCATTCCAGGATGTACAAGTGTCATATAGTGTTCTACCATTTGATTAAAGAAAGAATCTTTTTCTTTCTCACTAACTCCACCACCAATTACAAAAATAGCTGGATCACAAATGTGTCCTATGAATGAAAACATGACAGCTAAGTCATATTGCATCCCATCTACAAGTGCAATTGCTTGTGGTTCTTGTTCGCGTGCCTTATCAAAAACATGCCCAGCATGAGCTACACCTTCTCCAAAACATTCTTTCCCCTTACGAGTCAATGCAGTACCACTTGCTTCATTTTCAATAGCACCTACATTCAGGTGATTCACTTTGTTACGATTGCGATCTACAATTAAGTTTCCAACTTCTCCTGCATGACCAAATTGTCCTGATACTACTTTACCATCATTAATAAAAGCACCACCAATTCCTGTAGAAATGGTTACGTAATATACTGAATCGTATCCTTTTCCAGCGCCTTGAATCGCTTCTCCAAGTCCCGCTACATTCGCATCGTTATCGATGAATGTAGGAATGTTGAATGTATCTTCGATTTCTTTCGCAATTGGATATTTTGTGAATCCAGGTAAATTAGATGATAAAAGCATCCAACGATTTTTCACATCCACTGGCCCAGGAACTCCTAACCCAATACCTGCTACACTTTCATAACCATCGATTTCTTTAATCATTTCTTTAATCGTCTGCATAACATGTGCAGTTCCTTTTTCTACTTCAGTAGCTCTTTTAACTACTTGTAAGATATTTCCTTGTGCATCAACTAACGCAGCACGTACATTTGTACCACCTAAATCTATTCCAATATATTTCATATGTTCCTCCAACCTATTTGATTTATACATCTATATTATAACTTTACTAACTTTACTTGAAAAGTACTTTTTCTATCTATATTCTTCACTATTTTATGAAATACTGGACAAACCTTTTAAACGGTTCTCTCCAGTACACCTCATTATGTTTCGCTCCCTCATATACCTCATCGAAAACATCTATGCCTTTCATTTTTAAAATACGGGTAATTTCATGAAAATCTGAAACATATTGTGTATCCAAATCTGGAATTTTATCAAAGTGACCTTCGTCTGTTCCAACCGATGTATATATTTTTTGCATATAAGTCGGATTCTGTTTTTCTAAAAATAGCATCATAGCATTTCTTGCCGTCCAACTAGCCGTTGATAATGCACCAACTGTTGAAAATATTTCTGGATACGTCAGACCAGTATACAAAGAGATAACTCCCCCCATAGAACTACCTATGATTGCAGTATATTCACGTTGTGGCATCGTTCGAAATGTTCGATCTATATGTGGTTTTACTTGCTCCACTAAAAACTGGGCATATTTTGCACCCTGTCCACCTTTTTCTAATCGCTTCCCCTCTACTTTTACTTCACACTTCCAAGGTGAGTACTCATCCCACCTTGCTTCATCTGCATGATCTATTCCAACAACGATACACTCAAAATTATGCATCTTACAAATTTTATGTACTTGCCAATCTTCATTTGAAATGGATAAACTAGGATCAAATAAATTTTGTCCATCGTGCATATAAATCACAGGGTACCTTTTGGTTGTTTGCACATAATTATTTGGCACATAAATTCTTAATTTTTTTGTTTTAAGCAATTGTGGAAATACAATTTCCTCCATATAAAGCATAATTACACCTCATAAACTATTACCTCATATGCACGTAACACATCACTTTGTGTCGCATAATTTGTAAAGAGTACCTTTCCTTTAATTTGTTTTGTTTTTTCCTCTACACTAAAATTTGCAATGACATGTAAATTCCCTTTTGCCATCATATACACACCATCGTGACTACTAAATACTGCTTTTTGTTTTAGCGTGTCATACTGCTCTTTACGAAACGCTAATAATTTTTGATAGTATCGATATACACTATCATCACTTTGCATATCCACTTCCACATTGATTGTCGCAAACTCTTCATCGATTCCCAACCAAGGTGTCCCACTTGTAAATCCAGCATTTTCACTTGCATCCCATTGCATTGGAATACGTCCATTATCGCGTGAAGTGAAAGCGATTTTTTCCATAATTTGTGTATGTGTGTAGCCTTCTTCTTGCAATCGTATATATACATTTTTCGTCTCTACATCATTGTATTTATCTAAATCCTTCCACCAAACATTACGCATACCAATTTCTTCACCTTGATATATGTATAGGTTTCCATGCAATAACCCAAATACTGTAATCGCTAATTTAGCACTCTCTTTGCGATACATTTGATCATTGAACCAAGTAGAAATCAATCTTGGACTATCGTGATTATTCATAACAACAGCATCTATCCCATCGTATGTATTTTGCCATGTATCAAAACAACTAGCTACATCTTCAACATTTAAACTATGACGATGCCATTTATCACCATTATGATTCAACCCAAAATGTGTAAAATGGAATGCTTGCGTTAATCCATTGTCATTACACATGCGCTTTTGTTCTTGTAAATTAGATCCCCAACATTCACCAACCGTCAAAATTTTATCTTTGAAAGTTTGTGCATTTAGTTCTTCTAAATACGTATAAAACAACTCCCCTTTCGAAGTAATGAACTTATCTGGTTCTTTTCCAATTAAATCAATCACATCCAAACGAAAACCTTCGACTCCTTGTGCAATCCAATAATTCACAATCTTATAAATATCTTCACGCACATTTGGGTTTTGCCAATTTAAGTCTGGTTGGCTTTTGTCGAATAAATGGAAATAGTATTTCCCAATTTGTTCATTATACGTCCATGCACTCGTATCAAAATACGAACGTAAATCATTGGGTTCATCACGCCAAATATAGTAATCATAATATTTTTCATCTTTTTGTAGTGCTTTTTGAAACCACTCATGTTCACTTGAAGTATGATTTAAAACTAAATCCATCATTACCTTCATACCTCTTTGATTCGCCTCTTTGATAAATTGTGTATAATCATCATTGCTTCCAAACAGTGGATCAATACTCACATAGTCAGCAATATCATACCCATTATCATTTTGTGGTGATTTACAACAAGGCGATAACCAAATATAATCAACTCCCAAATCTTTTATATAATCTAATTTTTGAATAATTCCTTGAATATCACCAATTCCATTTCCCGTAGTATCTTTAAAAGACTTTGGGTATATTTGATAAATTACTTTATTTTCCAACATTTTCATACATATCTTCCTTTCGCACAATCGCGTATGTAGTGAACGCAATGCTTCCATCCACTGTTTCCTCTTTTTTACTACCATCGATTGACAACAAACATCCACTACTTGAAATGCACAGTTCTCGCTGATAGAAATTAATATATATACATATATCCTTTATTGTATAAGAAATAATTCCGTCCTGTTCTTTTACACTCACATAACGTTCTACTTCTTCTTTACTCTCAAAATAATAATCCGATAGTAATTTTCTCACTCGAATTAACTCTTTCACAAATGCGATTGTATTTTTATGTGCATACAGTTCTCGATATCGCATTTGATTGATTACTTCACTACTATTGAATGAATTTTTAACGCCTAGTTTTGTACGCATTGCTTCGCAACCTGCATGCATAAATGTGAAACCTTGAGATAAGAGAATAAACACATATGCCAATCGAACTTTTTCTTCAATAAAATCCGATTCAAACCCATAAAACAATTGGTCATACAATGTATAATCATCATGACATGAAACATATTGAACACTTTGCAGTGGACTAGAGTAATCACTCGCACACAATAATCTGCGCACTTCTGTTTCAATATTTGAATGCATGTGACCCGCAATTAATTGCTTACATTTATTTCTAAAATCATCATTAAAATATCCTATATTTGGTGTTTTATCATGATTCATTTGAATTGCACACAATGTATGTACAATCGCAGTTGGCATACTCCAACCTTCTCCATACACTATAATCTCTTCATTCACTTGTACTAGTGCGTCGTGAATTTCTTGCATCGTTTGTATATCGTGGATACCCATTAAATCAAAACGATACCCCGCAAATCCAAAAGTACGTGTAAGATACAAGAGAGAATCTTTCATGAAACGACGTACCATAAATCTTTCTGACGCTACCTCATTTCCACAATAAGAAGCATTACTCACTTTACCATGTGTGTAGCGAAAGAAATAGTGTGGGACTAGTTTTTCCATTGAAAATTGATCTTTGTCATATACATGGTTATACACCACATCCATAATGACTCCTAACCCATCTTTCTTACATGTGTTCACAAGCTCTACAACCTCATTAATTCGCGTATAAGGATCCATTGGATCACAACTATACTTTCCTTCAATCACATTGTATTGCACTGGATCATACCCCCAATTGTACGCTCTTGATGCATCACTCTCATCAATAGAACCATAGTCATAAATCGGCAGTAACTGCACGTGAGTGACACCCAAATCCAACAAATAATCATATCCAACTTTATTTCCATCTGCATCTACTACACCGCGTTGAGTGAAACTTTTAAATTTCCCAGGAAATGTGAAAGGAGCACTCGTATCACTTGTGAAGTCTCTTACATTGATTTCATAAACAATCGCATCCTTTTTTGAGGTTGTTTTCTTCTCTATAATTGAATCTACTTTATTCGGATTTATTACATAATTGTAAGAAGAATTAATTGCACTCGATGTAGCATATGGATCTAAACAAGTTACTTTTTGTGTATGCTCTACCTCAAGTAAATATCCCTGTCCCTCTAAGTTTCCTTCCACTCTTACATAATAAACTCCTTGTCCAGTATAGTGCATCGCATGGCGCTGTCCTTCAACCATACAAACAGACATTCCATATGCAGTAGGCGCCCAAACATAAAACTCTGTATATGCTTCATTGTAATGACATCCTAATTTCCCTTCATATGCGTTCTCTTCATCAAAACGTGAAGTGTGCACTATAAAACGATACTGCACAGGATATATTTCACCACCTACACGTACATAATAATGTTTACGCAAAGCAATGTCGAAAGGTAGACGACAAGTATCATGGAAAAATAATAAACTATGCTCTTCATCTCCATCTATTAAAACCGCTTCACCCTCATAACCATCACTACTTATACTTGTATAATCATCAAAATAAAAGTTATTCATACGCTTCCACCTCCAACATGATTTTTAATATTTCACTTACACTCCATCCTTGTGCAAAGCAACCTCTAGATGTTGCTGGAAATAATCCATCATAAATTTCTGCAACTTGTCCTACACATCCTTCACGTAATGCATCTTCAAAATACGACAATTGTTTTTTCACAACTTGAATGGCTTCTTTAGAATACGCATTCACCTTCAAGTATGCTTTGAAATAAGAGCCTAATGGGAAAGTCCAAACCGTTCCCTGATGATATGACAAATCTCTTTTTTTCAAACTACCACTGTATTCAGCAACAAATTGTGGATCTTCAATAGCTAGTGTACGCAACCCATAAGGCGTATATAGTTTCTCATAAACACAATGAACGACCTGTTTCGCTATACTCGTATCTAAAGGTGAGAACGGCACAGATACAGCCCAAATTTGATTACATCTAATTTGATGATCACTTTCATTGCCTGAAATAACATCATATAAACATTTCTTCTCAGCATTATAAAATTTCTCATTAAAACTTTTCTTCACCAATACAGATAGTTTATCATACTCTTCTACTTCTTTTCCAAGTAACTTTGCGAACGCAACAAGTGTACAAAGCGCACTATACCAATACGCATTAACCTCCACTGGTTTTCCATGACGTGGTGTTGGCAAAATATCTTTATAACGCACATCCATCCATGTTAACTGCATAAGTCCACTACCTGCTTGAATCAAACCATCTTCATCCATACAAATATCGTAGTCTGTACCATTTTTATAGTGTTCTACAATTTCCATAATAGCTGGAAACATTTTTTCTACAAAACGAACATCTTTCGTACGTTCATATTGAATATACACCGCTTGTATAAATAGTAATGATGCATCTACCGTATTGTATAGTGGTGGATTATCTCCTTCTGGGAATAAATTAGGCATGATTCCCTTATGTAAATACTTTACAAAAGTGTCTAGAATATTTTCACTTTCTTCATAACGATTCGTGTAAATACACGCACCTTCTATGGTGTACATAGTATCCCTACCCCAATCTAAAAAGAAAGGATATCCAGCCATTAATGTTAATCCATCAATAGAATCTCTTTTCACCACAAAAGCATCACTAGCTCTCACAAACGCTTTACTCAGCGCACTCTTCGCACCACTTTTTTGAATCAATTCATCTTGACGTTGTCTTTCTTCATCTATCATAGTGGCTACATCCTTAGCACTCTCTTCTAATGAGAAGATTAAATCAATACTTCTATCACAAGTAGCATCATAACAGTACGTAATTTGTTTTGCGACACACCCATATGAAAAACGCCCATCTCTTGCATCGTGTGCATAATATAAATCTTGGTCAAATTCAACTTCGTCCGACATTAAGTAAGAGTCTGCATCCGTGTGCACATGCAAAGTAACACCGTTAGACTTGACTTCACGCTCTTGTATATCAAAGGTCTGGTTCACAGACAACAAGCTACCTCTTTCTACAAACTGATAACACGGAGTGATTTTCAATTGCACTTCTTTTTGTAATGGATTGCTGATGCTGTAACGTATCCCTACACTATTTTTTCCATGCTCTACCACTACTTCCTTTACCACTTCAACGCCTTCTACGAAATATGTAAATTGAATTATATATTCTTGTGTAACGTTAATCAAGAAACGTTCTCCAAAAGTTTCTTTTGTATGATCCACATACTGTTGAGCACTTAATACATACTCATTCCCTTGTATAACGATACATTCATCTAGACGACTCACTAAATGATAACGTACATCTGGTGCCTTTAAAGCCGCCATAAGTAACGCATGATCATTTCTTGTCAGTGAATTCACTAACGTTAAAGAAGAATATCCCCCTAGCCCATTGGCTAATAAATAGCATTGTTTTTGTGCATCTTCCTTCATTTGTAATGCACTACATCCATAAGTAAACTTCATATTTGTCCTTTCTGATAATAGAAAAGAGCTATTACTAGCTCTTTTCTTAAAATACCTTATTTGAAAATAAGAATAGTAATCGATTTGATTCTTGTTCAACAAATTTCACATCACTTGCTTGTTCTAAACTCCAAAGCGTTTCTAATTCATACCCATTTTCTGTTGGTGTAACAATAATTCCCACCATATTTTCTTTATCCTCGCTCATTGCATAAAACAAATAACTTCTAGGAGACTGTGTATAAATCGCTAATCTTTCTTCTGTGGAGTAAACAACATCTAATATTTTTATATTTTCAACACCATAAAACTCCTGTGCTTGATCAATGACTAAATCCGCCATATCACGAAGTTGATCATCATTACTACTTACAAAAGCGGTAGATACATTTACTTCAGGTAATATGTCATAAATCGATTCATTGATAGATGCTGGATTTTCATGGTTTTCCACATATTGTATATATGCAATAACCTCTTGTTGTACCTCGTTAAAATCGTCATTCTCTTCTTTAAACTGCGTTAATTCTTGTTGAAATATTTCATAGTCAAATGCAGGTGCAGGATTAATCTTCAAATAAATCACTACCCCAAGCACAAGCACTACTACAAAACAACCTATCCCAACAATAATATTAGTAAGTTGATTTCGCATTTGTTTCGTACTTGATTGACTTTTCAGTATCTACATCAAAGAAATAAAGTTTTGTTTTTTCAATAACCAATTCACATGGTTTATCTACTTCCACCTCTGTTCTTGGTGCAATACTTGAAACAAATAAATTCCCTTTTTCTGGTTCAAAGAAGATACTAATGCTATCACCTAAGTACTCTACATTAATTGGATTTACTGTAATCGTTGCATCTGGATATACACCTTTATACAATTCACCATCACAAATAGCGTGTGAACGCATACCTAAAATAATTTCTTTTCCATTATATCCATTTTCATCTAATATTTTACGATCTCCATCTGATACAGCAATCGTAAAACTTTCGCAACTAAATTTACCATCTGCATAGTTTCCTTTAATCGTATTCATTGGAGGTTGTCCAATAAATGTAGCTACAAACTTATTAATTGGGTTTAAGTATAATTCTTTTGGAGTTCCAATTTGTTGTACTTCTCCCATAGACATTACCACGATACGGTCTGCCATTGTCATCGCTTCTACTTGGTCATGTGTTACATAAATAGTAACCACACCCTTTTCACGATGCAATCTAGAAATCTCTGCTCTTGTTGAAGAACGTAATTTTGCATCCAAGTTACTTAATGGCTCATCCATTAAGAATAATTTTGGCTTACGCACCATAGCTCTACCCAAGGCAACACGTTGACGTTGTCCCCCAGACATATTTTTTGGTAAACGATCTAGGTATGGTGTAAGGTCTAAGTCTTTTGATACAGCCTCTACTGCCTTTTTGATATCGTCTTTTGAATACTTTCTTAATTTTAAACCATATCCAATATTTTCAGAAACTTTCATATGTGGATATAAAGCATAACTTTGGAAAACCATTGCGATATCACGTTCCTTTGAACTTTTATCGTTTGCTAATTCTCCATCAATCCACAATTCTCCTTCTGTAATATCTTCTAAACCAGCAATCATACGTAACGTTGTTGATTTCCCACATCCAGAAGGTCCTACAAATACAATGAATTCCCCTTCATCAATTTCCATATTGAACTCTTTCACTGCATAGTGATCTGAATTCGGGTATTTTTTTCTTACATCTTTTAAAACGATCTTTTTCATATTAACCTTTTACTCCTCCCGCTGTTAAACCACCAACGATATATTTTTGTAATTTAAAGAATAATAAAATTGCTGGTATAGCTACTAAAATTGATCCTGCTGCAAATAAGTTATATGACTGATTTGTTGGATCATCAATTAAACCATTTAACCCCACGGCTAAAGTTTGGTGTGCACTATCATAACTAGTAATTAAGAAATCTGCCATAATTACATCTCCAATAGGTCCTAAGAAAGTAAATAATGCAGTTACTGCAATCATAGGCTTTACTAATGGAATTAAAATTTGTGTGAATATTTGAAAGTGTGTTGCTCCATCAATTTTCGCTGATTCATCCAAATCTTTTGGAATTGAATCATAATACCCTTTCATTAATAAGGTATTCATAGGAATCGAACCAACCGAATAAATCACAATTAAGAAAATAAATGTAGATACTTCTGGGTTACTTGTTCCATAAATTCCAATCGAATTCGCAATTGCATATAAGGCAATCAACGTACTTCCACTTGGAATGATTTGAATAATCAATAAAGAAGTTAAACTAGATTTTCTTCCTTTGAATCTTTGTCTTGAATAAATATATCCATTAATCGTGATGATAGTAGTTGCTATAAGCATCGTGGTAATAGATATCGTAAATGTATTAATGAACCAACTAACATACGCTGTTTCACTAAATAATTGTTCGAAATTTTCTGTAAATGAGAAGCTTTCTGGAATCAATGTTGTTGAAAACAATGTATTTGATGTATTAAATGCACTCATAACGGTTACAAATAATGGAAATAATATGATGATAGTCATTGCAAACAATACTAAATAAATGAAAAATATACTTAAATTCTTTCTAAATTTTGCGCTATTCATTACATTACATCCTCCTTCTTAAATGCTCCCGTCTTAATCCAAGAGAACAACACTACCCCTGATACAACTAGTGATGTTAAAAGTGTAAACACTGCTGCTGTCGAGAATTCTTGTTGTACTAATAAGTTATACCCTAATGATGCAATCGTTTCTAATGGTCCATACATAGATCCTACCTCTTTTGGAATATCTGTTACCAATAAGTAGAAAATCATTACATTATTAAAGTTAAAAGTAAACTGTGTAATCATTGTTGGTGCTGCACTTGACATAATAATTGGGAAAGTAATATCCCAGAAATTAGACCAAGGATTACCACCATCTATATTTGCTGCTTCGTATAAATCATCAGGAATCGTTTGTAAGATACCTGTCACTAACACATAAATATAAGGGAATCCAAGCCACCCTTGAATTAAAATTACCGTCACCTTAGCCAAATCCGCATCTAGTAAGAATCCTACTGCTGTTTCAAACGAGTATTCACTTCCAGTAAACAATGGTAACACAATAGAGTTCATCGCTCCATGTCTAGAAAAGAAAATTTGAAATATTAAAATAGTTAAGAAAGCTGGTACAGCCCAAGGTAATAAGTATACTGTTCTAAAGAACTTTTTACCTTTAATATGTTTATTGTTACATAAAATCGCAAGTACTACTCCTAACACCAATGTTAGCATCGTAGCACAGAATGTCCAAATCAATGACCAACTAAGCGTATCCGTAAATGCTGATGTTAAACGCGGATCACTAAATAGAGCCGCAAAATTATCCAATCCTTCCCATGATACTAAGAAACCAGGAGGCACGATATGTGAGCGATAGTTTGTAAAGGCAATTAAAATAGATACAATTGCTGGTACAAACATAATTACAAACATAAACGCAAAACTTGGAGCAATTACTAACTGTGGAATTGCATCCGGTGCAATTGCTTTCGCTTTCTCTTTAAATGTTAAGACAACTTCGCCCGAGTTAATGGTTTTCTTCGCATTTCTTGCATCTCTTGCAAAAGCATAAGCTACTAGGATAAATACTGCAATAACCGCTACAGAAAACACGGTAGTTATTAAAATTAAAAACGAATCATCAGTTATCTCTTGTGCACCTAATGTCCATTGTCCTTCATATCCACCATCGTTATGGTAAACAAAACTCGCAAGTATATTAGGAATCAAGAATATAACTGACACGACCCATGCAGCTATTGTAAACAGAACCCCTAATACTCCTGCCTTTGTTCGTTTCATTAATATATGACCAGATCCTGGTATTAAAAATGAAATCCAAAATATTAATTTATCACTCATTCATATTCTCCTTTCAAAAAAAGGACATACCCTTTATAGGTGATGTCCTTAGAGCATTTTAAATTATCCTTCTAGTGCTGCAATTTCGATCGCGATTGTATCAGCCGCTGCATCTAATGCTGCTTGCACGTCTTCTCCATTAGCAATTTGTTTTAAAGCATCTGCCATTGGTTCCCATACTTTCCCAAATGCTGGATCTGTAGGCATTGATGTTGCAACTGCTGCTGCATCAAACACTGCTAATTGTAATGATCCTTCTGGGTACTCGATACCAGCCCATGGACTAACTTCTTTTGTATCTTCATAGAATTTAGTTGCTAATTCTTCTGATGCTAAGTAATTTACAAATGCGATTGCTTCTTCTTTTTCAGGTGAATAAGCGTTAACTCCCATTCCTTTTGTTCCAGCTAATGGTGCGTAAGTACTTCCTTCATTCCATGTTGGAATTGGTGCAACACCTACATTTTCTTCACCCATAGCTTCTGTATATTCGTTAAACTTCCAAGGTCCATCCACGATGTATTGAATTTTTCCATCTTTGAAATCTTGTGTCATTAAGTCGTATCCTGCTTGTTCCTCTTTTAAAGATTCCCAGTATGTTGTTCCTGAAGCATATAAGTCTTGAATGATTTCTCCAGCCGCTACAGCTCCTTCATTGTTTAACCCGATGTCACTTGTATCTGTTTCTCCATCTCCAAAGATGTAAGCACCTTGATCCATGAATAATCCTGCTGCAAAGTAGAA
This sequence comes from uncultured Erysipelotrichaceae bacterium, assembly GCA_964370645.1. GTDB lineage: Bacteria > Bacillota_I > Bacilli_A > Erysipelotrichales > Erysipelotrichaceae > CAMQRS01. The sequence continues at coordinate 47,143 of CAYJJS010000005.1, read as the reverse complement.
GTCTGTCCATTTTGCAACGAAGTTTTCTGGGCTTAACTCAGATAATGTAGCTGGTGCTCCATCTACTAAACTTTTGTTGTAATATAATAATGTAGTATCTGTACTTGTTGGTACCATGTACGTTTCTCCATTATATGTTGATGCAGTTTGTGCAGTTTCAGTATATCCTGAAATATCTGCAGTAATCGGTGCAATTAATTTTTTACTTGCTAAATCTCCAACACGGTCGTTTGGTAACATTAACACGTCAATCGCATTTCCTTTTTGTGCTTCTAATGATTCAAAAGCATCAAACATTCCAGCTTCAACTACTTTAATATCTACATTTTCATTTTCTGCTTCGTACATTTCTGCAACATCTTCAAAGTAACTTACAAAGTTAGATTCTACCCCAACTTCAACAACCACTTTTTCTCCACTATTTTCTTCAGTTTCTCCTCCACCAGATGAACATCCTGTTAGTGCTAAACCGAACACTGCTAATAATGCTACTAATTTTTTCATTTTCTTCTCCTTTTTGGAAAGCGTTTTCTTTCCTTGTCAAATGATAAGGTTGATACTATGTTTATCCCAAACATAACTCAACCTCAGAGGCTTATCCGCCTTACATTAGATATGATAACACAGGAAAACGTTTTTCGCAAGCGTTTTCATTCAGTTTTTTTATGAATTTTCTTAAGAAAAAAAAGACGTGTCATACACGTCTTTTCTATTCTATATTCAACACTACTACTCCACCAGCTAATAATGTTGTCCCTTCTAAATGATTGCTAAACACCACTTGTCCATCTATTTCAATTGGACTTTCTGATGCATTAATAATAACACGTAGGCTATCATCCTTCACGTAGTCTATCACACGTTCATTTCCATATGTATACTGGAACTGTATTTCTTGCGATCTTGCCGCTTTATACGTATGACGCATTTCAATCAATTGCCTCATTTTATCGATTTTTTCATCATGTTTGTGCGCATCAATTTCATCCCATGGCATACACGCTCGATTCAATGGATCATGTGCTCCATCCATTACAATTTCACTACCATAATACACACTCAAACTACCACTCATCGTAAATAAGATAACAAATTGTTGGTAGAAAGTATTTATATTCTTATGCACTCTTGAGAAGATACGATCTGTATCGTGTGAATCTAACATATTAAACAATACTTCATTGGTTTGATACATATATCGTTCATAACAATTGTTGATTAAATGTTCAAACGTTTTATTTGTCATCTTGTCATTTACCCAAAAGTCCACAATCGCCGTAGTCAATGGATAATTCATCACAGAATCAAATTCATCCCCTTGCAACCATTTAATAGAATCATGCCAAATTTCACCCAAAATATAAATATCCGGCTTCAACGCACGACATCTTTTTTGAATCAACTTACACATTTCATGTGAAATTTCATTCGCTACGTCCAAACGCCAACCATCGATATTGAATTCACGAATCCAATACTCACAAACTTGTACAATGTATTCCATTGTCTCTGGGTTATTCGTATTTAATTTTGGCATATTTGCATAAAATGCAAAAGAATAGAATTCACGATCGTGTGTATGATCTTTTTGTATATCGAAAGGCCACTCATTCACCATAAACCAATCATAATATGCTGATTCTCTTCCTTTTTCTGCAACATCCTTCCACAATGGAAACTCTTTTCCACAGTGATTGAATACTCCATCTAACATAACACGTATCCCACGTTTATGACACTCATCCACGAATTGTCTAAACGTTTCTTTACTACCAAACATTGGATCAATCGCAAAGTAATCAATCGTGTCGTATTTATGTGTAGAAGCCGCTGCAAAAATTGGATTTAGGTAGATACCATTGATTCCTAGGTTACGTAAGTAATCCAAACGATTCATAATTCCTTGTAAATCACCACCATACACATCCTCATTAGATGGTGTTTTACTTGCCCAAGGAACAACCTTTTTATCACTCTCAAAATCCCCTCTAGCAAAACGATCTGGGAACACTTGATACCAAATTGTACTCGCCGCCCAACTAGGTGTAGTTTTTACATCCGATTCATTCAACCAAGGCATAATGAAATATTGTAAACCTTTACCAGGCATATTACTCTCTTCTTCATTTAGAAATCCATCTTCAAACATAAACATACATTCATCTTGTGTATGTAGTTCAAAATAATACTTTACACGTTTATATTCTGGCTTCACATGAATTGTCCATACCTTGTGATACTTCAATTCTTTCATCTTGATGATTTGTTCTTTTTTTCCATTCCATTTAAAGTTACCACCCATGATACCACCATCATAAGGATCACCATGAATTAAGAAAACTTCTTGTACATCATATCCCGTTTTAATTTTTATTTCTATACTGTCAGTATCAATTGGATAACACCAATTATCACTTGTACGATGGTAAATTGCACTTAACTCCATCCATCTACCTCCATTATCTATTCGATTCTTCAATCCATTGTTTAATCGTTTTCATCTTTTTATTAAACATTTTGTAATTTTCTAGCTTCCACTCCCAGTTTGGACTTCCAATCGTTCCTGGTGTGTTTAATCTAGCCTCATCTCTTAGTCCAATAATATCTTGAATTGGTAAAATAACTAAGTCTGCAGGCGAATGCATACACTTATGAATGATTCGATTCACACATCTAGCATCACTATAATCACTATATTGTCTACGAATTCTTCTTTGTTCATTTGCACTTAACGCCTCATACCAACCTGCAATTGTTTGATTGTCATGTGTACCAGTATACACAATTGTTCTTTGCGTTTCATCAAAATCATTGTTTGTTTCATTTGGATCTAATGAGAACTGTACAATTTTCATCCCACTTAACTTATAGTGATCACGTAACTCTAATACTTCAGGACGTAAATCTCCTAAATCTTCTGCAACGATTTTGATGTCTGGCATTTGTTTGTAAATTTCATCAAACAAAGCATACCCAGGTGCTTCCACCCACTCGCCTTCAATTGCGGTTGGACAACTCGCTGGAATTTTCCAATACGTATCAAATGCACGGAAGTGATCAATACGAATAATATCATAAATAGAGTTTGAAAAAGCCAAACGGTCCATCCAAAATTGGAACCCTGTTTTTTCTAAGTATTCCCAATCATACAATGGATTTCCCCATCTTTGTCCAGTTTCACTAAAGTAATCTGGTGGTACTCCTGCTATATAAGTTGGATGTGATTTATCATCCAATAGGAAACAACATTTGTTTACCCACACGTCTGCTGAGTCAATTCCAACATAAATTGGAATATCTCCCATAATTTCAATACCTTTACTATTTGCATACGTTTTTAGTGCAAACCATTGTTTGTAAAACATAAACTGTACAAACTTCTCATATTGAATATCTGCTTCATAAGGTGTTAAATCTAACGCTTTCGTGTCAATCCAACCTTTAAACTCTTCTGGCCAATCTAACCAACACTGTAAATCATTTAATTTTTTAAATGTGATAAACACCGCATACGTCTCAACCCACTCATTTTCTTTTAAAAACTTTGTGAATTGTGAATACAATCGTTTATTTTCAACCAGACGCGCATTAGCCAATCGTAAATACTTTGTTTTCATCTCTCTTGCAACTTCATAATCTACTTTCGTAGAAGAAATCACATGATCTACAACTTCTTCTCTACGCAATAATTTATCTTTCACTAAACCATCTAAGGCAATGTAGATTTCATCTCCTGCGTATGAAGAATACGGCTGGTATGGAGAATTTCCATACCCTACCGGATTGAGTGGCAAAATTTGCCATAACTTAACACCATTTTTTTCTAATGTGTCTATAAATTTATATGCGACTTTTCCAAAATCCCCTACTCCATTTTCCCCTGGAAGAGAGAATACTGGCGATAGTACCCCTGTTCTCCTCATGAACTTTCTCCTTACTTTAATTTCCAAACTTCTTCGTTGTATTGAGCAATTGTACGATCACTTGAGAAGAATCCTGCTTTCGCTGTATTTACAAGCGACATTTTCAACCATTTTTCTCTGTTTTCATAATCTGCGAACAACTCTTCTTTTTTACTAATATATGCATTGATATCTAATAATGTCATAAACCAATCTTTGTTAAGAATTTCATTATATAAACGCGTTAAGTTTTCTTCTTCACCGATTGCCAACAACTCTTTACTTGTAATAAAGTCAACCAACTCTTTAATGTGTGCGTCTGCTTCATAAATATCTTTTGAAACATAATCCGCTTTTTCATAGTGTGCAATTACTTCCTCACTACTTTCACCAAACGTGTAAATATTTTCTTCTCCAACTAGTTCACCAATTTCAACATTTGCTCCATCTTGTGTACCTAATGTGATTGCTCCATTCAACATGAACTTCATGTTTCCTGTCCCGCTCGCTTCTTTACTAGCTAAAGAAATTTGTTCTGACACATCACATGCTGGAATTAATTTTTCTGCTTTACTTACATTATAGTTTTCAACAACGACTAATTTAATGTGTTTAGATACTTTAGGATCTTTATCAATTAGTGTTTGTAGACATAATAATAAGTGAATAATATCTTTCGCAATTGTATATGCAGGTGCAGCTTTTGCTCCAAAGATAAATGTCAGTGGTCTAACTGGTGTATTTCCTGCTTTGATTTCTAAATATTTATGAATAATATACAACGCATTCATTTGTTGACGTTTGTATTCGTGCAAACGTTTGATTTGAATATCATAAATCGATTGATCATCGATTTCAACACCTTGTAATTCTTTTAAGTAATCTTTAAGTTGTGTCTTCTTTTCTTGCTTAATATTCCCTAAAGCTTCTAACACTTCTACATTATCTTTATATTCAAGTAAAGTTTCTAATTGCATTGCATCTTTTTTATACGCTGTTCCAATTAATGAATCTAAGTATGCTGTCAATTCATGATTACAGTGCATTAACCAACGTCTAAATGTAATTCCATTCGTCTTATTGTTGAAACGCTCTGGGTATAATTCAAAGAATGGTTTTAACTCACTTTGTTTTAAAATTTCTGTATGTAGAGCAGCAACTCCATTTACACTGTATCCAAAGTGGATACAAATATGTGCCATATGTACACGGTTGTCTGCATCAATGATTTGTACGCTCTCATCTTTGTGTTGAATTCTCACATATAAGTCTAATGCTTCTATGATTCCCATCAAATGTGGTACAACTTCTTGTAAGTAAGACACTGGCCATTTTTCTAATGCTTCCGCTAAGATTGTATGGTTTGTATATGCACATGTTTTCTTCACAATTTCAATCGCTTGTGCTAAATGAATTCCCTCAGCCATCAATAAGCGAATCAATTCAGGAATTACTAATGTTGGATGTGTGTCATTAATTTGAATCGTTACATATTTATCTAATTCACGAATATCAATACCTTGTTTTTTCACATCTTGTAATATGTATTGTGCTCCACTACTCACCATAAAATATTGTTGGTAAATACGTAGTAAATGCCCTTCTCTTGTAGAATCATCTGGATACAAGAATAAAGTTAAATTCTTCTGAATATCGCTTTGATCAAAACTAATTCCTTCTTTTACAATACTCTCATCCAATCCTTCTACATCAAACAAGTGTAATTTATTAATACCATTGTCATATCCAGATACATCAATATCATACAATTTTGATGTTAAAGTAAAATCTTTAAATGGCACTTCAAATGTTTCTGGTTGTAATGTTAACCAACTATCTTTTTCAATCCACTCATTTGGTGTTTCCTTTTGTAAGTTATTTACAAACTTTTGTTTAAATAAACCTAAGTGGTAATTTAATCCAATTCCATCTCCCGGTAGACCAAGAGTTGCGATTGAATCTAAGAAACAAGCTGCCAAACGACCCAATCCACCATTACCTAAAGATGGCTCTGGTTCGAACTCTTCAATTTCACTAATGTTTTTTCCTTCTTTTGCTAAAACTTCTTTCACTTCATCATATAAGCCTAAGTTAATTAAATTATTTGATAATAATTTTCCAATTAAGAACTCAGCTGAGATGTAATACAGTTTCTTATTTCCTGTATTCACTTCTTTCCCTTTTAATTGTTGTTTCACAAACAGCAATAAAGCTGTATATACCTCTTGATTTGTACATTCCTTGATCGATTTGTTGTATTGTTTCAATACAATACTTTCTAATTGTTTTTTCATTATAGTCTCCTATTCTTGGTATTAAACCATTACATATGAAGTGTATCACTAGAAAACGTTTTCCGCAAGTGTTTTCATTTCTTTTTTTAAACCAAAAGAAAACGTTTTCAAATTCATTCAATTTTCCATTGCAAATTTAACTTCTTCCGTTATAATGAATAATTGTATATGGAGGAAGAAGTATGCAAGTAACTTTCACAAAAGGACCAATTCTTAAGTCTATTATATTTTTTTCAATTCCCTTACTAATCGGGAATATATTTCAATCATTATATGTTGTAGTGGACACGATTGTTGTTGGACAATTCGTTGGAATCGATGCCCTAGCTGCAATTGGAAGTGTTGGAACCTTAGTTTTTTTAATATTGGGATTCATCAATGGTATGACAAGTGGTTGTGCCGTAATCAGTGCACAACGTTTTGGAGCAGAGGATATAGAAGGTTTAAAAAAATCATTCGCAACTAGTATTACAATTGGGTTTGTCTTTACCATTGCATTCATGATTATTGGAATCTTAGTTGCTAAACCACTACTACTTCTTATAAACACGCCAGTTGAACTTGTTGACATGGCTTACACATACGTATTAATTATCTATTTAGGAGCAATTTCTAGCACAGCATACAATGCACTAGCTAATATCATTCGCTCCTTAGGTGATTCAAAAACGCCGCTATACTTCTTAATTATTTCTAGCATCATCAACATTTTTTTCAACTTATTATTTACTGTAGTCATTAAACTTGGTATTAGTGGTGTTGCTTATGCAACCTTGATTGCCCAAAGTGTTTCTGCTGTTTTATGTGTCTTGTATATTAAAAACAAGCAGCCACTATTGCACTTAAAAAAACACCATTTCAAATGGTGTTCACAGGAAGTATTGAATCATATTAAAGTAGCTCTACCCATGGCTTTTCAATATTCTATTATTTCTATTGGTTTCATCTTTGTACAAAGTGCAATCAATGCATTCGGAACAGATGCCATTGCAGCCATTGCAATTGCAAATAAAATCGAACAATTCGCAATCCTTATTTTCCCAGTGCTTGGTACTGCCTTAGCAACTTACTGTGCGCAAAATTTAGGTGCAAACCAACCACAAAGGATTTCAAAAGGAGTATTTCAAACGCTATTATTAGCAATGCTTATAGCAATTATCGGCTCAATATCTATATTGTTATTCATGGATCCATTAATCAGTATCTTCACACAAACCTCAAATCATGAAGTGATACTACTGTGTAAACAATACTTAAGCTTTAATGCACCAGGTTATATTTTACTATCTATCATATTCATTATTCGCCAATCACTACAAGGTTTAGGTATTACTTTATTTGCACTTATCGTGAGCATTGTTGAACTCGTTGTAAGATGCATTGTTTCTATGTTTTTACCAACCATACTATCCTTTACAGGTATTTGCTTGGCAACACCTATCGCATGGATATTTGCATCAACTATGCTAAGCATACGTTATGTTGTATATCTAAAGAAAAAAAGTAGTTCAAATTAGAACTACTTTTTTTAAAACATAACCTCTTCGTAATCCAGAGTCACAAGTTCGAAGTCTAATAATACACTTCGTCCTTTTTCTCCATCTAATAAATTTTTCATCTCTTCTACAGCAACTTCTGAAATATGGAAGAAATCTTGTTTTACTGTATTCATATGCTCACCTGCATACCCCATTAGTGAAATCCCATCAAAACCACAAACTGGTCTAAAAATATCCATTTCTTGCAATGCATTTTTAGCACCAATCGCCATCAAATCCGATGCACATACAATGGCATGTGTATCTTTTCCTTTTTCAAAGGTAATTTCTCTTGCCTTCTTTTCACTGAAATCTGCAAACTGTACATCTAAATCAAATCCCATTTCACGTTGTAAACGCTGGATTCCAGCAAGTCGCATATCGGTTACATATCCATCAGCCCTTCCTGCTAAATATAAAACCTTACTACAAATATTATGATCCAATGTTTTTTTTGCGACTTCATATTGTGCTGTGAAATTATCCACAGTCACTGAACTTGTCTTATCATTTACATTTGGAGCATCTACTACAACACAATAAAATTCTTTTTTATCAATTAAATCTATCACATTTTGATTGTGCTTATTTAGCCCATACACAATCAAACCAGTAACCCCTTGCGATTTCAAATGTCGAATCAAATCATTTACATCATCCTCTTTAAACATTTCAGAGAAAAGTGGAATCATATTTAAACCAAGCTCCTTAGAACGATGAAATGCCCCCAAAATATATTGCATACTAATCTCATCAATCGCTTGCCTTTGATTATTAATATTAATCCAAATGGCTACCTTATTATACTGCTTAGAAGATAATGCCGATGCCATTGCATTTGGAACATACCCCAATTCCTCAGTTGCTTCTAGCACTTTCTTTCTCGTTGCTGCACTAATATTTGGATAATTCTTAAGTACCTTGGAAACAGTAGACACCGAAACACCTGCTTTTCTAGCTACATCTACAATCGTAATCATAAAACCCCTCCCCTCAAAATGAATCTTGTCATTTCATTATACCAAAAATTAAAGGTAATACAATGAGTGAAAGCATTTACTTTTTTAATTCACATAGTGGATATATACACTTTCGTGTCCTCTGCCCTTGCAATCTTAATAAAAACCCTTATAATAATAGTGTAATCTTCAGGGCGAGGTGCAATTCCTCACCGGTGGTCATACTCCACGAGCCAATATGGTTGAATCGGTGAAATTCCGATAGCGACAGTTACAGTCTGGATGAAAGAAGAACATTTTTTCATGTTTTTTACAACCCTGAATTATTTTCAGGGTTTTTATTTTAAGGAGAACATATGAACATTAAAACACAAACAATCACAAAAGTAGCATTGCTTTCAGCATTAGCTGGAGTCATCTCAGTATTCGACGTAAGTCTTCCATTTATACCAAATTTTTATAAAATTGATATCTCGGAAGTCATTACCATATTATCTGGATTTGCCTTAGGACCTGCAGCTGGTGTTGCAGTAAGTGCACTAAAAAACATTATTAACCTGCTTATTAATGGTACCTCAACAATGGGAGTAGGCGAATTCGCAAACTTCATTATGAGCGCTGCATTCGTTTTACCTGCTGCCCTTTACTATCGCAAACAAAAGACAAGAAAAGGGGTAGTTATTGCAATGAGTTTATCAATTCTTAGCTTAACAATTGTTGCCTCATTAATGAATTATTTCGTCTTACTTCCTGTGTATGCACACTTCTTTGGTATGCCTATGGAAGCATTAATCGCCGTAGGAAGTGCATTAAATCCAAGTATTGATGGATTATTCTCATTTATCCTACTAGCAGTTATTCCATTCAACATTATTAAAGGTCTTCTTACAAGTATACTTGTCTTAGTATCGTACAAGAAAGCCTCACATTTAATTCAAAAATAAACTAGAAACATGAAGATTACACGAAAAGCGATGCACTATGCACCGCTTTTTTTCTTTCTAACATCTATTTCACATACTCATGATTTCTTCTCTTTTAAATGCATATATAAACAATATATCGTGAATGCAGAAAATAATACAATGATAATTATACTAACAACGGAATGATGAATGCGCAGTCCAGTATACATCATGCCAGAAGCGTCCAATCCGGTGTCGTAGTAAATAAAATTTACTGCAGCTAGTGTATTGGTGATCACTAGATAAAACATAGAAACCATACTAGCTAGTGCTAATGTTAAATATTTCATAATGTCCTCCGTTTTCCGAATATAGAGTATGATGTTAGATAAGTTAATTATATTTTATCATATATATTCCTAGTGATACACTATAAAATGAACATAGTAGCTTTCTTATGATTTCTATGTACATTAATACCATTTTTATAAAAAAACTACTCATATACAATTAAGTAGTTTTCTGCTCTCTTTTGTTCGCATACAATACCATGACATCACAAACATCTTGTAAGTACATTCCACTTGTACTAATAACCATATCATAATGAATTGGCCTTCCCCATAGTGTGTCCGTATAATAATTATAATAATGGGCTCTTCTTTTATCCATTTCAAACATCACGGAACTAGCCTTACTTTCTTCCACATGATAGGCATGCACAATACGTTCTTTTTTATCTTTTAAATCGGCTCGAATGAATACATGTACTGCATTTGGATGATCTTTTAAGATGTAATTTGCACAACGGCCAACAATCACACAAGGTTGTTGCGCTAAGGTTTGGATGACTTGTGCTTGTGCCTTATACAATTTATCATGTAGACCCAAAGTCCCAAGTCCATGCATAGGTATGCTTCCTTCCTTCCCTTGTGCATACTGCTCATTTCTCGCTTCTTCATCCATATATGCAAGAACTCGTTCATCAATCCCCATCTTTTTTACTTCTTCAAGAATACTATCCTTATCATAAAATGGAATTTGTAACGATTCAGCAATCAACTTCCCTAACACTTGTCCACCACTTCCATATTCTCGACTAATTGTGAATACTGTTTTCATAGATACCTCCCCTTTTCTTTATTGTAGCACGAAAAGAAAACTTCGTGGTTACGAAGTTTTATAATTGTTTTACATTTAAAAATTCATGTAAGAACGCTGATTTTGGTTGTTGTAACAAAGTAATATCACCATGTTCCACAATGTGCCCGTCTTTCATGAATATGACATAATCTGCAAACTCTTTTAAGAAATCAATCTCATGCGTAATGAAAATGAATTCAATTCCTGTCTTTTTCAGTTCCTTCACCGACTTTAAAACTTCATGTGTTAATATCGGATCTAGAGCAGCTGTTGGCTCATCTAAGAAAATCAACTCTGGATCACTCGCTAAAGCCCTAGCAATCGATGCACGTTGTGCCTGTCCTCCAGATATTTGGTTTGGTTTTTTATTTGCCTCATTTTCTAATTTCAGCATATTAAGTACAGATTGTACTTTTTCTTCTGCTAACTTCACATCCATTTTTCTTATTTTATTAAGAATCAGCAATATATTGTTTCGCACGCTCAGGTGAGGAAACAAATTGTGTTTTTGAAATACATAACCAATTTTAGATTGGAAGTTTTTTTTATCCACATTTGGAGATTGTCCATTGATAGATATGCTTCCTTCATCGACACTCTCAATACCAGCTAATTGACGAAGCAAGGTAGATTTTCCACACCCTGACTCACCAATAATACCAATTGCTTTTTTCCCTTGTATTTGTATATTGAGTTGCTTCAACACTTCTACGTTATCATAACTTTTTGTGACATTTTCTATATTTATGTTCATGCACTTACCTTCTTTCCAATGTACTTAGCAAGTAGTGATAGTGGTATCGTCACTACCAAATACATCATCCACATTACAAAGTAACCTTCAATAAAAGCAAAATTTCTAGCTGCAATGCTTTCCGTGATGTATGTTATTTCACTGATTGCGATTATTTTTAGAAGTGATGAACTTTTAATAACACTGGATAAGTTATTAATTAATGATGGAATAAATGGTTTAATCATTTGAGGAATAATCACATATATGTATTTTTGATACCACTTAAACTGATATAAATCCATTAATACATATTGGTCTTCATCCACAACTGCAGCTGTGGTATCGTACGCATTCGCCACATAAGGAGCATTATACAAAATCAATGCAAATATTCCTAAAAGTAATTTATCATCGACATGAATGACTACACCTAGTACATATACAATTAAGAAAATCATAACTAGCAAGGGTGTTCCCATTATGATCTCATTAAATACGTTCGAAATCGCTCGTAAAATAACAATTTTTGAACGCATCATCATGAATAAGAAAAATCCAACAATAAGTGTACCTATTAAAGATACTAAACTAATATAAATTGTAGAAAAGAAAGCATCTAACAATAAATTTTGATCTTTCAAAATCAACTCATATTGTGGATTATCTGTCGCATGAAACATAGCCAGTCCAATACAAACAGCAAATGCAACAATGACTATTGCATATTGTATATATACAGATATCTTCTTCATAATACCTTAATCATTACTTGCTGGATTAATAATATAGTCTAACCCTAAAGAATCATTGGATAAAAACTCCGCTACTACTGCATCGTATTCATCTCTAATCTGATCGTACAGACCACCTTCTTCATACATTGTTTCAATAAATGCATTTGCCTCTTCCAACAATTCACTATTTCCTTTCTTCACTACAAAACTTGAACCCGTCACATCTTGAATACCACCATATACTATAGTAGTATCTTTATTTGCAGCATAGAAACTATGAATTTCATTAGATGCAACAAGCGCAGTCGATTGTCCATTAGATACTTCTAGTATTCCTGTTCCAATTTCTGTAACTTCTGTCACATCTACACCATAGCTTTCAGGTACAATAACTCCAAAAGTACCCGATAAACCAATAAACATTGAACCCTCTAGAGCAAAAAATTCTTCTGGAGTCATGTCATCATTTACACCATTTTCATCAGCAAAATCTTTATTCACTAAAGCTAATGTTCTTGTATAACGATATGGATCCGAAAAATCTGCTTTTTGCGCACGCTCATCTGTATATGACATATCCGCAATCAATATATCCACATCTCCTGTTTCCAAAGCAGGAATTAATAAAGAGAACTCAGTATTCACAATTTCCACTTCTTTTCCTAAATATTCAGCGAACGCCTCTGCAATTACTGGCTCTAAACCAGCTGCATCACCGTTTTCATCGATGTATGAGAATGGTGGAAACCCTAAGTCCATTCCTACTCGAAGCACATCACTGTCTTCGTTAGAATCACTTCCTTGTGAACATCCACTAACCAAAAACAAAGAACACATTAAACTAATCAAAACTACATTTATTTTTTTCATAGTAATCTCCTTTTCTTCCATAATATCATATCCTATCATATGTTTTTTGTAAAGCAAGTGACTACGCCTCGCTTTCTATGTAATTGTATACTATGAGAGAAAATACACAAGTACGATATTTTTTGATACTAGTATCTTTCGCGATACCACACATCAAAAAAATCCTACTTATCATAGGATTTTATATACTTTTTTCACATTTTCTACAAATAGTTTTCGAGCTTGTTGTGGGCTTAGTAAATCATTGGTGAAATAAGGAACATAAAATTCTTTTCCATACGTATCTAATCCATCGATTGGACTATCGCTTCCAAAAAGAATCTTATCCTCTCCACATATTGCAAACAGTTCAGGTAATTTTTTATACTCTACCCATGCTGTATCTCCATATAAATTTGGCTGCATTGCCATTAACTTTGCAGCAATCGTATGATCCATCCCTAGTCCCATATGCCCCATCACAAAGTTTACACTTGAATACTTTTTTGCTACTTCATACACTTTTTGAGGATGTGAAAAAGTATTTGCAGTGTGTATCATCATTGGTAAATTATACTTATCACACAGATTTATATAGTACTCCATTTTAGCATCATCAATTTCTAACTTAGAATGTAGTGGATGTACTTTTATCCCCTTAACAACATCTAAATTATCTTTGATTAACTGCTCAAACGCACTATCTTCCCCTTCTAAAAGTGGCCTTGCCCAAAGCAATACCGCTAACTTGTTTGGATATCGTTTCGCAAATGCAATCGCTTCTTCATTGACATCGATCTGATTGCGATGTTTTTCATCACAAATATTTCCATCATGCTTTGCTTCTATGCCATTAATATTTGATACTAAGCAAAAATCCACATTATATTTTTCCATGGATTTTAAAATCACTTCTTTGGACATGTCTACTTCACCATTCATAGAATCAAATGTACCCATGTGAATATGTGCATCTATAATCATATTATCTCTTTAAGATATAGAAACCCTGCGCTTCTACATCTATTCCTTCATCCACACATAACTCTGTATCACTATACACATCTTGAATTTTTTTATTTTGTAAATAGGTTGGTAAAACGACATGTTTCGTTTCGCTAGATACATTTAATACAATACTTATGCTCTCTTCTCCTTTTTTTGTAAACACAAGTGTTTGTGCCTCTTCATCACATGTATCCCATGTGAAGTTATTCAACTTCAATGTAGGGTATTGTTTACGTATCGCAATCATCTTTTTAACATGCTCTTTAATGACTACATTTTGTTGTGTCTCATCCCATATCATAGGAGTACGATTCGATAACTCTTTCCCACTCATCCCTACTTCATCTCCATAATAAACACAAGGACATCCACTATATGTCATTAAAAGCACATACGCTTGTAACACCTTGTTTACATCGTTATCTAATGAATTTATGATGCGATCTACATCATGACTAGAAATTAAGTTAAACATATGTTCATTCACACCATTTGGATACATCACTTGCATTTCATTAATAGATTGCATGTATCCTTTCACACTTAATGGAATCTTATGCGTTAACTTATGGTTCAACAACCCCCACATTGCATTCGTAAAAGAATAATTCATTACCGAATCAAATTGATCCCCTTGTAACCAAGGATAGGAATCATCCCAGTTTTCACCCATGATATAACAATCTGGATTTACTGTTTTGATAACTTTACGGTACGCTCTCCAAAAGTCATGTGAAACCTCATTGGAAACATCTAAACGCCATCCATCTATACCATACTCCTTTACCCAATGTGCTCCAACTTCTAATAAGTGTTCTTGCCATAATGGGTGAGCTGTATTAATCTTTGGCATCCACGATGTATATCCAAATGTACGATAATTTAAATCTTTTGCGACAACTTCATCATATAAGCCATCTTCACGTACTTCTCCCTTGATAATAGGTAGATCGGCATCGTGAATGTAGAAACAATCAAAATACTTTGAATCTTTTCCATGCTTAATCACATCTTGAAAGAATGGATGTAAAGGTCCACAATGGTTAAAAACACCATCTAGCATTACTCTTAAGCCACGCTTGTGTGCTTCTTCCATAAACTGTTTAAACTCTTCATTGGTTCCTAAATATGGCGCAATCTTAAAATAGTCTGTTGTGTCATAATTATGCCAACTTGCACCTTCAAAGATTGGTGTAAAATACAATGCAGTATATCCCATATCCTGAATATAATCCAACTTTTTAATTAGCCCTGCAAAGTTCCCATCTGTATTGTTTTCACAAGTATTCCCATCCTTGCTATAACTCCCTACATTGATTTGATACCAAATTGCATCTTTTACCCATGCTGGAGCAGTGTATATATCCTCTTCATTTAAGAATGGAAAGTTAAGTGAATTATATAAACCATCAATTTTTTCGATACTATCTGTTACATCTAAGCATTTCACACCATAACTATACGTTCTTCCATCACTTCCTTCTAATATAAAACTATAACGAATACGTTTTGAATCACAGTTTTTCAACTCACAAAAATAAATATCATGACTTTGTGTTTCTCCAATATATTGTAAAGGTTCATTGAATGCACTACTTACATCAAATTTATATTCTCCACTTTCATCTGGAAACCAATTGAATGGATCCGCTGCTTTTACATATCCTTCTTTGATATCGTTTTTAGCTACCATTATTTTTAGGTGTAATGTTGTTTCATCATATGCATATGCATATCTACTTTTTGTTTCATGTTTTATTGCTGCTATGTTCATTCTATTTCTCCTCATATTTCCTTTATAACATATTTATTTATAATTGTAATGGTATGCGATTTCTAATTTCTGATTGACTAGAAATTGCATCAACTTTTCATTCAGCTGTTCACTGATTTCAATATATTCCTCTTCCATATATACATTATGATACTCATCAGGATCTTTTTTCAAATCAAACAACACATGGTGGATTTTATCATCCATTTCACTAATACAATATTTATAATCCTTATAGCGTATCATTCTTCCCGTATCATTTTGACTAAATGTGACATCGTGTGTGGACACTGTAGGATCTATACATGATTGCTTAAACGATTTCCCATCTATTTCACTTTCCAATTCAATATTACACAAGTCGAGTAATGAAGGCATCAAATCAATAGAACTAATCAGTGCATTCGTATTCGTTTTCCCTTGTGGTAACAATGCTGGATACTTTATCACAAATGGTGTTTTCACAGATTCTTCATAAAAAGGAACTTTAGAAAAGATACCATGACTTCCCATCATATCTCCATGATCACTTGTAAATACAACGATTGTATCTTTATCAAGTCCTTTCGCTTTTAACGTATCATTGATCATTTCTATAAACATATCTGTTTTTTCAATCAATAATTGGTATGTTGAAATGTATCGAACCCAATCATTTTCACTCATATCTTTAATATCCTCAAACATATAATCATTCTCTTTGATCATTCCTGCATGCAATGGTGCATTGAAATTTTCTGGTAAACTCGCTCTTGGACTATTACGCAAGTAAGGTTCACTATCATCTCTACAGAAGAAGATTGCATCTGCCATTGTTGCCCCCTTCACCTTTCCACCAATTACTTTACATATATCGTGTGGATTGATTAGTGACAATGTCATATAAAATGGTGCATCGTGATCTTGTTTTATATAATCTAGCGCATCTTTAAAGAATATTTGATCATATACACTACCTTCAGCCAACATTCCACCACCAGTGTATTTCATAGAACCAAATTCATCAATACCATCCCATCCATAGCCACCTGCATGTTCCTTACCAAAGTACGCAGTTTTGTATCCTGCTTCTTTGAAGTATTCCCCCATTGGTTTTAAATCATCACGTTTAGGAATTCCACCTTTAAAGATATTTATTATCTCTTCATTATCATCGATATTATGATTATTCGGATACATTCCCGTATAAAAACTTGCACGGGTTGGACAACACAGAGGGAAAACACTATAACTATTATCAAAACTTACTCCTTCTTCTAGTAATTTTGATAACCCCGGCGTTTGCAAGTAGGGCGCATTATTTCTTCCATCTGCAATCCTTTTTGACCACTGATCCGCTATGATAATTACTACATTTGGTTTTTGCATAAACTTACCTCCTATATTCATAATAGTACTTAACACCAAATAAAAACAAAATAATATTTAGGTAAATTGTCAAAATCCATGATATACTAAAAAAGGGGAACTATATGAACCATTTACCAAAAGAAATGTTTAGTCATCGTTTTACATACAGCGAAGAACTACAAATCATCCATCTATTTACAAACTATGATTTAGAAAAAACAAAGCAATTAGTGCAACAACTTCAACAAAAAGACAGCAGTCATTTTTACTTTAGTAATTATATACGTAACTTGATTGTATTCATTCAATCTTTGAGTATACAATGCCTCAGCAATGGATGTTTACTTCAAGATGTTGAAAAACTTAGAAATACCTTCACAAACCTTTGCCTACAAACTCTTACACGCGAAGACTGCCATGAATTGTTTACCCTGGAATTACGAATGGTTGAAGAATTTTACAAAATGTACACTTCTAGTGTTCGTTTATCTTCCCCAATCGTTTATAAAATCGTAAAAGCTGTTTGCAATGATATCCATAATGCCAATGTGAAAAACATTTCCAAGGAAATAGGATATAGTCAATCACACTGCAGTGCTATCTTTAAACAACATTATGAACAATCTTTGCAATCGTATATTATCGATAAAAAAATCGGCTATGTTAAGGTTGCGATTTTGAATAATAAAGGGTTGCAAGAAATTGTTGATGCGATTGGTTTTTCTTCTATCGCCTATATGTCTCGTATTTTTAAACAACGTACCAGCATATCTATAAAGCAATTCAAACAACTTACAAACTGAAAGGACTTTTATGAACATTTCCACCTTACAATACCAAAACAATCTAATCCACATCATACAAAGTGAGGATATGGATACTATTACAAATTATGTTACTATGCACCAGGGAAATACAAATGTATCCTTTCAAGAAAAAAACATTGAACTTATGCAAACAACAAGTACACTGGCTAGAGCATTGATATTTCATAATATCCCTGCTAGCTATTGCTTATATTTAAGTGAACACCATATTAATATCTTACTAACAAAACACACTGTACAACAACTACTTGAATTCGAACACACCATCATTCACGATTACTATACAACATTATTTCGCTTCACAAAGAGTAATCATCCAACCATCCAACAAATATTAAACTATATTTTTATGCCTTCCGTTGCTTGGCTTCATTTAGAAGACATTGCAAATCACTGCAATTTAAACAAGTCCTATGTTTCTAGCTTATTTAAGAAAGAAATGCAGCAAACAATCACAACTTATATACAAGAACATAAGATCAAGCAAATAAAAGAAATGCTGCACTATACAACAGAACCTCTAATTGAGATAGCAACGATTAACCATTTCACTTCCTATAGTTATTTTTCAAAAATATTTAAAAAGCATGTTGGCATAACCCCTAAGCAATATTATTTACAACACAATATACATAAAAAAAAGTAATGACTTCAGGCATTACTTTTTTCTATATATGCAAATACTTCGTCAAGCAATGCTTGATAAGCACATAATTTTTGATCCAAGAAAGTTATATTTTGTCGCTTACAACCACCATTACAAATTTTAATATAACGACATTTTAAACAAAGTGGATGATTGTTTTCTCTCTTACACAAAAATTTCTTAGCTACGTCAGATTGTTTTAATTCTAAGTATGAATGCGTAGCAACATTACCTAATTTAAACGCTTCTAACACGTAAAAATCACAGGGGTAAACATCCCCATTTGCCTCCACAATGTATTGTAGTGCACAACTACCAGTAATACCACATTGATATGGATTTTTCCTATGCAACAACATAAATATATTAGTGAATATATTTATGTCTACATAATTAGAAGTATGTATATCTTGTTTCCACAGATTAAATAAATCTATAAAAAAACGTTTGTATTGACTGGGTTTTAATGCATGTTCATCATAAGTAACATCTAACTTAGGTAAACATGGAATTAATTGTACATACTTAATATTATTCTTCTGATAGAAGGTATACAATTTCTTCGCATTTTTTGATAGTTCACTAGTTAATACTGTTAATACGTTGAATCGAATTTCATACTGTTTCAAATATTGAATACTTTGCATCACTTGCTTATACACACCATTTTTCACTGGATCTAAGCGATATCGATCCATATTGTCCGCATGACCATCTAAGGAAATTCCGACCAAAAAATCATGTTTCTTAAATAATTCAAACCACCCTTTTTCTAGGTTTACTCCATTTGTTTGTATTGAATACGACACACTTTGATTTTTTTTATATGCATTCACTTTAGCAATAAATTTTTGATAATACATAATACCAGCCAAAGTTGGTTCACCACCTTGAAAGATAAAGTGTATTACACCACTTTCATCTACTACATCTACAGCTTTTTTGATAAGCGTTCCCATTACTTCTTCATTCATGACACCATAACTTGGGATACTCCAGTGCTCACTCAAATCAAAATAGAAACAATATCTGCATCGTAAATTACAAAGATTACTGGCTGGTTTTATTAAAATTGTTAATTCTTCCATCACTTACCTCAACGATACTATCTTACTATAATTCAACGATATAAACAAATTAACGATAAATGGATGACTAAGCAGGTAAATACTGAGCAACTATCATAAATATACCAAGTGTAGCCAGCACGGTTCCTGTCGCTCTATTCAATATTCTAGGCTGTGCCCCATTCGCAAAACGTGCACCTAACAGGGCAAACACTAATGTAGAAATCACACAAGTTATAAAAACTGTTGCATCTGGAATCACACCTTGTAAAGTAAAATGAGATACAGCTCCAAACATGGCAGTAAATGTCATAATAAACACACTAGTCCCCACTGCTGTCTTCAACTCATATCCAAGTACTGTAGTAAGTAGAATCAACATCATAATTCCTCCACCTGCTCCAATAAATCCACATATAAACCCAATGATTGCTCCACATAATATTGGCATTATTTTTTGTCTTTTTTCACTATACACTTTTGTTTCTTTTACCTTTTCTTCTTTAAACGATTTCATTAAGAAATTAATCCCCATCAAAAGTGCTCCATATACACTTAAATTCCCCATTGTCGTAGTCGGTACTTGGTGTGCCACAAGCGCACCAATACCAGTAAATACAAGTACACTAATAAACAATGTCTTGCTTCGTTTCAAATCAATATTCTTATTTTTTCCATATGTATACGCAGAAACTGCACTCGCCAACACATCCGAAGCCAAAGCAATCCCAATCGCCTCAAAAGGGTTTACCCCTAAAAATGTAATCAACATTGGAGATATTACAACGGCTGCACTCATCCCTGCAAATCCTGTACCTAAACCAGCACCCATTCCTGCTAGTATACAAATTAAAATTGTTTCCATATTTATCCTTCTTTCTCTAAGTTATGAATCATTTTATCAATCATATTTAAAAATGCTTGTTTTTCTTCATCATTTACACCTTGAAATGCAACTTGATTAAATCGTTCACAGCATTGTTCATACCTTTGAATGACTTCCTTACTTTTATCTAATACTTGTAAGTGAAATACTTTCTTATTATTTGGTGCATACGTACGAACCAAATACTCTTTCTTTACCAAATTTTGTATCGCAGTAGATACATGTGATTTAGCATAATCTTTTGATTCCTGTATTTTCGTGAATGTATTACTTTGTGGATATTGTTTTAAAAAATGCAATATCTCAATTTCGATCATATTCAGCTGTGTACCATATATTAATTCTTCAAAATATGATTTTCGTTTTAATAACATTGTATGAAACTTCTCTTTTACATCTCTCATCGTAACACCTCTTTGTTCTGCACAGAACAATTATTGTTCACTTCAGAACAAAAGTCAACAAAATATTTGTTTTTCATAAATTTATCATATAAAAACAACAGTAGATTGTATTTCATCACTCTCTACTGTTGTTTTACTTACTTATTATTTATCTTTTTTTCACCACATATAAACCGCTTAACGATACTACAAATAACATCCACATAAATAGTATATTACTAGTATCACTTGTTGGTGGTGTTGGAGTTGGACTCACAACTTTATCTATTTGCACACTTTGTTGTGCACTACTTGTTAGATACTCTATCGTGCTTTCTGGTGTAAATACGAATTGCATTGTTGCTTTCAACGCAGTATCGCTCACATATGAATAGGTAGCAACCCCATCTACAACAGCTACATCAGCAATTGTAGTGCCATCTATTTGAATAGTCATTGTTCCCGAAGGAAGCAACCCATTTGCACCTTTTACTTGTATATTCAATGTGATTATTTCTTTTTCATTCGCCTTTAATACACCATTATTTAATTGTGGCGATTGTA
Source organism: uncultured Erysipelotrichaceae bacterium (assembly GCA_964370645.1). Taxonomy (GTDB): domain Bacteria; phylum Bacillota_I; class Bacilli_A; order Erysipelotrichales; family Erysipelotrichaceae; genus CAMQRS01. The sequence continues at coordinate 25,578 of CAYJJS010000005.1, read as the reverse complement.
ATATAATGCTAGTCGATACTGGAAGTACTTCTACACTTACAACATCACTTTTAAAAGATGTTGTCGTTGCCGGTTTCATTACTTCATACATACCTCCAACTAAACCATACACTTCTTGTGCGCTGCTTGTTAACCATTCACTACTACCTACTTTACGATATAGATAAGTATCTTCTACACCCTTAATCACTCCATTATTTGTATCACTATACGGTGTAATGATTTCACGTGCAATAATCGCTAAGCTTTGTGGTTCACTATCTGTCGTCGCATCTCCACTAGCTTTACGTACAATTTCAATTGTAGTTTTAAAGTAGCTTGGATCAATATTTAAAGTAGAATTTTCTATAACAACCTCAACTCCATTTATTGTGTAGGTAGCCCCATCCACAAAACCAGTTAATTGCTCGTTTATGTAATCAATTTTGATATTTGGTGTTTCTTCAGGAATTGCAACCCCTGTGATAGTAGTACTTTGTCCACTTAGCGTATTGTAATTGTCACTATCGGCAGGTGTAAATGTATAAAAATATGTGTTTGTTCCAACAAGTAAATCTGGATCCTCAATTACATCCCCCATCATATCATAAAACGTAAACGTTCCTTCCACACCATTTGTGTCTGCTAAACTAGCGACACTTTTATCAATTTGTCCTTGTGTAGGAAATGTAACCGTAGGTGTCGCTTTTGTGATGATAACATCCACCAGACTTCCACCACTTTGCTTTACAGCCGCTTTCGCTTTCCCTGCATACTCACCCTCACCCTCGGCATTCACAACAAATAAATAACACGCTGCATAATATCCACCTTGGCCAAAATGATATGTCCCATCTGGTTGTAGACCAATACTACTTGAATCATTAACATTTTTCACATCATAATAATTATTAGCTGTTAAACCTAAATTGATACGAGCACCTGTATGATTTATACTATCATATTTATACCATTGATATACTATATAGTAATCACCGATTTGCAGTTCTTCTGTATTTGGATTTTTTAATGCCACACCTGTGGAAGTTGTTACACTTACTTCTAAACGCTTTGATTGTCCATCATAAGTCGTTTCGATCTTGTCTGGTGTAATAATTGCACTTGCAATATCCATTTCTATCTCAATCGCATATAAAGTATCACCCACTACTAAACTATCCACTGTAGCAGCAGTAGAGCCAGGGTTTGTGAATGACCAAATATTTTTTCCACTTGGAATTTCAGGCATTACATATGTGGTATCCACTTCCCACATTGGGTATGCGCTAGCTTGTGTTGCCTCTGTTTTCTTATAGTTTATTGGGAAATTGAATAACACTTCTCTTTCATAACTACTTGCTAACCCATCATACCTTAAGTCCAGTAGATACGTTACTTTCCCTTGTTGCGCATCATATACTACATTTTGCATATATGTATATTGTTCTTCATTCTTACAAATTATATGTAGGTTTGGATACTCTGAACTATTACCAAAAAATAAACTATTTGGACTATGTGCATACGTTGTGATGTTATTCTCATTCATGTAAAACCAAGTTAGTGAACTCGTGTCGCTAAAGAAATCATATGCAACACTAGTAACACTATTTGGCAATACGAAAAATGAAATCGAAGTATTTCCAAATGCGCTTCTACCTATATTTGTTAAACTAGAATCTTCACTAAATACAACTTCTTGTAGTTGTGTACACCCCTTAAACGTTCCCAAAGGCAAATATTCAACCCCTGAACCGATTGTGACTTTTGTAATATTCGTATTTTCAAAAGCAGCGAACCCTCTTCTATCTTTCACAGCTTGTGATACTGTCCCTTCAAAATATTCATCCACACCCATGTTTACTACACTATCAGGAATTACTAATTCTCCACCAATTTCTGTATTTTTAAATGCATTACTTCCAATTGTAGTGACTGTATTAGGAATTCCACCTTGTAGCACTGTAAAAGGTGTATTGAAAAATGCTTGTGAATCAATGATTTTAAAAGCATCATTTTGCGGCAATTTCAATATTCCTGTAAATCCCATATACGCAAAAGCGTTTGAACCGACACTTTGAACACTATTTGGTAAAATCAAATCTCCAGTAATATTCGTAAGCCCATAAAAAGCAGTATCTCCAATACCTATTACTCCCTCAGGTATCACTAATGTTCCCTGTGTTAATGAATATATAGGATCTGATGAACCAAAGTTATAAAAGGCATGACCACCAATTGTTTTTAAATTGACTGCATTCTCTAAATTGATAGAACGGATACGCACGTTAGCATAAAAGGAATCATCATTGGATAATAAATAAAAAGCTCCTTCATTAATACGCTCCACTTTTTTCCCTTGAATAGTTGCAGGTATGATTAAGTCTACATGTATTAACCCCTCTGCATCTGGAGCCAAAGTTTCTAGATATGACTTATTGAATCCATAAATCGTAACACCGTCCCCACTAGTATTAACATTATACAATTGCTCATAATCAATCGTGTTGTTTAATACGATTGCACTATCTTGTGTTTTTGTGTTTGCTATACCTTCATCCGTAGGTGTTGTTTGTGCTTGCACATGAACACCAATACTAGCTACTATAAGTAAGCAAACGATCCATATTTTTTGTAATTTTTTCATATACTTTCTCCCTTATTACTCATGTTTACAGTATATCATAAAACTCAAAAAAAAAGATAAGACGATTGTCTTACCTCTTAATTATCAAACTCATTAAATGTTTTAATTACATCACTTAATGATTTTCCTTCTTCAATTTGCTCAATTGTTGCCGCAATTAATTGTGCAACACTGATTACTGTGATTTTGTCTAAATCCGCTTGTTTTTCACTTTGGTCGATTGTATTCGTACAAACAAATTCTACAATTTTAGAATTGCGAATACGTTCAATTGCTGGCCCTGATAATACAGCATGTACACATGATGTATATACTTCTGTTGCACCTTTTGCATATAACATATCAATCCCAGTCATTAAAGTTCCTGCTGTATCTACAATATCATCCACTATGATGACACGCTTTCCTTCTACATCACCAATCAAATTCATTGCCTCAGCTACATTTGGTTTTGGTCTACGCTTATCAATGATTGCCAGTGGAGCTTGTAAGATATCTGCCAATCTTCTAGCACGTACAGTCCCTCCATGATCTGGTGAAACAACTACACAATCTTTTGCGAATCCTTTTTGTACAAAATAAGATCCAATTAGGCAAATTGCACTTAAATCATCCGTAGGGATTTCAAAGAACCCTTGAATTTGTGACGCGTGCAACTCACAAGTAATAATTCTACTAGCTCCTGCTTTTTCTAATAATCCTGCAACTAATTTACTCGTAATTGGTTGTCTAGGTTTTGCTTTACGATCTTGTCTTGCATATCCATAATATGGCATAACAATATTGATTGTATTCGCACTTGCTCTTTTACATGCATCAATTGCAATCAACACTTCCATAATGTTACTTGATACTGGGGCATTTGTTGATTGTACAATATATACATTTTTTCCACGTACACTTTCATTTAATTCTACTAAAATCTCACCATCTGCAAAATGTTTTACATCACAGTCTCCTAGATTTAATCCGATATGCTCACAAATTTCTTTTGCTAGTCCTACACTAGATGTTAACGCGAACACGATTGTTTTATTGTTTTCCATTGTTTTAAATTCTCCTATTTATTTTTATATTTAATTCCATAACCTTGTTTTACAACTGCATGTGATCTAGCAATGGCCAAATCGCCAGCTCCCACATTCTCTGTAATTGTACTACCTGCTGCTAGTACAGCATTTTCACCAATTGTTAACGGTGCAATTAGGTTTACATTGCTACCCACAAATACACCATCTTTTATGATCGTTTTAAATTTATTTTTACCATCATAATTCACAGTGACTACTCCACATCCGAAATTTACATCTTTTCCAACTTCAGTATCTCCGATGTACGTTAAGTGTGCACACTTACTACCTTGCCCGAAAACGGATTTTTTAAACTCTACAAAATTTCCAATTCTTGCATTTCCAATAATTTTTGTCTCATTACGTAAATGTGACATAGGTCCAACTACGCTGTTGTCACCAACTTCACTATCACTGACCTTGCTTGAATCAATGGTAACTCCATCACCAATTTTAGAGTTTACAATGAATGAATTAGGTAAAATTGTAGTATTGCATCCAATTTGACTTCCTTTTAATAGAAATACATTGGGGTAAATTGTACTACCTTCTCCAATCACTACATCTTCATCGATATATGTGTTGTTTGGATCCATAATATAAACACCTTTTTCAATCCATCTTTTATTTGTAGAAAGCTTTTTTTCATTAAACATTTCTACTTGATTTGTATAATCCATGGTTCTCTCCTTTTTTACTTATATATATTAACAAAGTTCGACAAAATATTCATTAAATTTTAACTTTTTTTCAAAAAAAAAGACGAATTCTTAATGAATTCATCTTCCTTCTAAATTATGCTTGTCCTTTTGAACCAAATTCGCTCATCATTTCGATTACTTTTGAACGAATTGCAGCAGCACCTGGTGCTAATAATTTACGTGGATCGTATCCTTTTCCTTCTTTATCTTTTCCAGCTTCAACGTATGCTCTAGTTGCATCAGCGAATACTAATTGTAACTCTGTGTTAACGTTAATTTTAGAAACTCCTAAAGAGATTGCTTTTGCGATTTGATCAGCAGGAATTCCTGACCCTCCATGTAATACTAATGGTTTTCCATTTGTTACATCTTGGATTTCTGCTAAAACTTCAAAGTTTAATCCAGTCCAGTTTTCTGGGTATTTTCCATGGATGTTTCCAATTCCAGCAGCTAACATATCTACTCCTAAGTCAGCGATTGTTTTACACTCTTGTGGATCTGCAACTTCACCGTTACCGATTACTCCATCTTCTTCTCCACCGATTGAACCAACTTCACATTCCACTGAAATTCCTTTTGATTGACAAATTTCAATGATTTCTTTTGATTTTGCTAAGTTTTCTTCGAATGGGTAGTGAGATCCATCAAACATAATTGATGAGAATCCAGCTTCGATACAAGCTTTTGCCCCTTCGTATGACCCGTGGTCTAAGTGTAAAGCAACTGGTACAGTGATTCCTAAAGAATCCACCATAGCACTTACCATACCTACAACTGTTTTATATCCAGTCATGTATTTCCCTGCTCCTTCAGAAACTCCTAAAATTACTGGTGAGTTTGCTTCTTGAGCTGCTAATAAAATTTCTTTTGTCCATTCTAAGTTGTTGATGTTAAATTGTCCTACTGCGTATTTCCCCGCGTGTGCTTTTACAAGCATTTCTTTTGCTGATACTAATGGCATTTTATATTTCCTCCTATATTTAACACTCTTATTCTACTCTAAAAACATATAAAAATAAAGTGTCTTATTCAAAAAAAGCTGTATTTCATCAAATTTGTTTAAATTTTCACAAGTTATTTTAAATCTTTAGGTGTCGTAACTTTTATATTGGTATACTCACCTTTGACTACATAAATATCACAATCGCTAAATGTACTCACTAAAGTCGTGTCATCACTGGCAATGAAACCTTCCTTTTTCCCTTGTTCATAACAAGCTTTAATCAATTGTGTTTTGAAACATTGTGGAGTTTGTGCATTATACAAAGTTTCTCTATCAAGTGTTTCTACTACTTTATGATCTACTACACGTTTCATAGAATCAATACAAGCAACCATCACCACACATGCATCAGCATACGATAAAGTCTCCTTACAAGCATCTATGGTATTCTTCGAAAGAAAACAACGTGCTCCATCATGAATCATTACATAATCCTCTTGTACGCTTTGTAATGCAGCTAGCACGCTATCTTGACGCGTATCTCCTCCAAATACGAATGAAACCTTAGAATGAGTAAATAAACTTCTCATCTTCTCTATTTCTTGTGGTGTAGTTGTAATAATAATTTCCTTACATGCATCATCCTCTAAAAAATGTGTAGCACTCTTTTGAATTAATACCTCATCATTTTCAAATGTATAAAACACTTTATTATAATCCAACTGACTGCGACTTCCTTTCCCTGCAGCCAATAAAATAACACTATAATTCATCGTTTCCTCCTAGTAAAAAAGTGCTATTCAGCACTTTTTTCTTCCTCAACACGAGTTTCATCTTCTACTACTTCTTCCACTGATTCAACAACCTCTTGGTTTGCTTCTTCTTGTGGTTTTGCTTCTTCTTGTATTGTTGGGTTAGTCAATGTACCAAACTCTACTAAGTTATTAATTTGTTCATGTGTCAACGTTTCTTCTTCTATTAAAGTTTGCGCAATCAAATGCAATAAATCAATATTATCTGTCAGTATTTGTTTACATTGTTCATGACACGCATCAACAATTTGACGTACTTCTTTATCAATTTCACTCGCTACTTCACCAGAATAGTTATTTCCACTATTGTAGTCTCTTCCTAAGAACACATTACCTTGTGGATCTGCATATTGAATAGGTCCTAAACTAGACATCCCAAATACACGGACCATTGCTTTCGCAATTTTTGTAATTTTCTCAATATCATTCACTGCACCAGCACTAATTTCTCCAAAGACGATTTCTTCTGAAACACGCCCTCCAAGCAATCCTGTAATCTGCGCCATGTATTCTTTCTTACGGTGGAAGTATTTCTCTTCTCTAGGTGTCATTAAGTTATAACCACCAGCATCCCCTCTAGGAATAATAGTCACTTTTTGAACCATGTCAGCATCTTTTAATTTAATTCCAATAACAGCATGCCCAGCTTCATGATAAGCCACTAATTTTTTATCATCTTCATTATACTTTTTAGATTTTTTGGCAGGCCCCATCATAACACGGTCAATTGCCTCATCTAAATCTTCCATAGTAATTGCAGTTCTCTTATCACGTACTGCTAAAATTGCACCTTCATTCAATACATTTTCTAAATCTGCTCCAGAAAATCCTGGTGTTCTCTTCGCTAAATTTTCTAACTCAACACCACTTGCCAATTTTTTGTTTCTTGCATGTACTGCCAAAATTTCACTACGACCTTTTTTATCAGGTAAGTTTACTGTGATTTGACGATCAAAACGACCACTTCTTAATAACGCAGGATCCAACACATCCGGACGGTTTGTTGCAGCAATAATTACAATTCCTGTATTTTCTGCCATTCCATCCATCTCAACAAGCATTTGGTTTAGTGTTTGTTCACGTTCATCGTTTCCTCCACCCATACCTGCTCCACGTTGTCTACCTACTGCATCAATCTCATCAATAAACACAATACATGGTGCTGCTTGCTTTGCCTTTTTAAACATATCACGTACACGGCTCGCCCCAGTACCTACAAACATCTCAACAAAATCAGAACCTGAAATCGAGAAAAATGGTACATCTGCCTCACCTGCAACTGCTTTTGCTAACAAAGTTTTCCCAGTTCCTGGAGGACCTACCATCAACATTCCTTTTGGAATACGAGCTCCCATGTCTGAGAATTTCTTTGGATTTTTCAAGTAATCAATAATTTCTTTTACTTCTTCTTTTTCTTCATCACATCCAGCAACATCTTTGAATCGTACTTTAATGTCCCCTTCTATTTTTGCTTTCGACTTAGCAAATTCAAAGGCTTTATTTTGACCACCTGCACCCATTTTACTTAAAAAGAAAATTGCTAATCCTCCCATTAATACTAATGGTAGTAAATTAGAAATTAGACTCAACCAAAATGTATCTTGATTTGGTTCATGTACATTTACATCATTGTCTTTTTCTGTTAACACATCTTCTAAATAAGCAATGTTGTCATCTGTTTTTGGCAATTGTACGTAGAAATAATTTTCTACTTCCTCACCATCTTTTTCTGTATAATATATACCATCAACCTCTAATAAAACACTTCCCACTCCAAGGTTTACTTCACCAAACTTCATATCTTCCGCTTCTTTAACAAAGGCATTGTATGTGAATGTTTCGACGTCATTACGTCCTCCATACATTACAATCCAAACTAGAAGAGGTATTAATATTACATATGGTAAAAACATTAAAGGACTTTTTCTTTTCATACGTACCTCCTATTATTCGTACACAGATCTTTTCAATACACCTACATAAGGTAAATTACGGTATTTTTGATTGTAATCTAATCCATAACCGATTACGAATTCATTTTTTATTACATATCCAACATAATCTGCTTTTACATCCGCTACACGACGCTCCGGCTTATCTAAGAATGTTACAATTTTCACATCCTTTGCACCTTTATTGTAAAGCATCTTTTTCACTTCACACAAAGTTCTACCAGTATCTACAATGTCTTCAACCATCAATACGCTTACACCACGTAATGAACGATCTAAATCTTTGTTGATTTTCACATCTCCAACTGACTCTGTACCATCATAGCTTGAAACATCCATAACATCAAATTCCAATCCATCGATATCAATTTCTTTCATTAAATCACTAAGAAAAGGAATACTTCCTTTCAAAAGAGCAACCAATAATGGAACTTCTCCTTTCGCGTTATAATCATCACTAATTTGCTTCGCCAATTGTTTACACTTCTCAGCAATTTCTTCACGTGAATATAGTATCTCAGCAACATCTTTATGCATCATTAAATCCTCCTAAAACAATATTTTTATTTTAACACAAACAAATCATAATTGTTACTAAAATATGCAATATCACATCCTATCCCACAAACAAAGATAACTTTACCATATTTATTTGTAACAACTGGCCACTTTTGGCGTTCTTCTTTTGAAACCTTACGATCAATAAAGAATCGAGACACTTTTTTTGTACCATGTCGTAAGCGTATTGCGTCCCCTGCTTTAGCATTTCGAATGGTTAATGGAAAATCTGATGCATTAACACTACACTTCTCAATAACTTCCCCCTGCATTGCAATACTACAATATGGACAAGTGAATGGCATTGCGTCTTCTACTATGTACGTGTACTCTATTTGCTCTTGTAAAGCAACTTTCAGCACTCCATATTCACTCATCAAAAAACCAACTCCATTTATATTATGCTTAAAGTTTGTATTTTTATGAGTTATTTGTCTATGAATTTCTTCGATTTGTCGCTTACTTAATGTATAAATATCACAAGTTTGTGCAATCCATTTACGCAATAGTAATCGTTGTATTGTTTTATCCAACTTCATATATGCACTCTTATCTATACCATTTTTTGCACCCTTCAACAACTTCGCAACAACTTCATTTTGCATATTATTTTGTAAATTATCTGCGTCCACCTTCGCTAACATGGATTCTTTTTCTTCCACACTCATAAAAGCAATCACTTCATTTCGCACTTTATTACGAGTATACGTATTTTCAAAGTTTGACTCATCTTCATAGTATACTACTTTGTGCGATTCACAATAAGCAATCAGTTGTGCCTTTGAATAGGATAATAAAACACGTTTAACAAGCATCCCTTCGAAAACAACTTCCTTCTTAATTCCATAATAATCGACTTCCATGTTTCGTTGTTTTTGCATCATATATGTTTCTAACACATCATCCTGATGATGTGCAACCAACACACCATCTAGTTGTTCTTGTTGTAAAATTCTCGCAAAAAAATCATACCTTATTTTTCTTGCTTGTGCTTGAAAATTACTAGTATCATAGGATGTTACCTTCATAACAAAACAGGGTATGTTTCGTTTTGCACAATACTCTTGTACACCTTGCATATCCCTGTTTGCACTTTCTCGTTTTTGATAGTTTACATGTCCAACCACAATAGAAATCCCTTGTTGATAACACAAATCCAATAAGCACATTGAATCTGCCCCACCACTTACTGCAATTAACCATGATTTATTATCTAATTCTTTTTTATCAATCATGTACTCATTATACCTAAATCATTGTATTTTTGCCATAATTATCGACGCATCATCTTTACGGATTTTTTGTTTCACAATATTCATAAAGTTAATCCCTTCATTTTTAATCGCATTACATCGTTTTAAATTACTCCAAGCATCAATTTCCCTTTTCGCAACACCATCGCTCACCATGATAAAAATATCCTCTTTGAAGCATGGTATTTGATATACATCAGCATGTACATTTTCAACAATACCAATAGGCAAACTACTACCACTTATTTCAAACAATTGCCCATTACGATACAAGTAGGTTGGTGCCGCTGCTGACTTTGACAAATATGCCATTGCATTTTTTTGATCAAAACATAAAATATCCAATGTTGCATATAAATCCGAGTGTATAAACTTATTCATAAGCTTTACACACTCTACTTGCGGAACATCACTTCGCAATAGTTTTTCCACTATTTGAATCATTAATTGACTTATTTTATGTGCTTGCTCTCCTTTACCCATTCCATCACTCAAAATACAAACGCTTTGATTTTCATTTTGAAAGGTTGTACTGTGATCCCCATTCACATTTGATAAAGCAACCTCATCACGAAATATAGACACATTCATATACGATAAACTTTCTAATACAATCATTTTCTTTTTTAAGAAAAAAGAAGTTGCTTTGGGTAGTCTAATCTTCATTTTGCATTCGCATATTTTCTCTACAAGCGGCAATATTACATCGTGTATTTCTTCTTCAAACAGTTGATCCACTTGAATACTTACTCGAATATGATTGTAATCTTCTTCATACAAACATTCTAAAACATTAAATTTATATCCTTGTATGGCTTGTGTAATTCGTTTTTGTTTAGTTTCTTTCACATGAATATATTGTTTACAAATTTTCGCATTATAACTAAGGGCTTCCGACATCATAATTAATAAAGATCCCTCTGCACGAAACATATACTCATAATACTTACCTAAATCATAAAATATATTACTAAAATTCATGATTTGCTTATAGAAATTTTGCTGAAGAAGCAATTGATGACTTTTTTGTAAATCATCACTCACCTGACTTACACTTTCATCTTCTTCTGTCACAAACATCGACATTAAAGTTAGTACGAATACAAACAATAGTACTTCTAAAGACATCTCAAAATACAATAATGCAAAACCTCCAATTGCCCATAAAAATTGATATTGTTTACGTGTATTCACAAATAGCGCATACAATAAAACGATGGGATACACCCCACTTGCATATAAGATAATAATACATGTAAACAATAAAGAATAAGGTACAAAAAAACTTAGTGATGCAAGTAATAGACAAGCGTATGCTAAGTAATAATTCGGTAAATATACACTCAATACTAGGTATAACGAAAATATAAATATGTATACGTATATATGTACTTCTTGCACTTCCTGTAAGCTGTAATACAATGCATAAAAAATAATACTATGTATGAATGCATTAAAAATGCTCATTCCTCCAATATACGCAAGTACTGCTAAACAAACACCTACAAATACCCCCTGAAACACTTGCATGTGTAACTGGGATAATATCAGATGAATAAGTAAAATGACGCATACTAACGCCGTATAAATGATGCATAAATTTGGTGTATACACATAACTTGCAGCGATTAACCCAATGGATAGCCCAATATAATATTTCATATTTGTGGTTAATCTAATCAAAATAACACTTACCAAAATAGGTAAGTAAACACTTGGAATGATTCCAAAAACCATTCCTAAGGGAATACATAATAAGGTATACATTTGAAAATTTGTTTTTTGTAATTGATATGTCTTTTGCATACTTCCACTCCTGTTCCATCTTATTCTACGCATTGCGAATATAAGATTGTGTCGAAGTGTGTTAAAACTTTATAGTTTCATAAAAACGTGCATAGATATCTGCAAACAAATCACTATTTACATCAATATGAGCTTTTACATCTATAATTCGAGCACTATTTATAAATCTTGCATCATTCAAAAACAAAGTCGACTCTCTTGCCATACCCTCAATTTTACCAAGGGGATACAAATGTAACTTTTGACTACAACTAGCACTTGTTCTGTAATTACTTGTCATTGGAATAACAAGTGTTTTATTAAATTTTATCGTCAAAATTAAACCAAAATGTTGAAAACCCGCTTCGTTAAGATACCCTTTTCCAAAATCAATAAAACATATATCTCCCGCTTTAATCCGTACTCCCAACTCCTTACAATTTAACTTATTACATCTTTCACTATAATTTTTTTCTGATATCAATCGAGTAATCGCTTCGAAATGATTCATCCCTTTAAAATATTTTTCACTATCCTTTACATACTCTTCCCATATACTCTTCCAATAACTTTGCTCACTGGCAATTGCACTACAATTCCCCTCTTTTAATAAAGACTTTAATCGCTCTAAATAGTCCATAATTATCCTCCTATACGCATATATGAGGAAATACAAAAACTTCCTAAAAAAAAAGTATGATTTTCATACTTTTTCTCATTATTTTTCTTGCAAAGCTGTATTTGTAAGTTCAATCAATTGTGAATATACTACATCACGATCTTTTGTATTACACCAAACTTGCGCTTGTACAACGACTCCATTTCCATCCTTTTGCGTGATAGGTACACATGGTGCTGGCTCTTGTAAACTTTGTGGTATTTGCTCCATACAAGCTAAAATTGTCCCTCGTACTCGTGCAACTTCCTTCATGTCTGCAACAGCAAAATCCAGCGTCACTCTTCTTGTCTTGTTCACGCTCGCATTAAGCAGTGCAGAATTTGAAGTGACACCATTAGGTAAAACTATGCGTTGATTATCTGGTGTTTTCAAAATTGTGTAAAACAAACTGATTTCTTCCACTTCTCCTTGGTGTACTCCACTTACAATACTATCTCCAACACTGAAAGGTTTGAAAAATAAAATCATAACTCCACCGGCAAAATTTGATAAACTTCCTTGTAAAGCCATACCTGCCACTAGTCCTAAACTTGCTACTAACGCCGCAAGTGATGCCATCGGTACCCCAATAATAGAAGCAACTAAAAGCACAACGATGAATTTACATCCAATACTGCATAAAGACCTTAAAAACCTTACAACACTTTGATCTTTACCTTGTAAAAACTTTGTATCAAACATTTTGTGTACAAAGTTTTTAGAAATCTTCATCCCTACAATAAACACAACAACCCCTGCCAATAAATTCAGTATAAAATGAAGTATAGAATCACTCAACACCATGGCTACTCCATTCATAATTAACTCTAAAAATTCGTTCATGAAATTCCTCCTAAATATTGCTACTATTATAATGATGTCTACTATTGCTTGTCAATAAAAAAGGATAACTTCGAATTGAAGTCACCCCTCTATACTTATTTAGTCACACCTAAATTTTCTAATAAAATACCTGTTCCTTCTGCTACACAAGTTAAAGCATTCTCTGCAGGAAACACTGGAATATGTAGTTCATTCGCCAATAATTCATCGATTCCATCTAGTAATGCTCCACCACCTGTAATAACAACTCCACGTGTAATTATATCACTTGATAATTCTGGAGGTGTTTTCTCTAATACCGTCTTACAAGCAGTCACAATTTGTTTTAAAGATTCACGCAATGACTCTTCTACTTCTGCACTTGTAAGTTCTACTTGATGTGGTAATCCAGTTACCATATCTCTACCACTTACTTTCATGCTCAAGTCGTGCCCACCTTTTCTAGCAGTACCAATCGCCTTTTTAATCTCTTCTCCTGTACGCTCACCAATTAATAATTTTTTATTATCTTTTAAATACTTCATAATATCTCGATCTAAGGTATCCCCAGCAATTTTTAAAGATAAACTTGTAACGATTTCACCTAAAGATAAGACAGCGATATCTGTAGTTCCTCCACCAATATCTAAAACCATACATCCACTTGGTTTTGAAATATCTAAGCGAGCTCCAACAGCTGCTACTTTTGGTTCTTCCTCAATGTATACTTTTTTTGCTCCTGCACGATACGCACAGTCACGAATTGCATTTCTTTCAACACTTGTTATATTTGAAGGACAACATATTAAAATAGTTGGTTTTTTAAACATTCCCTTAATATTTATCTTTTTAAGGAAGTAGTTCAACATAATCTCTGTCACCTCAAAGTCCGCAATAACTCCATCTTTTAATGGACGAATCGCTTTTACTCTTCCAGGTGTTCTTCCTAACATATCTTTTGCTTCATTTCCTGCAGCTAAACATTTTCTTGTTTCTGCATCAATCGCAACTACAGAAGGTTCATCTACAACAACTCCTTCTCCTTTAACGTAAATTAATAAATTCGCAGTACCTAAGTCGATACCAACTTCTTTTGATAAAAACATATACTACCTCACTTTCTAGTTCGCTACCTTATTATAACACAAACATTTTAAATTAAAAGATTAGAGTACGAAACTAAAAATAAAGTAACATGGCGTTACTTTATCTGGCTTAATGTTTTATTATAAATCGTTTCTGGATCCACAATTGTGTCGTTAACACTTACTACAATATGCACGTGATTACCTAGCTGTGAGTTGTATGTATTACTGGCTGCCTTGGCAATCGGTGTACCTTGCTTCACTGCATCATTCTCTTTATAGTTTAGTGTATCTAGACTTTGATACGTAACACTAACATGCTCACTAGTAATCGTAATCGTATTCCCAAACAATGGGTCTTGCTTCGCCTGTGTCACAACCCCATCCAACATACACAACACATCAAAGTTTTCATTATTGAATGTGTAATCCATTCCTTGACTTGGACGATATACTCCCTCAAATTTCGTATAGTCGACAACATCATGATCTTGTCCATCAAAATATTCAATCGCAATTTGTGCTTCTACAGAAAATGGTAATTGAACACGTTGTTCTTGGATTGGCAAATCCAACACCTGCTCCTCTTCTTTTAAAACCGCTACTTCTTCAACCGTTGTATCCACTTGCAACAATTGCACAATCAATAAAGCAATCGCAATCACAAGAACGATACTCAATCCGAATATAAATTTCGTTTTCTTTCTAGATTGTTTATACATTTGCATCTTTTCACCTCAATAAAAGTATGCACTAGAATATATATCTTATTCATATAAATTTATAATATCCACTCCACTATAATAATGTGTAAGTATATCTCTATATGTGGACCCTTGCAGTGCCATACCTTGTGCACCATATTGGGACATCCCCACACCATGCCCATATCCATATGTCGTAATATACACTTGATCACTTATACTAATATCAAAATTTGATGAACGAAGGGTTAGGGCTTCTCTTATTTCTCTTCCACTATATACACCTGAACCAATATGAACTTCTTTTACATATCCACTATCATATCGTTCTAAATGAGTAATCACACCACCTTCCAATTGTAAAGCTGCATAAAAATCATCAAGTGGTATATTTATACTTTGTGTCGTAGATTCAAACTGTAAATCCCAAGGAGAGGGAACACTTTGTAGATACGCCTGTTCACTAACAAAATAATCTTGAGAACAATTACTCATCCCTCCACTTGATGAATAAAACAACGCACTAATATATTTATTGTCATACACTAATACTTCTCCATGCGTTTCTTGCACTGCTTGTGTAATTTTTTCAATCATTTCAAAATATCCTTCTTCATGTATTTCTTGCAGTTCTTCATTACTATAATACACTTGTGAAGATGTCGTATCATCTACTTGATACCCTCTTTGAGCGACAAATGTTCTTGCTGCTACAGCTTGTGCCTTCAGTGCCTCTAATTCAAAACTGGATGGCATTTCACTTGCTACTACACCAATCAAATATGCCTCTAACTCAATATTACTTTGTACACCTTCCCTTGTTAAAGAGACTTGTATCTTTGCTGGTTCTTTTGTTTGTACATTTGACACATCCAAAATAAGACTTTCCACATCATTAGCGAATATATTATGAAAAAGGATATACATCCCCATTATTGTAACTAATAAAAAGACAATCTTAAAATATATTTGTTTCATAAAAAAACACCTCACAACAGTATATGAGATGTTTTACATTTAATGATAAATGGTGATCATTAATAAAAATTGAGCAACTAAATACGCTAATCCTATGGCCATTAAAATCATTAGTAAGCGTACTTTATATGGATTTGATACATAACATATTTTTTCAAAGTTAATTGCGCTGATTGCATATAAGCAAAACGCAAAGCTCATAATATATACACTAATATTAAGAATATCATTCATATCCATTCTCCCTAATAAACATATCACAACTTCCTAACAGTAAGAAGAAAATCATTCCTGTATTTACCCAAAAGAATACATGATCAATAATGCTTGAAGTCACAGCAATTACTAGAAATGCAACAAGTAATGCGATTGCTTCTTTATCCACTTTCATTTTAATCATTTGAAATAGTTGTCGAATTTGTTGAACAATATATATAAATATTAAAAGTGTTCCTACTATACCAAAGGAAATCAACATATCTAATAATGCGTTGTGTGCATGTTGTGTTGCAATTCCCAAAGAATACTCCTCATATCGCTCAATCCCATATACATCAATATATTTATCAATATATTGATGATATTGATGTGAATAAGCATATGGACCCCTTCCAAAAACAAAACTATCTTTCAACATCAAAATTGCTGCTTCCCATATTTGTTCACGTCTTGCTAAGTCCAGCCCCTGTGAAGCTAACCTAGGAATCAAGCCTGGTTTTAAACTTAACGCAAAAACACTACCACCAATTCCTAAAAGGGCAGCTACAAAACTTTTATACCAAGCATTCACAAGTAACATAACCAAAACCATAATTACCATTACAAGAATCGCAGTTCGAGCTCCTGTAAGGTATAAAGCAAATGCATTTGCTAATACTACTCCACCATAGAAAAAGCGAAAACTTAACTTCTTAATTTTGAAATACTTATAAATACAAAAGGATTGCACAACAACAATCATAGTTGCGTAATAGTTTGCATTATAGAAGAATGATTTCACACGATATATAGGTTTATTTTGAATATCGAAAAACCCCATACCATCTACTTGTGTCATGTAATACACTTGTTCAAACACACTATATAAAACAGCTCCTATACTTAAGATAATCGCAATATCAATTACTTGTTCAAAGACTTTTCGATTTAAATATTTTTGGTAATGTAATAAATTTATCATAAACAAGAAAAATACAGCGGAAACAAGCATCCCTTGTGGATTTTGTGACAATAGTGATACCACAAAACTATATATGGTTATCCACAACAATAACTTTCCACCTCTCACTGTGCGAATTAGTTTTTTCACATCTGTAAATACAATCAATCCAACAGCTCCCAATCCAACAATGAATAAAGTCACTTGAAATGGCAAGAATGCACTTGCAAATAAAATTGTCATCCATTGCTCATCTTTGGTATATGTATTAAAAAACTCATAAACAAAGGCTCTTACATGTCCCATCTACGATTTCCTCCTAAGTAATACTTTATAATACAATAAACATAATATCGCAATTATGAAAAATATGGAAGATAAAGAGAATGGTAATGTGTTATTCACATCATATACAAACCCCGCTACCAAGGCTCCCCCAATCATTCCTAAGGATTTCATAGCATTATATAAACCCATTATCGCTGTCGAATCACTTCCCTTTGCTTGTTCTACACAAATGTTTTGTACAATTGGTATATACATTGCATTACATGCAAAAAAGATTAAAACTATCCCCATAAATAAAACCAATTGAGAAATCCATAAGATAGAAAACAACGTGAACGCACATCCCAAAAACAAAACAATTGCACTATTCACTTGGTTCGTTCTACGAATTAAATATACGCAAATTGTTGTATTTGCGATTAGCGAGATGAAGCCAACAACCGCTTTTAAAGTACCATTATATACAGAGCTAAACTGAAATACATCTTTTATATAATAATTAAAACTTTGATCAAAACAAGTTGTCGCTACACTAGAAATAAAGACACATGCAAACAGTGCAACAAATAATACATTAATATATTGCTTAGCTTGTATAAAGGCTGAAAATGGATTCATACTTTTTATTGATAACGTATTTGTTTCACTTACTCGATCGTCTGCTAGTGTGAAATAAAACAATAGTCCACACAAAGCCAAAACACCACTTTGTAAAACAAATGTAATCGGAATTGAATAAACTCCAACCACACCGCCAATTAGATAACCAAACGCTCCAAATACACTTGTAAAAGTGGCCGACAATGCAAGCAATCGTCCTCGTTGTGAAATATCCGCCTTGTGGATTACATAAGTCAGATAACTAACCATGATTCCACTTACAAATAATCCTGAAAATACTCTAGCAAGAAAGATGGTTTCAATGGTTGTGAAAACACCAAACATAGCTTGTCCAATTGCATATCCTACACAACAAACACCTAAAACCTTTGCGCTCCCTCTACGTTTTATTTGATTCGCCCAAAAAGGAGAAAATAAGAAATTGGTAAATGCCATACCTGCAAAAAACAATCCAAAACTATAACTCTCTAAACCCAAATCATAAATGATTGTTGGTGTAATTGGATGTGCAAAGTTAGCTGCCATACTTTGTAATGCCATAATAAAAAAGAAGAAAAAGAAATGATATTTACGCATTCCTTAACTCCATCAGCATATCTCTCAACTGTGCTGCTCTTTCAAAATCCAATGCTTTCGCTGCTTCTTTCATCTCTTTCTCCATAGACTCTAATAATGCTTCCTTTTCTTTTTTCGAAACTTTCCCTTTTTTGGAAATATATTTTTTCGACATTTCTTTCGTTTCGTGCGAGTGCATCGCCTCGTGCACTTCTTTTTTTATTGTTGTTGGTGTAATACCGTGTTCCTCATTAAACTGCATTTGTATTTCTCTTCTACGTTGTGTTTCATCCAATGCTTTTCGCATCGACTTTGTAATAGTATCAGCATACATAATTACACGACCATTGCTATTTCTAGCTGCACGACCAATAATCTGAATCAATGAACGCTCACTACGTAAAAAACCTTCTTTGTCCGCATCTAAAATAGTAATCAAAGATACTTCAGGAATATCCAATCCCTCTCGTAATAAGTTAATACCAATTAAAACATCATATTTACCCAATCGTAAATCATTAATAATCTCACTTCTCTCAATCGTTTTTACTTCATGGTGCAACCATGCAACTTTAAAGTCTAACTGTTTTAAGTAAGAACTTAGATCCTCTGCCATACGCACTGTTAAAGTCGTAATTAACGTTCTTTCATTTCTTGCAATTTGTGTACGTATTTCATCCACCAAATCATCTATTTGCCCATGTGTTTTTCTTACATCTACAAGTGGATCCAACAATCCTGTTGGACGAATAATTTGTTGTACTACCTGATGATTTACTTTTTCCAATTCATAATCTCCAGGTGTGGCACTAACATAGATTGCTTGACTCACCTTTTTTTCAAACTCCTCAAAACGCAATGGTCGATTATCCAGTGCACTTGGCAAACGAAATCCAAAATTCACAAGTGTTTCTTTACGTGCGCGATCCCCATTATACATCCCTCTAACTTGTGGAATCGATACATGACTTTCATCAATCACAAGTAAAAAATCTTCAGGGAAATAATCAAATAATGTATAGGGTGTTTCACCTGGACTTCTTCCATCGATGTGTCTAGCATAATTTTCAATTCCTGGGCACATACCAAACTCTCTCAAAGCCTCTACATCATAACGTGTTCGTTGTTCTAGCCTTTGTAACTCTAACAGCTTATCTTCTTCTTTAAATTGTGTAAGACGTCCTTCTAATTCTTCTTCAATGGTTATACAGGCTTTTTTTAATTGTTCCTTTGGTGTAGCATACCCACTAGCTGGATACAGCACGTACACTTGATATGCTTGTATCACTTTTCCTGTTAGTGGATCCACTTCACAAATTCGTTCAATCTCTTCATCAAACATTTCGATACGTAAAATATACGCATCCGTGTGCCCCAATCCTATTTCAATGTTGTCACCACGCACACGAAAAGAACCACGTATTACATCCATATCATTTCGACTGTATTGTCTAGAGACAAGTTGTTTCAATAATTCCTTACGATCAATACATTCACCAACTCGCAAATTGTAAAACATTCCACGATACAACTCTGGATTACTTGCTCCATAAATACACGCCACACTAGCAACAATGATTGTATCTCTACGCTCTAAAACACTATTTTCAGCAGCCATTCGAAGCATATCCAATTCTTGGTTGGTTGTCGCTGTCTTGTCTATGTATGTATCACTACTTGGTAAATAGGCTTCTGGTTGATAATAGTCGAAATTAGAAACAAAATACTCCACGCGATTAGTTGGAAACAATTCTTTTAACTCAATGTACAATTGTCCCGCAAGTGTCTTATTATGTACGAAAACAAGGGTAGGTTTATTCACTTGTGCAATAACATTTGCCATAGTAAATGTCTTCCCTGTTCCTGTAGCACCTAAAAGAACTTGGTGTTCAAGTCCTTTTTGTAAACCTTCAACAAGTTTTTCAATGGCTTGTGGTTGATCCCCACTCGGTTTAAACTTTGATTGTAATGTAAACATAAAACCTCCTCATATATACGCTATTAACATTTATTTTATGCCTTTTTATGCAATCTATACACGTATATAAGAAACGATTGCAGTTGCAATCGTTTCTTAGTTATTCGCTTCAATAATGCTATAGGCTTCTTGGATTTGTGTATCTAATAACGATTCTTCTTGGTACCATTTTTGCTTACTTGATGAAATCAATGAAATCAACAACTCATTATCAATTGCATCATTAACAAGTAAACCTAAATCCGCTTTGAATTGCTCAACCGCCAGTTTTGTCGATTGTGAATAATAGCCATCCACTCGATCTACATCATACCCTAAAAACTGCAAATAAATTTGTGCATCCATCACTTTTCCAGCAACACTATCTACATAATAAACGCTATCATCCTGTATTGTGTAATGGTTCACCGCTAAAGGTAGACTCACTTCTACATCCGGTGTTATTCCTACTTCATGTATTTTTTCATCCAATGGAGTTAACCATTCTGCAATCGTGTATTTTAAATAACTACCATCTTCAAATACTCTAGACTGCTGAACCGTTCCTTTTCCATATGTTGTCATTCCAACGACATCCACATTATCTAAATTATCCGATAAAGCCGCAGTTAATGCTTCTGCAGCACTTGCTGTATTTTCATCTACTAACACGACAATATCCTCAAAATCCATAAAGGGTTCTTCACTTGTTGTGAACTCTTTAATATTTCCTTCTTTATCTTGTTCTTTTAATACAACACTACCTTTTTCTAAGAAGAAATTCGCAATCTCTACACAAGTGATCAAATAACCACCTGTATTTCCACGCATATCGATGATAATTTCATCTACACCAGCATCATTGAATTGCGTTAAGTAGGACTGCACTTCTATCGTTGATGTTTCTGCAAAACTACTAATCTCCAAAATTCCAACGTTGTTTTCGATATATCCATATACCGTTGTACTTATACTACGTCTAGTCATCTCCACTTCATGTGTAGCACCTAGACGAATATATTCAATCTTAATAATCGTTCCACTTTCCCCTAATGCTAAATCTGCAACTTCATCCGTTGTTTTCCCTTCAACCGACACCCCATTCACCTTTGTGATAATATCCCCAGGTTGCAGACCTGCTTCGCTAGCAGGAGAATTAGGATACGTGGATTGAATAATGAAAGCCCCTTTCACATTTGAGTACACCATACCAACACCAACAAAATTACCTTCCAGTTGACTCAAATATTCTGCCGCATCCTCTGGACCTAAATAATTAGTGTGAATATCATATTCACTGATAGTCACTCCATCAATTGCACGCTCTTTCAAAAATGCGTCGATATCCTCTACTTCTTTTGAAAAATACCATTCTGTACTAAGTATATTAAAAATCTCTTGCAACTTCTCATCCTCAGAGATTTTTGTATTACCTAAGCCTCCAATACTTACATTGGAAAAAGCCGCAATTGAAAATCCACCTAAAAAACAAATAAGACAAGCTGCTAGTAACGCAAATCTTTTCATTGTCTTTTGCTTTTGTTTTGCTATTTCATCCGGCCATAAATGTCTTTTCACTCGTATTCTTCTTTTATGTTCTTCCATGAATTCACCTCATAAACTTTATCTATTTTACCATATTTCCATGCTTTGTCATATAGAAATGAAACAATATTAAAAAACGGTAGTAATATTTATTACTGCCGTTTAATCCACTATTTGATCTTGAAGCTCTATGTGTTTTTCATAATATGCAATCACATAACTACATATTGGACGTAATTTATAACCTTCTTGCTTACTGTATGCATATAAATATTGCATAAGTTTCTGTGCAATCCCTTTTCCACGTTGCGATGCATCCACTTGTGTACTTACTACATCCAAGACATTTTCATTCTTTTGAAAAGCCACATGTCCAATTATTTTTCCATCTTCCAATATTCTAATTTGTGAATCTTTTAATTCAAATGTATATGCAGTTTCCATAACTACCTCCTACATTTATTATACACAAACTTTTTCAATAACCGCTCCTAACGCACTTAGTTTTCCAATTAAATCCTCATACCCTCTTTCGATATGATAAATATCTTCAATTTCGGTAATTCCTTCCGCTAGTAATCCAGCGATAACCAAACTTGCTCCACAACGTAAATCCGTAGCTACAACACGCGTTCCACTTAACTTAGTTGGACCGTTGATCAAAGCGCTCGGTGTCAATACATCAATGCTCGCACCCATTTTATTCAACTCATTACAATGTTTAAAGCGCTCTGTATAAATTGTCTCACTAACCTTTGATTGTCCATGACATTGTGTCAATAACGCAGTTAGCGGTTGTTGAATATCTGTTGCAAACCCTGGGTAGGTTCCTGTTGTCACTTTAATCGGTTGTAACTGCGTACTTCTACCTTTCACTAACACACGATCAATATCTACTTCCATATCTACACCAATTTCTTCTAACTTTGCAAGCAATGATTCAATATGCTGAGGTATAATATTTTCAACACTCACACCGTTTCCCGCACTAGCAGCTAAACAAATGTATGTTGCAGCCTCAATACGATCTGGAATAATTTCATGAAAACACCCATCTAACACATCAACACCTTCGATGGTAATCACATCTGTTCCTACTCCACGAATTTTTGCACCCATCTTGTTCAACATCGTTGCAACATCGATGATTTCAGGTTCTTTTGCAGCATTTTCAATCATTGTTTTTCCTTTTGCATATACTGCTGCACACATTATATTAATGGTAGCTCCTACACTAGCCATATCTAAGAAAATACGATTTCCCCTAAGCTCTTTCGCTTCCAAAATGTAACATCCATCTTCATGTCTAACACTGGCACCAAGTGCCTCAAACCCTTTTAAATGTAAATCAATTGGTCTTGGCCCCAAATAACACCCTCCAGGCATCTTGATCTTACACTTACCATATTTCCCTAATAACGCACCCATAAAGTAATATGAAGCACGCAATTTTGTCACTTTATCGCTTACCATTGGTAAGTTTTCCATTTCTCTGGGATCAATTATAATATGATCTAGTGCTTTGATATTTACCTTCACGTTTAATTCTTCAAGTAACACTTTAAGGTTTGCAACATCTGCAATATCTGGAACACCTACAACAGTCACTAATCCAGAGCTCAAAATAGCTGCTGGAATCAATGCAACCGTTGCATTTTTACTACCAGAAATTCGAACACTACCGCGTAATTCATGTCCACCCTCTATACGAATAATATCTTTCATATGTTTCTCCTATTCTTCTTTATATTAACTATCACAAATAGCTTTGACTTCAATACAACATTATAATAGATTTTTGCATTTAATACTATGATTATTTTACGTTTCTTCAATTTGATTTTTTTTAAGTTTTTTACTTCCTTATTTTCCTATTTTCTTCTATAATAGATTTTATGATTATTTTATATCATCACTAGTTTTAAGAGAGGAGATTACAACATAATTGGTTTATCCATTATGGAATTAAAAAAATGAAAAAAATCGGTTTTAGCAATGAACAATATGTGCAATTACAATCTAAGCACATTAAAGAAAGAATATCTCAATTTGGAGATAAGTTATATTTAGAGTTTGGTGGAAAACTTTTTGATGACCACCACGCTTCAAGAGTATTGCCTGGGTTTGAACCAGATGCAAAATTAAAAATGTTAATGGAATTAAAAGACGATGTAGAAATCATCATCGTCATCAATGCCAACGACATTGAAAAAAATAAAGTGCGTAACGATTTAGGTATCTCTTATGATGTAGAGGTATTACGTCTAATTGATGCATACCGTGATCAAGGTTTATTCGTAGGAAGTGTAACAATTACACACTTTAACGATCAACCAGCAGCAATCACATTCAAGCAACATCTTGAATTTTTAGGTGAAAAAGTATTCTTGCATTATCCAATCGCAGGCTACCCAAGTAATGTTGCATACATTGTAAGTGAAGAAGGTTATGGTAAAAACGAATACATAGAAACAAGCAAACCGCTTGTTGTTGTAACTGCTCCAGGACCTGGTTCAGGGAAAATGGCTACTTGTCTTTCTCAGCTATATAATGAACACACTCGTGGAGTCAATGCAGGGTATGCAAAATTTGAAACCTTCCCTGTATGGAACTTACCACTAAAACATCCAGTCAACTTAGCTTACGAAGCAGCTACTGCCGACTTAAACGATGTAAATATGATTGACCCATTTCACCTAGAAGCATATCAAAAAACAACAGTTAACTATAATAGAGACATTGAGATATTCCCTGTATTAAATACTATGTTTGAAAAAATATTAGGTGAATCTCCTTATAAGAGTCCTACCGACATGGGAGTTAATATGGCAGGTATGTGTATTATTGATGATGAAGAAACACAACAAGCGAGTAATGATGAAATCATTCGTAGATACTACCAAGCACAAATAGACTACAAAAAAGGAATTGTACCAGAAGAAGTCATTGAGAAAATTGGCGTTATTATGGCACAAGCAGGTATTCAAATTGAAGATCGTGAATGTGTACGTACTTCTGTTGAGCTAAGTAAAGAAACATCTGAACCTGCTTTTGCGATGCAATTACCAAATGGTCGAATTGTAACTGGTAAAACCACTGCATTACTAGGTTGTGGTAGTGCTGCATTATTAAACGCATTAAAAGTGCTTGCAAATATTGACGAACATAAACTAATTATTTCACCCGAAGTATTAGCGCCTATTCAGGAATTAAAAATCCGTACATTCGGTAATAAAAACCCACGTCTGCATACCGATGAAGTATTAATTGCATTAGCTATTAGTGCTGAAATTAACGCTGATGCGAAAAAAGCATATGCAAAATTAAAAGAGTTAAATGGTTGTGAAGCTCACTCAACAGTCATCTTATCAGAAATAGACTTTAAAACATTAAGAAAACTAAAAATTAATGTTACATGTGAACCAGAATTCCAAACTCATAAGTTATACCAAAAATAACAAAAGCCACCTATTGGTGGCTTTTACTTTTAGTTAATACACAATACG
>CAYJJS010000004.1:0-89471 GCA_964370645.1 uncultured Erysipelotrichaceae bacterium | reverse complement strand
GTGAAGATAGCAAATCGCCAGGTAATTCGACTCACTTTTGTGAGTCTTTTTTATTAATTATAGGAGGAACTATGGAACGAATTGTATTAAAAGGAAAAATTAGTGTGAATTGTTATATCCTTGTGAAGGAGAATCGATGTGTTATTGTGGATCCAGGATCTGATAAGAAGAAAATCATCACATATATTCAAGACAAAGGATATGAAGTCGATGCTATTTTATTAACGCATGCACATTTTGATCATATTGGCGCATTGGATTGCTTTGATGTTCCTATTTATATTCACGAAAATGAAGTAGAAATTCTTTTGCGAACACCTGAGTATGCTGCACAAACCTATGATGTGCATTTTGGTTTTCATGTATCATCTCTTCAAATCAAACCATTTCAGAGTGGAAATCGCATTCCATTTTTGGACACTTTTATTGAAACATACGATACTCCTGGGCATACGCAAGGTGGTGTTTGCTACTATTATGATGGTTGCCTTTATACTGGAGATACTCTTTTTGCAGGGGCTGTTGGAAAGTGGGAGTTTGCTACAGGAAATTTAGAACAATTAAAGCAGTCGATTGTTTTTCTTGTTGAGCACTTTGATGAAGATGTTCTCGTATTGCCAGGACATGGATATAGTTCTACAATAGGAAAAGAGCGTATACAAAATCAATATTATTTATCATGGAAAAAATAGGATTTTGTTTAATTTGAGTACATATATGAATGAGGAAGTAGAAAGGAGTCAGTTATGGGATTTGTATGGATCGGATTGATTGTTACTTCGTATTTCATTTACCGTTATTTTAGATAAACTTAATAAAGCACTGAGAAATCAGTGTTTTATTATATTTATTCAATAGAAAGAAATTTCTTTCTAAAGTGATGTGTGATATAATGTTTAGGTTATGTGGAGGAATTATGATTAGTAAAACAATACATGAAATTGAACAGATGCTGAATGTAAAAGCAGTATATAATAAAATGCAGTCAACTACTCAAATAAGAGGAGTTTGTATTGATTCTCGTTTGTATTCAAAGTCATCGATTTATTTTGCAATACAAGGCGAGCGTGTGGACGGACATACTTTTATAGATTCTCTTGATGATAAGGGTTGTCCTTTGTGTATCCTCTCAGATGTTACGTACGCTCCTAAAAATGCAGCTTATATTCTTGTAGATGATGTGATAAGCACACTGCAATTATTGGCACGAGAATATCGTTTAACACTGGAATGCGATGTTATTGGTATTACAGGGAGCAATGGAAAGACAAGTGTCAAGGATATGTTATTTGCTGTGTTGGGCACAAGTTTCAATGTGTATTGTACAAAAGGAAATCAAAACAATGAAATTGGAGTTCCTCTAACTATTTTAGCATTACCACAAGATGTCCAGGTTGCTATCGTTGAAATGGGTCTTGAAAAAGAAGGGGATTTAATCTTCTTGCAAGATATTGTACGACACAATATTGCTATTTTAACAAATGTGGGGCGTGCCCATCTTACACATTTTCATGATATAGAACATTTGGCGAAATCAAAACTTGAAATCACTCATGGTCTTCAAAATGGAGATGTATTTTATGTGCATGAAGATCCACTTATTTTAAGTCAGTTGGATGAACATCCAGCATATGACATTGTCACTTTTGGGGAGAAGGATAGTAATGCTATATTCTTAAAACAAGTCACGCAATTAGAAAATGGAATTTATATACAATTGCAAAATAGTGATACCACTTTTTTCATTCCTATTTTAGGAATACATCAGGCTATTAATGCTTTGAGTGTAATTGCTATAGCGAAAAAAATGGGATTGAATGAAGAGCAAATTCAAGATGGGTTTAATAACTTGAAAAATACAAGTATGCGAAATGAAATGGTTCGTATGAGTGATATGGTTATTTTAAATGATGCATATAAATCCAATCCTGAGAGTGCAAAGGCTGCACTAGACACTTTTGCATGTTTTGAGGCACCCTATAAAATTGCTGTGCTTGCCGATATGCTTGATTTAGGTGAGGATGAAATATTGCTTCATAAACACTTAGGTGAGTATGTTCAAGGTATAAAGGTGGATGAATTGCTTTGTGTTGGAGATTTAGGAAAGTATATTATTGAAGGCTATGAGGGTAGTGCAATAAAAATACATTTTGAAAATATTGAAGATATATCTAAATATCTTTCTGAATATATGCATAAGGATTGTATGGTCTTATTGAAAGGTTCAAGAGGCATGCAGTTAGAGAAAATAATACAATATGTAGAGGAGTATAATCATGAGTAAAATTAAATTAGCAGTTATTTTTGGTGGTAAATCAGCAGAGTATGGTGTGTCTTTACACTCAACGTATGGAGTGGTTAAGAATTTTGATACAGAACGTTACGACCTTATTTACATTGGGATTACAAAAGAAGGTAAATGGATACATTTCAATGGAGAAATCGAGAAAATCGATAATGATACTTGGCAAGAGGATGCAAACAATAGATGGTGTGTGCTAAGTTGTAATGAAGCAATGAAAGGTATTATTAGTTTACATGAAGGAAAGTATGAAGTACTTGATATTGATTGTGTATTTCCTATATTACATGGAACGAATGGTGAAGACGGTACAATCCAAGGTTTATTCGCACTTGCAAATATTCCTTTTGTAGGGTGTGATCATATTAGTAGTGCAATCTCAATGGATAAGCAATATACGCATATTATATGTGAGGCAGCGGGTATTCCTATGGCTCCCTATATAACTTGTGTGAATAGTCGCTTGTTTAATGTGGATGAGGCTTATGAAGAAGCGACTTCTAAGTTGACATTTCCTATGTTTGTGAAGCCAGCAAATGCTGGGTCTAGTTTTGGGATTAGTAAGGTAAGAAACAAGTCCGAGTTTTCTAAAGGATTACAACTTGCTTTTGAATATGATACAAAAGTGATTGTGGAGTCAGGTGTTGATGGATTTGAAATTGGATGTGCAGTATTAGGTAATGATTATGATGACTTGACAATTGGATATATTGATCAAGTAGATACGAATAATGATTTCTTTGATTTTGATGCGAAATATAAGATGCAAAATACTAAGTTAGTTTGTCCTGCAAATATTAGTGAAACATTAACGAATTTAGCGAAACAATACGCAAACACTACATATAAAGCTTTAGGTTGTAAAGGGTTGGCTCGTATCGATATGTTTGTTACAAAGGACAATACAATTGTTTTAAATGAAATTAATACTTTGCCAGGATTTACGAGTGCTAGTCGTTATCCTACAATGATACAAAAAACAGGAATGACATTTCAACAATTATTAGATCGATTGATTGGGGATGCAATGTCTAAGTAGAGGAGGAATATTGTGCTACAAAGTAAAAGCCGTACTTGGGTAGAAGTAGATTTAAATACTGTTATCTATAATACAAGGGTAGTAAAAGAACACATTCAAGATACTAAAATAATGGCTGTAGTAAAAGCCGATGCGTATGGACATGGAGATGTACAGATCGCTCGCGTTTTACAAGATCATATGGATATTGATTTTTTTTGTGTTTCTTGCATTGATGAAGCAATTCGCTTAAGAGAGCACAATGTGCATCGTCCTATTTTAGTGTTGGGATATACACCACCTATTCATTTTTCTTATTTAATTGAGAAACAAATTACGCAATGCGTAATGAGTTATGAGTATGCAAAAAAGTTAGATGACTTTTGTCAGTTGCAAAAGCAAAAAGTACATGTTCATATTAAGGTAGATACTGGAATGAGCCGATTGGGAATTCGTTGCGTGGAAGAGGATTATAACATTCAGGATGTGTGTGATGTATTTGATTTAAAACATATTCTCGTAGAAGGAGTATTTTCACACTTTAGTGTTTCAGATTCTATTGAAAATGAAGCGGATTTAGCATTTACGGGATTACAAATTGAGCGTTATGAACGTGTTTTAAAAGATTTAAAAAATGCAGGAAATACAGTAAATATAACGCATATACAAAATAGCTATGGTTGTTTAAACTATCCAAATTTGAAGTATGATTATGCACGACCTGGTTTAATATTAATTGGAAGTACTAGTGATAATCAAATTCCTTTAAAAGAGGATATTGCATTAATTCCAGCATTACAGTGGAAAGCAAGCGTATCTTTAGTAAAGACACTTAAAAAAGGATCTTTTGTTTCCTATGGTCGTAATTATGAGGCACAAAAGGATATGAAGGTAGCAACATTAAGTGTGGGTTATGCAGATGGTTTAAATCGTAATGCTTCACATCATCAAATGCATGTATTAGTACATGGGAACAGATGTCCCATTATTGGAAATATATGTATGGATCAATGTTTAGTGGATGTTAGTAGTGTAGAAGACATTAAAGAAGGAGATGTAGCGACGATTGTGGGAAGAGATGGAGAAGAAGTGATTTATATTGATGAATTGTCACGATGTGCAAATACCATCAATAATGATTCATTTTGTCTAATCTCTAAACGAGTACCTCGCTTTTATATTGATATTCATGATTAGAATTACACAATTAAAGGTAGCTATAGATGATTATGAAAAGATAGATGAAATATTACGAAAGAAAATAATTAAAAAGCTACAATTGAAAAGGCCTTTCTCCTTTTCTATTTATAAAAAGAATATTGATGCAAGAGATGTAAAATCATTATACTTTGTATATAGTGTTGATGTTGAAACTATCGAAGAAGAACTAGTAATGAAAAGAAAAATTAAAGATGTAAATTTAGTGATTGCTTCTCCCTATACTTTGAAATATGGACATTCATCTTTGGAAAATCCAATTGTTGTTGTGGGATTTGGTCCAGCTGGTATTTTTTGTGCACTACAGTTGGCGCAACAAGGGTATCAACCAATTGTTTTTGAACGTGGTGAAAGTATAGAGCAACGTGACTTTAGTGTTTCTCGTTTTTTTGAAGAAGCAATATTGAATGAAGAAAGTAATATTCAATTTGGAGAAGGTGGAGCTGGAACATATAGTGATGGAAAATTGACTGCGCGAACGAAGGATGTGCGTATGCAAAAAATCTATGAAACGCTTGTACAATTTGGAGCTCCAAAAGATATCCTATGGGATAGTTTACCACATGTGGGTAGTGATTTATTAAAAGGTGTCATTACTCGCATTCGCAAAGAAATTATCGCTTTAGGTGGTAGTGTGCACTTTAATCATAAAGTAGAATCATTACATATAGAGAATAATGAAATTGTAGGTGTACAGGTAGAAGGTCGTTTTCAAGCGTGTAGTGCACTTGTATTAGCCATTGGACATAGTAGTAGAGACTTTGTGAAAGTTCTTCATAAGCAAGGGGTTGCAATGGAAGCAAAGCCATTGGCTGTTGGTTTTCGTATTGAACATAAGCAATCGTTTATCGATCAGGCTATGTATCATGAGTTTGCAAGCCATCCTGCATTACATCGTGCCTCTTATCATCTAACAAGTAAAGCGTGCACAAAGGGTGTCTACTCTTTTTGTATGTGTCCAGGTGGAATGGTTGTTGCAGCTACTTCCTTAAAGGAACGTTTATGTGTGAATGGTATGAGTAATTATGCTAGAGATGAACAAAATGCGAATAGTGCAATTTTGGTTCAAATTGATGCATCGGATTATGGAAGTGAATTGTTTGATGGATTACACTACATTGATGATTTGGAAAAACGTGCATTCCAATTAGGAGGATCTAATTATTTTGCACCAGTACAAACTATTGAAGATTTTATAATGAATAAAAAAAGTACTGCGTTGGGGGATGTAAAACCTTCTTATCCAATTGGTTACACCTTATGTAATTTACAAGATTTATTTTCAAAGGAACAAAATGAAAATTTTAAAAAAGCGTTCATGGATTTCGAAAGAAAAATACCTGGATTTAGCAAACATGCAATACTGAGTGGAGTTGAAACTAGAACTAGCTCTCCGGTTCGTATTTTAAGAGATAAAACAAGCTTAGAGTGTATAGAAACCAAAGGTGTATATCCATGTGGAGAAGGCGCAGGGTATGCTGGAGGGATTGTATCTAGTGCCATTGATGGGTTGAAAGTGGCTGAACAAATTATCATGAAATATAGTAAAAAAGGTAATTCGTAAATTACCTTTTTTTATACATAAGTATCAATCATGCTTTTTATTTCACCATATACACGTATTGGGTCCATATCGATGGATTCTGCATGGTCTGCTCCACTCACAATACACAATCGTTTATCTTTACTGGTACATGCATCATATAGAGTATATGCCATGTGCACGGGTACGAATAAATCAGTATCACCATGAATGAATAACATAGGAATACTCGCTTTTTGTACACAATGGAGAGGATTTGCTTTTTTTAAATCATATCCAATTTTATGCTTTGCAACAATGCGTGCAAAACTCATAATAGGAAATTCAGGCAAATGAAATCGATATCGTAATTGACTGACAAACATGTCATAGGCATTTGTGTATCCACAATCCTCAATGATTAACTTTACATTACTAGCAAGTGGATGATTGGAACACATACACACACTTGCTGCTCCCATGGATTGTCCATATAAAGCAATACTTGCATGTGTATCTTCCATAATGATATCTTGTATCCAAGCAGTAATATCGTGTTGTTCTAAATATCCCATACCGATGATTGTTCCTTCACTTTTTCCATGTGCTCTTTGATCTGGAATTAGTACATTTAAGCCCATATCATAGAAGTGCGATGCATAGCGTACAATTTCACTGTGTTCTACACCATAACCATGAAATAAGAATGCCCATTTATGAGTTAACGTAGGATGAATGTATTGCTTTGCATATAGTTTAAGTCCATCTTGAGCAATGATAATACGATGTGTTGATGGATGTAGTGCATCCCATTTTGCGAAAGCGATACGGTCTTCTTTCTTGTTCGCAGCAACCGTTTTTGGGTTTAAAGGTTGTGGTGCTTTTTCATCATTTGCAGCAACCTTTCCATCTACACTAATCAAAGAGTATTTGACAAAGTGATTGGCAATTAGTAAAAGAATACATAAGATTGTAAACACAATACATAATACAATTAAAAATATAGTCATATGTTTCCACCTCTTCTTTATTATACGAAAAATTGAATAAGAAAGAAATAGAGTCATAAATGAAAACTGGGAACATAGTTTGTATAGAGGTGTAGCATGAGTAATAAATGTAAATGGATTTTAGGAAGTGTCGTACTTGCAATTGTTTTTCTAATGTTGTTTTGTATTCGTATTTTTATTATACGCAATGGAGTGTTTAGTGTGTATTTTTCATTACATGGAGAAGAAACGGTGTATGTTTCAGTCAATGAAATGTATGTAGATGCAGGGGCAACTTGTATTTCAAAATTTCATGATTATAGTGATGAAATAGAAATTGTATCAAATGTGGATACTAGCGAAATAGGTGAGTATACAATTACGTATAAGAGCATGCAAACTACACAAACGCAAAGTAGACGTGTCGTTGTGCAAGATACTACAAAGCCACAAATTAAATTGTTGGGAAATAATCCAACTATATTATTTTTACATGACACATATGAAGAAGCGGGCGCAAGTGCCATAGATAATTATGAATTTGATGTAAGTGAGAAAATAAAAATACAAGAAAATATCAATACAAATGAGTTGGGGAGCTATGAGGTGACGTATAGTGTTCAAGATGAAAGCGGAAACACAAGTGAAAAGGTGCGTGTTGTAAAGGTTGTAGAAGATCCAATGAATCACAAAGTAGATTATAATTATGATATGTTTGATAATAAGAACATTGCCTTCTATTTTGATAAAAGTGTAGATCACGAACAAAATACGAGTGCATTTACTTCACAATATTTAGAGAAGTTTAATGCCTATTACATTGGTGAAGATGAAAAGGTTATTTATTTAACTTTTGATGAGGGTGGAAGTGAAGTAACATATGTGGAAGAAATCGCAGAAGTATTAAATAAATATGATATAGATGCTACTTTCTTTGTGACGAAAAATTATATCTTGAATAACGCAGATATGATTAATGATATGGTTGCAAACAATCACTTAATTGCAAATCACACATGGAATCATTTAGATATGTATACTTTAGCGAACGAACAATCAATTGATGACTTCGTAGAGGAACTAACAAGTGTAGAACAAGCGTATTTAAGTGTGACGGGTAAGGAAATGGAGAAAATATTTCGTTTTCCGAAAGGAGAATCTAGCGAGAGAGGGTTGAAAATAGTGCAAGACTTAGGGTATGAAACATATTTTTGGAGTCATGCATTCATGGATTTTAAAGAAGATTTGAGCAAGGAAGATGCATACGATGCGATGATAGAGTATTATCATAATGGTGCAATATATTTATTGCACCCAAATAATAAAGGAAATTATTTAGCGTTAGAACAATTTGTTCAAGATATGTTGAAAAAAGGGTATACGTTTAAATCCTTATCAGATTTCAAATAAATGATTTACTTTTATAAAAAAGTGTTATAATAATCACAGGTGATAATATGAAAATTAAAATAAATGGAGAAATGCGTGAAAAAATGATAATAGGGATAGGGGTAGTAACCTTTGCTTTTTTATTGTATTTTATATTCATGCATTTTTCTTCTATTTCAAGCTTCGTAAATCAAGTGTTTAGTATTTTTGCAAGCTTCATTATTGGGTTTTCTATCGCATTTTTATTGAATCCGCTTGTTATGTTTATTGAAAATAAAATATTTGGAAAATGGAAGTTTAAGAAGAAAAGAATTATTAGTGTATTTATTGCATTCATTATTAGTTTTTTATTAGTAGGAAGTCTAGTTTATGTGATGGCACAATCAACGATTGAAAGTATTAGTGATTTGATTAAAAATCACCAGTCGTATATTCAAGATTTTACTAAGTTGGTAACAAACTTTATTTCCGGTTTGGGATTGGGTGAAAACTTGGTTGATTCTATAGTCGGTGTGTCTGATCAGTTAATTATTGCACTTACAGATGGAATACCTTCTATTTTATCTGGTACATTCTCTTTTGTAGGGGTGTTTGTAAATATTTTAATCGGGATTGTATCTTCTATATATATGTTATTAGATAAAGATCGTTTTGTGATGAATGTGAAAAAAGTCGTTTATGCATATTTACCACTTGGTAATGCTACATATATTAAGACATTAGGACGAACAACAAAAGAAATCTTTTATAATTTTATAATTGGTAAGATGATTGATTCTACAATTATTGGAATCATTGCATTTATTGGTTTAAGTTTATTACGTATCGAATATGCTGGATTATTGAGTGTTATTATTGGAGTAACAAATATGATTCCAGTGTTTGGACCATTTATTGGAGCTGTTCCAGGAATGCTTTTATTATTGATCATTTCACCGGAGCAATGTATTATCTTTATGGTTTTTGTTTTAATTTTGCAACAATTTGATGGGAATATATTAGGACCATTAATTTTAGGAGATAAACTGGGATTGCCTAGTTTTTGGGTGCTATTTTCTGTTACTATTGGAGGAACTTTATTTGGCGTTTTAGGTATGTTTATTGGTGTGCCTGTATTTGCATTATTTTATTTCTTGATACGTGAACATGTAAACTTCATGTTAAGAAAAAAAGGTGTAACCGATGAAGAAATAGAGGCGTAGCGAAGAGTTAGAGTTAAAGAGGAAAATTATGAATGTTATAAAAAAACAAAAAAAGTTAAGTGGCTCACAAAGAGTTCTACTAAGTTTTGCTGGTGTTATATTAGTGGGAGCTTTATTATTTATGCTTCCAATCACCAATCACTCTCATGTGGGATTGAATCCAATTGATGCTTTGTTTACAGCGGTTAGTGCAACTTGTGTAACAGGACTAACTGTCATTGTCCCTGTGGAAACACTAAACCTACTAGGACAAATCGTTTTGTTGGTGCTAATCCAGATTGGTGGTTTGGGACTAATGACGCTAATAGCCACGTTTATGAGTGTTGTGAAGAGTAAAATAAAATTATCTGAAAAAATAGTATTACGTGATGTGTTGAGTAGGGATAATTTACTTGATTTAAAAGTATTCATGCTAGCCATTTTAAAGTATACATTGTTTTTTGAAATGGCTGGAGCATTGATATTATGTTTTGTGTTCATTCCACAATTTGGAGTTGTAGAAGGAATCTTCAAATCCATATTTATATCCATTTCTGCGTTTTGTAACGCTGGTTTCGATATTTTAGGAGCGACGAGCTTAGAAGCATATGCAACCAATCCAATTGTTAGTTTTACAGTGATGGCGCTAATTATCTTTGGTGGACTTGGTTTCATTGTTTGGTTTGATATTCGCTCAAAATATAAGCAGGCAAGAAGACAACATGAAACACGTAAAAAAGTAATGTTTAAACGTTTTGTGCATTCTTTAACGCTACATACAAAACTAGTATTAATTGCATCTATGGTTTTATTGATTGTTCCTGCTATTATTATTTTTATACTTGAACAGTTCACAAATAGTATGTCACAGATGACTCCATTACAACAAATGATGAATTCTCTGTTTATGTCTACTTCATTAAGAACCGCAGGTTTTGCATCGATACCAATGAGCGAGATGCATGTAGGAAATATATTTTTGATGATTATTGTTATGTTTATAGGAGGTTCACCTGGAGGAACTGCAGGTGGGGTTAAGACGACAACGATTGCAGTAATCTTAATTTGTGTACATAGAATGTTACGTGGTAAAACACGTACAAATATATTTAAAAGACATATTTCAAGAGAAATTATCGTGCGTGCGACAACGATTGTTGTCATTAATTTAATTGCATTATTTGTAGGTATCTTCATTTTATTATTAGTTGAGCAACAACCTCCACTTGATTTAATGTTTGAGGCAGTATCTGCACTTGCAACCGTAGGATTAACAGTAGGTATCACACCGGAATTAACAATTATTGGGAAAATCGTCATTATCGCTTTAATGTTTGTAGGTAGAATAGGAATTATAACGTTCTTAATGACATTGATTGGTAAAAGACGAGATGACAATAATTTACAATATGCAGAAGGACATATTACAGTCGGATAGGAGTATTATGAGAAAAAGTAAAGAAAAGCAATATGCAGTATTAGGTTTAGGTATTTTTGGAAGCACAATAGCAAAAACACTTGCACGTAATGGTTGTGA
The DNA here is from genome assembly GCA_964370645.1 of uncultured Erysipelotrichaceae bacterium. Classification (GTDB taxonomy): domain Bacteria; phylum Bacillota_I; class Bacilli_A; order Erysipelotrichales; family Erysipelotrichaceae; genus CAMQRS01. The sequence continues at coordinate 78,315 of CAYJJS010000004.1, read as the reverse complement.
GGTGACCGCAATTGATCGTAGTATGGAGTGTGTGCAACGATTAGCAAATGATGTAACACAGTGTATTCAAGGTGATATTACCGATCGTAGTATTTTAGAGAATGCAGGTGTAGGTGATTGTGACATTGTTGTTGTTGCAGTTGGTTCACACTTAGAAGAAAGTATTTTATGTATTTTACATTTAGTAGAAATGAAAATACCTTATATTGTAGCAAAAGCAAAAAATAAATCGTATGAACAAATTTTATCAAAGGTTGGAGCCCATAAAGTGGTACGTCCAGAAAAAGATATGGGTGTTTCTACAGCAAAGAGATTATTGAATTCAAGTGTAATTCAAATGGTACCACTAGATGATGATTATGCAGTGGTTGAAATTATTGCTCCAAAAAATTGGGTAAACAAATCTTTAATGGATTTGAACGTACGTAAGAAATATGGAATCAATGTTTTGGGAATACGCATGGAGGGGTGCAAATTAGAAGTTGCGCCTTCAGCATCTTATAAAATACAAGAATCAGATCATATTGTAATTGTGGCAGAAGAAAAAGTCATGTTTAATTTAGAGTTTTTAAATCGTTAAAAAAAAGGTGTATGTATGTTGAATATCTCTGTTTCAGAAATTCAGCATAATACACCTTTTATATTAAAATTCTTTTAAGTTTTTTAAGTTCGTTTTTTCATTACCGTCATTTTTACCGCGGATGTAACGTTGTCCATCACGACCAGTAAAAGGAATTGCATTTTCAATTTGACCGTTTTCAACAGCTTCTAATGCCATTTCATAGTCATATACTTTTCCACTGCTCGTTTTGAACTTTTGTAAAGTTCCATCACTCGCTTTTTGACAGGCTACAAACTTTTCTTTTTTTGCTTTTGCCATTTTTCTTACCTCCTAATTGTATTGTGGCTATCAATGAGCTTATTTATTCTTAATATATTTAGTAAAAAATGGATATTATGAGTGTGTATGATTATATTTTTTAGTATAGTAATATGCATTGTCGATTGCTAATTTAGTTAGTTTATACTATAATACATGCATGAGATATTTTAATAAAATAAAATAGTAAATAAAAGGAGTGGTTATATTTTGGAATCTCACCAGATTAGTTTGATTATTATATTAGTAATCTTAGTTTCTTTGTCTGCTTGCTTCTCAGCTACTGAGACAGCATTTTCAAGTGTGAATGGTATTCGTTTAAAGAATATGGCAAAAGAACAAAATGCAAGAGCAGCACGTGCTTATAAAGTGTATAAAAATGGTACAGCTACGATCACAACCATATTAATTGGTAATAACATTGTTAATATTTTGGCAACTGCCTTAGCAACAACGTTATTTGCAGAGTTATATGGAGATGCTGGGGTCGCAGTAGCGACGGCGGTTATGACTGTTGTAGTACTTATTTTTGGAGAAATTACACCAAAGGTAGTTGCGAAGTCAAAACCAGAAAGTGTTACATTAATTATGGCTCCATTCATTCAGATTTTATTGTTTGTATTTAAACCGTTCACAAGTGTTGTAGTAGGGGTACAAAGTAAATGGGAATCGAATGAAGAGGAACGTGTTACAGCGACAGAAAATGAGCTATTAGAAATTGTTTCTACCATTGAACAAGAAGGTGTCTTGGAGCAAGAAGAGAGAGAATTGATTGAATCGGTTATTGAGTTTGATGATACGAGTGTTCACGATGTTATGGTAACAAGAGATGATGTGATTTGGTTGTATGACAATGCGAGTTTAGATGATTTAATGAAAATATTAAAACAAAACAAGTTATCTAGATTTCCAGTTATTTCCCATGTAACATTAAAAGTTGTGGGAATACTGCATGTACGTGGAATATTTGATATTCTATTAGATAGTGATAAAGATTTGAAAGATTATGAAGTTTCTAAAATGATGAGTAAACCAATTTTTGTTTCACAAAGAAAAAAGTTACCTCAAGCTTTACAAGAATTACAAAAAGCTAGGGTACATATGGCAATTGTTACAGAGAGTCAAAAAGTAGATAACTTTGTGGGTGTTGTGACAATGGAAGATATGATTGAAGAATTGGTTGGAGAAATATATGATGAACATGATACATTACCAGATCATGTTATAGAAATTGGGCTACATTCTTATGAAATTGATGGAGAAGTGAATTTAACACATTTCTTTGATCAATACTTAGAGGATGAGGAATTACCTAAGACAAAGGCAAAGACAATCGCTCAATGGGTATATGAGCTTGCAGGAGAGAAAAAAGTGCGAAAGGGGAAAGAAATCAACCATGAGCACTACGAAATAAAAGTGCTATCTACAAGTGAAGGGATGGCAAAGAAAATTGAAATGACAGTATATACTGCCGTTGAAGAAGACGAGTAATAGGAGGAAATAAAAATGAGTTTTTTACAAAAATTTGAAAGTGATAAAGCACCAAAAGCAATTGGTCCATATTCACCAGCTGTGAAATTAGGAGATTTTGTGTATTTATCTGGACAATTAGGTATGGATGAAAATGCAAATTTAGTTAGTGATGATGTAGTATTACAAACTAAAAGAGCCATGGAAAACATTGAAGCTGTATTGGGTTCTATGGGACTTGGGTTTCGTCACATTGTTAAGACAACTGTATTTGTAAGTGATTTAAATGACTTTGATAAAGTAAATGAAGTGTATGGTTCATACTTTACAGAAGGAGTATATCCTGCAAGAAGTTGTGTAGAAGTTAGCCGTTTACCAAAAGATGCAAAAGTAGAAATTGAATGTATCGTAATTGATACATTGGCATACGAACAAGCATCACATGGATGCGGATGTGGAGGAGGAGGTTGCAGCGAAGAAGGTTGCGATGATTCTCATGAAGGATGTTGTGGAGGTTGCTAGTCAACTTTGAAAAAAGTAGTTACTTAGTGTAGCTACTTTTTCTTTATTTATAGGATATGACTATGATAAAATAGGACTATCTGTTACAGGTAGATAGTGGGGGAATATGAACATTGCAATTGTAGATGATAATTACATACATAGACAAAATATAAAACAAATACTAAAGCAAGTACATAATGTTCATAATATCGATGAATTTAGTAGTGGGGAAGCATTTTTAAGTAGCCATACAGTGTATGATATTGTGTTGCTAGATGTAGAAATGGATTGTATGAGTGGCATTGATGTGAAAAATAGTATACAGCAAAATATAGCAACAAAAATTATATTCGTATCTTCTTATACAAATCGTGTCATGGATGCCTTTGGGCAAAATGTTATAGCATACTTGCATAAGGATGACCCAGTACTTGCAAATAAGTTGGTAAATCTTGTGTATACACTTGTACAGGAAAAACAAATTGAAATAGATGGAGAGATTGTTTTTTTATCACAGATTATATATTGTAGCGGTGGAGGATCGTATACGCATATATATACACATAACAAGGAATGGGTAATGAGAAAAACATTAAGTGAAGTTAGCGAGCAATTGGATTCAACCTTTTATAGAATTCATAAATCATTCATTGTGAATTTAAAGTATATAAAAAAGATTTACTATAATAAAGTCGTGTTGCACAATGGTGAACAATTGAAAATTTCTAGGACTTCGAAAAAACAAGTGCAAGAAGCATATCTTCAATATATGAAGGGAGTTGTGTAGATGTATTCAATTTTCATATCTATTTTAGATTTCTTTCTATTACTAACATGTATTATATTTTTACAGGATATTTTATATCATGAACAAAATTTATTGAGTAAATGTAAACGTGTATTTGTCTTGTTTCTAATTACTTTAGTGATTTGCTTGGTGTGTAATCAACAAGTGCCTATGTCTATTGCTAGTATTCTATTCTTATTTCTTTTAAATCTATTCATACAGAAGAAGATATCCCTCGTATTGTGTAAGAGGTTTGTGTTTACCTACATATATTTATTTGTGATTGTTGCTTTTTTAAGTAATGTAACAACCGTATTACATGTATTTAGTAATACACTCATTTATATTATTATTTTGTGTTGTATGCTTCTATTTAAACAATTTCGCATATCTAAGATGCGAGTATTTGTTTCACGAAAAATGAGAATCATTTCATTGATTGTATCGTGTTTACTGTCTGCTTATTTTGTGCATATACATGCAACGCTGATTTATCCACAACAAATTTATACATATGATTTCATGTATTCTGTGATTATGGTGGTGGTGCTTTTTATATTCATAGTACTTTATATAAAGGAATGGTATTATAAGATGTTTGAAAAGAAACAAAATGAAGACTATGCAATCATAAACCTGATGCAGAAGCAGTATATTGAAGATCTATTGTTGCAGGATAAAGAGATGCGAAAGTTTAATCATGATTATCGTGCACAATTATTCACTTTACAATATCTAATACAAGAAAATAATACACAAGATGTGAAAGAATACCTTGCACAACTGCAAAGTCCTACGCAAACAAAGAAATCGTATTGTAGTCATTTATTACTAGATAGTATTTTTCATTATTTTGATACCCAATATAGCGATGTGTCATTATATGTAGAGGATGGGATACAAGGCGAATTAAGTATACCTACGCAACGAATGAGTTCTTTATTATATAACCTTATGGCTAATGCTTATGAGGCTAGTGAGCTACTTATACAAGCGCATATACGTGTTGTTTTAAAAAGTGAATCTACAAACTTATATGTACAAATACAAAATAGTGTATCCAAAGAATTTAGTATAAATGCAATAGAACAACATAAAACAAGTAAGCAAGATGCGAAAAATCATGGTATTGGCTTATTTGTGATTCAAGATATTGTCAAAACCTATCATGGGGTGAATACATATACTTTACAAGAGAACACGCTCTACAATGATATTGTATTGTTTGATGTCATAAAGTAATTACATTTGACTACATTCATTTACTAAACACTACAGAAGTGGTGTTTTTTTTATACTGAATTGTATACTTCTTTTATAGGTATAAGGGAGGTAGTTAAATGAAAAAAACAATCTATGGAATGATTCTTATACTTACACTATGTGTTTTTTTCATGCAGTATAGTTTTAAGAGCAATGATGTGTTTGCTAGTATTGTAAATGCAGAAACAAAGCTAGAAAATCATTATACATTACAACTACCTCATGCTATTTTAAAGCAGAATGATACATTCGTTTTAGAAAGTGTGATAGATACTTTAGATACGTATCAAGCGAGTATGTTTGTAAGTAAAAAAATAGATCAACACTATTATAAATATGTGTATGTACAAGATACTTCTACTTACGTGAAGCTCTTTGAAATGAATGAGGATGAATACGCAAGTAGTCAAGTCGGTAATGGGAAGTATATTGAGACATTTAATCAAGACTTTGCATTTACAATCTATCCTTTGCAACAACTGTTTCAAGATGGATTTGTGTTGCAGGGTGAGGTAAGCGTAGTGTTTGAAGATGTACAAATGAAAAAACAATTCATTGACACGTTAAATCAATTATTGGATATCGATATTAAAGAGACGCAATATTATAGTGGACAACCAGATTTTGCATGGGCAATGATTCTCACTATTATTGCATTTTATTTTGTGATTGTATTACTCGTTATATATGATTTATTATCTCAATTCAAAAGGTTCGCGATCTATCGATTACATGGGTATTCGATGTATATGATATGGAAAAAATATACATTGCCAGTCGTATTGTATGAGTGTGTACTAGGTATACTTATATATGTAGTGTTTAGTGCACTATTGTGTAGAGGTTACAATGGTATAGTTTTATCTTTTTTAATGGAAGGAATTTTAATGGTTATTATTTTATCTTTTATAACACTACTTCTTATTACGATTTGTATTTCTTGTTTCCATCAAATGAATGTGATTGACTTCTTAAAAAACAAGAGAATTACTAGTGGTTTTACAGGCTTTAATCAAGTTGTATTTCTTGTGATTATACTTATACTTACAAAGTTATTCCTTGTATTTTTCGATAGTGGAGGTATCTTACTTACCCGATTGCATAATCAAAAGCAGTGGGAGGTTATGCAAGATTTTTATGTTTTACCTGTAGTTGAAAATGTAGAAGACCCAACCCTTTTTTCTAGTGTACAATTTATTGAAAAACAAAAACAATTATTTGTCACATATAATGCATTAGGATCAATTTATGCAGATTTCAATGAATTTGTTCCTGAACGATTGCATGAAAATAGTATGGCATATGTAAATTGTAATTATATAAACCAGCAAATTATTTTCGATGAACATGGGGAAGAGATTCAGATTGAAGAGACACAAAAAGAAAAAGTAGTTCTAGTACCCGAGGGAATAGAAAAAAGTGAAGTAGAAATCATTGCACAAGTGCGTTCGATGTACGATATTACAAAGGGAATACAAATACAATATTATGATTCACAAAGTAAATTTTTTACATACAATACGCAAATCCAAGTAAATTATTCAAATTACTTACAGGATATCATACTGGTTGTATTAACAAATGAAAATGGAGTAGGTAATGAATATGATGTGGTTTTAGGGATTGCGAATAATCCTTATAAGATAAAAGCGGATTTAATACATATACAAAAAACACTGCAAGAAATAGAACTCTCTCAATATATAGAAACATATATAACAGCCTATGATGAAATGGCTACTTTACGCAATAATGAAACGATAGTATTTATCAGTGTTATAGTGACTTTAGGTATTCTCATATTACTTATGTATGTAATGATTACGCAAAATATCAATCTATTTATTGCTAGGTATACTACACACTTATGTGTAGAGACCATGTGTGGGTATGCTTTCTTACGAAAGTATTGGCAGTTAATAGAAGTGAATGTGTATACATTTTTAATATCTATATTAATAAATATATGTATTGGATATGATGTAGTATATATGTGCTTATTTTATAGTGTGTTTATAGGTGTATGGTGGATCTTATTTATGCGTAAGTGTAGGAGTGTAGAAAAAGCATCTATACTTAAAATGATAAAGGGAGGATAAGATGATACAGTTACAAGCCATTACAAAAAAATATGATGAGCAAGTCGTGCTAGACAGACTGAGCTTACATGTACAAAATGGCGAGATGTTAGCAATTATGGGAGCTAGTGGGAGTGGGAAATCGACATTATTAAATATCATTGGATTACTGGAGTGTGCAGATGGTGGTAAGCTTATATTAGATGGAGTTGTGTGTAAAGCAAATAGTAAACAGGCATTACTTACAATACGCAATAAGATTTCCTATGTATTTCAAAGTTATGCATTGATTGAAAATATGAGTGTATATGAAAACTTATGGATTGCATTACAGTATACAAAGTTGACTACACAAGAAAAAAAGAAACAGATTCAACAAGCTTTACAAAAGGTCGATTTAAGCCTCCATATAATGAAAAAGGTATATACCTTATCTGGAGGTGAGCAACAACGAGTAGCGTTGGCGAGAGCACTCATAAAGCCTTCCAAGATGATTTTATGTGATGAACCGACGGGTTCCCTGGATAAAGATAACACAGATTATGTTTTAAATCTGCTTGTAAAAGCAAAAGAGGAAGGAAAAACGATTGTGATTGTAACCCATGATAAGCGTGTTGCAGATATTTGCGATCGTGTAGTGTATATTCAAAAAACAAATGTTTAAAATACATATTTCAATCCATACTACCTATAGGAGGCGAGTATGAAAAAGAAGATACTATTATTATTTTGTGTTGTTTGTTTAAGTGGATGTAGCATGTTTATGCGTGAAGAAGAAAATCAAGATACACAAGTAGAAGAGACAGAAAAAGAAGAGGTCGTTGATAGTAATGATTCATTAGAAAATATGTTTGTACATTTCGATGCACAGCAAATTCCTTATGCAGAAAAAACAATCATTGAGGAAATTAACTTTGCAGCAAAAGAAGGGTATTCTTTTATGTATGAAAATGAATACATCTATTTATATCATTTAGATCCAAGTGATGAAGCGATGCAACAAGTACTACAAGAAGCTGAAAGTGATGGGACATTGAGTGCAGAGCAAAATGGTGAGTTAAAAAATTATAACGCACTTGTGAATGGTAATTTTATTATGATGTATGATGGCGAAACACAATTTGAATCATTAGAAAAAAGTTTTACACAATATAAAATGCAATAAAGCACAAGTGAATTTCACTTGTGCTTTATTGCGTTTATACTACTTTTTATTTTTTTAAAACCGAATCTTAGTACAATATATACTAGGGAAAGAACTGTTATAAACAGGTATATATTGAAGCAAAGCGTCGAAGTGATTAACCATAGGGAAGACATTTGGGAGAATGGGTTAATCGTATAAGAATAAAAGTAGAATAGATTTGTAAGTAAACATAAAGTCATGAGTAGAATATTGATGCATAAATAATATAAGACGTATTCTTCATGTTTATTACAAGTTGTAAGTAACCATTTTTTATAAAGGGTTTGTATTTCTTTAAAGGAGAAAGTTACTTGTATAAGCAGGCATACAAGACAAAAACATAGAAAGAGCACTGTGTTAGTATTTATTATATTAAGGGTAACAAAACACATATTATTGAGCAAGCTAAGTCCATGTTTCATATTGTGCCTCCTTGTATATAGTATATCTTTACAATGTGATAGTAAAAGGAATAATTTGTGAACAATACGTGAATTAATAACTTCTTAAGTTACATAAATAATGTTACAATTAATAGTAAGATATAACCAAGGAAGGAGTGGTTATATGAGGAGGTTAAGATGAATCGAAGTGCGTTAGTTATAAAAATGTTACAAATATTAGCTGGAAGAAAAAAACCAATTAATCGATATGAACTTGCACAAATGTTGGAGAGTAATCCAAGAAATGTATTAGAGTTTAAAAAAGAGATTGAAACAGCAGGGTATATGATTGATTCTACACGAGGTAAATATGGTGGATATGTATTGAATGAACAGGTACTGTTTCCTTCACTACAACTTAGCAAAGAGGAGTATGAAGCCATTGAGAATAGTGTAAACTACTTATCTTTACAAAAAGAGTTTATTCACTATCCTATGTTTGAACAAGCCATGATGAAGTTGCAAGCAAGAAATAAACAAGTGGATAATTCTAAAGATACAGTGTATTTTAGCAGTCAAAATAGTGGGATGAGCGATAGTGTTAAAAAGATGGTGGATACGATTTATCAAGCAAAAAATAATATGCAATGTATTAGCTTTGCATATACTTCTTTACAAAGTGAGCATGTAAAACAAAAGGTAGTACATCCTTATGAAGTGTTAGTGAATAAGAGTGGTGTTTATCTATTGGGATATGATGTGAGTGATCCACAGTCTTACTTGTTTAAGCATTTTAAAATTATAGAAAATCGAATGTCAGAGGTTCGTATATTATCAAAAACCTTTGCTCGTGATTATGATTTTAAGGTGAGTGAACACGTTGGGAAATCCTCTTTGATGAAAGAACGTATCGAAGTTGAGATACGCGTAACAGGTGTACAAGCAAAATTATTGGATGAAAATATAACGGAATATGTATTATATAAACATTATGAAAATGGACAATTACATATTCGCTTCTTATATGAGGGAAGAGCGCAGCTATTATCTTTCTTAATGTCTTTACAAAGTGAGTGTGAAGTGATTGCTCCAATTGATATAAGAGAAGAGTTGCAAAATGAATTAGTGAAAATGATGCAAGTATATACGAAAAAAGGAGCTTAGCTCCTTTGATGATTACGAATTGTTAATGCAAGTTTTCCTAAAATACGAAAAGAAGTATTTTGGGGATGAATGATAATGGGTTCATAATTTGAGTTTGCAGGAAGCAATTGAATTTCTCCACTTTTCGCATCACGATAGTAGGTTTTACAAGTAGCTGCTTCATCATCAATAATGAAACTACCAATATCTCCATTGCGTAACACTTGTGTTTTTTCAAAAATTAATAAGTCTTGATCGAAGATCGCTTCTTCAATCATGCTATCTCCATTTGCATAATTGGCAAAGTACTCTTTATTTGTTTTTAACATAGATAGAGGAAGTACAAAGTGTTCTTGCGCATACTCTTCCACAACACCTCCAATACCACAAGAAAGTGCATCATAGATAGGAATCTCATGAAATTCATTTACCATAGGTATAGGTGGTTGTTCCCATCCCATAATATAATCCGTTGTTGTTTCTAAAATCTCAGCAATTTGCTTAATTTTATTTTGTGGGATAGCACGATCTTCAATTTCAATCTTATTTACAGAAGATCTAGATTTGTAACCTAAGCGCTTCGCTAATTCGTCTTGAGATAGTCCTAAAGACTCTCTACGTAAACGGATTCGATTTCCAATACTCATAATATCACTCCATTTCTTATGTACATTATATAGGTTTGTAGACAAAAATTCAACAAATTGTTGACAAATATTCTACAAAAATGTACTATATGGGTGTAGACAAATATTCAACAAAAGGAGAACTTGTATGAAAACGATTAAAAAAAGAAAAGTAAATGTAAAAAACTGTTATATATTATTTGTGAGTGCATTAGCAATTATCTCACTTGGAGGAAACTTTGCACAAGATCATTTCTATACAAATGTATTAGATAAACAACAAACAATCATAGAAACAATGAATGAAGATATGCAACAAATGCAACAAATACAAACAGCATCTTTGCAAAAAGAGTACAATTAACCTTGGTGGAAACTGAGGTTTTTTATTACGATATTGTTTTCCTTTCATAATTGATGTGTGCTATAATGGTAGCCAAGAAGAGGTTATGTATGTGGCAAATTAAAGATGTAAAACAGTATGATCGATGTGAAAAAATGTTGTGGTGGAGCTTGCGTAAACCCCAACCATATTTACCATTTATATATTATAATGAAAATATATATGATTTAAGTTTAGAAAAATTACGTATCTCTAATTATTTTAGAGGAAGTCATGTACATGATAATAGTGTTTTTTTTGAAGCAATGAAGGATTATGATGTCTTTGTAAAGGTATCTTTACAACATCAAAATCTACATGTTCGTATTCCAATATTAATAAAGCAAGATACTGCATATATCGCTTATTTTTTATATCCTTCGTGTTATCCGAAAGAGGGAGAAGCACAAAGTATTGCTGATGCATTATGGGTGTGTAATGCATTACAAATAGAAATCAAAGAAGTGTATGCAATACATTTAAATTCACAATATGTAAGACAGGGTGAGTATGATGTGGATGCGTTATTGATTATTAATGATTCTTTTTATAGTGATAAGAATAAAGTAGGCCAAAAGATTTCATGTCTATTACAACGATATACAAGAGATTTGAGCAACACATTACAGCATATGAACATATTGAAGATAGAGCCAGAAATAAGTAAGAAAAGAACGAATGTATGTACTAGAAGGGGGAAGTGTCCTTATTTTAATTTATGTTTTCATATAAAAGAGGAACCAACTTCTATCTTAAACCTAATTTCTAGTAAACATAAATTCGATATGTATGAGAGTGGAATTCGCTATATTGAGGATTTGGATTTTGCAGCAATTGAGGGAACTAGACATCAATATGCACAATATATTGCAGCAACGAGTAAACAAATGTTTTTCGATGCAAGTGCAATTGATATGTTCTTAGGTGATGTACAATATCCAATTGCGTATTTAGATTTTGAGTGGGAAACGTATGCATTCCCTCCTTTTGATGGTATGAAGCCTTATGATGTATTAACATTTCAATATTCTTTGCATATTGAATATGAAGATGGACGTTTGGAACATCGTGAATATTTGGGTAAAAAGGATTGTAGGGAAGCCTTTATTCAATCTTTATTAGACGATTTAAAAGATACAAAAAGCATAGTTTGTTTTAATGTGGAAGGGGGAGAAAAGCTACGCCTTACTCAACTCGCAAAACAATTTCCATCCTATGCTGATGCGTTACAACACATATGGAAACGTATGATCGATATTGCGATTCCGTTCGCGAGTGGATTGATTTATGATGTACGTATGGAAGGGATGTATTCACTAAAGAAAATAGTATCTATTTTTACGGATTATAACTATGAAGACTTGGATATTACACATGGGTTAGAAGCTGTAAGAAAGTATCGAATGATGGAAAATGTGAGTGAAGACGATACCCAAACCATAAAACAATTATTAGCATATTGTGCTATGGATACCTATGCAACGTATTTGGTATATCATTTCATACGAACACAACTAAAACAAAGAGGGTATTGATGCCTCAATTAGGCACATACCTTTACGTAAAATCCTCTCTAACATATTGTATGTTAGGGGGGATTTTTATGCCGAGTGGATATTTAAGAGTATTTGTGACAAGTGCGAAAGAGGCATTTCCAATATCGGAAGCGATGGTAAGAATTTACTTGATTGAAGATGATCAGGTGAGTAGTGAATCGTTTTATATTACAGATGTAAATGGTGAGACACCATACATTCCATTAGAAGCACCTAGTAAGGATTTGTCACTAGATGAAAACAATAGAGAAAGAACGTATCAAAGATACAATGTAGAAGTAAAGGCGAATGGCTATGAGGTTTTAGAGGTTGTGAATGTACAAATTTTTGATACAATTTATACAACTTTGCCTCTGAACTTGATTCCTAATAAAACAAGAGAAGTAATTAAAAAAGTTAGCTATATACCAGATCATCCTTTGCTTAGTAATTATGATACAAATGCAGAGGCAGGTTTTCGCAATTTAACGAGAATTTTAGGAAATGTAATTATTCCTAAAACAGTAACGGTACATTTAGGCTCACCCACAAGTAATGCTGAAGATGTGAATGTGGACTTTATTTCGTATGTGAAAAATGTTGCTTGTAGTGAAATTTATCCTACATGGGAAGAGGAGTCACTACGAGCGAATATTTATTGTCAAATTTCATTAGTATTGAATCGAGTGTATACAGAGTGGTATCCAAGTAAGGGGTATAATTACACGATTACAAATAATACAGGATTTGACCAATACTTTATTAAGGATCGTAATATTTATGATAATATCTCAGAGATTGTGGATGATATATTTAATACGTATATACAGAAAGCAGATTTCAGTGAACCCTTTTATGCAGAATATTGTGATGGGAAAATTGCAGATTGTCCAGGTTTGAAACAATGGGGGACACAGGATTTGGCTTTACAAGGGTATAGCGCTTTTGAAATTTTACAGTTTTACTATGGAGATAGTATCTCACTAGTAACAACAAATAATGTTGAACTTATCACATCTTCTTATCCTGGTGTTCCATTACAACTGGGAAGTAGTGGATTGGATGTTACAACGATTCAAAAACAACTGAATGCGATTGCCTTAAACTATCCTGCAATCACACCTATTTTCCCAGTAGATGGTATTTATGGCCCTGCCACAAAGGCAGCAGTAGAAATTGTACAACGTCAATTCGCACTAACCGTAGATGGAATTGTTGGAAAGGCTACATGTGAAACAAAGAAAAAGTGACAACATAATATAAGCGTTGTCAGTAACTAAAATATCAAATTTGTACTGAAAGGTTAGCAAAATTATGGGAATCATTCATTTCGAAAGAGTTTGTAAAGGTAGTATTAATCAAGCATATACAATGGCTATAAGGGCGAGAGTAAATTCAAAGGTGTTAGTCGCAGATGGATTTGTTGGCTGATTGCTTATTATATATTAAAATATACTTTCAAAATGTATGTTGGTCATGAATAGTGTATGATATTAGTTTGAAGCAGAAGGATATGTTATTATATAATTATTAAAAGTAGCACTAATAAATGAATAATACGATGCTAAAAAGTTAGTGTACACTAGAATCCTAGCTATTAAAAATTAAATAAAGGAGATGATTGATATGTTTTTTTAAAAGTTATAAAAAGCTATAAATACATATACATGAATTTAATGGAAAATACATTTAAAGAAAAGGAGACAAAAATGAAATATAAAAAATATTGTTGTGGGAATGTTGTTATTTACTGGATCAATAGTGGCTGTTAATGCTCAGGAAATAAATAGCCCTAACTGCTTATCAGATTTATCTACACCTGATAAAACGGCAGAATTCATTAATGAAAACTCTTCTTGGGGAAAAACTATTACTAATGGTGATTTTAGTGTTGATGGTAAGAAAATATCTTTATTAGTCACGTATGAAGAGCGAGATGAATCACTTAATAAATTTAAAGGAAAGCATGGAAAAGAGTTAGAAGTCATACAAAAAAATATGAATTTATCAGAAATAAATGAGAAGAACTATGTTCAATATTACAATTATATTAAGGAAAATGGAGAGGAAATCTTTTCTTCAGAAGATCAAGTAGAAGTTCTATCATTTTTTGATATTTATGAAAATAATGAATATAATGATGAACTATTGTTATTAAAAGAACAATTGGGTAACGAGTATAAAGTGAATAAGGCTGACTTATTATACGAAATAGATAGTATCTCTCCAGATTATAATGAGCGATTGATATCTTTAGAACAAGAAAACTCACAAGAGGGTTTAATGAAAGCTCCAACAGGGACACGATTATCACAAATGCCAAATGTGAGTGCAGCAAGCACTTATGCAATTAGATATGCAAATAATCCGAATCCTGCATACAATTATTATACTCAAGGCGGAGATTGTGCGAATTTTGCTTCACAAATTGCGAGAGCTGGGGGAATGATTACAGTTGCGAATTGGAGGCCATATAATGGACCATGGATTAATGCTCATATGTTTGGTGCTAAATGGGGGAAAAAGAATCAAACACGATATTGGAGTAGTTTTGTAGGACATCTAAATAAAGGAGATTTTATTGCTGCGGATTTCGGAGGGGATGGACATTTAGATCACATAGGCTATATCGCTAATAATGGACCATCTTCATATACTAAATACATTGCTCAACATACAAGTAATTATTACAAATTATCATCACATACAGGTTGGGTGAATGATGGTTCAACAAGAATTCTGTGGAAAATTGGAAATCCGTAAACTATTAACTAGGAAGGGATAATGCTATGAAAAAAAATATAAAGATGATTGGTATAACTTTAGTTTCATTACTTCTCTTAGTTGTATGTGTACATCTTTTTTACATTAAACCGATCAGAGAGAATGCGCTGCAGGAATTCAAAAAGCTTTATGAAGATGATTTAGAAGTTATGCAACAAGACTATAATTTACCGGATCTAAATAATTCAACATATGAAGAGTACTATATAGCTACGCAAAATAGTGAATTGAAATATATTGATGAAGATAGAGAAGAAGAACGAGCAAATATGTTAACCTTTTTTGATATATATGAAGATTATTTTAATTTTAAAGGTTTAAAGGAATTCCAAAACAAATCGGAAGGAGAATGAAAAAATAATACGTTAAAACAATTGTGTTAAGTACATGTGTTGCTATACATACTTCAATACAAATAAAAAGTGGTAAATATTAATACGAATAGGAGCATCAACTTTATGATATAGTAGATCAAAATTAGGGGTGTTAGAGATGTTATAGGGCTTGTTACAGGAATAATTGGTGCTATCATCAGTTATGTATCATAAAAACTGAACGGCAATTTCAATAATGCCTTTAGAATATTCGATGAATGATATATTTAAGGAGGTCAATCATGAAATTTAATACACATCTTACTAATGAAATTCGTGATAGCTTTATTTACGGAGCCATTGCATCATTTATTATACTCTTTATTTCTTTTACATTTTTCGATGTTTCTAATGAAATAGCATTTTTACTACAAGGAATAACATGGATGTTTTATTTTAACGTTTCTTATTTCTTCATGAACAAAAGTAAAAAAAATGAGTATCCAAAATTAATTTTCATTAATCTTACTTTAATCACTTTTACTTTCTTTATGATTTTTGGATGATATTTCTTAACATAAAGATATTTATAATAGACAAAATTAGCGTTTTATGTGATTAAAAATAATCACAATTGTATTGTTTATAGCATATGATATCCAAGTAAGCTTATTAAGGTAAATGTTCTTAGAAATGGTTGATTTTATTATGAGAAGAGAAATAAAGGCCCTATAAATAAATGAGGGGTTTGATGATTGATTGTAAATATTTGGGTAAACAAAATAAGATATTAAACAAATAACGTAGTTACATTGACTGCGTTATTTTTTAGTATAATTTAATAAATGAAATGGTGATTAATAAGAAGTAATAATTTGAGATATTCTAAATCAAAAAATGAATCATATAGTAATATAACAACAAATTAAATAGTTGATTAAGGAGGATAGACTATGCATAAAAGAAAATTTAAAATTATATTTAATCATTCAATGGCAAAAAAAGAGTTAGAAAAAGTGATGGAAGAAAACGTTGTGAAGTACTTCAAACAACAAAAATCGAATTTGCACGTCTAACAGTTTTGTTTTCAATGTGTAATGTATAAGGCATAGGTTATCTGATTAATTATGATAGAGGGGGAAGTAGAGTGAGAAGCACCAATAGAAAAAAGTATTTAGTGGGTGCATATACTAGGCTTTCACGTGAAGATGATCATAGAGATGAAAGTTCTTCAATCGAGAGTCAAAAAATGATTATTGAATCATTTGCCAAGTTTAATAATCTTATCATAAGTAAATATTATAGTGATGATGGGTTTACTGGTTCGAATTACAATAGACCTGGGTTCGAACTATTGAAACAGGACATTGAAAATGAAACAATAAATTGTGTGATTGTTAAAGACTTATCAAGATTAGGAAGAGAATTATATGAAACAGGAATTTATATTGAAGAATATTTCTTAACAAAAAATGTTCGTTTTATTGCAATTAATGATGGATATGATTCATTAGTAGGAGATGCTATGCTCGGAATTCGTCTTAGTGTGAACGACTTATATTTAAGAGATACTTCAAAAAAAATAAGAAGTACATTTGATGT
Organism: uncultured Erysipelotrichaceae bacterium; assembly: GCA_964370645.1. Lineage (GTDB taxonomy): Bacteria > Bacillota_I > Bacilli_A > Erysipelotrichales > Erysipelotrichaceae > CAMQRS01. The sequence continues at coordinate 61,378 of CAYJJS010000004.1, read as the reverse complement.
AAAAAGGAAGAAAGGGGATTATATTGCTTCATTTCCGAAATTTGGCTATAAGAGAAATCCTAACAATCCTAAGCGCCTAATCCCAGATCCAATTTCAAGTAAATATGTAAAACAAATTTTTGAATGGGCGAGTAGTGGTGCAGGAACAACAGTTATTTCAAGAAGATTAACAGAAGCCCGAGTACCTATTCCTTCTATTTATAGTAAGCGTTACGTATCAAAGAATGAAGAATTAAATAAGGGGACTGGAATATGGCGCCCTCAAACAGTGAGGCAAATACTGTCTGACAAAATGTATCTAGGTCATATGATTCAAGGTAGGTTTCGAAAGTTGAGCTATAATTCAGAAAAAATAATTGCTACAGATCCGAAAGAATGGTATGTAGTTGAAAACACTCATGAAGCGCTTGTAAGTGTTGATGTTTTTAATAAAGTACAAAAAGCTTTAGATAAAAATAGTAAATTTCGCTCTAAAGGGGAGAAAAAGCATTTATTTCAAGGTTTATTAGTGTGTAAAGACTGTGGACATGCAATTACTATTTATAAAAAAAAGTTGAAGAAAGGAATTACTTTTCATGGACAATGTGAATATTATCGAAGATTTAGTAAGCATGGAGTATGTTGTTCACATTCGTTTAGTTATGAGAAACTAGAATTACACCTATTGCATTATTTTCATGAAATAGGAAAAAATTTCATGAAAGAATTCAATCAAGAGAATTTTATGAAGAAAGTACTTCATTTGAAAAGTCAAGAGAATAGGTATATTCAGAATAGAGTAGATGAGCTTAGCAAAGATATTAAAAAAAATGAAAAGATAATATTAAAACTATATGAGGATCGCTTAAATGATATCATTAGTCTCGGGCAATATACCATGTTAATAAAACAGTATGATGAAAAGGTAGAACGATTAGAAAAGGAAAAAGAGGCGTTAGAAAAAACAATTTTGAAGAAAGAGAATGAAAATGAAAAAGCATCTTTTGAAGAATGTCGCGAAATCATTGAGAAATTTGTCGCGTTTAAGACACCTACATTTGAATTGATCTATGATTTAGTTGAGAAAATTGAAATCGATAAAGAGAAGAATATTGAAGTATTTCTAAAAGTGAATATCGAAAATTATTTATCTTTCACAGAAAAAAGTTAAAAAGTGTCCGTATGTCATTGTGGCATGGTACAAAATTTCGTATGTGTATGTATCGGTTCGTAAACTTGCAGAGTTAGGAAGTCTAGGGGTTACGAGCAGTTTTTTAAGTGGACAATACCCTGGCTCACCATTGCAGTTTAATGATTCCGGAGTGGAAGTACAATTTTTACAATATATGTTGATATGTATTTCTGAGTTTGATGCACAAGTAAAGGATATTGATGAGATTGATGGTAAGTTTGGACAACAAACATTTAACAGTGTATTGTCTTTTCAAGCAAGATATGGATTAGTACAAGATGGTATCGTTGGACAAACAACGTGGAATTTAATATTTTCTAAGTATGCAGATTATGAGGGTGTCATCGTTCCGGATGAAGAAGTCGATGCCTATCCAGGTTATTTTATTCGATTAGGTAGTAATGGAGATGTTGTAAAGCAAGTACAAGTGGCGCTAAATGTGGTTGGAAATGTGTATTCATCAATTCCCATATTAGTTGAGGACGGTGTTTTTGGTAGTGCAAGTGAGAATGCAGTGGAAATCTTTCAAAACATCGTAGGGTTGGATGGAGATGGAATTGTAGGAGAAGAGACATGGAAAGCACTATTTACACTCGCAGATGAAATTAAAAATGGGGATACACCTTCGCTTGGATTACCACCTTATCCAGGGCAACTAATTCGTGTAGGAAGTAGTGGGAGTGATGTACTTTTTGTACAACAGCGATTACAAACCATTTCTATTTATTACAAATCTATACCGTACATTGTTGCAGATTCCATATTTGGTAATGCAACAGCAACGGCTGTCATAGCTTTTCAAAATTTATTAGGCTTAACGCCAGATGGTATTGTTGGTAACACGACTTGGTATAAGCTAAATGAAGTATATGTACAATTAACAAATTAAGCACTTCACGAGAAGTGCTTTTTTGGTTGCTTGATCGTTGTTGATTTTACCATTTTAAAACGAGTGTAAATAGAGTTAAATATAGTAGTAGGATTATGCAGTATATTGTGGAAGGGAGAGACACTATGTTATTTACGCTTAAACAATTTGATTATTCTTTACTTACTTTCAAATATATTGATGAAGGAATTAAAGGACAACGATGTGAAATTGTCAATGTCAACACAAATTATATATCTTTGCTTCCAATCGGGTTTGTATTAAGTGATGAAGGTGTTATGTCATGGTTAAAAAGAAGAGTAATTCCTAAAAATCGTGAATTTGTGGATAGCTCACTAGCTAAAATGGGTCTTTCACATAATGATACTATTGCTATTATAAAAAGGTGTAAAGGTTTATCATTAAATGATAGTTATTGGGTGGTAGATAATGATTTTGAAGGGGCATTTTCTGATTATAATTTATACGAAAATACCTTTGAGAAAACATTAGCATCAGTTGCATATACGGGTTATGGAAGAGTTAAGGTTCAGGGGTTTACTTCTTCACCAGAATTCACAACAAATGGGATGTTGAGAAAAGGGTAGAGAAGGTAGCATAACACGATTTATTTGTATAAAGGTGGTTCAAGCGGTGGAATCAATACTGGCTTTGAACCTTATTCTGAATTTTAGGCCTCACAAATTGCTACGGTAATGGGCATTGACCATGTCACTTATAATTTGTCAAAATGGAAGAGAGATTTGTTCTACTTGTGAGCTGTTTACAAGCCCACAAGTTTCCTATGTACAAATTTATGATTTTGTTAAGAACGCACCTATTTACGAAGTTGGCGAGTACCTGAGAAAAGAAAATCCAACGTTTTATGATGCGTTTGTAGATATGCTTATTTTTGATTCTTTAATATGCAATCAAGATCGACATTATGGAAATTTTGGGTTACTAGTGGAAAATGAAACAAATACCCCGATTGCATTCGCTCCTGTTTTTGATAATGGATTATCATTATTTCATGCGGAATGCCTGAACATTTTGAAAACATAAATACATATGCAAAAACAAGGATGTCCTATTATAATATTCCTTTTTTAGATTTAGCGAGAGAGTTTATTACACAACGACAAAAACAAAAGCTAAGAAAGATGATTTACTTTAAGTTTGATAAACACCCTAGTTATAATCTTTCAAGTAGGAGATTAAAGGCAATTGAACAATTTATTCAAAACAGAGTGCATGAACTTTTAGCATTAGAGAATAAATAAAAAAAGAAAGCGATTTTATTGGTATCGCTTTCTTATGCATATTCTTCCTCTATGATTAAAGTATACCACCATTAATTTAAGATTAAAAGACTTATTTTTTTTATGTGTATTGTTTATAATATAAGTAACTAGAAGGAGGTACTTGATATGAAAGTACAAATTTATGGAAAGAATATAAGCGTAACACCCGCTATTCAAGAAAAGGTGGAGAATAAATTATCAATTTTAGAGAAATACTTCATTATTGATGAAGATGCGATAGCAAATGTAGTCGTTAGAGTATATCGATTAGGGCAAAAGATAGAAGTTACTATACCAACGAAAATGGTTGTATTAAGAGCTGAGGTTACACATGATGACTTATATGCAGCAATTGATTTGGTTATTGATAAATTAGAAGATCAAATTCGTAGACAAAAAACAAGATTATCGAAAAAAGGAAAAGAAGGATTGGCTGAAATATTCATGCACGAAGAATACGAAGAAGAAGATACACAAGATGTTGTACGTACAAAATCTATTTCTCCGGAAACGATGGATATTGATGAAGCAATTATGAGAATGGAAATGTTGAATCACTCATTCTTTATATATACCGATGACGAGACAAATGAAATTGCCGTTGTATATAAAAGAGAAGATGGAGGATACGGTTGTTTAGAAACTGTATAAATTAGGGGAATGAAAAGAAATGCGTTAAGCATTTCTTTTTTTATGTAGTGTATACTTCTTGTAAATTGAATGAAAAAGAGTACAATAGAATAGGTTATTAGGAGAATGTATATGAATCAAAGAACAAAAGGAATTATATTTATTTTATTGTCTGCATTAAGTTTTGCAACAATGAGTTTATTTGTGCAATTATCAGGAGACGTACCAGTTTTACAGAAGAGTTTATTTCGTAATGTGGTTGCTTTCGTAATAGCAGGTGGTGTACTTATAAAAAAACGTCAAGGTTTACATATTCAAAAAGGAAATCTAAAATTTTTACTGCTGCGTTCCACATTTGGTACAATGGGAGTACTGTTTAACTTTTATGCAATTGAAAACTTATTATTGTCAGATGCAACGATGATAAATAAACTAACACCTTTTTTTGTCATTATTTTTTCTTTCCTTATTTTGAAAGAGAAAATAAAGTTATGGCAGGCTTCAGCGATCATTGTAGCCTTTCTAGGGAGTGTTTTAGTCATCAACCCGCAAATACTACTAGGTATGTTTATAAGCATGCCAGCAAGTGAAACTTTAGCTAGTATGGCCTCATTAATCGGAGTGTTTGGTGCAATGTCAGCAGGTATGGCATATACGATGATACGTTTGTTATCAAGTAGAGGTGAGAAAGGAACCACGATTGTCTTTTTCTTTAGTGCCTTCTCATGTATTGTATTAGCACCTTTTGTATTCTTACAATATGCAGAGATGAGTAGTACGCAAGTACTGTATTTATTAGGAGCAGGGGTATTTGCTAGTTTGGGTCAATTTGCAGTAACTGCCGCGTACGCGAGTGCACCAGCAAAATCGATCTCTATTTATGATTATTCACAAATCATCATTTCCGCATTATATGGATATCTGGTGTTTGGTCAAATTCCAGATGTATATAGTTTTATAGGGTACGTAATTGTAGTCTTAGCAGCATATTATATGTATTACAAAGGGAAAATAAAAAACGCTACAAATTCGTAGCGTTTTCTTTTATTGCAATTCTTCTTTCACTTGTAATAATTTCTCAGGAATATCAATGTGTTGTGGACATTTATCAACACAAACACGACAACCTACACAAGTATGTGCTGCGGCTTCCTTTAAGTCACAATATCTTGATTTACCACCTGCGAAGTTATCATAGATGTGTGAGTTATTTAAAATCGTGAAGTTTCTAGGGATATTTACACCAAAAGGACAGGGCATGCAATATCCACATTGTGTACATAGCACTTGCACTCTTTCTAAAAATATTTTACGAGCTTTTTCAATGACAGTATATTCTTCTTCACTAAATGGTACAAAGTCTTGAAATGTATTCACATTGTCTTTTACTTGCTCAAGTGTGCTCATTCCAGACAATACTGTTAATACATGTTCATGACTACCCACAAAGCGCATTGCCATAGAGGCGTCACTCTTTTGTGGAGCAACCTCATTGAATAATGTTTTAATTTCTTGAGGTACATTTGCAAGTTGTCCACCTTTGATTGGTTCCATAATGATGACAGGGATTCCTTTAGACTTTGCTAATTCATACCCTTTTTTACCTGCTTGGTAGTCTACGTCCATATAATTGTATTGAATCTGACAAAAATCCCAATCGTAGCTGTTCAAGATTTCTTCAAACATTGGATATTCATCATGGAAACTAAATCCAATTTTTTTCACCTTTCCAGATGCTTTTACTTCATCTAAGTGGGCAATTAAATCAAATGCATTAATTTGATCCCATTTAGATTTGTCTAGCGCATGTAGCAAATAATAATCAATATATTCTGTTTGTAGTTTACTTAATTGTTCATTCAGTTTCGCATAAAAATCTTCCATACTATGCAAATCCCATACTGGAGATTTTGTCGCTAAATATAAAGAACTACGTTCTTTGCTACTTAACCATTCTCCTACGATAATTTCGCTCGTTCCATTAATGTATGGATATGCTGTATCGTAGTAGTTCACACCTTGCTCATATGCATAATCCATCATTTTAAATGTTTCTTTTTTATTGATTGTACCATCTTCATTCATAGGAAAACGCATACAACCAAATCCTAATAAAGATACTTCTTCATTAGATGTTTTGTAAGTTCTTTTTTTCATATTATCTCCTCTAACAACAAGAATATTATACATTTTTTATGAAAAAATTGGTATAATTTAATTAAGATTAAATGGAGGTAATATAGATGAAACAATTTAATGTTCAAAAGATAGTATCCTTAAGCGTGTTTTTAACTTTACTCATATCACTTGTGGTATTAATCATACTTGTAATACGCGCACCAGAAAGTGTAGTGGATGCAACGAATAATCAACCAACTAAAAGTCATTATACGCTAATGATTGCACAATGCATTTTGGGAGTGTTTGCCATGATGCTACCCGGATGGTTAGAAAAAAGTTGGTCTATTCGTATTCCTTCAAGGATGTTAATCTTATATGCCTTATTTTTATTTGGCGCAATTTTCTTAGGGGAAGTGCGTAGTTATTATTATAATTTTAAATATTGGGATGCTTTCTTACATACATTTAGTGGAGGAATGCTTGGAGCAATGGGATTTAGCGTAATTACATTATTTAATAAATCTGAAAAGATTTCGATACAACTAAGCCCATTATTTGTTGCATTATTTGCATTTTGCTTCGCAATTACACTGGGTGTATTTTGGGAGGTCTATGAATATGTGTTTGATGGATTGTGGGGATTGAATATGCAAAAGTTTGGATTAGAGGATGGAACTCCATTTGTAGGAAGAGCAGCACTAAGTGACACAATGTCAGATCTAATCGTAGACTCGCTAGGTGCATTTGTAGTAGCAAGTATTGGATATATTTCTTTGAAATATAAAAAAGGTTGGATTGAACAATTATATATACGAAGAAAAAAGCAGAAGTAATTAAGACTTCTGCTTTTTATATGATTTCAATATCGAAACTATATTGCAGAATTTTTGAGTGTGTGATATAATTTCAATATTGAAACTATATGGCGAGGTAATGTATGAGAGATGCATATTTTAGATTTATGAGTGCGATGGATATGGATTGTTATAAGAATATTCGTGATAGTGAAATTGGGAGTGGTTTGTCTTATTCAGATGTTTTACAATTGTTTATCATTAACCACAAACAAAATATGACAGTGAGTGAATTAGCACAACGTCTAAATCTATCTAGGCCTGCAACTACCCAAAAAGTAAATGAACTTGAAAGTAAGGGGCTAATTATAAAAACACAGTCAAAAAAAGATAAAAGGGTGACATATTTATCTTTAGCAAAGAATTTAATTGAGAATAGTCAGGATGCAAAAGCTGCTTCATTAATGGATGCGGTAGATGAGCAATTTTCAATGGATAAAAAAATAGTGTTCATGGAAATACTGAATTTCATGGCAGACTATTTGTCGGAGGAAAAATGAGAAATGAATTTATAAAAATTACTGGAGCAAAAGAAAATAATCTTAGAAATATTACAGTACAAATACCTAAGTATAAACTGGTTGCTTTAACGGGTTTATCAGGGAGTGGGAAAAGCAGTCTAGCTATGGATATCTTACAAAAAGAATGTCAAAGGCAATATTTAGAATCTATGGGCATGGTGAGTGATGGTTTAAATAAACCACATGTAGATAGTATTGTTGGTCTTTCTCCCTCTATTTCTATTGGGCAAAGAGTACTTTCGAAAAATCCTCGTTCAACGGTAGGAACATATACAGAAATACTAACGTATCTTCGTATCCTGTATGCGAAACTTGCCACAAGAATATGTCCGAATTGTAAATTAGAGATACCACCAACATTTGAGGAGGAAGAAGATTATTCGCATACATCTTGTCCACATTGTAAAAGTAAAATTTCGCATTTAACGATGGCAAGTTTTTCATTCAATAAAGTAGAGGGAGCTTGTCCAAAGTGCAATGGAATTGGTGTTGTGAAGGACATTGATTTCTCGAAATTAATAGATGAAAACCTAACGATAAGAGAAGGTGCTATTAAAATTTGGGGTAATAAAACTTTTGATGAACATTATGCAAATGTTTTTGCTAACTGTGGAAAACATTATGGGTTTACTTTTGATGTGTCAAAACCGATTAAAGATTATAATGAACTTGAAATGCTAGTACTTTTGGATGGTGTTGATAGCGCAGCTTTTAAAAAGCGATTTCCAAATATAAAAAAACCAAAGAGAGTAATGGATGGATATGTTGAAGGATTACGAACATTTGTGAATAAAAAAGTGGTCGAATCGGCTACAAAAAAAGTTGCGAACCCTGTGATTGCAAAGGCTATTGTAAGTACACCTTGTCAAACATGTGAGGGAACAAGGTTAGGAAGTGATGGAAGAAGTGCGAAGTTGAATGGAAAAACAATTAGTGAAGTTAGTACTTATACAATGTCTTCACTATTTATTTTTTTAGAAAATACAAAAAATAGCATGGGTCCATCAGCAAAAGATATTGCTACAGTTGTTATTGGCGACATCCTGAAACGTGTCAATGGAATGATAAGGATTGGGTTAGAATATCTTTCAATCGATCGATCTATAAGTACTCTTTCAGGGGGAGAAAATCAAAGGATTCGCCTTGTAAATATCTTAGAAAGTGGACTTAGTGGAGTAGTGTATATTTTAGATGAGCCAACCACTGGATTACATGCAAGGGATACGTTACAACTGTTAGAGGCAATAAAAAAATTACGCGATCTTAAAAATACAGTAATCGTAATTGAACATGATATGGATTTTGTCAAAGCCTGTGATCATATCATCGATTTTGGTGTTGGTGCAGGTAGTTTAGGTGGAGAAATAGTAGCAAGTGGTTTACTATCAGAGGTGATTCAAAGTAAAGCCTCAATCACTGCAAAATATTTGCAAAGAGAAAAAGTGAGTCCAAACAATGAAAAAATAAATGCTCAAAAGTTTATTGAGGTAAAGAATGCCACAGCACATAATCTTAATAATGTTTCAGTAAATATACCACTCAACCACTTCGTTGCTTTTGCTGGTGTTTCGGGGAGTGGGAAAAGTAGTCTAGTTTTTGATGTCATTGAGCAAAGAAGGAATGTATCGCAAATCAACGGGTTACAACACATTTTTGAAATGATTCGAATCGATCAAAGTCCAATCGGAAGACAAAGCAGAAGTAATGTTGCAACCTATAGCGAGGTTTATATGCTAATAAGAGAGTTGTTTTCTACACAGAAAGAAGCGAAAAAGAGTAAACTCAAACCTTCTGATTTCTCCTTTAATGTGAAAGGAGGACGCTGTGAAAAATGTGAGGGTCTGGGTGTAATCGCATTGGATATGCAATTTTTAGAGGATATCGAAGTGACATGTCCGGTTTGTAAAGGTCATAGGTTTAAAAAGAAGGTATTGGCGATTACATATAAAGATAAAAATATTTCTGATATCTTGAATATGACGGTACAAGAAAATTTGAATTTTTTTAAAGAAAATGAGGATATTTATAAAAAACTTTGTGTCATTGATGAAGTTGGACTTGCTTATCTTAAGCTTGGACAATCCACTACAACTCTTTCAGGTGGGGAGTGCCAACGGTTGAAATTATCAAAACAATTGGCAAGAGGAAAAGCTGGAAATACCTTATATTTGTTAGATGAGCCAACTAGTGGACTTCACCCTGCGGATGTGGAAAAGCTATTGCTACTACTAAAAAAGTTAGTCGACAAAAATAACTCAGTGTTTGTGATTGAGCACAATTTGGATGTATTAGCTAAGAGTGATTATATTATTGAGTTGGGTCCATATGGTGGAGATAAAGGTGGAAACATTATTGCAGTAGGTACACCTTATGAAATTTCGCAAAATAGAAATAGTGTAATTGGAGAATATTTGTAAGCGTAAATATATATACGAAGAAAAAAGCAGAAGTAACTAAGACTTCTGCTTTTTTGGTCCAACAAATCGCATTACGATTTTTAAGAAAAAGACAATGATTGGGTTGCTTAAATGTTTGTGCACTTGTTTTAATTGTTGTGGGATATCAATGTTTTGTGGACAATGTTTTACACATTTTTTGCAGTTTACACATAAATTTGCACCAGATAAGTCATCTTTTTTTACTAGTTTGGACATATAATGTGTTTTTGCCATTCTAGATTTAAAAAAGTAAGAGTTATTGTATTCGCTAAAGTTTCCTGGAATGTCAACACCAAAAGGGCAGGGCATACAATAATTGCATCCTGTACAAGGTACTTTCATCAATTCGTGAAAAATTTCTTTCGCTCTATGAATTAAATGAAGTTGTTCATCACTCATACTATTGATTTGTGTAGTAGATGCTACATGAATGTTTTCTTCAATTTGCTGTGTGGCATTCATCCCACTAAGGACAACACTCACTTCTTTATGATTGAAAATCCAGCGCAATGCCCATTGTGCTGGGGAGTACGTGTTTGGATATTGTTGGAATAGTGTTTGGATTTTATCAGGTATGTTATTGGCCAAAGCACCACCTCTCAATGGCTCCATAATCACAACGCCAACTCCTTTGTCGTAGGCTGCTTGTAAACCAGCCAAGCCAGCTTGATAATTTTCATCCAAATAGTTGAACTGAATTTGACAAAAATCCCAATCGTAATCTGCTAGGATTTTCATAAACTCCTCCTGTCTACCATGAAAAGAGAAACCTATGTGGTGAATACTTCCAAGTCGCTTCTGTTCTTCAATGAATGTTAGGATACCAAGTGATTTTAATTGTTGCCATGTTTGTAAACTGTCAAGCATATGCATTAAGTAATAATCGATATAATCCGTTTGTAGTCGCTTCAATTGCGTTTGAAAAATATTGTATATGTCTTTGTTTTGTTTTACTAATAGATAGGGAAGTTTATCTGCAATAAATACTTTTTTTCTTAAATTGTGTTTTTGAAATAGATTACCAAGCAATGTTTCACTTTTACCACTATGATAAAAATAAGCAGTATCAAAATAATTCACTCCTTGTTTTATGGCTTCTAAAATTTGGCGTTCACTCTCTATTTCATCAATGAATCCACCTTTGTTTGGGAAACGCATGCAACCATATCCTAATGCAGATACTGGTTTTGCCCCATTTACTAATTCTCGATATTGCATATAGTTACTCCTTGTATGTCTTGTATTATCCCAAATATAGAAAAAAATGTAAACTATAAATGGGGTGGCATTGTGAAATATCGTGACAACAACGTACCAATCTTGTATACTGAATAAGAATACAAAGGGGAGCTAATACGCTGAGAGGAAGTTCGACTTCGACCCTAAACCTGATTTGGATAATGCCAACGTAGGGATATGGATTTTTTTCATTGCCGTTTTGCGTTATCCGCAGGACGGTTTTTTTATTCGGAAAGGGAAATGTATGGAAAAGAAACATTGTGGGTGCCCATGGAGTACAAAGGGAGCAACCCTAGACATCAGCGGATGTCGATTTAGTTTATCAATTATGAGTGATGTTTATGTTGATATTATTTTAAGCGGGATTCAAAAGGTTGATACAAGTAAAGTTTGGAGTGAGAGTGATGCGTTGTCTACGATTTATAGGGGGAAAAGAAATCATGTGTTAGATGCATTAAGCGCTTGTTTTATACATGCGTATAGAGAAGAAATACATGCAGTTTGTGAAATGACATTCTCAAAAGGGTGTCCAGGAGATAGTGATGCGGATTGTTTTATGAGTGAGGATGATGTATTAGTAAACTATGATTCATATAAAGACATACATTTTGATGTGATATCCAAAATTTCTTTATATCCACTTGGAAAAGAATCGTATATGCAAGAAATTATAGATGTGGTGAACATGGCAAAAGATTATGGATTATATGTAAAGTCGGCGCATTATGTAACTATATTACAAGGGGATGTACAAGCGATATTAAAATTTTATGAAGATGCTTTAGCACTTGTAGATACAACATGTTCACATTATGTATTGCAAGCTACTTTGAGTGTAAACAGTCCAACAAAGGGGGAATAAGGATGAAAAGTTATACATGGAAATTACAAGATATTATTATGATTGGGGTAATTGCAGTTGTATTTGCAGCCATTTATTTAGGAGCAGTATATGGATCGATCGCACTACATGCCGTATTGACACCAATGGGGCTTGGAGTTTTTGCAAATGAAATATTTTTTGGAATTTGGTTTATGGCAGCAACGATGGCCCCATATATTATTCGTAAGCCTGGAGTAGCTATAGTTGCAGAGATTTTGGCAGCCTTTTTAGAAGTGTTAATGGGGAATATGTATGGACCAATTGTATTTGTATCTGGTTTTATCCAAGGTATTGGTGCAGAAGTAGCCTTTGGGGCAACAAAGTATAAGAGGTATAATTTTAAGGTAATGGCACTTGCCTCTTTGGGATGTACTATTACTAGTTTTATTTGGGGGTTTTATCGTTCTGGATTTACAGAATTAGAAGTGACTTTATTGATAGCAATGTTTGTTGTACGTTATATCAGTGCACTTTTATTTTCTACAATAATTGTGAAGTGCCTGTGTGATGCATTGGCTAAGGCAGGTGTGCTAAAGGGATACCCAATTGCGACACAGTATGAGAAAAGTTTAGAAGTGCATGATTATTCATAATTTACACTTTAAATATTATGAAGCTTCTAGTATGAGTATATTAGATGCTTTAACATACACATTCACACCGCATAAAATACATGTGCTATTAGGTAGGAGTGGGTGTGGTAAAAGTACTTTAGCGAGTGTTATGTCTGGTCTAATTGAAGAAGCAGCATGTATTCAAGGAGAGGTATATGTAGAGAATCAAAACATATTTAATATGTCTACTTCACAACGTGTTTCTTATATTAGTATGATGTTTCAAAATGCAGATGCTCAATTTTGTATGAGCACATTATTTGAAGAATTGATTTTTTGTTTAGAAAATCAAGCAATTCCACAAGTGGAAATACTTGATAAAGTTCAACAGGTTGTAGAAAAGTTGTCTTTACAAGAATTACTACATCGCAAACTACATACTTTATCCGGTGGGGAAAAGCAACGTTGTGCACTTGCATGTATGCTTTTACTACAAACAAAAGTATTAGTCTTAGATGAACCCTTTGCAAATTTAGATCCAAATTGTGCAGAAAAGCTAGTGCAAATGATAGTACAAATACAAAAAGAATACGAACTTACTATCCTTGTAATTGATCATATATTAGCTCGTTGGATTGCAGTGTGTGATGAAATACATCTTATGAAAGGTGCAAGTGTGATTGAGAAGACAGGGATTACAAAAGAGAATATACATTTGCACCATGCTTATTTTAAGCAACACGGGATTATTGATCCTCTTATAAAAAGAGAATCACGTCCTTCTTTATATAATGAGGAAGTTGTGGTTTCTCTACAAAATTTTACTTTACAAAAACAGGGAATATATTTCTTGAAAGATAGTAATCTGCAACTGCGAAAAAAAGAGGTGATAGCAATCGTTGGTGCTTCGGGATGTGGAAAAACAACCTTCTTGCGTAGTTTGTTTGCGAAAGAGAAGGTTGGTGGAAGCACAAATGTATGTGGCTACGCATTACATAAGAAACATTATAAAAAGTTATGCCAAAAATTGGGTGTAGTATTACAAAATCCAGCAAATCAATTTGTTCAACACAATGTTTATGAAGAGGTAAAGATGAGTGTCGCATATTATGAAAAAATGTCAGAAAAGGAATATGAAAACAAAATACACACACTTTTAAAACAATTTTCATTGTATCCATACTTAAATTACTCTCCATATATGTTAAGTCAAGGGCAACAAAGAAGACTTGCAGCATTGTGTGTGTTGTGTGCTAAACAAGAAGTATTATTGTTGGATGAACCTACGTATGGACAAGATGATGTATCTTGTCATGTGATTATGCAACAAGTAATAAAACGTGTACAAGAAGATGGAGTGAGTGTCATTATGACAACACATGATATGGATGTTGCCTTAGCGTATGCAGATCATGTCTATGCAATACAAGATAAACAGTTTGTTGAGGTAAGGGTAGATGAAACAGTTACTATCAAAATGTAATCCATTTTATAAGTGTATCTCTTTGATGTTGTTTTCTATTTTGTTGTCTTTCAATTATGATCCACTTGTGAATGTTGTTGTGTTTATTGTCGCAATTACTTGTCTTTTGTTGTTTACTACTATTTCTTATAAAAGATTATTACTATTTTTTTGCATTGCTAGTATAAGTGCCATTTCTTTATATATGACAGGTGTTTTTTTCACTAGTGGTGAAGAACAAATTTATACAGTTTCATTATTGAGTGAGGTACACTTAACATCTTCTTACAATGGATTACAAATGGCTACTCGAATTTATGCATATATGGGGGTTGGCTTACTATTTGCATCTTCAACCAACACTTTAGACTTTATTTATAGTCTCCAACAACAAGCGCGCCTACAATCAAAATTCGCATACGGTTCGCTTGCCGCATTTCATTTGCTACCAAATATAAAGGAAGAGTTTCAGCATGTGAGATTTGCTTTACATGCAAGGGGAATACAAGGGTTTCGTTATTTTTATAAAGTTTTATTTGCAATGTTGGTGAATGTTATTAAATGGGCACAATGTCTAAGTATTGCTATGGTATCAAAGGGGTTTGATATCCAAGCAAATCGAAGTCATTATAAAGTGTTTCGTATCACGTTCTGGGATATTTTATTTGTATTAGTGCCAAATACAATCCTACTTGTGTATTTGCTTGTTTAAACCTTTTTCGTTTTTATAATTTATGATAGAATGTTTTGGAAAGAAGAGGTCGTTATGCAAGATTTAAAAAAATTACAAAATGGAAGCGATGTTCGTGGTGTTGCAATAGAAGGTGTGCCCAATGAACCCGTTACATTAACAAGTGAAGAAGTGTACGCACTAGCACAAGGGTTTATAAAGTTCTTACAACATAAAACAAACAAGGAAAACTTATGTATTAGTGTAGGTCATGACTCTAGAATCAGTGCTCCACAATTAAAAACAAGTGTCTGTGAGGCCATTAAAGATTGTGGGTGCCGTGTGTATGATTGTGGGTTATCTTCTACTCCATCAATGTTTATGTCAACCATATTTGATGCGTTTCAAAGTGATGGAGCGATTATGATTACCGCTTCACACTTACCATTCAATCGTAATGGGATGAAGTTTTTTGATATAGATGGTGGTTTGAATAAAGAAGATATTCGTGATGTGATTGAATATGCATTGCAAGGAAGTTGTCAAAAAGCAGGAGGAAGTATTGAAGCGAAAGATTTGATTTCGTATTACAGTGCTTATTTAGTGAATTTGATTCGTGAAAAAGTGAATCATCCAACCCACTATGAAAAGCCGCTTACAGGTATGCACATTGTTGTAGATGCAGGAAATGGTGCAGGAGGATTTTATGTGCGTCAAGTATTGGATGTACTTGGTGCAAACACGAGTGGATCACAGTTTTTAAATCCGGATGGAATGTTTCCAAACCATATTCCAAATCCTGAAGACAAAGTAGCAATGCAATCGATTTGTGGTGCTGTAAAACAACACGGTGCAGATCTTGGAATCATTTTCGATACAGATGTAGACCGTAGTAGTGCGGTAGATGCAAATGGAAATGAAATTAGCCGTAATGCTATTATTGCTTTGGCAGCAGCGATTGTGAAAGAAGACTATCCTAATACAACCATTGTGACAGATAGCGTTACTTCCAGCGAGCTAAAAATGTTCTTAGAAGAACATTTACAACTTACACATCATCGATTTAAACGTGGTTATAAGAATGTAATCAATGAATCGCAACGCTTAAATGCGACTGGAGTAGATAGTCAGCTAGCGATTGAAACGAGTGGGCATGCAGCATTGAAAGAAAATCGTTTCTTGGATGATGGTGCATATCTAGCAACAAAGATAGTGATTAAAGCAGCTAAGATGAAGTTAGAGAATCAGACGATTGATATGTTGATACAAGAATTGAAACATCCTCTTGAAGAAAAGGAATTGCGTGTTGCGATTACTTGTGAAGATTTTTCTACTTATGGAGATACTGTTTTAAAAGAGTTACAAGCATTTGCGATGCAAAAAGAAGGTTGTGAAATGGAAGCAATTAATCATGAAGGTGTTCGTATCAATTTTGATGAAGCACATGGTAATGGTTGGTGCTTACTACGAAAATCATTACATGATCCAATTTTGGCATTTAATGTGGAATCAAATAGTGAGGGTGGATGCGTGCAAATTATAAAACAAATGCATGCATTTCTAGTGGATTTTAAATGTTTGGAATTAAGTAGGTTTGCATAGGCGTGAATCATTACATAATTCTTGTGAAAGTAAATGTTGAAAAAATTCAACAATCAAAGATGCGTGAACAAGATAAAGTAGATGCAATTCAAAGTTTACGACGTATCAGTAAATACAGTGTGTTCATAGTATTACTTGCTACTGCAATTGCATTTCTATCATTCTTTTTTATACCTGCTTATAGTGTAGCGATTGCGTTTACTGTGTCACTCATAGCCGTGCTGTGCATTATCTTTTTGCTTGTGAGACCATCTGCATATCGTAAAGCATTAACACTTATAGACAACGGTTGGGATGGCTTGTCACAAGTGGAAATAAATGAACGCAAACCAAATGTTGAGCAACAAGCACGTATTCGTACATTAAAGAGGTATCGTTTGGTCTATGTCTTATTCGTTTTTTTATGCCCTTTGGTGTTTGTATTCGCGATTCAATATTTCACAATTACACTGCCATTTTGGGCTGTAGGAAGTTTATTTTTAATGCTTCTATTTTTCTGGTTACTAAAAGCGATGGAAAAAGAAGAAGAAATTAAACAATTAGAAAGTGGCCGCACTAAATAGGAATGTATATATAAGTTATGTAAAATCTACATAACTTTTTTGTTTATATGTACAAAATTACTTAAAAAATATTGACACAACAATAAAGTTAGTTTAAAGTAGTTAGTATAAAGTAATTAGTTTAAAGTAACTAGTTGGAGGATAGGAGAAATAAATGAGTGGAAAATTAACAAAGGCATTAAAAAAAATATTACATGATTCAGCATTGTATGAGTTAAAAAGATTGTATTCTTATGATAAAAAAAGTGATCTTTCTTATCACGATACACTGTATTTAAACATTATTGAGGCACACCCTAATAAATATACATCTTCACAAATTGCGGATTTATTGAAAATAACACGACCATCAGTCACTGAGAAAATAAACCAACTTTGTAAGAAAGGGTATATTTTACGTACGCAAAGTGAGCATGATAAAAGAGTGTTTTTTCTTTCAATTCACCCAGATAGTCCCAAAGATTATGAGACATCTGCAAGTTATGAGGATGAAGTTGAAAGAAAATTTCTAGAAGAATATGGGAGTGAAAAAGTAGATATGCTATGTGAAATGATTGTTAAATTGTCTGATATGTTATGTGAGGTAGATGATGACAAGTAGTCCATTAGCGAAGAAATTTAGCATGAAAGAATTATTGAAATATACTTTACCGAGCATCATCATGATGGTTTTTATGTCAACGTATTCTATCATAGATGGAGTTTTTGTTTCCACGTATGTAGGTGAAAACGCATTGGCTGCAGTGAATTTGGTAATGCCTTTGCTAGGTGTTGTATTAGCTGTTGGGCTTATGTTTGCAACAGGTGGAAATGCGGTCATTGCGAAATTGTTGGGGCAAGGGAAAGCAAAGCAGGCAAGGGAGTTTTTAACGCTCATTTACATTATCGGTGGAGTATTAGGAACAGTACTTACAATGGTTGTATTCATTTTCCCAGATGATTTACTAAATATGCTGAACGTGAGTGATAATTTATATACATTAGCGAGAGATTACATGCTTAGTCTTGCACCATTTTTGTTACCTGTTTTTTTTATGGTATTTATTCAATCATTTATGATTACAGCAGGACATCCTACATTCGGGCTTGTACTTAGTCTTGCGGGTGGAATTACAAATATTGTACTTGATTATATTTTTATTTCCCCTGATTTAATGAATATGGGAATCGTTGGTGCAGGGCTTGCAACAGGGATTGGAAATGCACTTCCAGGATTATTAGGTTTTATTTATTTTTTGTGTAACAGAAAATGTATATTACATTTTGTAAAACCTAAAGTGGATTTTAGAACACTTATGCAAAGTGTATTTAATGGTTCATCAGAACTTGTTGGATCACTTGCAACATCGATTACCACAATGCTATTTAACCTTATACTAATGCGTATGGTAGGCGATATAGGAGTGGCGTCTATTAGTGTTATTTTATATATACAAATGTTTCAAAATGCAATTTATATTGGATATACTTTAGGTGTATCACCAATTATCGCATTTAAATATGGAGAGGAGAACTACTTTGAATTGCGTGAGGTTATTCGACGTAGTTTACAAATTATTTTAGTAGCTTCTATTTCTGTTATTTTAATAACACTTGTTTTTTCAAATCAAGCAGTAGCTATTTTTATTGAAAAAGAGAGTGCAACCTTTGAAATGGCAAGAAATGGATTATTATACTTTCTTCCAGCTTATTTATTTATGGGGTTCAACATTTTCTTTTCTGCAATGTTTACATCGTTTTCAAATGGAAAAGTATCAGCTATTATATCTGTTTTAAGAAGTTTAGTGTTTATTATTATTGCACTTCTTTTTTTACCAAATCTTTTTGGTTTGAACGGAGTATGGCTAGCTGTCCCTATAGCAGAGTTTTTAGCACTTATTGTATCTTTTTATTTTTATAAGAAAAATAAGTGTTTTTATAAATATTAGTAAAGGAGCTAAATATGTGTTTAGAAGAAAAGAGATTATCAAAAAAATTAGTAAATTATGGTGAAATTTGTCAGTTTATGAAGCGAGTTTTCCCAAAAGAAGAACGGATGCCAATGTGGTTGATAAGAATCTTAATCCTTAAAAAAAATTATGATTTTCAAGTTTATTATGACAAAGGGGTATTTGTGGGGATATTATTTACAATTCAGTCTGCAGAAAGTGTATTTGTATTTTACATTGCAGTGAATGATGCGTTGCATTCAAAAGGGTATGGTTCCATGCTTTTACAAACTTTATTTAATAAATATTCAAATACACCAATTACACTCTTCATTGAGACAATGCAAGATAAAAAGGCCGACAATTACACACAAAGAGTAAAGCGACTTGCTTTTTATAAACGAAATGGGTTTATACAGACAGGATTATCTGCAGGATATAAAAAACCATTTGTAGACATACTATCAACAGATGAAAACTACGATATTATTAAAGCAAAAAGACTAGTGAAATGGATGGCAATGAACATATT
This sequence comes from uncultured Erysipelotrichaceae bacterium, assembly GCA_964370645.1. GTDB lineage: Bacteria > Bacillota_I > Bacilli_A > Erysipelotrichales > Erysipelotrichaceae > CAMQRS01. The sequence continues at coordinate 42,038 of CAYJJS010000004.1, read as the reverse complement.
TTCATAAACTTAAACAAAAAGGCCCTAAAGCATATTAGGGTCTTTCACTTTCAATGAAATAGCGATTTCTTTCATAAAATAAGTTTCTTTCTTGTCCTAAAATACGACAGCGATATAAAATACCACATCCACCAACACAACTTGCACTGTGGCGTATTTCTAAGATTTTGTCGATTTTAAATTTTTGTTGTACACCACGTTCATCCCAATATATGTACAAAGGAAGTTGTTTTCCGTCCTTTGATATATGTACTATGACATCTACATAACGTTTATAGCGTTGCATTAGCGAAAGTATCCTTGAGGAAAGATGACATGATCACCTTTTGGATTGAATGAACTAAGTGTAGTATCTTGTAATACGTTTAATTTCTTTATGCTATGAAATCCATATTTATTACGTATTTCATCCATAACACAATCCAGTGTTCTTGCCTTGTCTTGTGTATATGCAACATGAAATAAGTCCAGCTGTACATGTGTGTTTGGGGTACATAAAGAAGAAACACAAACACCAATACTGCGTAGTGCAATATCAAAATTGTGGTGTTTACTTAAAAGTTGTAAGCTAGCTTGTAAGAGTTCTTTACTTATATCGGTTGGGTGTTGCAGAGTACACTGCTTAGTGGATGAGGAAAGATTTGTATTACGGATATGGAGTTGGATACTTCTCCCTTGTAGCTTGTGTTCTTTTAAACGAGAAGCAACGCTTTCGCAAAGTACTTGTAAAACAATTTTTGCTTCTTCGTAGGTAGTCATATCCTTTGGTGTAGTGACACTATTTCCAATTGATTTTGGTATTTGTTTATAAAGTGAGGGTAATACATTGTTTATGTCTTTACCATGGGCGAATTGGTATAATACTTCGCCTATTTTACCTAATTTTTTCTGCAAAATTTCAATTGGAGCAGTGGCCAAATCTTCAATTTTAAAGATGTGTAATTGATGTAGTTTTTTTGCAGTTGCGCTACCTACATAAAACAAATCTTCGATGGGTAATGACCAAATGCGTTGTTTGTAGTTTTTTTTATTGATGATAGTAAAGCCCATGTTTTTATCTAAATCACTACCCATTTTTGCGAAAATTTTATTGTCGGAAATACCCATAGATACACGCAATCCCAATTCGTTAAGGATGCGTAGTTGAATAGTTTTGGCTAAGGCAATACCATCGCCAAATAATGAGGTAGAATAGGTTAAGTCAAACCAAGCTTCATCCAGTCCAAAACTTTCAACCTGAGATGTATATTCTTGATATATATTTTTAACTTGTTGTGTATAATACATGTACTCTTCATAGTTTGGAGGTACGACAAGTAAATGTGGACATTTACGATACGCTTCACGTAAACTTTCTCCGGTTTTTATATGATAGCTTTTCGCAATATCATTTTTCGCTAAAATAATTCCATGTCTAGCTTTTTCATTGCCCCCAACAGCCATCGCCACATTTCGAAGGGAAGGGCATTTCATCTCTTCAATTTGTGCATAACAATGATTTAAATCTGCATGCACTATAATTTTTTCTTTCATAATATACCTCCTGTGTATTGATTATACAAAACATAGTTTCTTGTATCAATGATTTTGAGAAACTATTCACTGTTAAAGGTTGTAAAATATTTGAATGTTACATAGATAATGCTATAATAGGAAAAAGAGGTGTGTGATGGAATTAAAAGAAATACTGCAGGAATATAAGCAAACAGCGCAAAAAAGCAATACAGAGATTGCGCTTTTAACAGGTGTTAGTAAATCAAGTGTGAGTAAGTGGTTAAGTGGTGCCTCTAAACGCGTAAAACCAGAATTATTGGATCGCATTAGTGATATGGTTGGTTATGATGTAAAACCTTTGTTGCAAGGAAATATTGTACAGTTTAAAAAACCTATTCTAGGAAGTGTAAAAGCGGGGTACGATATGTATGCACAATCGACGCACTTAGGTTATGAAGAAGTGACTATACAAGAACGTAAGAGTGGGGATTATTTTTTACAAGTAGAGGGGGATTCTATGCTTGGAGATGGGATTGTATCGGGAAGTCTTGCTTATATTAAACGATGTAATTATGTGAATAATAAGGATATTGCGATTGTTTGCGTTGGTGAGGAAGTGACTATGAAACGTGTGTTGTATAAAGCAGACATGCTTATTTTACAAGCTTCCAATCCACAGGTAGAAACACGTTATTTTACAAAAGAAGAAGTAGAAACATTACCAATAACCATATTGGGAAAAGTAGTGTATGTAAAACAATATTTCTAAGAAAAAAGATATTTCATGTTTGAAATATCTTTTTAAAACCATTTAAAATGTATACAAGCTTTATAAATACCATCATCGATATTATTATCACAAACATAATCAGCAAGTTCTTTTAATGCTTCGCAGGCATTTCCCATTGCGATACGAAAGAATGGTGGTTTAAACATGATAATATCATTATAATCGTCTCCAAATACGATAACATCAGCAAGTGGTGCTTCAAGATGTTGCATCATATGAACAATTCCCTCATCTTTAGCATCGTGTTGAAACATTAAATAGTCTGGGCAAAAACGCAAATTACCTATACTATCTTTTAATGTTAAGCGATTTTCTTCTTCTTTAGGAATGCTAATGTAAATTTTGTAGATGTGAGTAAGTGTGTCATAGTTTAAAGAAGGATCAATGTAGTAGCGAGTATCTTCTTGTCTTTCACCTACTTGTTGACGAAATAAATCGTTTTTGCTGTAACAATCAATAGAGTCATCCAATGCAAGTAAAATGCCATATCCGAGTTGGTCTGCCTGCGCGATGAGTGCTTTTGCTTTGCTTAGGTCCAGTGGTGCATTGCAGATAAGGGTATTGTTGATGACAAGCCCTGCACCACCAGAACATACCATGTTTTGAAGTCCTACTTCCTCTAAAAAGGAGCGTGCTTTGTAGTGTGCACGTCCAGTAGCAATACATACAAAATGTCCAGCCTCTTGTAATTTGTGTAATGCGATAAGTGCAGAAGGAACTACTTTGTGAGTGGATCTATCGGTTAGAGTTCCATCGATGTCAAAAAAGAAATATTTTTTATTCATAAGTCACCTCTTATTTATTATAGCATAAGCAAGTTGCCTAACCACAATGGTTTTTTTTACATATATATAGACAAGGAGGAGAAAATATGACATATGTAATACAAAGTGGAGATAGTGGAATTGGTGTAAACAAAATGCAAGCATATTTGAACATTATGCATGACTATGGGTTTATTCGTAATAAAATAGTACAAGATGGAATTTTTGGAAGTGATACGAAAACATCCGTCCAACAATTTCAAAATTATGAAGGAATTTCAGTAGATGGAATCATTGGGGAAAATACGTGGGATGCAGTTGTATCAAAGTTGAAAACATTAAATATCAATCCTAGTATTCCAGTGGCTTCTAGCTCTTATTATTTAGCGAATGGAAGCATTGGTTTATCCGTGGAAAAAATGCAGGAGTATTTGAATGAAATTTTTAAAGGGAGTGAAATTCCACTTAAAGAAGATGGAATGTATGGGACAAAAACGCAAAGTACTGTACAAAAATATCAAGCATTAAATGATTTAACAATTGATGGAACACTGGGTTGGAGAACTTGGGATAGCATCATGGATTCAATTTTAGATATGTAAGAAATAGGCACAAAAGTGCCTATTTTTAAGTTATGCTTTACTTTTCTATGTGTATCTTAGTAAAATAGATATGCAATTGAGAAGAGGAGTAAAGATATGAGTATTGTTACTGTAGAAAAAGTGTCTCACAGTTTTGGTGGAAGACAAATATTAGAAGATGTATCCTTTCGTATGAATAATGGAGAGCACATTGGTTTAGTTGGAGCGAATGGTGAGGGGAAGAGTACCTTTTTAAATATTGTGACAGGAAAGCTTGTGCCTGAGCAAGGGAAGGTAGAATGGTGTAATCGTATTACTAGTGGGTATTTGGATCAACATACGAAATTACAAGCTGGATTAAGCATTAAACAAGTTCTAGAAGAAGCTTTTTCGCATTTGTTCGATTTGGAAAAAGAAATGTTGGAAATTTATGAGAAGATGTGTGATTGTAGCGATGCAGAAATGGAACGCTATATGGAAGATGTTGGGGAAATACAAGACATCTTAGAACATAGCGGGTTTTATATCATTGATACAAAAATCAATGAGGTAGCACAAGGTCTAGGTCTTATGGATATTGGATTAGATAAAGATGTGACACAATTAAGTGGAGGACAGCGTAGTAAGGTATTACTTACGAAGTTGTTGTTAGAAAACCCAATGATTTTAATTTTGGATGAGCCAACTAACTATTTAGACGAAAATCATATTGAATGGTTACGTACATTTTTACAAAATTATGAGAATGCATTTGTGCTTGTTTCACATGATATTCCTTTTTTAAACAGTGTAACCAATATTATTTATCATGTGGAAAATTGTGAACTTACACGTTATACTGGAGATTATGATTACTTCTTACAACAACATGCCTTAAAGAAAAGACAGCAAGAGGCTGCTTATAATCGTCAACAAAAAGAGATTGAGAATTTAGAAGATTTTATTGCGCGTAATAAAGCACGTGTTGCAACAAGAAATATGGCGAACTCAAGACAAAAGAAGTTAGATAAGATGCAAATTCTTACAAAACCAAAAGAAAAACCAAAACCAGTGTTTGGTTTTATGGAAGCCAGAACGCCAGGGAAGGTTATTTTTCAGTGTAAAGATTTAATTATTGGGTATGATGAAGCGTTAACGAGTCCTTTAAATATGGAATTTGAACGTAATCAAAAGGTTGCAATCAAAGGGGTGAATGGATTAGGGAAGTCCACTTTACTGAAAACGTTGACAGGACTACTAAAGCCATTTGCTGGTAGTGTAGAAGTAGACCCTTTTGTGGAAGTTGGTTTTTTTGAACAAGAAGATCATGGAAATACGCAAACTGCATTAGATTTTATTTGGGATGCATATCCTGGCTTAAATAATGGAGAAGTACGTTCAATGCTAGCTAAGTGTGGTTTGACAACAGATCATATAGAGAGTGCTGTATATGTGCTAAGTGGAGGAGAACAAGCAAAAGTTCGCTTGTGTAAAATTATGAATGCAGAGTGCAATGTACTTGTATTAGATGAGCCTACCAACCATTTGGATGTAGATGCCAAAGAAGAGTTAAAGCGTGCTGTAAAGGCGTATAAAGGGAGTGTGCTTTTAGTGTCACATGAGCCAGAGTTTTATGAAGATATTGTAGATAAAGTGTATAATTTAGAAGATTTCACAACCAAAATTATTTAATGCATTGCCTATTCCATTGTGAATAGGCTTTTTGTTTGCAGTGCGCGGTTGACGGATTTAAGGGAGAAGCGTACAATTAAGGAAAAGACAAAAGGAGAAAGAGGGGATGAAAAAAGTCGCAATGACATTGTGGCTATTATTGTTGTTTATAGGTTCTATACTTTTTTTCACGCATAGATTAGGGGAAAGTGAAAAAGAGGGAGATGTTCTTAACGATTTAACCTTAGATGTGTCTTCACATGCAAATGAGAGTATGTCCAAAAATCTAGTTAGCGACAATATAGTGCAATTAGAGAATCAACTGAATACGTATTTAGAAGATTATGGGATAGCAGATAGTATAGCGATTGTTGTTGAAAATTTTGTAGAAGAAGAAACGTATGTGCATAATGAAGAGATTGATTTTTTTAGTGCGAGTTTGTATAAGGTACCATTAGCTATGCTTTATTATGACTATATAAATAGTGGTGTGTATACTTATGATGATGTGTTTTTATATGAGGAAAAGCATTATATCGCAGATGGGGGTATTGGGGATGTATATACAATAGGAGACGCTATCGATTTAAAAACGTTGTTGGATAGTATGATTATTTATTCAGATAATACAGCTGCACATATATTGTTTGAAAGTTTAGGTGGTTGGTTAGCGTTTAAATCACAAATTGCAAAATATAGTTATCAGAAGCAAGAAGAACATTTTTATACACAGTATGACAATGTGTTTTCTGCTGACTATTTAAGTGATGTATTGTCGTATTTATATGCGAATAAAATGTCATACAAAAGCTTGTTAGAAAATATGAGTAGTCAAACCTATAATGATTATTTAGGGGATTATGACTCTTATGTGGTAGCACAAAAATATGGAAAATATGAAACAGTTAGAAATGCAATGGGGATATTGTATAAGGAGCATACACAAGGTATAGCGTATAGTATTGTGATTTTATCTGAATTGGATGCTATAGGGGAAGAGCATATCGCGTATATCAATCAGTTGTGCATGCAATATTTTGAGGATAAAAGCTATTAGTAGCACACTTTTGCAATTATTGACTTGCATTATGTAAGTGTATATAATAGGGGCAATATGAAATGGAGAGACAAATGGAAAAAATAAGTGTAATTGTCCCAGTTTATAATGCTGAAAAATATCTTTCGCAATGTTTAGATTCATTATTACATCAAACATACGATAATATGGAAGTCATTGTGGTTGATGATGGTTCCAGTGATGCATCATTGGCGATTTGTGAGCATTTTGCTAAAAAAAGTAGTAAGTTTCGTATCATCACTGGTAAAAATTATGGGGTGTCGCATGCAAGAAATATTGGTATGCGTATGGCGAGTGGTACGTATATGACTTTTGTGGATGCAGATGATTATTTGGTGAGCAGTGCGATTGCAAGAATGGCGTATCAAATGCAAAATCATGATATGTGTGTTTGTGCACATGCAAGAATATTTAAAAACTATACGAGTAGAGCGGTTGTAGGTGGTCCTAGTGAATACACTCGATATGGGATGTTGAAACGAGTACTTGTACAGGGAAAAGTGGAAGGTTTTTTATGGAACAAAATGTTTCGAATGGATATTATACGATACTACAATTTACAAATGGATAAGACAATTACACTAGGAGAAGATTTATTGTTTGTATGTAAATACTTGATGTATTGCGATGATATTGTGTATATAAAAGATATCCTTTACATGTATCGTATGCGAAAAGGAAGTTTGTGTAAAGGGTTTGATAAAGCACAATATACTTTATTAGATTCGATGTTAAAAATTATTGATGTGTTAGAAGATGAATCATTAATTGCACATATGAAATGGCAATATGTTGTTTCTTGTTTTACGTATGCACAAGGGATACCAAATAGTCGTAAGAGCTATTATGAAACATATCGTAAACAGTTCATGGATGAAGTTTCTTTTGTGAAAAAAGGAATATTGCGAAGTGGATGTTATAAACCGATTATACAGTTGTGGAAAAAATCCATCAAAGAGGGCGAAGAATTTTGGGATTAAAAAGAAAAGTGGAGTGTGAAGGTTGGGCTTTATATTCTACTTTTTTGCGTTTATAAATATACCTTTTTAATGTTTTGTATCACAAAATATGATATGATAAGTAAGATAATTGAGGTGAGTAAATGAACGTAGCAAAACTTTACATTGAATATGAGCATATGGCTTTAAATAACGGCTTTTATTATGCTTGTAATGACATACATGTAGAAGTGGGAATGCGTGTGTTAGTGAACTTCAACGAGCGAGAAATTGTCGGTTTTGTAGATCGCGTGGACGATATGAATAGTGAACAAGTTGCAGCACTAAAATATCCATTAAAGCCAATCTTATCACGCATTGATGAGGTGGCTTTAATGAATACGGAGTTATATGATTTGGCGAAATGGATGTCAAATCGTTATGTAGCTCCTTATATTAGTTGTTTATGTACAATGTTGCCTTCAAAATTACGTGTGAAAAGCAATGCAGGAAATATAAAAAAAGAAGCATGGATCTGTTTTAAAAAGGATAGTGACAACCTTACAAAAAGACAACAAGAAGCCTTGTTGTTTGTGAAACAAAACGATGTGAAGCGAAGTGTATTTAATAAGAAATACTCTGTATTAGATAAACTTATTGCACAAGATGTTGTATATGTTGAACAAAGAGAAGTTGTATTTGAAGAAGATAAAGTGTATGAGGAGCAATGTTTTGAACTGAATGCACTACAAAAAAGTGCTATTCAACAAATGTCTGAAGAGGGACATCGCGTTTATGTTTTGCATGGTGTGACTGGAAGTGGGAAGAGTGAAGTGTTCTTACAGATGGCACAACAGCAACTCCAGCAAGATAAGCAGGTGTTAATATTAGTGCCTGAGATTGCATTAACACCACAAATGGTAAAGAAGGTAAAAGCAAGGTTTCAAAACAATGTGGCAATTTATCATTCTTCCTTAAATAATCAAGAAAAATATGAACAGTATAAGATGATTAAAGAGGGTAGTGTAAATATAGTTGTGGGAACACGTAGTGCAGTGTTTATGCCGTTTCAAAAGTTAGGGTTAATCATTATGGATGAGGAACATGAATCTAGTTACAAACAAGATAAAACACCAAAGTATCATACACGTGACATTGTATTACAAAGAGGAAAACATCACTGTGCTAAGGTCATATTAGCGAGTGCAACCCCTTCTTTAGAATCGTATGCACGAGCTTTAAAGGGTGTATATACGCTTGTGAAGATGCCAGAAAGGATTTATGGTAAGATGCCTACTACGCATCTAATTAATATGCAAAAGGCGATGCGAAATGGTGAGAACTATATTTTGAGCAATCAATTAAAACAACAAATACAAGATCGATTACAACGAAAGGAACAAGTTATTTTGTTACTGAATCGTAGAGGGTATGCTCCGGTGTTGCGTTGTATTGATTGTGGTGAAAGCGTGATGTGTCCACATTGTGATTTGACTTTAAATTATCATAAATCAAGCAATCAATTAGTTTGTCATACGTGTGGCTATGCTACGCCAAGTGTATATGCTTGTCCAAAGTGTAAAGGTAAACAACTGAAGTTTATAGGTATGGGAACACAAAAGTTAGAAGAGTATGTACAGTCCTGTTTTCCACAATCTCAAATTGTGCGTATGGATGCAGATACGACACGTACTAAAAATGCACATGAAAAATTGTTGGAAACATTTCAGCACAAAGGTGACATATTGTTAGGAACGCAGATGATTGCCAAAGGGCTTGATTTTGAGCGAGTTACACTAGTTGGTATTGTGAATGCAGATGCTTCTTTGCAAAGAAGTGATTATCGTAGCGTAGAGATGACCTTCGATATGCTTGTACAAGCAAGTGGAAGAAGTGGTAGAGGAAAAAGAGAGGGAGAGGTATATATGCAAGTATATGATCCCAATCATTATGCCTTACAGTGTGCACAAACACACGATTATGAAGGATTCTTTTATCAAGAGATGAAGTATCGTCACTTAACTATGTACCCACCGTACTCTTTCATGAGTGTTGTATTACTATCACATAAACAACGTGATGTTGTACAATTGGAGGCACAACGATTGTGTATAGAAGATGCATCCTTACAAATTTTAGGACCTGCACCTTTGTATAAAGTGAAAGATATTTATCGTTATCGATTTATTTTAAAAGGTAAAGAAGAAGATAAAATAGAAAATGTATTAAAAAAAATGTATGAAATACATTTACAAAATAAACATAAAAGTAAAATAGAAATAGATGTCAATCCATATATGTTGGATTAAGGAGAAGGTATGAAAGCAAGATTAAAAGCGCATAAATTATTAGTGGATATTTGTATTGATAAAAGGTTTAGTAACTTAGCCTTGAAAGAAGAGATTAATGAATTTATTGATGTAGATAAGGCATTGATTACAAATATTGTATATGGAACTTTACAGAATTATCGTTATGTACGATATTTATGGGAAAACTATTCTGAATCCCAACCAACGGAAAGTGTATCATTATTGATTGATATGAGTATTTATCAATTAGTATTTATGGATCGTGTACCTGAGTATGCGATTATTAATGAAGCAGTAGATATTGCAAAACACCATTTAGATAGTGGAAGTGATAAGTTTGTGAATGCTATTTTGCGTAACTTTTTGCGTGCTCCAAAGCGTGTTGTAGGTGGAGGGGTTGAAGATCGTATGGCAGTTACTTATTCGTATCCAACTTGGCTAGTTTCTATGTGGGTAAAACAATATGGAATAGATACGACCAAACAAATGGTAGAAGCGATGAATCGAGTACCTTTACAATGTGCGCGTGTAAATACACTAAAGATTAGTAAAGAAGAAGTGATGCAGCTGGATCCGATGTTTAGTGAGGGGTCTTTAGCAAAAGATTCTTTGTATTATGAAAAAGGTAATATTGCAAGAAGTGATGCCTTTAAAAAAGGTTATGTAACGATTCAAGATGAATCTGCACAATTGGTTAGTGAATTTATGGATCCTCAACCAGGTGAAGCAATCTTGGATATGTGTGCTGCACCGGGTTCAAAGACCTGTCATATAGGAAGTTTAATGCGTAATAAAGGTGTACTTGTTGCATTGGATATTCATGAACATAGAGTAGAGTTGATTAAACAAAATGCGAGAAGATTAGGAATTATTATGGTAGAAGCATTACAACAAGACGCTTGTGATATACAAGAAGTGTTTGAAGAAAATTGTTTTGATCGTATATTGTTAGATGGGCCATGTAGTGGATATGGTGTCATTGGACGTAAAGCAGATATTAAGTATCATACAAAAAATACAGATATGGATCATTGTATCGTAATGCAAAGAAGATTGTTAGATAGTGCAGTGCCACATTTGAAAGTGAATGGAGAAATGGTATATTCTACGTGTACATTGAATAAAAAAGAAAATGAACAACAGATTGAAGCCTTTTTGAAAAGACATAAGAATTTTAAACTCGTTGAAGAACGCACGATTTTTCCTCAAGACTACCATAGTGATGGATTTTACATGGCTAAATTAGTGAAAACAGGTGATTAGATGAAGCATATTTATGATTTTGATTATGAACAAATGCAAGAAGAGATGTTAGCTAACAACTATAAGCGATTTCGTTCAAAACAAATATTTGAGTGGTTATATCGTAAGCGAGTGACTAGTTTTGATGAAATGAGTAACTTAAGTATTGCTTCTAGGCAATTTTTAAAAGACAAGTATGCATTCACACCACTAAAGTTAGTGACTAAACAGGTATCTAAGGATGGAACAACAAAATTTTTATTTGAATTAGAAGATGGGAATTTTATTGAGACTGTACTTATGGTGTTTGATTATGGAAATAGTGTTTGTGTGACGAGTCAATTAGGTTGTAATATGGGCTGCAAATTTTGTGCAAGTGGATTGTTGAAGAAAAAACGTGATCTTACTTGTTCGGAAATGGTTGCACAAATTTTGTATGTGCAAAAAGAATTGGATCAAAAAGATGAACGCGTAAGTCATATTGTGGTAATGGGGACTGGTGAACCATTTGATAACTATGACAATGTTATGAATTTTTTAAGTGTTGTGAATTGTGATGTAGGGCTTGCAATAGGGGCTAGACATATTACAATCTCAACGTGTGGATTGGCTCCACAAATTCGTACTTTTGCACAATCGAAGTACCAATACAATTTAGCGATTTCTCTACATGCGCCAAATAATACGTTACGTGATGCTTTGATGCCAATCAACAAAGCGTATCCATTAGAAGTGTTGATGGATGCCTTGGCTTATTATGAGCGTTTAAATAATCGTCGTTTAACATTTGAATACATCTTATTGAAAGGTGTGAATGATAGTAGAGAATGTGCAAATGAGTTGATTACATTGTTGAAAGGGATGCATGCATATGTGAATTTAATTCCGTACAATAGTGTAGATGAACATGGGTATCAAGGAATTTCATATGAAGAATCTATGAAATTTTATGATATTCTTATGAAGGGTGGTGTCCGTGCCACGATTCGTAAAGAACACGGGGGAGATATTGATGCTGCATGTGGTCAACTACGTGCAAAGCAGATGAAGAAAGAAGGGGTCTAATGGAAGCATTTGGAAAAACACATGTTGGTTTAATAAGAGAAAATAATCAAGATTCTTTTCTGACGATTCAAAATGACAAAGAAATGTTGATTATTGTTTGTGATGGAATCGGTGGAGGACGTGCTGGCGATATTGCTAGTAAATTGGCTTGTGAAATCATGAAGGATTGTTTTTTGAAAAAGCCATATTATTTACAAGATGAAGAAAATAAACAATGGATTCGAGATAGCATTGCATTAGCAAATGATACCATTTTACAAGAAGGGTATACATCCCTAAAAAAAAGAGGAATGGGAACTACTTTAGTGGGTGTTTTAATTAATCCACAAAGTACGATTTGCTTTCATTTAGGGGATAGCCGATTGTATGCCTATTATGATGAATTTGTATGTATGACACAAGATCATAATTTGGCTTATGACTTGTTGAAAAGTGGAGAAATGAGTGAAGAGGAAGTCGCGAATCATCCCAAAGGGAATGCACTAACTAATGCATTGGGGATTTGGAGTCGATATTCGATTGATATTCAAACTATTCGTAGGGACTATCAGTACTTATTGGTGTGTAGTGATGGTTTACATTCAATGGTTTTGGAAGATGAAATTGAAAAGATTTTAATTGATACATGTAAGGTTGAAGATAAAGTTGAATGTTTAATTCAAAAAGCAATGGAACATGGGGGAAGTGATAATATCACTGCGGTCGTTGTAGAGAACTTGGAGGAAAATAAACATGAGTAAAATGATAGCTCAAAGATATATGGTTGTATCCTCACTTGGTGAGGGTGGTATGGCAGATGTGTATTTAGCGGTAGATACCATTTTAAATAGAGAGGTTGCAGTTAAAGTATTGCGTAAAGAATTGAGCGAGGATCATGTTACGCTGTTACGCTTTTTACGTGAAGCAAGTGCAGTTTCAAAAATGCATCATCCAAATATTGTGGAAGTGTATGATGTTGGTGAATATGAAGGACAACAATACATTGTCATGGAGTGTGTTCGTGGAAGAACGTTGAAACAATTGATTTTACAACGAGGTGCATTGCAAAAAGAAGAAGCAATTGATATCATGAAACAAATTGTTTCTGCTGTAGCACATGCACATTCTAAGAAAATAATACATCGAGATATAAAACCACAAAATGTATTAATGAAAGATGATGGTAGTGTTAAGATTACTGATTTTGGTATTTCTTTAGCACACGATGCTATTCAGCTAACACAAAGTGATTCCGTGTTAGGTAGTGCTCACTATATTGCGCCTGAGACAACAAAAGGTGAGGTGGCAAGTGAGCAAACGGATATTTATGCATTGGGAATTGTATTTTATGAGTTGTTGAGTGGAAGGGTACCTTTTAGTGGTGAAAATTTAATTCAAGTTGCTATGAAGCACTCGCGTGAAGAGATTCCTTCTATTATTGATTTTAATCCAACTTTACCACAAAGTGTTGAAAATATTATTATTAGAGCAACTGCTAAAAATCGTGTAAATCGTTATCATAGTGCAAAAGAAATGCTTTTTGATTTAGAAACTTGTTTGTTAGCGGAAAATGTGAATGCGAAAAAAGTGGATTTACTTGCGAGTGCAAATGCGCAAGAAGGACATACGATTATTGCTCCTGGTATACAAGCAACACCAAAGTTAGATAAGGAAGAGATTGAGGTAGAAGCACCTACCACGAAAAAAGAAAGTAAAAAGCCACTTGTGTTTATAATTGTAGGTGCAATCGCATTGATTGCTATTTTAACAGCAATTATTTTAGCTGCAACTGGAGTCATTGGTGGTGGCGAAGAAGCTAAGGAAGATAAAGAAGAAGAAAAAGTAGAGGAAAAGACAATTCAAGTGCCGGATTTAAGCAATATGAGCTTAGAGGATGCAAAAGATGCGATTGAAGATGCTGGATTGACATTAGATAGTGATATTACGTATGAATATACGGATGAATATGAGAAAGGGGTAGTGTATGAACAATACCCAAAAGCAGATAGTGAAGTAGATGAAGATGCTGAAATTACTTTGAAGGTAAGCAGTGGAAAATATTTTGTGATTAAAGATTACAAAGGTTATACTTTGGAAGAGGTAGAACAAGATTTAGCAAACACGAATGTTGTTGTATATAAAGAATATATGGAATCTAAAGATGCAATACCGGGAACGGTTGTTAGTCAATCAAAATTATCTGCTAATCAAAAAGTCGAACCAGATGTAGGATATGTGATTAGTGTAGTGATTGCACAGGCTCCCTCTTTATTTGTGGAGAACTATGGTGGAATGAGTATTGATACAGTAAGAGCGCAATTAGAAAATAAAGGAATTTCAGTAAAAGTGATTGAACAATCGTACAGCGCATTATTAGCGCCACTTCCAGAAAGTGCAACAGAGGAAGAAAAACTTGCAAGAACACAAGATATTCTTGAACATGTTGGAATGATTTACGATCAAAACCCAAAAGCAGGATCTACGTATGAACAAAGTGGAAGCAATGTATTTACATTGTATGTATATATAGAATAGTATGAATAATGGAACAATTATAAAACATATTTCAAATCAATACGTCGTTTTAGATGAACAAAGTAAAGTGGCCTATACTTGTGTGGCCATGGGGAAGTTACGAAAAGGAAAAAGTCCGATCGTTGGAGATTATGTGAAGTATGAAATGTTGCATGATAAATATGTAATTCAAAAAGTATTACCACGTAAAAATGAATTAATACGTCCAGTTATTGCGAATGTAGATCAAGCAATTATCACAATGTCTGCAAAGGATCCTGATTTTTCAACGGCTTTGTTGGACCGTCTTATTTTTCTTGTATGTTATGAACGTATCAAACCTATTATTTGTATTACGAAGATGGATTTAGTGGATGAGAGCGACATTACACACACGTATATTGAGGATTACAAGCAAAGTGGTTATACAGTTATTGAAACAGGCGCAGATAGAGATACGAAAGCGATAGAGGATATCCTTAAAGGACGTATCAGTGTATTGTGTGGACAAAGTGGAGCTGGCAAAAGTTCTTTGTTGAATCGTATCAATCCAAGCTTCAATTTGCATACACAAGAAATTTCCAAAGCATTAGGAAGAGGAAAACATACAACAAGGCATTGCGAGTTGTTTGAAATTAAAGGTGGATGGATTGCAGATACTCCAGGTTTTTCTTCCTTGGATTTTTCACACATGCAACCTTTACAACTCGCTGCATCGATAGTGGATTTTAAAGCTTATGAGGGCGCTTGTAAGTTCTCAGATTGTATTCACATTAATGAACCTGGTTGTGCTGTCAAGGAAGCAGTAGAAGCCAAAAAACTATCACAAATTCGATATGATAGTTATAAAGAAGTGTTGTATTTAATGCAACAAACAAAGAAAAAATATTAAGGAGAGAATATGTCAATAATTATTGCACCATCGGTATTGTCCTTAGACTACACCGATACAAAAAAGCAGTTACAACAATTAAAAGAAAGTAATGCAAAGTGGCTACATTTCGATGTAATGGATGCACACTTTGTGCCAAATATCTCATTTGGACCAGATATATTGAAAGCGTGTAAAAAAAGTACGGGTATGTTTATGGATGTGCATCTAATGATGACACATCCGCAAACATATTATAAAAATTTCATCGCTGCTGGAGCGGATATGATTACTTTTCATTATGAAGCGATGGAGACGTTAAGTGATTGTATAAAACTTATAAAAGAAGTACAATCTTGTGGGTGTAAAGCAGGGATTGTGTTAAAGCCTAACACGAGTGTTGATGCTATTGTAGGTATGCTAGATATAGTGGATATGGTATTGATTATGTCTGTGGAACCTGGATTTGGTGGACAAAGCTTCATGCCAAGTGCACTAGATAAAATTAAACAATTAAAGGCATATAAACAACAGCATCAATCTTCTTTCTTAATTCAAATTGATGGTGGGATTAACAAAGAAACAGGTGCGCTTGCTTGCCAAGCTGGATGTGAAGTGCTTGTTGCTGGGAGTTATATCTTCAATCAGGATATTTGTGAAGGAGTCGATTCCTTATTATGTCTAAAGTAAATGTGATTGCCAATCGTGTCAATCACATTTCTTATAATGAGGGGGAAGACTACATTGGTGTAGATCGTGGTGCTTTACTTTGTATGCAACAAAATATCCCAATGCGACTTGCGATAGGAGATTTTGATTCTATCTCTGAGGAATCATTAAAACAACTTCAACAGTATTGTGAAGTGCATATATTACCAACACAAAAAAATGAAGTGGACAGTGAATGTGCAATTCGTTATGCGAGTGAGTTTTATGATGAGATTGATGTGTATGGAGTGAGTGGAGGTCGACTAGATCATTTTATGATTCTCATGCAATTTATGAAAAAACAAGAAATTGCATTTCGTATTGTGGACGAACAAAACTATATACAGGTGTTAAAGGCAGGTACACATACGATACGCAAATTAGGTAAGTATGTATCCTTCTTTCCTTTAGAACCGCTACAACTAACCTTAGAAGGGTTTATGTATCCATTACACAAGCAAAGTGTTGATGTATTTGATTTGTATTTATCTTCGAATGAAATAGTGGATGAACAAGCGAGTGTTATAGTTAGTGGAAGTATAATGATGATACAGAGTAGAGAGCAAAATGAAACATAAAAAAAGATGCCTAGGCATCTTTTTAATTAAATAGCTTGTTTTGCTTTTAATGATTTTAAAGCACGAGCGGAAATACGGATTTTTTTTGGTTTTCCATCCACCATAACTTTAACTGTTTGTAAGTTTACATTCCATTTACGTCTTGTTGCACGCATTGAATGTGATCTTTTGTTTCCTGATAAAGGACCTTTACCTGTTATTGCACAAACTCTTGACATACCGTAACCTCCTTTCGATTACTTCATTTGCCACGTAATAATATCATTATTCAATATAAAAATCAAGTATAAATTTATGAAAAATGATTACTATATAGGCAATGATTAGTTTTTAAGCAAAAAAAGTGTAATTTTTCTATATATTCAATGTAAATATTTGTTTTTTTCACACGTATTTTATGGTATCATTGTTATATGTGAGAAGGAGGATATCGTATGCAACCTAAACAGCTTAAACAACTTTATGCAAGTCTTGAGATTGCGGATGATGAGATACGATTACTTATTCTTGATTATTATATGTCTAGATTTAATGTTTTGAAAGTAGAAACTATGAAAATAGATAGTATTTATAACAAAGAAATCGTGAAATCTGCGAATTTGTCTGCTGCAATTACAAAGTTAATTAAAAAAATGGAGATAAATTTAGGGTTTAAAATAAATAGAGTATTACTAGGTATCCCTAGTGTTAATGTAAAGTCACTACGTAAAAGAGTTGTAGTAGATATAGAAGAAGGTAGTAGAAAAATTAAAATGTCACATGTTCGCACCGGTTTAAAAAGAGCAATTGACTATGACTACCATGCAGATTTGGAATTTGTGAATGTAGGTTCAATCGCATATAGTGTAGGTGGTATTGTTTCACGTACTGCACCAATTGATGAGAGAGCTGAAACATTAAGCATGGACATTGAGTTATTGTATGCAGATAAAAAAACAGTACATACATATGTAAAATGTGTAGAAGATGCTGGGGTGCATGTAATGGATATTTGTTTAGATAGTGTTGCGATTGCGGAAGAAAGTGTCATTTTAGAAAAATCAATGAACGAAGCTATCGTACTAGTAAATTTAGAAAAATCACAAACAAATTTGTCTTTATTTTATAAAGGGAAATTAATTGAGTCAACAACTATTGGTTTTGGTTATGCAAAATGGATTGATAGTATTCATCGTAAGTTTGGACTATCACGTTTTGAAGGTGAAAAACTACTACGTGAAAGTTGCTTTGATGATAAAGGTATTTATGATGAGATGTTGGCATACATTTGGAAAGATCGCGATACACATCGCGAAGTAAATAAGATTGAATTGTATGAGTGCATAAAAGAAGATGTACAAGAATGGATTCAAAGTATTAATGAAGTGTGTGAACCTTTTGCAAAACAAGGAAAAAGTCGTTGTGTAGTGAGTGGGGATGGAGCAGATATTGTTGGAATATCTTCTGTGTTGTCGCAAATTGCAATGCAATCGGAACTGTATATCCCTTCTACCATTGGATGTAGAGAGGCAAAATATGCTTGTTGTTTAGGGATTGCCTATTGTACACGCAAAATGGAAATGTTTAAAAACAAACCAGATTATTGTATTGATTATACAAATACAACAGCAAGAGAAGTACAGCGTAATGATGAATCAGGATTTACGAAACGATTAAAAAATATATTACAAGTGAAATAAGAGAGGGAAATAGCAATGTTAAATGAGGATTTCAGAAAAGTAGTTACCATCAAAGTGTTTGGAGTTGGTGGAGGAGGATGTAATGCAGTAAATAGAATGGCGGATGAAGGGATTCAAGGTGTTGAATTCTTCGTAGCAAATACGGATTTACAAGTATTACAAAAATCACCTGTTAAAAATAAAATTATTCTAGGACAAAATGTAACAAAAGGTCAAGGAGCTGGTGCAAATCCAGAAATGGGTAGAAAAGCAGCTATGGAGACGGAAGCAGAAATTAGAGAAGCCATCAAAGGTAGTGATATGGTGTTTGTAACTGCTGGATTGGGTGGAGGTACTGGTACAGGTGCTGCACCATTGTTTGCTAAATTAGCAAAAGAAGAAGGGGCATTAACTGTTGGTATTGTAACAAAGCCGTTTGGTTTTGAAGGTAGAGTAAGAATGCGTCAAGCGGATTCAGGTCTAGAAGAGTTGAAAGAACATGTAGATTCACTAATTATTGTTTCAAACAACAACCTATTAGAAGTAATTGGTAGAAGACCACTTATTGAAGCATTTGAAGCGGCAGATAATGTATTACGCCAAGGGGTGCAAACCATTACAGACTTAATTGCTGCGCCTGCTTTAATTAACCTAGATTTCGCAGATATTAAATCAAGTATGGCGAACCAAGGAAAAGCATTGATTGGAGTTGGAATGGCTGAAGGAGAGGCAAAAGCAAGAGAAGCTGCAGAGCGTGCGATTGAATCACCATTACTAGAAGCTCAAATTTCAGGTGCTAAAAAAGCAATCATCAACATTACTGGTGGAGAATCAATTAGCTTATTCGATGCTGAAGATGCAGTACAATACATAAATGAAGTATCAGGTGGCGATATCGATACTATCTTTGGAGTTGCGATTAACCCAGCTTTAGGAGATAAAATTATTGTTACAGTTATTGCGACTGGATTTGATTTAGAAGAGGAAGAAGAGGAAGCGGTAGTAAATGTAGATACTACAACTCGTTCTAAACATGTAGAAGTAGAAGAAAGTGAAGAACCATCATTCTTCTTTAAAAACAGAATGTAATATATAAGCTAGGTATCTAATTGATATCTAGTTTTTTTATACCTGTTCTACGTACACTATATACATAATTGTTACAGTAAATATGTAAGTTTAATTAAATATATAGTTCGTTGTGATTTTTAATTAGTAATGGTATAATAATTCAGGTTTAAAAAAGGAGAACAGTATGAAAGAAAAAACATTATTGATTGATGTAAATGAGAAACCAAGTAATAGATTATTAGTATTCTTAAGCTTTCAACATGTATTTGCAATGTTTGGAGCAACGATTCTAGTACCTATCTTAACTGGTTATCCAGTATCGGTTGCACTATTTGCATCAGGAGTTGGAACGCTTATTTACACGTTTTGTACGAAAGGGAAGGTGCCTGTTTATTTAGGTTCATCGTTTGCGTATATTACAGCCGTTATCTTGGCGGTAGAAGCAATGGGTGGAGATATATCTGCTGCACAAACAGGACTTATATTAATTGGTTTTGTGTATGTGATTGTTGCCATTGTGATTAAATTAGTTGGAAAAAGTTGGATTGATCGTATCTTACCACCAATTGTTATTGGGCCTATGATTGCCGTAATTGGGCTTGGTTTAGCAGGCTCTGCAGTTGCAAATGCTGGATTTATTGAAGGTGGAAGTATTGAAAACATTGCAGTAGCAATTGTAACGTTCTTAACAGCGGCAATTGTATCAGTATATGCAAAAGGGTTTTTCAAAATCATTCCTTTCTTAGTTGCTATTGTAGTTGGGTATGTATTATCGCTTGCATTAGGTATTGTAGATTTAAGTGGATTAGCGGGGGCAGAATTATTTGCTATTCCAGAATTTGCGTTCCCATTTCATGTAGAAGGATTTAGACAATATGAATTTTACTTTGGACCAGAAACTTGGGCTATTTTACCAGTAGCGTTAGTAACGATTTCTGAACATATAGGAGATCATACAGTACTAGGTAAAATTTGTGGAAAAAACTTCTTAAAAGACCCTGGATTAGATAAAACTTTGATTGGTGATGGTGTTGCTACTGCGGTATCTGGATTCTTAGGTGGACCTGCAAATACAACATATGGTGAAAACACAGGAGTTATTGGTATGACTCGTATTGGATCTGTTTATGTAACTTGTGGAGCAGCAATTCTTGCCATTTTATTATCTTGTTTAGAATATGTATCGGTTGTTGTTGCTTCAATTCCTACACCAGTACTAGGTGGTATGGGAATCTTATTATATGGAGTAATTGCAAGTAATGGGTTACGTATTTTAATTGACAACAATGTGGATTTCTCAAAACAACGTAACTTAATTATCGCATCAGCAATGTTAGTGGTTGGACTAGGTGGAGCAATTTTCCCATTAGGTGGAAGTGCAGTATTATCTGGAACAGCATTATCGGCGATTGTTGGTATTGTATTAAACTTAATTTTAGTAGATAAAAAAGAAAGTGAATAAAAAAGTTGATGAGGCCATGTGCTTCATCACTTTTTTTAAGTAGTCTATGAAATTTGGTTGAACTCATGTTGTGAGTTTGATACTATGTTTACAAAGAGGGGGAATTATATGAGTCAAAAACAATTGGGTGCCTTGGATGTGTTTAAAATGATTGCGGCACTACTTGTGGTAGCAGTACATACATCACCACTAACATCTATTAATGAAGGTGCAGACTTTATTTTCACAAGGGGAATCGCACGTGTAGGAGTGCCGTTCTTTGCAATGGTGAGCGGGTATTTCTTTTTCACAAAAATAAAGGATAAGCAAAAGGTAACAAGTTTTATTGCTAGACTTATAGCACTATATATTGTATCCATGATTATATATGTCCCGCTAGGTATGTATGCAGGTGTATATGAAGGCACTAACATTGTTCGCTTACTATTGTTTGATGGTGTATTTTATCATTTGTGGTATTTTCCTGCTATGGTATTATGCATATTGATTGTGCATGGGCTGTGTAAAGTTTGCAGCATTGAAAAGGTTTTAGGTATAAGTGCTATCTTATATATGATTGGTCTATTTGGTGATAGTTATTATGGTGTAATTCAAAATATACCTCTGCTTTCACAAATTTATGATTTTAATTTTATAATCTTTGAATATACTCGAAATGGATTGTATTTCTTACCTTTCTTTTTCACCTTAGGGATGTATTTATATGCACATACTAAAGTAGCTAAGAAGACAGCTTTGACACTAAGTGTGGTGTCCTTAGTAGGAATGTGTGTGGAAGCACAAGTGCTTCATACACTAGAGTGGCAAAGACACGATAGTATGTATATATGTTTAATTCCAACCATGTATTTTTTCTTTTCATACTTATTGAGTATACGTATGTCACCACTTAAAAATATACGTGAAATGACGACTTGGGTATATATCTTACATCCATTATGCATCGTATTGATACGTGGTGCATCACAAGCCATTGGGTTAGAAAGTATATTTGTATATAATAGTGTAATCCATTATATATGTGTATGTATAGCTTCTCTTACTATGGCCTTTGTGATTGGCTATATTCCATATCGAATAAAACAAAAAAAAGTTCAAATTTAGTTCGAACTTTTTATTTTTTTTAGGGCTTGTACAAGTACGTCTACACAAGCTTCTAAAAAGATTTGATCCTCTTTTGTAAAGCGTGCAAAGGATGTAGAATCTAAGTCTAGTACACCATAAATACTTCCATCAATAACGATAGGCACTACGATTTCACTATTGCTTGCAGCATCGCAAGCAATATGTGTAGGAAATGTATGAACATCTTCTACAAGTAATGTTTCTTGTGTTTGTGCACTACTTCCACAAACACCAACACCCATTTTGATTTGGGTACACGCTGTTTTTCCTTGGAAGGGTCCAAGAATTAATTTTTCATCTTGATAGATGTAAAATCCTACCCAAGATACATCTTCTAACATCATGTTTAAGCATGCAGATGCATTGGATAATAGGGATACTTCATATTGGATATCTTCAATTAATGAAGCGAATTGTTTTACTCTTATGTCTTTCATTGGTTCTCCTTATGATTGCATCTCTTCTTCTAACATATCGATGCAATCTTGTATTAGTGTATCACAAGTTCTTGTATTTGTATTTTGTGAAAGCAAAGTATGACACATATGACTACCATTTTTTTCAATGAAACGATTGGTTAGTGTGTTTACTTTTTCTAATGTACTTGCTTTACTACTTCCATTACTCATTTCACCATCACTATTTTTTAGTCCGATGACCATTGCCATAGCAGCAACAGCACCACATACTTCCTCACGAGCACCAAAGCCCCTAGCGAATCCTTCACTCAAACGATAAGCTGTGTCTTCTGATACATTTAAATGCTTTGCATAGGTACACAAAACGCATTGTGAACAACTATATTTCTTTTCTGTTCGTAAATATTGACTGTATTCTTTTCTTTCCATAAAACACCTCTATACTATTATAATATACTTATATGTGAATTACTATAATGAAAACATGGGGTAGTAACTTCTTATGGAATTACTGCTTTTCATGTATGGCGTGGTATATTATATAGTTGAAAGATAGGTGGTTGCCATGTACACTTTTGTCAACTTAGAACGATTTATTCGTTGCTATGCTTCTTAAAGTAAAATATATTGTTAATGAAGGAGAAGTTTAGGGGGAAAAATATCTACAATTGATTAAATCGTATTGGCCAGACTCTAAAATTAAAATAGATGGACAGTTTTATACATGTAAACCAGTTGGATTTATACGAAAGTGTGCTTGGGATTTACCAAAATTTCTTGTAATAATATATTTGATTTTGCGCTTTTTTCTAACATTTGTAGGCATAGATCTATTCGATTTTTTTGTCCCTTTTATAATAAGTATAGTTTTACTTGTATGGTTCATAAGTAAGGTTAAAATAAAAATACTTCAAAAAGGGGAAAGTGAGATACATGAAGTTTCTTAGTTAAATGTGTGACTCACTAGAAAACTTAAAATAGAAAAGGCAATTGTGGAGGGTGTTTTTATATGCGTAAATTGTTTGTGCGCTCGCTATTATATCTAAGTATACATATTCTACATAAAAAAAGCGCCTCAAGTCGATGGTAGTAATCGAGGCATTGAGGAACGCTTTATGTAGTATTTAGATAGTAGAGGTATAAAGTTAGTTACACAAAAATAGTACATGCATAACATCTTCTATACTTCGCTACTAACACTCTTTGGTTTTGTATTTATCGTATACTTTTTTAATGCCACTTTGTGTTTGGCTAGTGACTTTCATAAAGTTTAAAGAAAGCATTAAGTCATACGTACTGCGTTGATAGGTAGAGATGTCCTTATATGCTTTCTCTACTACTTTAAGCACTTGCTCATTACTTGCTTCTTGTGCAAAGGTATTTAGTAATGCTTTCATATGTTTTAATTGAATTAACGTATTTTCTAAGATAACTTGATCTTTCATTTTTCTAAGGCCCTTTCTAAAAGTGTTTTCATTGCATCATAGTTTGTACAAAGCATATTTTCTATTTTTTGAATATGGTTTGTAATTTCTTTTTTTGTGGCAGCTTCCTTAATTTCACAAATATTTTCTTTCATGGCGCACATTTGACTCATAGTATCATCTATATATAGACAATCCTTTGGTGTTAATTCTACAGTGTTTTTCATAGTATCACTCCTTTCGTTAGTAGTATGGCTAAAAAGTAGTGAAGTATTCTTAAGATTTTGTTATAATATATAAATTGAGGTGAGAACATGTTACCAAAGGTAAAAACAAGTGTATATATACAAAGTTATAAGCATGATAAAAATGTTCATCGAACATGGGCTCATGGGTATGTTATTGAAGCTAATGATAAGAGAATAGTGGCGATTACAGATCGTTCATGGGTGATTGAGAGTGATGGAAGAAGATGGTTAACAAGAGAGCCAGCCATTTGTTTTTTTTATCCAGATCGTTTTTATAATGTCATTTGTATGATTCGTAAAAGTGGGATACACTATTATTGTAATATTGCCAGCCCTAGTATTTATGATGGGGAAGCAATTAAGAATATTGATTATGATTTGGATGTAAAAATTAACCCAGATTGGGAATATATGATTTTAGATGAAGATGAGTATGCGCAACATTCCGCGCAAATGCATTATAGTGATGACTTGAAAGAAGTGATTGAAAAGGAATTACATCGTTTATTGCGTAATATTAAATTACAGAATTCACCTTTTGATCATTATGAAATACGAGCATTATACCAAAAATATCTACAATTTATCAAAGAGTAAGGAGCTGCTATGTATACGTTTAAAGCAAATATTACAAATAAAGAACACGATGCCTTTATCCAAGGGCATCCTTTATACAATCTTTTACAAACTGCAGATTGGGCAAAAGTAAAAGACAATTGGGGACATGAAATAGTCGGTGTTTACAAAGGTGAAACACTGATTGCGAGTGCTTCTGTTTTAATAAAAAAACTACCATTAGGATTCACAATGATGTATATCCCTAGGGGACCCGTTTTGGATTATAGTAATGAGCAATTAGTAAACTATTTTATGAGTCAATTAAAGAAATGGGCAAATCGATATCGTTGTGTGTTCATTAAATTTAACCCAGCCATTGTGATGAAACAATATAAGATCGGGGAAGAAATAGAATGCAGTGAAGTAAGTATGCAGGCTTTACAAAATATTATTAAAGCAAAGGCAAAACATACTGGGTTTACTACCTATATCGAAGAGAGTATTCAACCACGTTTTGATGCATGTGTGCATTTGGATGATGACTTTGAACAACAATTGCCTCGTCATACAAAACGTTTGATTAAGGATGCATTAAAACGTAATGTAGAGGTCATGCGAGTAGATGAGAGTGGTGTAGGTAATTTTGCGAAAGTAGTCATGAAGAGTGAAGAAAGAAAACAAGTGAGCCTACGTAATGAAGCTTATTTTAGACAACTATTAGAAATTTATAAGGATGATTGTTATATCTTTTTAGCGAAGGTGAATGTAAAAGCGTTATTGGAAGAATATGAGCAAAAACAAGCTATAAATGAACGAGAGATTGCGGATTGTAGAGAAGGTTCACCAAAAAAGATGCGTCGATTATTAGATATACAAGCATCTTTACAAAAAGATTGTAAAGAGTTGGAAGCTTTTAAAGAGGTAGAGGATGAATGCATTGCAGGTATTTTATCAATAAAAGTAGGAGATACTTTAGAAATGTTGTATGCAGGGATGGATGATACGTATAAGAAATTTATGCCACAATATCATTTATATACACAAGTTATGCTGT
Organism: uncultured Erysipelotrichaceae bacterium; assembly: GCA_964370645.1. GTDB lineage: Bacteria > Bacillota_I > Bacilli_A > Erysipelotrichales > Erysipelotrichaceae > CAMQRS01. The sequence goes on along the minus strand of CAYJJS010000004.1, from coordinate 16,455 downwards.
ATGCTTATGCGCATGGGTGCAAGTATGCAAACATGGGTGGAGTAGAAGGTGATTTTAAAGATGGATTAACTCATTTTAAAGCAAATTTTAATCCATACATACATGAATTTATTGGTGAGTTTGATTTGGCTACTAGTCCACTGTATTCACTAAGTGCTTTTGCATTTGCAATGCGCAAAAAAATACTAGGAAGGTAATGAACATGAAGGTGACAATACATAGTTTAGAAGATACACAAGCATTGGCAAATGCAATTGCTAAAAACTTAGAGAAGCAAGCTTTAATCACTTTGAGTGGTGATTTGGGTGCTGGAAAAACAACGTTCACAAAGGCGTTGGCAAAATCGTTAGGGATACAAGCAACGATTACTAGTCCTACGTTTACGATTTTGAAATCGTATGAAGAAGAAGTTATTTTACATCATATTGATGCGTATCGCTTGGAAGGTATCACGCAAGATTTAGGGTTTGAAGAAGTATTTGAAGAAGAGGCTATTTGTGTGGTAGAGTGGTTTCAATTTATTGAATATGCATTACCTAAAGAACGCTTAGATATACAAATTGAATTGTGTGAAGAGACAAGAATTTTTACACTAGAAGCACATGGTTTGGTATATGAAAAGGTTTTGGAGGAATTATTATGATTACATTGTGTATGGATACATCGCATCGTCATTTAGTGCTTGCGTTATTAAAAGGGAATCAGGTAGTTGCATCTTGTGTGGAAGAAGCTTGGAAGAAGCAATCAGAAACGATTTTTGTAAGATTGATTGCACTGATGCAACAAGAAAATGTGAAAGTGGAAGATATTGAAAAGGTAGTGATTACAAATGGTCCTGGTAGTTATACAGGAATACGTATTGCAATGAGTATTGCGAAGGTACTGTGTACACGTAAACACATACCACTGTACACAATATCTACCTTACAGCTATATGCTGGATTAGAAGATGTGCATGTTATCTTAGATGCTCGTTCTTCACGTGTGTATTATGGTTTGTATACACAAGGAAGGTGTGTGGAGATTGCGATTAAAACATTGGATGAAGTAGAAGCCATGCAGGTGAAAAATATTGTTGGTGATGTAGAATTCATTGGACTTGAAAAAACACCAATAGATTTTGTATCAAATTTTGCGAATTTACAAGAACACTGGGAAAAGGTAGATAATATCCATACTTTAGTACCTATGTATTTAAAAGAAGAAAGTGCATATTTGGTTAAGTAAATGATACGAAAAATGGAAGTAGATGACATTGCAACAATCACACAAATAGATGTTGATTGTTTTAGTGATGTGTATAAAGAGGAACACTTTGTGTATGAATTACAGGATAATCCATGTGCTTTCTTATATGTATTACAAGAAGGTAGTGAAATTGTAGGTTATATTGATTATTGGATTACCTTTGATTGTTGTCAGTTAGTGCGTATTGCAGTACGTAAGGACATGCAGAAAAAGGGATATGCACATATGCTTATGAAGCACATGGAAATGGATGCTATTGCACAAGAATGTGAAAGCATATTGTTAGAAGTTCGTAGAAGTAATGAGGTTGCGCAAGCTTTATATCGTAGCCATGATTATTTTCATATTAGTGTACGTAAAGGATATTATAGTGATAATAATGAAGATGCAATGGTTATGGGAAAAGCAATTGGAGGTTTGAAATGAAAGATGTATTGATTTTAGGAATCGAATCGAGTTGTGATGAAACAGCTTGTGCCATTGTAAAAAATGGGAAAGAAGTGATGTCTAATATCGTTGCCACACAAATTGATGTACATAAACAATTTGGGGGTGTTTTGCCTGAGGTTGCAAGTCGAATCCATGTGGAAAATATTTCAATGGTTATTGAAGAAGCTTTGCAAAAAGCAAATGTTAGTATGGAGCAAATTGATGGTGTTTCATTTACACAAGGACCAGGATTGGTAGGGTCTTTGCATATTGGAGTACAGGCAGCAAAAACATTGGCTTGGGCTTATGATAAGCCACTTATTCCAATTCACCATATAAAAGGACATATTGTTGCAAATGAACTGGTTAGTGATTTAAAGTATCCCCTTATGGCACTAGTAGTAAGTGGTGGTCATTCTGAACTAGTGTATATGAAGGATGATGAGCACTGTGAAATTATTGGACAAACACAAGATGATGCGATTGGAGAAGCCTATGATAAAGTGGCTAGAGTAATGGGGTTACCTTATCCTGGGGGACCACAAATTGATCGACTTGCGAAAGAGGGAGAACCTATTTATACCTTACCGATGCCAAAGACACAAGGTGAATTTGACTTGAGTTTTAGTGGGTTAAAGAGTGGTGTATTGCAGTTTATAGATCGTTGTAAACGTAAGGGTGAGGACTATGATAAAGCTTGTTTAGCAGCTTCTTTTCAAGAGACTGCACTGCGTTTAATCATACAAAAGACATTGCTTGCATTAGATCGTTATACGGTGAATCAGATTGTGTTAGCGGGTGGTGTTGCTGCAAATTCACGTTTGCGTGCTAGGATGGAAGAAGTCATGAAAGAGCGAAAAGAGGCACTGTTGATTCCACCTTTATGGTGTTGTACAGACAATGCAGCAATGATTGCCAGTGCAGGTTATTATGCTTACCAGAAGAAAGCCTTTTGTGGATTTGAAGTGAGTGCAAAATCAAGTGTACCTTTGCGTTAAAGTTAAAAAAATTAATTATTTCACAAGTGAGTACAATATGATATACTTAAGGTGGTGATGTTATGAGCGAAAGAAAGGTACCTAAAGCGACATTGAATCGTTATCCACTTTATTTAAAGGCGTTAAGACGTCTTAAAAAATATGGAAAAACACGAGTGATGTCCAAGGAGTTAAGTGAATTAGTAAGTATAGAATCCACTACGATTCGTAGAGATTTTTCTTTGTTAGGAAACTTAGGGAAGCAAGGGTATGGATATGATATAGATTCTTTGATTGATATTTTCAATCAAGAATTAGGAGTGGATTTTGATGAGAAGATTATTTTAGTTGGTGCAGGAAACTTAGGTAGAGCACTTATGAAGTATAATAAATGGGATTATGTAGTTGGAGAAATAACATGTGCTTTTGATGTGGATCCTAAAAAACAAGAAGTTTTGTTTAATATCCCAATTTATGATTTGAACAGTTTGTCAGAAAATATACCTGCAGGTTGTCGTATTGCGATTCTAGCAATATCAGATAATGTGCAGTCAACCGTAGATAAATTGATTGCTTGTGGAATTACAGGAATTGTAGATTTTACCCATAAGCATATTCAGGTTCCAAAAGGAATTTCTATAAAAACAGTAGATGTTGTTTCATCCATTCAAGAATTGGTGTTTGAAACAAATGCAAATAATAAGCTTTAAGGAGGAAACATATGATTGAATTTATGACAATTAGAGAACTTTATGAAACTGTGTTTAATGGTTCTCAATTAGAGAAAGATTCATTAGACTTTATTCAATTAGAAGGATGGGTAAGAACGAATCGTTGTTCAGGAAAAGTAGGTTTTATCGAACTAAATGATGGGACATATTTTAGAAATGCACAATTAGTGTATCGTGATGGAGTAGAAGGGTTTGAGCAAATTGCAAAATATTCTACAGGGTCTGCAGTTGTGGTAAGTGGGAAATTAAAGCTTACACCAGAGGGGAAACAACCTTTTGAAATTGAAGTTGTACAGGCTACTTTAGAAGGACATAGTGATGAAGGTTATCCATTACAAAAAAAGAGACACTCTTTTGAATATATGAGAGAAATCCCACACTTACGTGTGCGTGCCAATACATTTTATGCAGTATTTCGTTTGCGTTCTGTATTGAGTATGGCAATTCATGAATTTTTCCAAAATCAAGGATTTGTGTATGTACATACACCAATTATTACTGGAAATGATGCGGAAGGTGCTGGTGAATCTTTTAGTGTAACAACGCGTAGTGATGATAAATACGAAGAAGATTTCTTTGGAAAACATGCTTCACTTACTGTGTCAGGACAATTGCACGTAGAGGCATTTGCAATGGCATTTCGTGATGTATACACGTTTGGCCCAACCTTTCGTGCAGAAAACTCAAATACAACACGTCATGCAAGTGAATTTTGGATGATTGAACCTGAGATTGCGTTTGCAGATTTAGAAGATGACATGGATTTAATTGAGGATATGATTAAATTTTGTATCAATTATGTGTTAGAAAATGCACCAGAAGAAATGAAATTTTTCGCAAGTGTTATTGATAAAGAGTGTATTGATCGCATTACTAAAGTTAGAGATTCTGAATTTAAGCGTTTACCATATACACAAGCTGTAGAATTGCTAGAAAAAGCAGTTGCTGAAGGTGTAAAGTTTGAAAATAAAGTAGAGTGGGGAATGGATATGAACTCAGAACATGAGCGTTATATTTGTGAAAACATTATAAATGGTCCTGTGTTTATTACAGATTATCCAAAAGATATTAAAGCATTCTACATGCGTATGAATGATGATAATAAGACGGTGGCTGCTTGTGATTTACTTGTACCAGGTGTTGGTGAACTAGTAGGTGGAAGTCAAAGAGAAGAGCGCTATGATGTATTAGAGAACAGAATGAAAGAGATGGATATTGAAATCGATGCATTAGCATGGTACATGGATTTACGTAAGTATGGTGGATGTAAACATGCAGGGTTTGGTTTAGGTTTTGATCGTTTCTTAATGTATATTACGGGAATGACAAATATTAGAGATGTACAACCATTCCCAAGAACTCCAAGAAATTTAATGTTCTAGAAAGGCAAATTATGACAAAACACATATTTATTATTGAGAATATGAGCTGTGCACATTGTGAAGCAATGATTACAAATGCATTACATGATGCAGGAGTCTCTTGTGAAATTGATTTACAAAATAAAACAGTGAGTGTAGAACGTGATGGAAATATTGTCACAAATGCAAGAAGAATTATTACTTCATTAGGATATATTATTATGTAAGCTACCAATTGGTAGCTTTTTTAAAATGGGGGTGTTTGAGTGAAAGAAAAATTGACAATTAGCGATATTGCAAGATTGGCTGGAGTAGGAAAAAGTACAGTGTCTCGCTATTTTAATGGAGGATATTTGAAAGAGAGTACCAGAGTTAAAATTGCAGAAGTTGTTTCTATGTATAACTATGTTCCCAATCCATTTGCACAAAGTTTGAAGGCAAAAAATAGCAAGTTAATTGGTGTTGTGCTTCCAACTATTTATTCAAGAGTAACAAGTCGAGTTATGAAGAGTATGGATGAGCAATTTAAGGAAATGAATTATCGTACAATTATGATTAATACAAATCATAATGCCCTTGAAGAGTTAGAAGCGATTCGCTATTTTGTACAAATGAAGGTGGATGGGATAGTATTGTTTGCAACACAGTTAAGCAGTGAACACTATGCAATGTTAGATACTTTAAAAGTGCCTTTTATTAGTATTGGGCAAGAATATATGAATGGTATTTCTATTGTGAATTCAGATTTTCGCGCTGGATTTGATATTGGAAAAAAAGTAGGCGAAAAAGGGTATCGCAAGGTTGCTTATGTTGGAGTTAGTGAGAGTGATGAGGCCGTTGGGAAATATCGTAAAGAGGGTGTTTTAAAAGCATTAGAACAGTTTCAAGTAGAGGTGATCTGTGTGGAAAGTGATTTTACCTATGATACCACAAGACAGGTAGTGAGTAACTTATTAAAACAGCAAACACTTGATGCATTAATTTGTGCAACGGATAATCAAGCATTAGCTGCTTATAAGGAAATTCAAATGGCGAATAAAGAAATAAAGAAGGACATCGCATTGGTTGCTTTTGGAGGGTATGAGACGTCTCAATTATTGCACCCATCTTTATATACTTTACGATTTCGAAGTGAAGAAGCTGGAGAGCTAGCTGCGAATATGATGATTTCTTTAATTAAAGGGGATGAAGTCAATTTGAAAACATTAATACAATATGATTTAGTGGAAGGAGAAAGTTTATAACTTTCTTTTTTTTATTCTAATTATGAAATCGGTTCCATTTTATGTTGACAGAGACTAAATGATTTGATATATTAAATGTGGGAACGATACCATAAGGAGGAGTAATGATATGAGTTATGGAAAAATAGCAAAAGAAGTGATACAATTTGTTGGAGGAAAAGACAATATTCAAGAAGTTATGCATTGTGCAACAAGACTTCGTTTGCGTTTAAAAGATGCATCATTGGTGCAAGAGAGTAAATTACAAAGTGTAGACAAGGTGAAGGGAACATTTGCTGCAAAAGGTCAATACCAAATTATATTTGGTTCTGGAACAGTGAATTTAGTTTGTAGTGAAGTTAAAAAACAACTTGGTCACGAAGAAGTAAGTGAAGAAGTACAAAAAGAAGAAGGAAATTGGTTACAAAGAGGAGTTAAAATTTTATCGGATATATTTGTTCCAATTATACCAGCAATTGTTGCTGGAGGGTTGTTGATGGGATTGAACAACATCTTGACTGCAGCTGGTTTAATTCATGAAAGCAAAAGTATTATTGAAGTATATCCACAGTTTAAAGATTTAGCGAGTGCAATCAACTTATTTGCGAATGCACCATTTGTATTTTTACCTGTATTATTAGGATTTAGTGCAACGAAGAAGTTTGGTGGGAATCCTTATCTTGGAGCTGCGTTAGGGATGATTATGGTACATCCTGATTTAATGAATGCATATTCTTATGCAAACGCAACGGAGATACCGTCTTGGAATATCTTAGGATTAACGATTGAAACGGTTGGTTACCAAGGAACGGTATTGCCAGTATTGGCTGTGTCTTGGATCTTGGCGAAATTAGAAATAAACTTACGTAAAATTACACCAACATGGTTAGATAATTTAACTACACCATTATTATCTATTTTAATTACTGCATTTATTACTTTTATTTTTGTAGGTCCAATATTACGTGAAGCTGGTTGGTTAATGGCTGATGGAATTACATGGTTATATGATTCATTAGGATTTGTAGGTGCTGCAATTTTTGGATTCTTCTATGCACCAATAGTAATTACTGGTTTACATCATTCATTTAGTGCTGTAGAGACTACTTTATTGGCTTCGGTTGGTGAAACATTCATCTTTACAACGGCGTCAATGTCAAATGTAGCACAGGGTTCTGCAGTACTTGCGATATTGTTTTTAAGTAAAGATTCAAAAATTAAAAGTTTATGTTCAGCTAGTGGGATTAGTGCTTTATTAGGAATTACAGAGCCAGCAATGTTTGGTGTGAACTTAAAGTTAAAATTCCCGTTTGTTGCAGCGATGATAGGTTCAGGAGTTGGGAGTGCATACTTGGCGATCACAAATGTAAAAGCGACAGCATTAGGAGCAGCTGGAATTCCTGGTTTCTTATCGATTGCTCCATCTAACTATGTAAACTTTGCAATTGGATTAGTTTTAACTATGATTACAACAATTGCAGTAACAATCATTTTATTTAAGCGTGATGCAGCAAAGCAATTGACTATGACAAGCGAACAAACTACATCAAATAGCACTGTCTATGCACCTATGAGTGGGAAAATTGCACCGCTAAGTACATGTAGTGATGAGATGTTTGCTTCATTAACAATGGGTGATGGGTTTGTCATAACACCAACTAATGGAAATGTAGTAGCACCATTTGATGCATGCGTAAAGATGATTTTCCCAACCAAACATGCGATTGGTTTACAACGTGGTGATGGTGTAGAAGTGTTAATTCATTGTGGGATTGATACAGTGAATATGAATGGAGAAGCATTTCAATTATATGTAGAAGAAGGACAACAAGTTACGAAAGGAACACGATTGATCCAAATGGATTTAGAGAAGATTAAAGAAGCAGGATATAGTACAGAGACAATGACTGTATTCACTTCAAAACATACAATTGAGGAAGTGAAAGGTGGAAGCATCGATGAAGGAAGTGAAGTTTGCAAATTGGATTAATTTGAATGAATATAAAGAAAATACGAAAAAGGCGCTAAAAGATCATGACAAGGGGATATATAAGCAAATGTATCATTTAATGCCACCAGTTGGTTGGTTGAATGATCCAAATGGATTGGTACAATATAAAGGGACATACCATATTTATTATCAATATGCTCCCAATGATGTACACAATGGTTTGAAAGGGTGGGGGCACTTTCAAACTAATGACTTTATACATTATAAGAGTAATGGAATGGTAGTATACCCTGATGTACAAGAAGATCAAGGTGGGGCTTATTCAGGTAGTGCGATTGTAAAGGATGATACCATTTACTATTTCTACACAGGAAATGTGAAAAAAGTAGGGGATTACGATTATATCCATGAAGGAAGAGAACACAATACTATTGTGTTCACAAGTAAAGATGGTAAGCAAATGAGCAATAAAGTTTGCTTGTTTAAAAATGAAGATTATCCAAAGGATATGACATGCCATGTGCGTGATCCAAAAGTAACGAAGATAAAAGATACATACTACATGGTGCTGGGTGCTCGAGATAAAATGGATATTGGTTGTGTGTTACTTTATGCATCTACGGATTTAGATACATTTGAGTATGTTACAACATTGAGAAGTGAAGAGAAATTTGGTTATATGTGGGAATGTCCAGATTTAATAGAAATAGATAATCAACTATTTTTGATTACTTGTCCACAAGGGGTAACTACACAGGGGTATAAATATGAACGAATATATCAAAATGGATACTTTCATATTCCTACTGATTTTTTAAATCATTCAATGGTAGGTGTTTTTGAAGAGATGGATTTGGGGTTTGATTTCTATGCTCCGCAATCTTTTAAAGATGCAAACGGTAGACAAATTTTAATTGGATGGATGGGATTACCAGATGTGGATTATACAAATCCAACAACACTAGATGGATGGCAGCATACACTTACTATACCAAGAGAGTTGTATGTGAAAGAGGGAATGCTGTGTCAAAGAGCCATTGTAGAAATGCAAGATTTATATGGTGAAGCGTTTCATGAAGGAACGAACCTAAAGCATAATGCATATCGTGCAAAGTGGATGTTTGAAATGTGTCAAGACTTTGAAATTACATTACGTACAAATACAAAGTTAGTGTATAATGAAGGTGTATTAAGCCTACACATGGATGTACATGGCTTTGGAAGAGATGTTGCACATTATGAAGTGGATTGTGTTCATTGTATTGAAATCTATTCGGATATTTCTTCTTTAGAAATATTTATTAATGATGGAGTGAAAACAATGAGTACAAGAATTTATGATACTTGCACAAAGATACATACCAAAGCGAGTCATTATTCCTTTGAAGGGTATTTAATCAATGCAATTGAAATAGAGGAGAACATATGAAATTAGGAGCTATTGAAGCAGGTGGAACAAAGTTTATTGTTGCAGTTGGAGATGCACAAGGAAATATTTTTGAACGTAATAGTTTTGCAACGACAACACCAGAAGAGACGATGCAACATGTATTTGCATTTTTTGATAAACATAAAGTAGAAGCAATGGGGGTTGGAAGTTTTGGGCCTATCGATTTAGATGTTCACAGTGATACATATGGGTATATCACGAATACTCCAAAAAAAGGGTGGACAAACTATAATATTATGAAGGCATTGAAAGATCGCTATGATATTCCTATGGCTTTTGACACGGATGTAAATGGAGCTGCCTTAGGTGAATTAAAGTATGGTAGTGCAAAAGGGTTACAAAGTGCATTATACCTTACTATTGGAACAGGAATCGGTGGTGGAGCGATTGTGCAAGGAGAACTTGTACATGGTTTATTGCATCCAGAGATGGGACATATTCCAATTCAAAAAAGAGCGGATGATACATTTACGTGTCATTGTAACTTTCATGAAAGTTGCCTAGAAGGATTGGCTGCTGGGCCTGCCATTGAGGCAAGATGGGGAAAAAAGGGAAGCGAGTTAGATGTTGAGCATCCTGCTTGGGATTTAGAAGCATATTATATTGCACAAGCACTAAGTACTTACATTTTAACCTTGTCACCAGAAAAAATCATACTAGGTGGAGGAGTTATGCATCAACAGCAATTATTTCCAATGATTCACAAATATGTACAACAACAATTGAATGGATATGTGAGTAAAGCTGAAATTACAAGTGATGCGATCAAAGATTACATCGTATATCCTGCTTTACAGGATGATGCAGGGATTTGTGGTGCGCTAGCATTAGCAACACTATGCATATAAAAATAGAGACATCATAAGTTCAATACTTATGATGTTTTTTGATGTCTATGCGAAAAGATATTGAATTGTAGGTGGTGTTTGTTATAAAATGTAGGGTAAAGAGGAGATATTTATATGTTATTAGTGAAAAATGGATTAGTGTTTGATGCGGTACATGAAGAAGGAAGAAATATTGATGTGCTTGTAGATGGAACAAAGATTGTAAAAATGGAAGAGAATATTGCAGTAGATGCAAGTATGGAAGTATTAGATGCAAAAGGAATGCATGTGTATCCAGGGTTTATTGATTGTCATTCACATTTAGGATTAGCAGGAACTGCAATCGGATTTGAAGGAACAGATTACAATGAAATGACGGATAGTATTACACCTCATTTACGTGCTATTGATGCGTTTCAACCAATGGATAAAACTTTACGCGATGCATATGAAGGTGGAGTTACTAGTGTATGTAGTGGACCTGGTAGTGCAAATGTATTAGGTGGTTTTTTTGCTAGTTTCAAGACTTGTGGAAAACGTATCGATGATATGTTAATGGATGCACATGCAGCTATGAAGTGTGCTTTTGGTGAAAACCCAAAACGTGTATATAAAGATAAAAACAATTTTAGTAGAATGAGTACTGCAGCTAAGTTACGTGAAATGTTAACAAAAGCGAAAGAGTATAATGCAAAGATTGAAGCTGCTCAAGGGGATGTAAACAAAATGCCTGCATTTGATATGAAGTTAGATGCTTTATTAAAAGTAGTACGTAAGGAAATTCCTTTGAAAGCACATGCGCATCAAGCGAATGATATTTTCACTGCTTTGCGTATTGCTAAAGAATTTGATGTATTAATTACTTTAGAGCATGTAACGGATGGTAGCTTAATTGTGGAAGAGTTGGCACAAGAAAACGTAATGTTAGCGGTAGGGCCTTCACTTGGACATGCTACAAAGTACGAATTAGTAAACAAATCATTCAAAACGGTAAAAGATTTAGTGGATGCTGGTTGTCATGTAAGTATTATTACAGATGCACCAGTAATACCACAAGAAAACCTAACGTTGTGTGCAGCGTATGCCATGAAAGAGGGTTTGGATGCATTTAATACATTAAAAACAATCACAATCAATCCAGCAAGACATATGGGACTAGAAAATCGTATAGGATCATTAGAAGTAGGGAAAGATGCTGATATTGTAGTAATGGATGGATGTTGTTTTGAAGTAGCTAGCAATGTAGTGACAACGATCATTGATGGAAAAAAAGTATATGAGAAAGTAAGCGCGTAATGCGCTTTTTTTTATATAAAAAGTGTACTGAGAGAAATGCTGTCGAGTACTTTCCTGTTTTAGTGATACTAATACACTAGTAACTTTTAGGAAATTTAGGTATAATATGTTTATGTAAGCGTTAACACGCCTAGGAGGGAATTATGGTAGAGAAATTTGTATATAATTTTCATGAAGGTAATGGAACAATGAAAAACATATTAGGGGGGAAGGGTGCTAACTTAGCGGAAATGATTTCGCTGGGGTTACCAGTTCCTTATGGATTTACGATTAGTACTAGTGCTTGTAGTGATTATTATGAAAATAAGTGTAGTATTCGAACTTCGATTATGGATGAAGTGTTTACGCATGTAGCACGTCTAGAAGAAGAAAGTGGTAAACAATTAGGAAATCCTAATAACCCATTACTTGTTTCGGTAAGAAGTGGAGCAAGAGCGAGTATGCCAGGAATGATGGACACTATTTTAAATTTGGGTTTGAATGATGAAGTCGTTGAAGGTTTGGCAAAATTGACGAATAATGAACGTTTTGCATACGATTCGTATCGTCGATTTATTCAAATGTTTGCGGATGTAGTTATGGGTTTATCAAAGTCAAAGTTTGAAGTAATTATTGATGATATTAAAGCGGAGCGAAAAGTAAAGTTGGACACAGAGCTAACAAGTGAAGATTTGAAACAGATGGTATTGCGATTTAAAGCATTTTATTATTCACAATTGGATTGTGAATTTCCCAGTGATCCAAAAGATCAATTGGCTAAAGCCGTGGAAGCAGTTTTCAAGTCATGGAATACGGAACGCGCAATTTATTATCGTAAGATGAATGATATTCCTAGTAGTTGGGGGACTGCAGTGAATGTACAAATGATGGTTTTTGGTAATATGGGAGAAACTAGTGGTACTGGAGTGGCGTTTACTCGAGATCCAGGAAATGGAGAAAATCAATTATTCGGGGAATTCTTAATGAATGCACAAGGAGAAGATGTTGTTGCAGGGACTCGTACACCGATGCAAATTTCTCATTTGCAATCTATTCTTCCTAAAATATATGATGAATTTGTTGCGATTACTAAAAAATTAGAATTGCACTATCGTGATATGCAAGATATGGAGTTTACCATTGAAAATGAAAAGTTGTTTATGTTGCAAACTAGAAATGGAAAACGTACTGCAAAAGCAGCTTTGAAGATTGCGTGTGATTTAGTGGATGAGGGTATATTAAGTGAAAAAGAGGCAGTGATGATGGTGAATCCAAATCAATTAGATGCTCTTTTACATCCAACTTTTGATCCAAAACATTTAAAACAGGCTGAGGTTATCGCCACTGGATTAGCTGCATCACCTGGAGCTGCTACAGGACAAATTGTATTCCATGCAAAAGATGCTATCGATTATGCCGCAAAAGGACACCGTGTCATATTGGTGCGTCTAGAAACAAGTCCAGAAGATATTGAAGGAATGGCGGCTTCAAAAGGTATTCTTACAATACGAGGAGGAATGACAAGTCATGCTGCAGTAGTTGCAAGAGGTATGGGAATTTGTTGTGTTTCAGGTTGTGGGGATATTAAAATAGATAGTGAGAATAAATTTTTCATAGTGCAAGGTAAAAAGTATAAAGAATATGACTACATTTCAATTGATGGAACAAGTGGGCATGTGTATGGAGAAGCAATTAAGACGGTTGATGCACAAATTAGTGGTGAGTTTAGTAAGTTTATGTCATGGGCTGATACGTATCGAAAACTACAAGTCAGAACAAATGCAGATACACCAAAGGATGCACAGCAAGCTGTGGAGTTTGGTGCAGAAGGGATTGGATTAGTACGTACAGAACATATGTTTTTTGAGGGAGAGCGAATCAAAGCAATACGTGAGATGATTGTTTCAAAAACACTACAACAAAGAGAACACGCATTAGCAAAATTGTTACCTATGCAAAGAGAAGACTTCGTGAAAATATATGAGGTTATGCAATCTAGACCAGTAACGATTCGTTACTTAGATCCACCTTTGCATGAATTTTTACCAACTTCATCTTATGATATCACAACACTAGCACAAGATATGCAATTGGCTAGTGAAGATTTAATTGGCATCATACAAAGCTTGCATGAGTTTAACCCAATGATGGGACATCGTGGATGTAGATTGGCAATATCGTATCCAGAAATTGCGAAAATGCAAACAAGAGCTGTTATTGAAGCAGCAATTCAAGTGAGCAAGGAACATCCTGAGTATGATATTAAACCAGAAATAATGATTCCTCTAGTTGGAGATGCAGAGGAATTAAAGTACGTGAAAGAGGTTGTCTGTGAGGTTGCAGATGCCTTATTAGCAGAGCACAATATGACATTGTCATATCAAGTAGGTACAATGATTGAAATCCCTCGTGCGGCATTATTGGCTGATGAAATAGCAGTTGAAGCGGACTTCTTCTCATTTGGTACAAATGATTTAACACAGATGACTTTTGGATTCTCTAGAGATGATGCTGGTGGATTCTTAAAGGATTACTATGATAAGAAAGTGTATGAACAAGATCCATTTGCACGATTGGATCAAAAAGGTGTTGGTAAATTAGTGAAAATGGCGGTTCATGCAGGAAGAAGTGTAAAGCCTATGCTTAAAATGGGAATTTGTGGAGAACATGGAGGAGAACCAACAAGTATTGCCTTCTGTCACAATATGGGATTAAACTATGTTTCATGTTCACCATTTAGAGTGCCTATTGCACGTCTAGCTGCTGCACAGGCTGCGATTAGTGAAATGGATGATTAAGCTCACACTTTTTTACATTGACACATACTATAAATAGTGGTACTCTTTACAAGTATCCTATGAGGGAGTAATTAGCAAAATGAAAATTTTGTGGTAATATCAACAGCATGATGGAAACATCTGGTATTATCTTAAATGATGAGACTCATAGATAGCGCAGTGGCGTTATCTATGAGTCTTTTTTTGGAAAAGGAGAAATTTTATGGTTTATATTCAGTATGTGGCATTGGCAGCAGGAGTTGTTTGGTTGTCTATGAAAGCTAGTAAATATGTAGATTTATTAGATAAGAAAACATCTTTATCAGGTGCATTCATTGGAGGTGTAATGCTTTCTGCAGTAACCTCTTTACCTGAAGTATTTACAAGTTTATCTTCAGCACTACTATTAGATAGTCCTGGTTTGAGTATTGGAAATATTTTAGGTAGTAACTTGTTTAATTTATGTGTACTAGCAACGCTTGTATTATTTTCGACTACTGGTTTTTATAAGGCAAAAATTGCAAGTAGTCATGTGAAGGTAGCATTATATGTATTTGCCATCTATGCGGTAATGTTAGGTAACATGATTGGATGGTTAGGCTTTTCATTATTTTCTATATCCATTGCATCGGTCTTAATTATTATTATCTATATTTTCGCTATTCGAGACTTAGCGGATGAAAATGGTGATAATGGAGAGGTAGAGGAAGATGTGGAAGATGATGGGTTGAGTGTAAAGCAGGTTGTTTTCCGTTTTATATTAGTGAGTATAGGAATTATCACATTAAGTATTTTAATTACTTATGTGACAGATGAGATTTCTACTGCGCTTAATTTAGGAACAGGATTAGCTGGAGCTTTATTTCTTGGTATTGCAACTTCTCTTCCAGAATTATCTAGTTCGTATGCATTATTTAAAATGAAAAACTATAATATTGCGATTGGTAATATTGTTGGGAGTAACTTATTCAACTTTACGATTTTATCCATGACAGATATTGTCTATTTTGGAAAAGGTGTTTATGATTACAGTGATCCTAAAACATTTAATTTATTAGTTTTTGGTATTGCAGCATCATTGCTTGTAATTGGAGTATTAAAGGCTAAAAATAAAGGTGTAAGAAGTTTATGTGCACTAGCTATATTAGCTTCATATATTGCTTTTTTAATTGTATAGTAGGGGAAACCCTACTTTTTTACATAGTCTATTATGTTTACATCCATACTATGTGTGGAGGTAATATATGAAAAAACTAAGTATTGTTATTGTATTAATACTGACAACTTTTACATGTATATATGCGGAGGAAGTAGAGATTGGTGGAGAAAGTATTGGTATTCAAGCGACTTATGATGGCGTACTTGTAAGTGGATTTTATGATTTACACTACGATTCAAATACCTATAATAATGCTGCTAGTTTACAAGTACAAGATGTTATTGTGAAGGTGGAAGAAACAAGTGTTATTGATATTGATTCATTTTCTCAGGCGTTGGCTAATTTTACAAATGCATATAATGAAGTATTGATTACATATATACGTGAACAAAGAGAATATCAAACAACTATTATAGTCTTAAATGAAGGAAAGGTTATGAGTGGGTTGTATGTTAAAGATCAAGTACAGGGGATTGGAACCATTACTTATTATGATGAAAATAAGTATGCAGCATTAGCACATGCAATTAGTCAAGAAAGCAATGAGGTGTTGCAAAGTGGATTTATATATGAGAGTGAAATTCATGCAATTTCGAAAGGTACATCTACACAAGTTGGTAAAAAAGAAGGTGAGATCCAATATGAGCAGCGTGTTGGAGATATTACGAAAAATTCTGAATATGGAATACATGGTAGTCTATCACAAGATGTAAGAAAAACACTTTATGAAGTGGGAAGTATAGAAGATATTGAGGTTGGTAGTGCAATGATGTATACAGTGATTGAAGGAAATGTGGTACAACCTTTTGAAATTTATATCCATCAAATAAATGAAGGGAATACGTTGCAAAGTTTAGAAATAGAAATTATAGATAAAGAATTGCTAGAAAAAACTGGTGGAATTATACAAGGGATGTCAGGAAGTCCAATAGTACAAAATGAAAAATTAATTGGTGCTGTATCGCATGTACAAACAGAAAATCCAACCAAGGGATATGCGATTTTTATTGAAAATATGCTTGAGAGTGCTGAGAGTATAGGCGAATA
>CAYJJS010000003.1:73091-91186 GCA_964370645.1 uncultured Erysipelotrichaceae bacterium | reverse complement strand
TGTATCGCTGTAAACTGTTCATATCCTTTTTGTGTTTGTGGCATTAATCCAATACGTATACAATATTCTTTTTTTAGTTTCTTAATATCTTGGTTGTTGTAAAGAATTTGCCCCTTTGTTTGTTTTTCTAAAGTACATAATATTTTAATTAGTGTACTTTTACCTGCACCATTAGGACCAATAAGACCATATATCCCATTACTTAAAGTGATACATACATCGTGTAGTACTTCTTTGTTCCCATATTGTTTGTGTATATTTTGAATGGTAAGTATTTGTTTCATATGTACACCTACTCAAATTCAATTTTTTCATGAGTTTGTAAAATATTATCTTTAATAGCAATCGTGTAATGGGTTAAAGCATAGTCTTCGCTAATTGAAAAATGTAAGACATCATCAATGACTCCAGAAAGATATAAGTTCGCGTCGACTTCATGTTCACTCAATAGTTCACCATCACGAGTGATGATAGAAATGGTAGTTGTATTCGTTTCATAATCTACGATATCAAAGATATAGACATCGTTATAGACCAAAGTGTTTGGACTATACCCATGAAACAGTGTTTGCTTGTTTGTATCTTCAAAAGATTGAAAATAGGTAATCGCTTCACCATTCACTCGATCTAGACCAATAAATCCATCATGATCTACAAAAGCAATCGAAACATTACTTACTAGCAATGTTGTTTCCAGTGTATTAATATCCATTTTTAATAGTGCATTTTGGAATAAGATATCATCTTGAATATAAGATTCAATCGTTAGATAGGCAGTGTCATCGTATAAGTAGACTGCACTTATTATAGCCTCTTCATTAAATGTGATGGAATTTAACTCTTGTGTTTGTAAATTATATTGGTAAAACAAATGATTAAATGTTGTATAAAACATGTCCTTATGAAAGTGATGTGTTTTCATAGCTGTCAAACTTCCATTTACTGCATAGTCTTGTTCATTATATGGAAACTGCATGACTTCTTTACGATTACTTCCATCAAGATCACAGGAATACAGCGATTGGTAAGTCGTTTCATTTTCGTTGTTTATGCGAGTCATTGTGTAATACAATTGATCCTTGTAAAAAGAGATATTACTTGGCGTATCCGCACCTTCAAAATAACTTGTACAACCAGTAGGGTTATCAAATTCACAAGTAGCACTAGGATCACTATTCACAATTTCAACATACCCATCATGATAAAAGATAAGATATGTACCAGTATCAGACATTTCGCTTGTTTCATTTTCTAATAGAAAATTTTGACTTAATAAGCTACCTTGTTCAATTTCAATGGTGTTTCGCATAATGCTGTGTGTATTTTGAGCAATATTGTAATACATAGTGTTATCCAATTGTTTATCTGCATATTTTGGTGTGTCTTGTGAAGGCTCATTAACTTGAGGTGTCGCATTTGATGAACACCCAGTTAAAAGTATTAAACATAATCCAATCCAATTCTTTTTCATATAGAATCCCCCTTATTTTATCTTTATTATATCATATATACTAAGTATGTGAATGTATTAGTAATCATATCTAGATGCTTATTGTATTTAATTATACTTTAGTCTTATGACTATAATAATAAATTAGATTTCATTAATTGTGCTTGATCTCATTTTATTTCTTAGGTATTGTTTAGTGTGATGAATTTGAGTTCGTACCATAATTGGCTATTTTTCATAAAATTAGTATGAGAGTAAATACGTATTACAGCAACATTATTCCTTAATTTACCACGAATGATTTCTTTACTTAAAGGCAAAATGAACGTATAATAGTATCCGTATGCATTTATCATATTTGATGAAATAGGGGGAACCATGAATAAAAAACTTAGAATATATTCAGTACTACTTATAGCAAGTTGTTTTTTTGTTAGTACGTTACACGCTTTGACTTTGAATACAAGCACAATTTATAATTTGAATTCAGATCACATTGCATTAATTAATAGTGATATAAATGTTCCAAAGGAGGATATTCCAACATCATTTGAAGATTCAATGGCTCAATTAGATGAAGAAATAATTGGTGATGTTACTGGTGTTGGTGAAACATATATTTACTTTGATGAAAATAATCCAAATGATGCAAATGAAAATATTGTGAAAGTAGATTTGGATTTTGCTGGAAATGTATTACCTAGTCCAACGAATGTAGAATTTATAATGGATCAATCGGGTTCAATGAATATGGCTTCTGAACGAGAAAGTTATGGAAAAAACACATCAGCGTGTATGAATCCAAATCATTATTATCGATTGATTATGCAAGCAAATTATACGGATACGAGTGGTGTTTATAAAACACAGTATTTTATATATTATTTAAACCCACAAGTAGAAGGGATAACAGAGTCATGGGGCTCTACTACAACAACTACAAATATTCCCATTGTCGCAAAGAAACATGCGGTTGCGGAAGGCTTAATCCCTTCGGATAGTGTGGTTAAGGATATCACAGCATATACGACTAGTGAAAATCCTGAGGATATTCATTATTCTATTAATGACACATCACAAAATGAAAGTGTTAAAAAAACATATGCTTATGTAGCAGCTAGTGGAACTACACCTTCCAATCGTGCAAATCCAACACAAGAAGAGCTTGCTGTTTTCACGAAAATTGATTTAGGACATTTGCATGATGATGGTAGTTCAGAAGTATATATGTCACCAGATGAATTGTATGAAGATAGTGTGCGCTATCCACAATATACAGATGTAGTAGATTATCGTGAGGTTGGTTCACAGGCATATTTTGATTATTTGTTGGAAAATAATTTGTGTTTTGATCGTATGATGGTTTCTAAGGCGATTTTTTATGAATTATCAAATATCGCATTGGCAGGAAATCCTGATAATACATTTGGTTATATAAATTTTGCAATGAATGCACATGGAAGCAGAACGCTACTTTCACAAAACTTAGATCCAACATTTGAATATGAAAAATTCACATATTCAAAAGGGTACGGAGGAACAAATTACTCTTTAGGTATTAGCGAAGCAACAAAAGCGTTTGAAGAAGTAAGTTATGTAAATTCAGGACAAAATATTACGATTTTTGTAACCGATGGTGCACCTTATGGTGGGCTTAGTGGAGATGCCTTAGAAGGTCAAGTAAGTACGTTTGTAGATACACATAATGTAATAATGTATTATGTGGGAATTGACCTGGACCCAAGTGTATTCTCGAAATATGAGAGTATCTTATCTACGGATAATGCTAGTGGAGAACCACAAGCATTTAATGGAGAAACGTTAGCGGAGTTAATGGTCATTCGTGATGAACTAGAAAAAGTATTAACATCGACGACTTCAATCACAACAAATTTAGGAGAACTGTTTACATTAAAGTTAGATGATACACATGGCTTAGAGATCACTTATGTGCTTGGGAAGAACACAGAACCAGTAGTTAAAAAAGTAAATTCTATTGATGAACTAGAAGAATTAGGAATTATATATAATGAAGAAACTGGATCTCTAGTTTGGACAATGGGGCAAGTTGGAATTACACATGCACGTATTAGCTTTTATCAACAAGTAGATGAATCAAAAATTGATTGGGAAGTGATTGAAGGCGGTGGTGAACAGTCTGGAAGTTCATTGGAAGAAACGATTATCGATTTCATTGATTATACTGGGACTCCAGCGATTGTAGAGTTGGATAAAACAACACAAGCAATGATCAAAAACTATAGTAAACTTACGATTGAAAATACAACGAGTACACAAGAAAAAGTAGCAGTTGGAGAAGACATTCATTACACGATTACAGTGAAAAATGAAGGAAATATTACAGCTGAAAATTTAATTGTTAGACAGGTGGTACCAGAAAATACGGTGTTTAAATCTAGTGATAAAGCAATTTATGATGCAAGTGAGAATGAATTGACGTATACAATAGATGCACTAGAAGCAGGACAAAGTACTAGTTTCACATACATTGCTACAGCAAATGTAGAAAATAGTGTCATCCATTCAAGTGCACAACTAGGAGTAGCCAATAAAGCACATACACTTGATGCGCAAGGTAATCCAATTTTATCAGCGGTGGTGTTGACACATTATACAACTAGTCAGGCAGTGGTGGATCCAGAAGATTCAATCATACCACCAAGTACAAGTGATACAAGCAATCGTGGTTGGTATTATATTCTTATCGCCATTTCAAGCATTGCATTTATAAGTAGACGAAAATTACAATAAAGGAGCACTGCTCCTTTTTGTTTTGTAGTTAGGAGAAAGGAGTAGCAAGATTTATAAGTAGTTTGGCAATTTATAAGGTAATATGTTTTCACTTTTATTGTTATATTATAGGTAATGAAAGAGGAAATACAATGAAAGAAATATATAATAAAATACAGAGTGAACAATCTTTAGAACTTGATGATGTAATAAAGATGTTGGAGGTAGAGGTATTAAGCGAAGAGTATTATAAACTTATTCAATTTGCGAATGCTTATGCAAGAAGAACGTTCAATAATCAGGGTGTAATCTTTGCACAAATAGGTGTTGATGCGGCGCCTTGCTCAATAAATTGTAAGTTTTGTATGCTTGCTGCGGATCATTTTAAAGAGAAAAATAGAAGTCACTTAGAATTAGAAAGTGTAAAACATCGCGCAAAATCATTGGTAAAAGCAAATGCCAGTGAAGTGTTTATTATGTCTACAGCCGAATATGAGCCAGATATGTTTTTGCGAATAGGACAAGAAGTTCGTAAATGTATTGGTGATGATGTGCGAATGGTAGCCAATACTGGTGATTTTGATTTGTCTTATGCACAAAAGCTAGTTGCTGCTGGTTTTAGTGGAGTGTATCATATTTGCCGCTTACAAGAAGGGGTAGACACACAAGCAAGTGTAGAGGAACGATTACAGACGTTAGATGCTATCCAAGAGGCTGGCTTAGAACTATATTATTGTGTGGAACCAATTGGTCCAGAACATACAAATGAACAAATCGCAGAAGAGATTTTAAGAGCAAAAAATAGAAATGTAAATGTGATGGCAGTGATGCGTAGAGTGAATTTTGAGGAAAGTCCTATGGTGCATTTAGGTGAAATATCTGCTGTTAGGATGGCACTTATTTGTGCAGTATCTGTTTTATGTGTTCGACCTAAAAGAGCCATGGGAGTACATGAACCTGAGATTGTTTCGCTACTTGCAGGAGCTAACCAATTGTATGCAGAGAGTGGAAACAATCCAAGAGATGTTTTTGAGAATACGGAAGAACATAGGGGGTTTAGTGTGTTTGATGCTAAAAAAATGTTAAAAGAAGCAGGGTGGGACGCTTAGTAAATTATGTGAATTATAAGAAAACGATTTACAAAATTGCATATTTTATGTATGATTACCAATGAATATTACTTATCAATGCAAATTTAAAATGGGGGAAAATATATGAAAAAAATAATTGGAATCGTATTAACTGTGGTTTTTTCTTTAAGTATAATTACTAGCTTGGTACAGGCATTAACAATGCAAACAAGCACAATTTATACATTAAAAGAAGATCACATTTCACTTTTAAATACCGATTTGAGTGTCGATGAGGGGGATGTGCCCGTGACATTTGAGGATTCCATGAGTGATTTAGATAAGTTATTAGGTGGAGATGTTACAGGAGCTGGGGATACGTTTATTTATTTTGATGAAAATAACCCAAATGATGCAAGCGAAAATATAATTCGAGTAGATTTGGATTTTGCTGGTAATGTATTACCAAGTCCTACGAATGTTGAGTTTATTATGGATCAATCTGGTTCTATGAATATGGCTTCTGCTGCTTCAAACAATGGAGGTTATGCATCACCTTGTATGAATCCGAATCATTATTATCGTTTAATTATGCAAGCGGACTACGCTGATGCAGCGGGTCTAAATGTAAGACAATACTTCATTTTCTATTTAAACCCACAACTTGATGCAGTTACTGAAACATGGGGTTCAGCTACTTCAAAGGCGAAAATTCCTGTAGTCGCAAAAAACTATGCAGTGGCAGAGGGGTTAATACCAGAAACTAGTACGGTTAAAAACATTACTAACTTTTATTCTAATGAAAACCCTGAGGTGATTCATTACTCAATCAATGATGTAAATGCGAATACAACTGCACAGAAAACATTTGCGTATGTACCACCAACGGATACAGAACTTTCTAGTAGATGGATACCTACTGCCGAAGAATTAGCGATCTATACAAAGATAGATTTAGGGCATTTGATGGTTAATACACAAGCATCTACATACATGTCACCAGATGAAATGTATGGGGATATTGTTACATATCCACAATATGCAGATGTTCCAGATTATCGCGAAGTTGGATCAAAGGCGTACTTTGATTATTTGTTAGCAAACAATTTATGTTTTGATCGAATGATGGTCTCTAAGGCGATTTTTTATGAATTATCAAATATCGCTTTAGCGGGTAATCCAGATAATACATTTGGTTATGTAAACTTTGCTTCTGCACAACATGGAAGTAGAGCTTTATTGTCACAAGCATTGGATCCAACTTTCGAATATGAAATGTTTACTTATTCAAAAGGACATGGTGGAACAAGTTATTCGTTAGGATTGCAAGAAGCAAGTGATGCTTTTACAGATATAACTCATGTAAATAGTGGTCAAAATATTACAATTTTTGTAACAGATGGGGAACCCAATAGTGGATCAACAGGTAGTGCATTAGAATCACTAGTAAATAATTTTATAAATACACACAATGCGATTATGTATTATGTGGGTATTGACTTGGATGAAAATATATTTGCGAAATATGCAAGTGCATTATCTACAGATAATGCACAAGGAGAACCACAAGCATTCAATGGAGAAACATTAGAAGATTTAATGGTTATTCGTGATGAATTAGAAAAAGTACTTACTTCAACAACGCAAATCAAAGCAACGATGGGTGAATTATTTACATTAAAACTAGATGATACACACGCATTAGAGATTACATATGTAATGGGAAGTAGCCAAGAAAAGTTTGTAGAAAAAGTGAATTCAATTGAACAATTAGAAGCACTAGGAATCACATACGATTCGCAAACTGGTGAAGTGATTTGGACAATGGATCAAGTTGGAATTACGCATGCACGTATTAGCTTTTACCAACAAGTGGATGAATCAAAAATTGATTGGGAAGCAGTTGAGGGTGGAGGAGTACAGGAAGGCAACTCATTAGAAGCATCTATTGTAGACTATATTGATTATACAGGAACGGCGGATCGTGTTATTTTAGATGAATCTGCACAAGCAATGATTCATAACAGTAGTAAGTTGACGATTGAAAATACAACGAGTACACAAGAAAAAGTAGCAGTTGGAGAAGACATTCATTACACGATTACAGTGAAAAATGAAGGAAATATTACAGCTGAAAATTTAATTGTTAGACAGGTGGTACCAGAAAATACGGTGTTTAAATCTAGTGATAAAGCAATTTATGATGCAAGTGAGAATGAATTGACGTATACAATAGATGCACTAGAAGCAGGACAAAGTACTAGTTTCACATACATTGCTACAGCAAATGTAGAAAATAGTGTCATCCATTCAAGTGCACAACTAGGAGTAGCCAATAAAGCACATACACTTGATGCGCAAGGTAATCCAATTTTATCAGCGGTGGTGTTGACACATTATACAACTAGTCAGGCAGTGGTGGATCCAGAAGATTCAATCATACCACCAAGTACAAGTGATACAAGCAATCGTGGTTGGTATTATATTCTTATCGCCATTTCAAGCATTGCATTTATAAGTAGACGAAAATTACAATAAAGGAGCACTGCTCCTTTTTTAGTATCATCAGTGATACTAGTATCAAAAATAATCGTACTTGTATAGCTAAGTGTAAATGAATAAAATATAACTAGGAAAAGAGGTATATATGGAAACAAAAGATGCAATTATAAAAAGAAGGAGTGTACGTAATTTTTCAAATGTGAAAGTAAGTTATGATTTAATAAAAGAAATCATTGAAGTCACAAGATATTATCCATCTTGGAAAAATACGCAAATAGCTAGATTTCACATCGTAGAAAATAGTGGTATAAAAGAAGCCATTGCGACACAAGCAACTTTTGAAAAAAGTAATAATTGTAAGGTAATAACGGAGTGCCCAACTTTGCTTGTACTTACGATTAAAAAAGGGTATTCAGGTACAGATTTAAAAGGAAACTATATTACTTCTAAAGGTGCAGAGTGGGAAATGTTTGATGCTGGGATTGCTGCACAAACGTTTAGCTTAGTTGCTTTTGATAAAGGGGTGAGTAGTGTGATTTTAGGTTTGTTTCATGAAGAGGTTGTTGCATCTTTATGTAATTTACCAAAGGATGAACAGGTAGCAGCTCTTATCCCAATTGGTTACCCTAGTGAACCAATAATAAGAGAAGGAGTACGTAAACCGCTTGAAGAAGTATTGTTCTTTATATAACACATAAAGAGGTTAAGGAGGTATATTATGAATATAAAAGATATATATGAAACATTTGATGCAGTAGGTTGTTTATCATTTACAACAGTCAATGAAGAAGGTATACCAGAATCGCGCATTGCACATTTACGTGCATATGATGAAGAAGGAATGTATTTTATGACTATGTATACAAAGGATTTTTATACGCAGTTAAAAAAGAATGCTGTTGTATCCATTTGTGGTATGAACGCATCAACACAAGTAACACACGACGAAAAGGGAATGCCAGTATTTGAAGGTGGGTATTCTGTGAGAATGAGTGGAAAGGTAAAGGAAGTAAGTATAGCAGACATCAAAGCAAAACAAAATCCAATGTTTGATGTTTGTATTAAGGATCAACAACAGTATGAAGCAATGGTTGTATTTTGCATTTATGAAGGATATGGAGATGTATTTGATTATGATTTTGAAAAAATACAACGCGATCATAAATTAGAGCGTACCTACTTTGCATATAATGGAGCAGAAAAGAAATATAAAGGATTACATATTGATACAAATACCTGTATAAAGTGTGGTGTTTGTAAGAAAAAGTGTTCATTTTCGGCCATTGAAGTAAAAATGAATGAGTATTCAATTTGTACAAATCGTTGTGATGAATGTGGTGATTGTTTTATCCATTGTCCTGTCAAAGCAATTCATTATAGAGGTGAATACAATTAGATTTAATACGAAACAATGGAAGTGTTATTGCACTTCTTTTTTTTAAAATGGACAATTGATTTTCCATTCGTATTTGGTAGAATGTATGTATAGGAGATTTTTATGAAAACATTTAACAACCCCATAATTCCTGGATTTTATCCAGATCCTTCCATTATACGTGTGGAAGATGACTATTACATGGTCAGCTCATCTTTTGAGTTTTTTCCCGCAATTCCCGTGTGGCATAGTAAGGATTTAGTGCATTGGACACAAATTGCAAATGCGATTGATAAAGAGGAACAAGGTTTACATTTACAGGATGTAAATGTATCAGGTGGAGTACAAGCATGTACCATTCGTTATCATAAAGGGATGTTTTATATTACTTCCACAAATGTAGGTAAAGTATGGCCTAGTAACGATTATAATTTTATAATTTGTGCAAAAAATCCAGCTGGTCCTTATTCAAAACTGCATTATTTAGAAGATGCACCCGGTATCGATAGTTCCTTGTTTTTTGATGAGGATGGAAAAGCATATTTTCATGCGAATCGTGAAAAAGATAACGGTCGACTTGGTGATGCAGAAATTTGGATACAAGAAATTGATTTAGAAAGTATGAAACTAGTTGGCGATAAGCATGTTTTATGGGATGGATGTGGAGGTATTTATCCAGAAAGCCCACATATCTATAAGCGTAATGGATATTATTACTTAATGATTGCAGAAGGTGGTACAGGATTTGAGCATACTGTGACTATGGCAAGGTCTACACATATATTTGGTCCATATGAATCGAGTGTACGTAATCCATTACTAACGCATAAGCATTTACGACTTGATTATCCTATACAGTGTGTAGGTCATGGAGATTTAGTTGAAACACAAAAAGGTGAATGGTTTATGGTTTGTCTAGGGTGTAGAGTAATTGAGGATCCAAAGGATACAGCAATTTTAAAAACGATGTACAACCCACTTGGAAGAGAAACATTTTTAGTACCCTTAACTTGGTACGATGATATTTCTCCAAGTGTTTCTCCAAATAGTGGACGAGTTGAATTTCAATTTGATTTCCCAAATTTAGAAGTACATGCGATACAAGAAAGAAAAGATACTATGGATTTGTTTGCTTTAGAGTATAGAAGTTTGAAAGCCAGTCCAAGTGCATTTTTGTATAAAAAGGATGCACAGTATTTCTTAAAAGCTAGTGCATTTGCTTTGGATGCAGATCATGCGAAAAGTGTGTTGCTTCGCTCGATATGTGCACATAACTTTGAGACGACTTTGCAATTTGAAGCGAACATGCAACAAGAAGACGAATTTGGGCTTTGTTTATATTATAATCATTTTTCATTTATTCGCTTTTACATTAGTCAGCAAGCAGATACATATATTTTGCAAGTAGTGAAACATTTTAAAGAGGAAATAGAGTGTATCGCTAGTAGTGTTATATCAAAGCCAAAGATTAGATTAAAAATTGTAAGTGAAAAACATCAGTATTCTTTTTACTACAATGAGGATGTATGGGTTGAGTTAGCACAAGGTGTAAACGGATTGTTTTTAAGTGCTGCTGCCAGTGGTGGGCATACAGGTGCTTTTGTGGGTATTTATGGTGTTAGTCCACATTTTAGTGAGATGCATATTCAAAACTTTACCATGGTCGAAAAACAAGATGAATATTCAAACATATAAACAAATAGAAGCCTATATGCAATTGTGTATGAAAGATAGTGCTC
Organism: uncultured Erysipelotrichaceae bacterium; assembly: GCA_964370645.1. Classification (GTDB taxonomy): domain Bacteria; phylum Bacillota_I; class Bacilli_A; order Erysipelotrichales; family Erysipelotrichaceae; genus CAMQRS01. Next base: position 80,299 of record CAYJJS010000003.1, on the reverse strand, counting down.
ATGATACACAACATGTATATCGTGTACTGCACATTGCGCTACAAATTGCTAAAGACGAACAAAATGTGGATTATGATGTATTAATTAGTGCTTGCTTACTACATGATATAGCTCGTTTACAACAACATGAAAAGAGTGTTTGTCATGCGCTGGAGGGAGCATCAAGAGCATTCGTGTTTTTGTTGAAACACGGACATACACCACAGTTTTGTGAAAGGGTGAGTGCGTGTATTGCACAACACCGATTTCGTACAGCATGCAAGCCAAGCAGCATAGAATCTAAAATTTTATTTGATGCAGACAAGGTAGATGTTTGTGGAGTAATTGGAGTTGCGAGAACTTTGTTGTATATGGGGAAGGAAAACGCACCTTTGTATGATAATGGAAAAAAGGATGCAAAAGGTACGTATTTTCATGAATATAAGAAGAAATTACAAAAAATACATAAAATCATGTATACTAAAAAAGGAAAGGAACTTGCAAAACAACGAAGAAAGCATGCAAAACAATTTCATAAAGCATTGTGTGAAGAAATTAAGCAATCTCAGGATGCTACTTGTTTTGAACGTTTTAATTTGTTAGCAAAGTAGTACATCGATATGATCAAAAAAAGTGTAGAATTGATTGTGTTTTTTAGTGCAATTGCATTAATCGTTTTTTGGTTTTTAGATATACGTAATTTGTTTTACTATATTAGTATAACAATTAATATTGCGTATTTACTTACACAAGGTGTTTATTGGATATATAAGAAGATACAAAAATAGACTTATGAGGAGTACATGTATTATGAATATTGAGCTATGTAAATTTAGAGTGAAAAAGGGGAAAGAGAAGAAAGCAAGGGAATGGATGGAATTTCTTCGTAATAATCGAGATGCGATAATTCTTACGTTAGATGATGAAAAAATGTATGTAGAATCTATCTTTGAGGAAGAAGATGGGGAATACCTGTTTTTGTATTGGTATTCTGTGCAAGGGGATGGTGGACATGCTGTTGAGCAAAGTAATCATGAGGTGGATTTAGTGCATATCTCATATTGGAAAGAGTGCATCGATGAAAGCTTTGAGGGAGTAAAAATAAAACACCACATCAGTATGATACCAGAAAGGATAGTACAGAGTTTTTGTACAAATATGGCATTGGATAGATAAGGGAAATGGAATATCAGGTAGGTATATTTCATTAATCAAAAAAAGGTTTGACATACATTACCTTATTGCATATACTTATCTATGGTAAATCTTTTAAAAGTGTCCAGTGAGGCATAAAAGGGTAAGATATAGATATGATTTTTCTTTATACTCTAGGCCTTTTTTATGAGGTTTAGAGTTTTTTTAAAAGGAGAAATTATATGAAGTTTAATGGAAAAACACTAGCGAGAAAAATGCTAGTAGCGATGAGTTTAGGGATCATTGTAGGAGTGGGGTTCTTGTTACTAAGAGAACACTTAATGGATTCCAATCAAGCAAGTACTTGGAATACAATTAATAGTATTTTATTTCAAGATATAACGGCTGAAGGTGGAGAACAAGCAATTGGGTTATTTTACTTAGTTGGTCAACTGTTTGTGAATTGTTTACAGGTGATTATTGTACCAATGGTATTTACATCGATTGCATTAGCGATTTGTCATATTTCAGATACAAAGAAATTAGGAAGAATTTCGTATAAAACAATCTTAACATTTTTCATTACATCTACGGTTGCTTTAATTGTAGCTGGGATTATTGGTGGAATTGTGTATTCTACAGGTGCATTTGATGCAGTTAGTGGAGGCATTGAGATTGCTTCAGGTTCTACGGCTAGTAATCCTTTAGGGATTATCATTGATGCTGTACCAAATAATATTATGAATGTATTATCTGTAAATAATAAAGTATTGGGTGTTGTATTTATTGCAGTGGCAATTGGATTAGCAATGAATAAATTACAAGATAAAGTAAGTGTATTAAAGAAACTATTTCAAGAAATCAACGATATTATTACTTTATTCTTAAACTATGTAATTCACTTTTGTGCACCAATTGGAGTATTTGCATTATTGAGTAGAACCTTCGCTATTTATGGTGTAGATTATTTATTACCTGCTTTAGCGTATGTAGTAACTGCGATTTTTGCATTATTATTCTTTTTAGTATTTGGGTATGCAACAAGTATTCGTGTATTAGGTGGTTTGAATCCAATTCCATTCTTAAAGAAAATTGGACGAGTAGCCGTATTTGGTTTTTCAACATCATCAAGTGCTGCAACATTGCCATTAACTCGTAAAACAGTCGTTGAAGAGTTGGGTGTAAAAGAAGATATCGCAAGTTTTGTTTTACCATTAGGAATGACAATCAACATGGATGGAACAGCAATCATGCAAGTGGTAGCAGCTATTTTCATTGCTGCTAGTGCAGGTTATGACATTACGATATTCAATGTTGCAATCATTGCAATCCTAGCGTTAGTGGCTTCTATTGGAACTCCAGCAGCACCGGGTGCAGGGGCAATCATCCTATTTACAGTACTAACAGGAATGGGATATACAAATGAGTTAGCACTTACAGCGTATAGTTTGATTTTAGCAATTAATAGACCAATTGAAATGGTTGTTACTTCTTTAAATGTAGTAGGAGATGCAGCAACTTCAGTAATCGTTGCTAAATCTGAAAATGCATTAGATGAAGAAGTATATCACAAAGTAAAATAGACAATGAACACTCTGAAAAATCAGAGTGTTTTTATGTGGAAGTTTAAAAGAAAGAGGATAAAAAATATGTATATACAAAGAGAATTGTTAAATATGGTAGTAATGTAAAACGAATGTAATGTTTAAATTTATTGTATTTCATAACTTGTATTATTTGATAATCAAAGCAAATTGCATTGATTTGTAAGGGCTTAAATGCTATTCTTATAGAGGTAAGATTTGAGTAAAATGACACTTTTGTGTCATTTTACTTTATTAATGATTAGATGGGAGATTTTATGAAATGTTTTAAGAAAGTATGTATCTGTCTGTTAGTTGCAATAATATGTATAAGTGTTTTAGATATGCAATCTATATATAATGTTCTAGCAGAACAAACAATTACGAAAGAAGTGCAAGTTCAATTCGATTCTACTGTAGATAAGCAGGGGACACAAGAGCGAGTACAAATGCAAACAGAAGCAACTGAGGGGGTTACAATAGAATATATTTTGCTACCTGATGGTAGTATAGTTTATGAACAAAATGCTTCATTTACTAGTTACATGAATCAGGAAGTAGAGTTTAAAATAGTATATTCTAAGCAATTTGTTGAAAATGGCGTTGAAAAAAAAGAAACATACACTCAAAAAGAGGTGTATGCTTTTACTAAAGTTATAGATCAAAATGTAACAGTGCTAAATGAGATTAGCACAAGTTCACTTGATTTATCTACAACCATTACAATCGAAGATTATGATGGGGTAGGTTGGGAAAATGACACGATTAAAATAGTGAAAGTACGCGCTGATTTTCCAGAAAGCAGTGATGAAGTAAAAAAAATAGAAATCACGCTTGCAGAAGGTATGGAGTTTTACTCAATTGAGGTTCCAAGTGACTATGTACCAGTCAGTGGAGTAGATCCGCTGATTTTGAGTTATTTAGAGGAGGGTATTCAAAATACCTCTATCTACTCAATTGATGTGCCGACTAAAGAAAGTAGGACATATCGTCCATCTACATTTGGAACACTTACTTATACTTTGGAGCCAGCTACAGATTATATTACTTTCGAAGTTGCAGTTGCCGTAGATCCTACAAGATATTATGCGCCACATATTATTGAGGATGCAATTATGTCAAGAGTATTTTATGGGAACCAATATGTTGAAGAAAAAGAATCGGTTGTAGCTAGTGGTGAAGTTGTATTAGCTCATGGATCAGATCATAGCGATGTATCAAAAATATTTCGTGATTTCGGATGGGAATCTCCATTTACTAGCGAAGTAGTAGCTAGTGAAGGGGATTATGTTGGTATGGGAAGTACTCGTAGATATTTTTCTACTTATGACATTACCTCTTCAAATGGTACTTTTATTCCTGCAAGTACAGCAATTACCTTGTATTATCCGATTGGTATGGAGTTACATTCAGTAGTGTATGACAAAACATATACTAGAGAAATGATTGATACAAATAGTGGGATTGCTAATAATATAACAATCGAGTACAACGATGAGGCAGGAAGTATGACATTAACAAATAGCGCTCCATCAACGAGCTATGTTTATGTTAAATATATAATTCCAGAAGGAACGTTGCCAGGGGTTTACACAGCAACAAGTTTAGCTAGTTTAGATTTTGTTACATATGATGGAATGGTTTATGAAGATGTAGAGCCACGTGTATATTCATCTTCTAGTGACACTTTATTATCTATTGATGAAGTGGAAGTGAAAACGATTGCGGATTTAGGTGATGTATTTAGTTTTAATGCACATACTACGTATGTAGATGTCGATTCGGAATTTTTTTATGCAGGAAGAATTTCTGATCAAAATTTAAGTGTAATCACTAGTGAGGAAAAAACAATACAGATTGAAATGGGAGAAGGTTTTTTAGCGAAACAAATTCGTATTCCAGCTCAAAATTTGGATAATGTAGAAAACATTGAGGTTATTACTAATACAGGAAGAATCATCCCTGTAAATAAGAGTGATGTCACATTTAGTTCATATCGTATAATTATAGATGCTAATGCGATTGGTTTAGAGCAAAATGAATACTTACTCAGTGCGAAAGCAGATGTGGGAGCGTTTAATAGTGGATATCGAACAAGTAACAGCGGAGGAAATACTGCTTATTTATTAGCGTATGGTAAATTGTCTGAAGGGTATACGAGTGCATCCATAAATATTCATGTTGATGCAACCAATGAGGATAGTGATATAGCAGTAAGTAAGGTTTCTGAAATCAAATATACGGATACGAAAACTACGGTTAGTGATATGAATCCAACATATACCGTGGATTCAGAAAGTGTGTCATTTGTAAAAGCAGGAAGTGCTTTTACATTGAATATGGAGAATATTCGAATTTATAATTATCCATATGGAACAAAAATGTCGATATATGAACCATATATATACCTACGTGAATCAAAAGGATATAGTATTGATTTTTCAACATTAAAAGTTAGAGATGGCTCTTCTACTAATTGGGATACGCCATTAACAATTAATAAAATACAAGAATTTAATTATGTGAATACACAAGGCGAGAGTGAAACTGTGCATGTGTATCAAGTACAGGATTTCACTATTGCAAATCGAACAGATTATCCTATTGAAACAACTACATTAGATGTTAAAGTGGATATGATCAGTGATATCACACTGAATGAAAATGTGCGATATGCAGTAAATGATATGGTAGGTATCGGACAAGATCAGTTGACTGCATCGAATACTGGTTTTAGTGCTTTCTTTGAAGAAAATGGTGTGGATTTAAATGGGAATACAACAACAAATGATAAAATCCCTTCTCTTTGGAATGCAAACAATAAAACCATTGAGATTCAAAAAAATAACACCGTTGTTGTAGAAACGTTCTTATCCATACAAGGGGAGGATAATCCAGTAGAACCATATAACCCTGCAAACCCGAATACAGTAGTGAATTTCACCCCAGGAACAAGTGCAGATTATACAATTAATCTTTCTAATTTATCTACTGTTTCAGCTGATAATTTTATTATGTACATCCCTATTCCAAAAGAAGGACAAAATTTTGGTGTAAACTTTCAAGATGATGTGTTTGCGTGGAATATGAAGTTAACAAGTGAAATAGCAGGATTGGATAGTAAATATCAAATTACTTACACAAGTGGTGCAAATGAAACAAACTATAGTGATGAAAATATTTATGGACCTTTGAGTGATGTGTTACAAGCGGATGATGTAAATATGGTCCGCATTGAGGTAAGTAATGATACTGGGGGCACATTGGCACCTGGTGAGAAGGCAACAATTAAAGTTCCATTACAAGTGGATGAAGTCTCAGGAAGTGTTGAAACAGAGGCACGAATTGGAACAAAAAATATTTATAACCCATATTATTATGTAGCTAGTGATGTAGCAGCAGGTTCTTTACCTGCTACAAGAGTGGCGACTGAATTAATCATTGCCGAGATATCAGGTATTGCATTTGAAGATGCAAATAGAAATGGATTGTATGAAGTTGGAGAACCTTTGTTAGAAAATCAAAGAGTGGAATTATATCGCAAAGATGATACAGGAACGTATCAACTTTATACAAAGAAAGATGCAAGCGATCACATTCTTACAAAATCAGATGGTAGTTATTCATTTGATGAATCTTGGGGATTAACTTATGGGACTTATAAAGTAGTTATTGAGACATTAGACACGCATCAATTTGTACCAGCTAATATCGGAAATAACGATGATATCGATAGTGATGTTACTTTGGATGGGAGTGTAGAAAACTTAGATCCAACAAAGTTAGTTTCTAGAAAAGTTTATGCGGGTAGTATTGCGTATCCAGAAAACTATTTGCAAGCGAATGTGAATCTAATACAGATGGATGAAGGGAGTAGCTCTTTATTAAATGTATCTAAAGCGGATGTATTGAATATACTTACAAGTAGTGTTTCACCTTCTCATTTTGATTTGATTAAACACACTTCAACGCCATACACATGGAGTATTGCTGACACAAATGTAGCAAGTATTCAATCGGTATCTAATGAAACAGGTAGTGTTACTTTTCAAGCAAATGCCATTACAAACAAGGCTGCAACAGCAACTACGTATACACTACGAGTGGAAGATATTTATGGGAGTGTAGATAGTGATAGTGCACCACTTATTGTATACGATGCCTTAGCTCAACATATGAATAGCGCAACTCATGTTATTGCTGCAATACCATTTACAATCACGTATGATGAAGCAGTAGCTTTTAGTGAAACTAGTGCTAAGACAAATGCAAAGGTTGCTGCATATGTATTTGATAGTACTAGTATTGAAGCGGCGACGACAATTGTTGTGAATAGTGATGATCTTCTTGCGATTAACGAGGTAAGCAGAATGGGGGCAACATTGCCACTGACATTTTCTATAGATGGTTTATCGGTTGAAGTAGATGTTACAATCACTTCAAATATGCTACCAACGTTTAGTGGACTGAGTGATATCACAATTCCACAAGGAGGTAGTGCAAATATACAAG
>CAYJJS010000003.1:28889-72991 GCA_964370645.1 uncultured Erysipelotrichaceae bacterium | reverse complement strand
TAAGTAAGACAATTACTGTGACAAACTATGTTCCTGAATTTAGTGGACTGAGTGATATCACAATTCCACAAGGAGGTAGTGCAAATATACAAGTTGGTGTAAGTGCAAGTGATTATGAAGACGATGATGTAAGCGCAAGTATCGTATATCCAACAACGGATTTAACAAGCTTAAGTGTAGGAACGCATACGATTACATACATAGTGAGTGATTCACATGCAAATACAACAACACAACAACGTAATGTAATTGTATTGGCAAATACAGCACCAGTCATCACTGGGGTAAGTGATGAAGTGGTTGCGTATGAAGATGTGGAAGACTACAACTACCTAGAGGGAGTTAGTGTAAGTGACGATCATACAACATTGACTACAGCAGATATTACAGTGAGTGGAAGTATAAGTGTACCAAGTGCAGGAACACAAACACAATCTGTGATAACTTATCGTGTAGAAGATGCACAAGGAAATGACACAGAAGTAAGTAAGACAATTACTGTGACAAACTATGTTCCTGAATTTAGTGGACTGAGTGACATCACTATTATTGAGGGGGATGTGTATGACTTATTGGAAGGTGTAAGTGCTTATGATTACGAAGATGGTGATATGACCCTTGAGATAGTTTGTTTAAGCGATGTACAATCTTTAAATGTAGGAGAGCATGAGGTTATATATACTATCACTGATAGTCATGGGAATGAAGTAAGAGCGACTCGATTCATTCACATACAAGAGAATACACAATTACAAGAAGGGTTATCTCCTTCGACTTTTGATACAAGTACTTCTTCATACTGGTTATCTCTGCTTGTTGCAGCAATATTAGGAATGTTAATTTGTTTAAAAAAATATAATGAAATGTAATAGAAGAGGCTAAATTAGCCTCTTTTTTATTGACAATGTAAATGTAGTCATTTATTATATAACTATATCATTATACAGTGATATAGTTAAGGAGTGAAATTATGAGTAAGTATTGTTGTGATACACCAGAAGTGGTGATTGGATTGATTAAAGATGATGTGATTTCAGAAAATTTGTCTTTTTTCTTTAAAACGTTTAGTGAACCATTACGAGTAAAGATATTACTTGCAATGCTTCATAATGAAATGTGTGTGAAAAACATTTCAACTTTATTGGAGGTTTCTCAACCAAGGGTGTCCAATCAGTTAAAATTATTGAAGCTAAATGGTATTGTTAAAAGTCGTAAAGAAAAAAATTTAGTGTATTATAGTTTAGATGATACGCATATAAAGAGAATTTTAAATATAGGTTTGGAGCATATTGCTCATAAAGGAGAATCGTATGATATTTTTGAATAATTTATGGGATTTGTTTGTAGACATGTCTTTCTATTTAGTGATTGGATTAATTTTTACAGGTATTTTACATGTGTTTGTAAATAAAGAGATGATATTAAAACACGTAGGTAATAATACGACGGGCAGTGTTGTTAAGGCTTCTGTGGTAGGTGTACCCCTGCCGCTATGTTCTTGTGGGGTTGTACCTACTGCCTTGTTTTTAGAAAAGAGTGGTGCTTCTAAAGGTGCTGTAATTAGTTTTTTGACTTCTACTCCACAAACTGGTGTTGATAGTATTATTGCAACATATGGATTGATGGGACCTTTATTTGCTTTCTATCGTGCGATTGCTGCATTCTTATCTGGAATATTTGGAGGGATTGTTACAAATGTTTTATGTAAAAATGCGAAAACATTATACACGGATACTGCACAAGGTGATTGTCATAGCTCTTGTTGTGAAAGTAAGAAAGAAACGACTTGTGGTTGTGGTAATATGCCATGTGATTCACCAAAAAAAAATAGTATATTAAAAAAAATCATACAAGTATTCACTTATGCTTTTGGTGAATTTTTAGAGGATATTACTATTCATTTTCTAATAGGATTATTTGTTGCAGCGCTAATTAGTACATTGCTGCCTGAACAAATACTATCTAGTATTACAAATCCTTTCTTGAGTATGATACTTATGCTGATTATTGGAATACCAATGTATATTTGTTCAACTGCGTCAATTCCAATCGCATTGTCTTTGATGATGAAAGGAATTACACCGGGTGCAGCCTTTGTGTTCTTGTTTGCAGGGCCTGTTACAAACATTGCATCTTTGGCGATGTTAGTTAAGACACTTGGAAAGAAAGTGTTACTTGTATATTTAGGAAGTGTTGCAATTTGTTCTATCTTGTTTGGTTTATTGTTAGACTATCTTATCGAGTTGACAAATTATCAGGGTATAAATTCCATTTTATCAGATACACATGAGCATGATATGCCTGTATACATGTATATAGTCGCAATTGTATTTGCAATTTTATTATTGCGTTGTATACTTGTTAAGTATGTGTTTAAGAAAAAAACATCAGAGTGTGGGTGTCATTAATTGGAGGTTGTATGAAATTAGTCAAAGCAAAAGCTATACAGGTTGTAAGGATTATGGAAATTATAGATGAAGCAAAGCGTTTTTTGCAGCAACAAGGAATCGATCAATGGCAAAATGGCTACCCTGATATAGAATGTATTCAACTAGATATACAAAAAGAAATCGGCTATGTGATAAAGGATGGGGAAGATGTAGTTGGCTATGTCTGTGTAGATTATGCAAAAGAGACTGCTTATGAAAAAATTGAAGGTTCTTGGCACTTCGAACTTCCATATGTGGTTGTGCATCGATTGGCTTTGGATGCAAAGCAGAGAAAAAAAGGACGCAGTGAACAAGTGTTTCAGCTTATTGAGCAGATGAGTAGGCAAAAAGGAATTTCGTATATGCGTATCGATACGGACGCAGCGAATACGAAGATGAGAAGTGTATTGAAACGTCTGCAGTTTGAGTATTGTGGTGTGGTAAGTTTCGACAATAGTGAAAAAAATGCATACGATAAAGTATTTTAATGATATAGTATATTTGTTGTAAGTGAAGGTGAGGGAAAATGTATGCAAAATGTAAAGAGTGAAGTATTTCAAGTGGAACGTATAACAAGTGATTTAATTACTTGGATCCAGGCGTATTTTGAACAAGCGGGAGAACATACAAAAGCGGTGATTGGTTTATCTGGTGGAAAAGATAGTTCGATAGCTGCTTCATTGCTTGTAAAAGCATTGGGAAAAGAGAGAGTGTTTGGGGTATTGATGCCACAAGGGGAACAATTTGACATTGATTGTAGTCAAAAAATTGCAAACCATTTAGGGATTGAATATACAACAATTAATATTAAAGATAGTGTAGATGCACTGATGCAAGGAGTAAGTGGTGGTGTAGAGGCGTTTGGATATGATGCACTGAGTAGTGTCACTACGTTTAATACACCTGCAAGAGTACGTATGAGTATTTTGTATGGTGTTGCTGGAACTTTAGGAGCTAGGGTAGTAAATACCTGCAACCTTTCAGAAGACTGGGTTGGATATGCTACAAAATTTGGAGATGGAGCAGGAGACTTTTCTTTATTAATGCACTTAACTGTGAGTGAGGTGAAAGCAATTGGTACTTATTTAGGCGTACCTCTTGATTTAGTAGAAAAGACGCCTATTGATGGACTGTGTGGTAAAAGTGATGAAGAAAATTTAGGGTTTACGTATGAAGCGTTAGATGCATACATTCGTGAAGGGATTTGCGAAGATGAAAAGATTAAGCAACGCATTGATTATTTACGTAAAATCAATATGCATAAATTACTGCCAATGGCACATTATGATCCTAAATTAAAAACAATCGAAGATTAAGAAGTAGTCGTTCTACTTCTTTTTATTTGCTGAATGGTTTATGGTATGTCATTTATGAATATTATTATGTATTTTATGTATATTGCACTTGTTTGACTTTACAGTAGTTTAAATAGTTGGTAAAATATTTTAGTATGTAATACATACCAAAAGGGAGAACATTATGAAAAAGATTTTATCATTAATGGCAAGTGTTGTACTTATGCTTACACTTGTTGCTTGTGGAAGTCCTGCCGCAAAAGATTCAGGATTAGAAGGAAAATATACGATTACAGCAATTGAAATGGATGGAAGTTCTTTAGATTACTCTATGATTAAATTAAGTGGTCAAGAAGATTCAATGTATTTTGAATTTGATAACAACACTGCGACTTTAATTACTATAGAGGGAACATTTGAAGATATCAAAATTGATGCAGAGAAAATGGAAATGGAAATGGATGGAGATGTAATCAGCTATGAAGAAGATGGAGACAATATCTCACTTGATTTAAATGGAATGGGAATTACGTTCACAAAAGAAGATAGCGAAACATTCAAAAAATTAAACGAAGAATAATATAAAATGAACTCTAAAAGCTCGTACTTTTAGAGTTTTTTTATGCTATGATAAGTGTACATGAAGTAAAAGGTGGAAATTTATGAGAAAGCAAGGTTTACATGTAAAGAATTTTATGGTTGGTGCTTTTATTGGTGCTGGAGGAATTTTGCCAGGCGTATCGGGAGGTGTGCTTGCGATTGTTTTCAATGTGTATACACCAATTATGGAAGTAATAGCAAATCCTAAACAAAATTTAAGAAGGAATTTAGGTTTATTAATTCCAGTAGGCATTGGTGCAGTAATAGGGTTTATTGCCATTGCATTCTTTTTGCAATTTGCTTTTGCCAAAAATACAAATGTGACTTTATGGTTATTTATTGGGCTGATTGTTGGAACCATTCCACAAATGTTTAAGGAAGCGGGAAGTGTAGTAAGGCATAAAGGAAGTTATGTAAGCATGATTTTAGGTGCTCTTGGTATGGCTGCTATACTTGGCTATATGAATATTATTTCAACAATACATTTACAACAAAGCACGATTACAAATATTTTAACGGGAATCATTTGGGGGTTAGGGACGGTGATTCCTGGCTTATCGACTTCTTCCATATTAATCTCCTTAGGACTATATGAAAGCATGCTACATAGTTTCTCAAGTTTAGACTTGAATGTTTATGTTACGACTTTACCTGCAACAGTATTGACAGTTGTGCTTTTTGCAAAGTTGTTTATGTATATTTTGAAAAAATACCATACATATGTGATGCATGCAGTTGTTGGGATTACCATTTCAACAACTTTGTTTATTATACCTATAACGTATAGTGGGGTATTAGAAATTGTGTTTAGTGCATTATGTGGTGTCATCGGTTGTATGATTGCTTTATCAATGGGGAAAATGGAGGCATAGTAAAAATATGGATTTATCAAATTTTAAATGGACTCGAAAAGCGAAAGAAGTAAGCGTTAAAGATGGTAGTGTACGCATTGTTACACAAGCACATACAGACTTGTGGCAAAGAACGTATTATCATTTTCAAAATGATAATGCACCTCTTTTTCAAATGAAGAGTAATGAGAAGTATTTTTCTTTTACTTGTAAATGTGAATTTGATAGTAAACATCGCTTTGATCAATGTGGTGTTGTCATGTATTTGGATTCTGAAAACTGGATGAAGGGCTCAATTGAGTATGAAAATAACACTTTTCAACATTTGGGAAGTGTAGTGAGTAATCACGGGTTTAGTGATTGGGCGACTAGCGAAATTGATGCAAGTATAAAGTCGATATGGTATCGCTTGAGTCGTCGTGAACAAGATTTTTGTTTAGCTTGTTCGTATGATGGGGTGAAATTTCATCAAATGCGTATTTTTCATATGTTTGAGGCGAAAGAAAGTGTACAATTTGGTGTGTATGCATGTAGTCCAGAAGACTCAAGTTTTCAAGCAATTTTCACTGATTTTGCATATACAAAGTGTCTTTGGCCAGCGCATGATGGACAACAACCAGATGTCTAAATCACCATTCTCACTTTGTGTCCTGTACAAATTACAATCGTTTTTATAAGGTAGATGTGGAGGTGGAAGTATGGATTTAGTAAAATTTGGACAAACCATAAAACAATTACGTAAAAGAAAGGGTGTTACGCAAGAACAATTAGCTTATGATTTAGGTGTTAATTCACGCAGTGTATCAAGATGGGAGACCGGTAGAACATTTCCAGATATAGATGTGTTGCTTGTTTTATGTGAGTATTATGAAGTTAGTATGAATGATATATTGCAATCAAGTGGAAATATATCGCAGGAAGTATTTCAACTAACACACCAACAAGAGCAAAGAGCCAGAAGGCGCATGTGTATGGTGTTTATTTTCGGGTTAGTAGCACTAAGTGTAGATGTATACATGTATTTTATGCAAATATCTAACTTGTTTGCACAGGGGATGGTGTTTGGTGTAATAGCGGGATGTTTACTTTGTGGGTTGTTACTTTGTACGCCATTGTTTAAAAAAATGCAAAAATATAAATATCGTTTATGGTATACGCTGATTTGTAAAAAAGACAACTCTTAGAGTTGTTTTTTTGTGCGAATGAAAAATAATGTAAGAAAATTCTCATGAAATTGTAAAAAATTTCATAAACGTATTGAAGTATTTTCGTTTTTATTGTATAGTAAATGAAATCAATATGATTAAGAACAACGGGGTTCTTGTGTGTAACGTTTTTTTTATGTGCATATAAGAGTTTTTTTATTTTGTTGGAATTGGAGGTACTAATGGAGAAATTTGTTGATACAAAAGGGTTAATTGGATTGTATGATTCACAATATGAGCACGATAATTGTGGGATTGGTGCGGTTGTAGATATTTATGGTAGGAAAACACATAAAACGGTTTGTGATGCATTACACATCGTGGAAAATCTGGAACATAGAGCTGGAAAAGATGCAGCAGGAAAAACAGGGGATGGGGTAGGTATCTTACTTCAAATTTCTCATACATTTTTTTCAAAAGCATGTAAAGATTTAAATATTCATATAGGAAAAGAACGTGACTATGGAGTAGGAATGTTTTTCTTTCCACAAGCTGAGCAAGCTAGAAAACAAGCAATGCGTTTATTTGAAGTAATTTGTGAAAAGGAAGGTTTGCCGTTTTTAGGATGGCGTAAAGTACCTACACAAGAAGCGATCTTGGGAGAAACGGCTTTATCTTGTATGCCTTCTATTTATCAAGCGTTCATTAAACGTCCAGCACGTGTGAAACAAGGTGTTGCTTTTGATCGCAAATTATTTGTTTTGCGCCGTGTTTTTGAACAAGGTCAAAAACAAACATATGTTTGTAGTTTATCGAGTCGTACAATTGTATATAAAGGTATGTTTTTAGTAAAAGAACTTCGTTCTTTTTATGAAGATTTACACGATGAAGATTACACCTCAGCAATGGGGTTGGTGCATAGTCGTTTCTCTACTAATACTATGCCTAGTTGGATGCGTGCACACCCAAATCGAATAATTTTACACAATGGTGAAATCAACACGATTAAAGGGAACGCAGATTTGATGATGGCTAGAGAAGAAAGTGTATCTAGTAAGTATTTGAAAGAAGATATGCCTAAAGTAATGCCGATTATTGATCCAAGCGGATCCGATAGTGCGCGACTAGATAATGCGTTAGAGTTTATGGTTATGAATGGAATGCCATTACCTTTAGCTGTAATGGCAACCATTCCTGAACCATGGGCGAATGATGAGAGTATGTCTCGTAGCAAAAGAGATTTTTATCAATATTATGCGACGATGTTGGAACCATGGGATGGACCTGCAGCTATTTTATTTTCTGATGGAGATGTGATGGGAGCAGTACTAGATCGTAATGGACTTCGTCCAAGTCGTTACTATATCACAAAAGATGGTCGTATGATTTTGTCTAGTGAAGTAGGGGTTGTGGATGAAGCAGAAGAAAATATTGCATGTAAAGAGCGATTGCGTCCAGGAAAAATGTTATTAGTAGATATGGTTAAAGGGGAAATGATCGATGATGATACTTTAAAAGAATCGTATGCTAATAGTAAACCTTATGGTGAATGGATCGATGCAAATTTAGTTACATTAGCAAATTTGAAAATTCCTAATCAAAATACTCCTGCTTATACACCACAAGAAATTACGACCTTACAAAAGGCTTTCGGATATAAATATGAGGAAGTACATGAATCTATTTTGTCTATGGCAATAAGTGGGAATGAACCCCATGGAGCGATGGGAAATGATACTCCATTAGCAGTGTTGAGTACACAAAGACAGCCTTTGTTTAACTATTTTAAACAAATGTTTGCACAAGTTACCAACCCTCCAATCGATGCAATCCGTGAAAAGATTGTTACGGATACACATGTGTACTTGGGAGCAAAAGGAAACTTATTAGAAGAGAATGCAAATAATGCTCGTGTATTAAAGATTAAAAACCCAATTTTGACACAAACCGATGTGTTAAAGATGAAAACAATGAAAAAACCAGGATTAAAAGTTGCAACAATATCTATTTTGTATTATAAAAATACAAGTTTAAAAGAAGCATTAGATAAAGTATTTATGGATGTGGATAAAGCATATCGTAACGGGGCTAATATTATAGTGTTAAGTGATCGTGGTGTAGATGAATACCATGTTGCAATACCTTCATTATTGGCTGTTTCTGGATTGTCTAAATACTTAGTAAAAACAAAGAAACGTTCAGCTATATCTATTGTACTAGAAAGTGCAGAGCCACGTGATGTGCATCATTTTGCAACTTTGTTAGGGTATGGGGCGAGTGCGATTAATCCATATTTGGCACAAGAGTCTATTCGTAGTTTACAACAAAATGGATTACTTGAAAAAGATTATTATGCAGCAGTAGAAGACTACAATAAAGCAATTTTAGATGGAATTATTAAGATTGCGTCTAAGATGGGTATTTCTACGATTCAAAGTTATCAAGGTAGTCAAATTTTTGAGTGTGTAGGAATTAGTGATGCTGTGATTGAAGCATATTTTAGTGGTACATCAAGTCGTGTACAAGGGATTACTTTACAAGAAATTCAAGAGGATGTAGAAGCCAATCACCAAAGTGCGTTTGATCCATTAGGCTTAGATATGTATGATGGTTTATCAAGTGGTGGTAATTTAAAAATGCGTGGAGGAAAAGAAGAACATTTATACAATCCAGCAACGATTCACTTATTACAACAAGCGGTGCAAACATCAAATTATGAATTGTTTAAAGAGTATGAAGAACGATTGTATGAAAATGATCAGCTATTCCACTTAAGAAACGTATTAGAGTTTGACTATCCAAGTGATGGGGGAATTCCAATTGAAGAGGTAGAGAGTGCGAAAGACATTGTAAAGCGATTTAGTAGTGGTCCAATGAGTTATGGTTCATTATCAAAAGAAGCTCATGAAACATTAGCAATCGCAATGAACAACTTACAAGCAAAAAGTAATACTGGTGAAGGAGGAGAAGAAGAATCTCGTCACATCATTGGTGAAGATGGGTTGAATCGAAATAGTGCAGTGAAGCAAGTTGCTTCTGCTCGTTTTGGAGTGACTAGTAAATATTTAGTAAGTGCAAAAGAAATTCAAATTAAAGTGGCGCAAGGTGCCAAGCCAGGAGAAGGTGGACACCTTCCGGGTACTAAGGTATATCCTTGGGTAGCAAAAACACGTTATTCTACGCCAGGAGTAGGTTTGATTTCTCCACCGCCACATCATGATATTTATTCAATTGAAGATTTAGCACAATTGATTTATGATTTGAAAAATGCAAATCGTGATGCTGGTATTTCTGTGAAGTTGGTGAGTGAAGCTGGAGTAGGTACGATTGCAGCTGGGGTAGCAAAAGCAGGAGCAAATCATATTACAATTAGTGGATATGATGGAGGTACTGGTTCTGCACCAACCGCATCGATTCACCATGCTGGTTTGCCTTGGGAATTAGGGGTTGCAGAAACGCATCAAACATTAATTTTAAATGGATTGCGCACGCGCATTCAATTAGAAAGTGATTCTAAGCTAATGAGTGGGCGTGAAATTGCAATTGCAGCAATGTTAGGAGCAGAACGTTTTTCGTTCGCTACAGGGCCTTTAGTAGCTTTAGGGTGTGTAATGATGCGAGTATGTAATTTAGATACTTGTCCAATGGGTATTGCTACACAAAATCCAAAGTTACGTGAGCGATTTATTGGAAAAGCAGAATATGTAGAAAACTTTATGTTGTATATGGCGCAGTCTTTACGTGAACATATGGCTAAACTAGGGATTGCTAGTATTGAACAGTTAGTGGGTCGTAGTGACTTATTAAAACAACGCAGTGATTTAAAAAATGTGCGTGCTAGTATGTTGAATCTATCAGGGTTATTGAATAACCCATTAGTGAAAGAGAGCAATGTATACTTTAAACAACAAGATGAATATGATTTCGAATTAGAAAGTACACTAGATTTGAAAGCGATTTTGCCAACTTTGAAGGATGCATTAGATGCAAAACAATGTGCAAAAATGGAATTGGATGTAATCAATACAGATCGTAGTACTGGTACTATTTTTGGTAGTGAAATTACAAAACGTTATGGGAACACACTTGAGGATGGAATGTATCATATAGTATGTAAAGGAAGTGGAGGTCAAAGTTTTGCGGCGTTCACCCCAAAAGGTTTATTGATGGAACTTATTGGTGATTGTAATGATTATATTGCGAAAGGATTATCTGGTGGAGAAGTAATTGTTTATCCAGCAAAAGAAGCAACCTTTGATAGAGATAAGAATATCGTAATTGGAAATGTTGCATTATATGGAGCAACAAGTGGAAAACTATTTGCTAGTGGAGTCGCAGGAGAGCGTTTTGCAGTTCGTAATTCTGGAGCAATTGCAGTCATTGAAGGTGTTGGAGATCATGGTTGTGAATATATGACAGGTGGTATGGTTGTTGTGTTAGGTAGTACAGGAAAAAACTTTGCTGCTGGAATGTCTGGAGGAATTGCTTATGTACTTGATGAACATAGTGATTTGTACCAAAGAGTGAACAAAGATATGGTGTCTTTATTACCAGTAGAAGAAAAAGCAGATATTGAAAATGTGAAATCATTGATCCAAGAACATGTTGAAAAAACAGGAAGTGAAAAAGGGAAGGAAATCTTAGAACATTTTGATACGTCTATCAAAATGTTTAAGAAAGTATATCCACACGATTATGAAACTATGCTTGCTCTTATTGCAAAGATGGAAGAAAAAGGATTGGATAAAGAACAAGCACAGATTGAAGCGTTTTACGCGATTAAGAATGCGAAGTAGGGAGGATTTATTATGGGAAAAATTACAGGGTTTATGGAGTTTGAAAGACAAACGAGTAAAAGTAGTAAACCATTAGA
This sequence comes from uncultured Erysipelotrichaceae bacterium, assembly GCA_964370645.1. Lineage (GTDB taxonomy): Bacteria > Bacillota_I > Bacilli_A > Erysipelotrichales > Erysipelotrichaceae > CAMQRS01. The sequence goes on along the minus strand of CAYJJS010000003.1, from coordinate 61,798 downwards.
AAGAATACAACATTTTAATGCATTCCATACACCTTTGAGTAAACAAGCGCAACAAGAACAAGCAGCACGTTGTATGGATTGTGGGGTACCATTTTGTCAAAATGGTACGATGATAAAAGGTATGGTAAGTGGTTGTCCTCTACAAAATTTAGTGCCAGAATTCAATCATTTAATTTATAAGGATCGCTATGAATTGGCATTTGCTAGATTGAGTGCTACCAATCGTTTTGCCGAGTTTACATCCCGTGCATGTCCAGCTTTATGTGAAGCTGCATGTACGTGTAGTGCTACAGGTGGAGATAGTGTAAGTGTTAAAGAAAATGAGTTTGCAATTATTGAAGAGGCCTATGCAAAAGGATATATGTATGCAAACCCTCCAAAGAATAGAAGTGGAAAACGTGTTGCAGTCATTGGAAGTGGTCCAAGTGGACTTGCTAGTGCAGAGTGGTTAAATAAGCGTGGTCACAAGGTTTGTGTGTATGAGCGTAGTGATCGTTTAGGTGGATTACTTATGTATGGAATACCAAACATGAAAATTGAAAAATGGAGTATCGATCGTCGTATTGATATCATGAAGGAAGAAGGCATTGAGTTTGTTACAAGCTGTAATGTAGGAGTGGATATTTGCGCACAACAATTACAAGAAGAGTATGATGCGATTGTACTTTGTTGTGGAGCGAGTAAGCCACGTGATATACAAGTAGAGGGTAGAGATGCTAAAGGAATTTACTTCGCTGTAGACTACTTAAAAAGCATTACAAAGAGTCTGTTGGATTCTGACTTTGAAGATCAAAAGGCGATTGATGCAAAAGGGAAGAAAGTACTTGTAATTGGAGGAGGAGACACAGGGAATGATTGTGTTGGTAGTGCGATTCGTCAAGGTTGTACACAAGTTATCCAATTAGAAATGATGCCACAATTACCACTAACTAGAAGTGCGAGTAATGCTTGGCCACAATGGCCCTTTGTGTTAAAAACGGATTATGGACAACAAGAAGCGATTGCAAAGTTTGGACAAGATCCACGTATGTATCAAAGTACGGTTAAAAACTTCATAAAAGATGCACATGGCAATGTGAATAGAGTGTGCATTGAAAAGTTAGAACCAAAAGTGGAAAATGGTAGAACGCAAATGGAAGCAACGGGTGAAAGTTTTGAAGTGGAAGCAGACTTGGTCCTTATTGCGGCTGGGTTTGTTGGTAGTGAATCGTATGTGAGTGATGCGTTTCAAACAACACTTACACCTAGAGGAAATGTACAAGAACAAAACTTTAAGACAAATACGGACAAAGTATTTGTTGCGGGAGATATGCGTAGAGGACAAAGTTTGATTGTTTGGGCACTACGTGAAGGTAGAGATGTAGCCAGAGAGGTGGATACCTACTTAATGGGATACAGTAATTTATAAAGAAACAGTCGTCGTGTGACGATTGTTTTTTTTTGTATTTCAGTGTATGATATTATCTCAGAAGAAAAGAGGTTTACATATGAAAAAAAGAGTGGTTACTATATTAAGTATGTTTTGTTTTTTATTCGCTTTAGTAGGTTGTTCGACAGAAAGTCCTAAGGCAGAAGGAAAGTATATATTAACACAAGTGGATAATGGAGATTTTCAAATGGAATATGCTGATTTTGAAGCAGCAGGATTAGAAGATAGTTATATTTCTTTTGAGAAAGAAAGTAAGGGAGAGTTTTATTTCTATGGTATAAGTACTGAAATTACAATCGATGAAGAAAAACAAGTAATTAAATCGGATACAGAGCAATTGCCTTATGAATTAGATGGCGATAAATTAGTGATTACGGAATCAAGTGGAACACTTACCTATTATAAAGAGGGTAGTGATGCACTGCATAAAATAATAGAAGAAAAATAGGTCCTAGAATAGGACTTGGGATTAATTTTTAAGTAAGAGAAAGAAAAAAGTTGTGCAATGTAGCACAACTTTTTTATACGCTTTGTTTGTTTTTAAAAGCGCTGTATAAGTATAGTATTGGAAGTAATAGTCCAGATGCACTTGACAATAAGTCAATCCCAACGTCTCCAAACAATTCAATAAAAGCAGATGTTTGTGAAATTTCTAGTGAGGATACATATAATGGCACTGCAACGGACATAGCAAGTGTTACAATGATGTTAAGTATTCCTAAAACGATAACAGTTCCTGTTTGATATGGATTTCTACAATTCACTGCTCCTACAATTCCAGTAATACACATAACTACGCCAGCAACACATGCTCCTCCGATATAAATATAAGCAATCTCAGTCATTTCACTTGTAAGTGTAATACCAATAGTAGAACCAGCAACAGACATTCCTAATAGTGCTAGAGCAGCCATCCCTGCAGCAATAATACCCAATATAATCATTACGATACTGATGAATTTCAACATTCTTGTACCTGCTAAGTTTTGTTTTTCCATGATTATTCCCCTTTCATTTATGTATAAGTATACTCAATGAATAGGTAAATGTCAAAAAGAGGCAGATATAACGAGGATATAAACCTTGAATTACAAATTATTCGCAATGAATTAAAGAGAGTGATGGCTTTCTTTTTTGAAAAATATTTCATTTGTGAATGAATTGTGTTACACTGTATTAGTTGCGTATGCAACGATTGGAGAAATTATGATTTCAAAAAGAATTGCGAAGTTGTATCGTAGTGGTGTGAAGTATCGTTGTGATACATTATCTGATTTACAAATTGGAGGAGTAACACAATCGTATTTATTGTTTATTTTGCAACATCCTGGATATAGTCAAGAACAGATTGCTAAGACGATGTTAGTGAATAAAAGTAATGTAACAAGGCAACTACGTTTGTTAGAAAAAGAAGGATACATAGAAAAATGTATCAACGATGAAGATAAGAGAAGTTTACTTGTATTTCCTACAAAGAAGGCTCTAGATATCAAAGGTAGTTTAAATGAGGTAGTAGAGATGTGGGAACAAATCATGCTGGATGGTTTATCACAGGATGAGATAGAACAGCTAAAATACTTATTGGATAAGAGTATTAAGAATGCAAAGCAGAAAGTGTAGGATAAGTGTATGAAATTAATTGCAAGATATGTAAAAGAGTATCGTATGAAGATGATTGTTGGTTGTACACTTAAGTTTACAGCTGCCATGATGGACTTAGTTTTACCTATGATTTTATCGTTTTTGATTGATGAAATTGTACCATTACAGGATGTGAATTTGATTATACGATATGCAATCATTATGTTAGTATGTGCAGGGATTGCGATTGCAACAAATATTAAAGCAAATCAAATGGCATCCAAAGTGTCTAGAGATTCCACACAAAAAATGCGTAATGACTTATTTGAAAAAACAATGTCATTATCGGCTGCGCAAATTGATGCTATAGGTATTCCTTCTTTGGAAATTCGTTTAACTAGCGATACATACAATATTCATCGTACGACGAGTATGATGCAACGTATTGGAGTACGTGCACCATTCTTATTGGTTGGTGGAATACTTATGACGTTGTTTATGGAACCTTTATTGGCTTTAATCATGGTACTTATGTTACCTCTTATTGCTGTTTTAGTGTATGTGATTAGTGTGAAGGGTGTTCCTATGTACAAGGTTTTACAAGAGCGCTATGATGGTTTAATTCGTGTAGTACGTGAGAATATCTCTGGAGTGCGTGTCATTAAAGCATTGTCTAAGGAATCGTATGAAAATAAACGTTTTAAAGCATTTAATGAACAATGTGTAAAACAAGAGTTAAAGGTTGGAAAAGTAATGGCAATTAGTAATCCAATGATGAATTTGTTTTTAAATAGTGGTTTGGTTTTTGTTATTGTTGGAGGTGCTTATGCAGTTTCAATCGGTGCTAGTGAACCAGGAGTTATTGTTGCTTTCTTATCTTATTTTACGATTATTTTAAATGCGATGTTATCTATGACAAGAATTTTTATAATGTTATCTAAGGCAAGTGCTTCTGCGAAGCGTATTGAAGAGGTGTTGTCATTAGAAGAGGATTTACAAGTTGTAGAAAAAGAAGTCGTATCCGAAGAAGAGCACATAGTATTTGATAATGTTAGTTTTTCTTATCAGAAAAAAGAGCACAATGTGAAACACATTAATTTTCAATTAAAACATGGAGAAACACTTGGTATTATTGGGGCTACTGGTAGTGGTAAGAGTACCATTCTTTCCTTACTAATGCGTTTTTATGATGTGGATGAGGGGGAAGTGAGAATTGATGGTGTACCAATACAATCCATAGATCGAAAATACTTGCACACATTGTTTGGTGTTGTATTACAAAATGACTTTGTAATTAGTGAAAGCATTATGGAGAATATTAGTTTTGGTAGAGAATTACAACAGGAACAAGTAGAAGGGGCGGCAATGCGTGCACAAGCCATTGATTTTATTGAATCGTTAGATGCTCGATTTGAACATCATGTAAGTAGTAAGGGTAGTAACTTAAGTGGTGGACAAAAACAGCGATTGTTGATTGCAAGAGCTTTAGCGAATCATCCAAAAATATTAATTTTAGATGATTCAAGTAGTGCATTGGATTATAAGACGGATGCTAATTTAAGACAGGTGTTGAAAACACATTATTGTGATGTAACAAGTATTATCGTTGCCCAAAGAGTAAGTTCTATTAAACATGCTGATAAGATTTTGATGTTGCAAGAAGGTGAAGTAATTGGTTATGGAAGTCATGAATATTTACTAGAATCTTGTAATGCGTATCGCTTTATTGCACAATCGCAAATGGGAGGTAGTATGTATGAATAAGCAAGCAAAAAATCAACCACATGCTAAGGTTGAAAAAGCCAAAGATATGAAGGGGGTATTGACTCGTTTAAGTAAGTATATGTTGCAATATAGAGGACTCATTATTGCTTGTATAACACTTACACTAGTGAGTAATATATTGAATTTAATGGGACCTTATCTCTCAGGAAAGGCAGTAGATGCGATTGCGGGTATAGATGGCGTAGACTTTTCTCAAGTATTTTATTATGGTGGTTTGATGTTAATTATCTTTCTTGTTTCTGCTATCTTATCTTATTTTTTAGCATTATTGTTGTTACGTTTTTCACAACACATCATACGACAAATGCGTGAGGAAGTGTTTAAAAAAATTACTTCTTTACCTACTGGTTACTTTGATTCACATCAAGCAGGGGATATTATAAGTCGTATATCCTATGATATTGATACAATCAATGTTTCGTTGTCTAATGATGTACTTCAAGTAATTACAAGCATGATTACGATTGTAGGTAGTTTGATTATGATGCTAAGTCTTTCAACTAGACTAGTAATTATATTTGTTTTCACTGTTCCCATTTCCATTTTCTTTGTACGTTTAATCGCCAAGAAAATTAAGCCATTATTTTCTGGTCGTTCAAAAAAGTTGGGAGAGTTGAATGGGTTTGTAGAAGAAATCATTGTTGGACAAAAGACAATAAAGGCTTACCATCAAGAAGAAATGATGCAATCACGTTTTGAGAAAGTGAATAAGGAAGCAGTGGATGCTTATTATGCATCGGATTACATGAGTACTGTAATTCCTAGTACAGTTAACTTTATGAATAATTTATCGTTAACACTTGTTAGTGGTTTTGGAGCCTATTTGTTTTTACAACAAGCTATCACAGTGGGTGCACTGTCTTCCTTTGTCTTATACTCTAGACGTTTTTCAGGGCCAATTAATGAGATGGCGAACATATTTAGTGAAATACAATCGGCAATCGCAGCTGCAGAAAGAGTGTTCCGCTTTCTAGATGAAAAAGAAGAAGTTGTCGATGTTGAGGATGCGAAGTACTTGCAACGTGCACATGGGGAGGTTGCATTCAATCATGTGAAGTTTGGATATTTGGCAAATCAAACAATCATTCATGATTTATGTCTACATATTCCAAAGGGAAGTACAATAGCCATAGTGGGTCCTACTGGAGCAGGGAAATCAACAATCATTAATTTACTAATGCGTTTTTACGATCCTCAAAAAGGAAGTATTACCTTAGATGGAGAAACACTACCTTCCTTATGTATGGAGAGTGTACGTAAAAACTATGCAATGGTGTTACAAGATACTTGGCTATTTCAGGGAAGCATTTATGATAATATAACATATGGAAATAGCGAAGCAAGTATGGAAGATGTTGTACGTTGTGCAAAAGCTGCAAATATTCATGATACGATTTTACGCCTTCCGAATGGATACGATTCAATGATCAATGATGAGGGTGTGAACATTTCTGCTGGACAAAAACAGATGTTGACAATCGCACGTGCAATGTTATTAGATTGTTCAATGTTGATACTGGATGAAGCGACTAGTAATGTAGATACCCAAACGGAGTTAAAAATACAAGAGGCAATGCAAACGTTAATGGAAGGAAAAACTTGTTTTGTAATTGCTCATCGATTGTCTACAATACAAAATGCTGACACAATTTTGGTTGTACAAAAAGGGGAAGTAGTGGAACAAGGCAATCATAATACCTTGATGCAACAAAAGGGACTGTATGCGAATTTATACAATTCACAATTTGAATAATATAAACAAAACCACGCCAATTGAAGGCGTGGTTTACTTATAAAATAAATTTTTGAATAGTTTTTGCGACACCATCTTCATCAATGTGTTCACATACATAATCCGCTTGTTGTTTAATGTGTTCTTTGGCATTCCCCATGGCAACACCACACCCTGCAATAGCTAACATACTTAAGTCATTGTCACTATCACCGATTGCGATAATTTCACTTGCATCAATCTCTAATGTCTTTGCTAGGTGTAATAAACCTGCTCCTTTGTTGACCCCTTCACACATACATTCTAAAAAGAAAGGTTTTGAGAATGTAATGAATAACTCATCTTGTAGAAGATTACGTAAGTCTTCTTCAAGGGATAATAAGACTTGGTGTTCCTCAACAATCATTGCTTTGGTTAGTGTTTGTGGTAAATTGGCAATATAATTTGGATTGACATCCAATGGCATTGTCGTTAATTGTTGTTCACACTCTGCTTCATGATTTCGTTTTGAACATAATATTGATGTATCTGTGTATGTAAGTAATGATACATCTTTTTCTTTCGCAAACGTAAATAGTTTGCGAAAAGAGGAATGTGTCAATCCTTGATGATAAATTGTGTTTGTGTGTGTTGCATCCATGATGTGACCACCATTAAATCCTAGATGGAATGAATATTGTGGGTTTAATTGTAATTGTTTCGCTACATGTGTAATTCCACCAATTGGTCTACCAGTCGCTAAGACTACATAAACTCCTTTTTTTGTAGCTTGTTGTAATGCTTGTATTACTGCATCAGAAATATGACCATCTTTTCCAACAACAGTATCATCTAAATCTACGGCTAACATTTTGTATTTCATAATATTCCTCTTTTCTATACCCAACTATCATATATAATTTCAACAAAAAAAACAATAAAAAAAACACGTATATTTACGTGTTATAGGAAAGATACTTTTCCAGTTTTTGTTTTATAAATAGCCCCTTTGACCGCAATTTTATTGGTTTGAATAGAATCTTTTAATAATTCGTTTTTTAAACAAGTTTCCACACCGTGTTCAACATTCAAAATAGAAGCTCTTTCAGGGTGTTCTCCACCTTGTAATGCGGATGCAATCTTTTTGGTAATACGTATCATATGACCATCTTTAAACCCATCCAAAGTGGCTTGTATAGCTCCACAATTGGTGTGTCCAAGGATAACTACAAGTTTGCAACCTAATTGTAAAATCGCATATTCAATACTAGCTAATTCTACTTCTGTAATAATATTACCAGCATTGCGGATTACAAACAGCTCACCAATTCCTGCACTAAAGATATGTTCAGGAGTCACTCTTGAGTCCGAACAAGCAACCACAACTGCATATGGGGATTGACCTTCATAGTTGGTTTTATGACGTAATGCTTTTGATATATTTGCTTGGTTATATTGTGCGTTTAAATACAACTCGTTTCCTTCCAACATGAATTGTTGTACTTGTTGAGGGGAATCAAATTTTGTAATTTCGCGAACGACTATATTTTCATTTTGCATAACTACCTCTTTTCACATTTATTTAATTATAATGGAATAAGATAATTTGTCTACTACTTTGACAGTAAAAGTAAATTTATTGGATAGAAAAGCGTTGTTTAACATCTTTCATAACATATGAATACATAAATACTAAGCAAATTACTCCAACAATCCACGCACTTGGATTTGCATACAATACAGCACTATATCCAAATTGAGAGACAAAGAAAATTGCAACAATGGCTCTGGCAACCATTTCTCCAGCACCTACTATCATTGCTACTTTGGAGTAGCCCATCCCTTGTATCGCATTACGTAAAATGATTAGTAGCGATAGGAAGAAATAAAATAGGGAATTAATGATTAAGTATTGTTGGATGCTATGATATAATTCAGCATCGTATTCATTGATGAATAAAGAGACTAAAGGTTCTCCAAAGAAATAAGAAATTGCGATACAAATAACACTATATATACTACCTAGTCCTAAGGCAATAGCAATTCCTTTTTTTACTCGATCTAATTTTTGAGCACCGATGTTTTGTCCACAATAAGAGGCCATAGTAATTCCCAAACTTTCAATCCCTTGGACAGTAAGCATAATGATTTTACTCGCACTAGTAATCGCAGCAACATAGAAAGAACCAAGTGTATTTACAGATACTTGCATCAAGATACTTCCTACAGCTGTGATAGAGAATTGCAATCCCATCGGGATACCATTTGCCAATAAAGGCATACAGTATTTTTTCTGAATATGCATATCTTTGCGGTGCACTTGTAACATTTTAAATCGTTTTACGATAAGAATGAAACAAAGGATACCTGAAATTGTTTGTGAAATGGATGTCGCTAGACCTGCTCCAAGTACTCCCATATCAAATTGAATAATGAATACTAAATCCAATACGATATTCAAAATGGATGATAAAATTAAGAAGTATAAAGGTGTTTTTGAGTCTCCTAAGGAACGTAGTAAACTGGCTAATAGATTATATAGGAAAATTCCAATCGTTCCAGCAAATATCATAAACATATAATCGTAAGAGTATGTAAATATATCTAGTGGCGTTTTTAATGCGAGTAGTATTTCATCTAAAAATAGAAGGGTAGTGCTTGTAATGATTAAAGAAAATATGAGTGCTAAAAACAAAGCATGAATATAGTATTTTTTAACATCTTCTAATTGATTTGCACCAAAACTGTGAGAGATAGGTATGCAAAAACCACTTGCTAGACCAATCACAAACCCAAGTACTAAAAAGTTCAAAGAACCTGTTGCTCCAACTCCTGCTAATGCGTCAATTCCAACAAACTGGCCAACGATAATGGCATCAACCATACTGTAAAATTGTTGGAATAGACATCCTAGAAAAATAGGAAAAGCAAACTTTAGGATGTGCTTTAACGGGGAACCAACTGTTAGATTTTTTTGCATACAAATACCTCCATATAAAACTTTATACATTTTATCTATGAATGCATCATTTGTAAATACAAAATGCATTTATTTTCAAATTTAAAGGTGGATGGATTGTATTTCATAGGGTAGTGGTGTACTATGAATTTATAGAGGTGAGGGGGAATGCAAGATGATAGAGGTTGTTATATTTGATGTAGGAAATGTTTTGTTAAAGTTTAATCCAAGAGAAGCATTTCGTGAACATTTCAATGAAGATGTATATGAACAACTAATAGCGCTTATGTTTGAAGCAGATTATTGGAATGCGTATGATCGTGGTAGTTATACAAGAGAAGAGTTGACGCAAATATTTATTAGAACACTACCTCACTTAGAAAAAGAAATACATTTAGCGATGCGTTTAAGCATAGAAATGTTGCAACCAATTACCCAAATGTTAGATTATGCAAAACAATTACAAACTATGTATCGAGTTTCAATTTTATCGAATATGCCAAAAGAAATTGAAACCCATATATTGGAAAAATATCCGTTTTTTATGGATTTTGAATTGCCAATGTATTCACATCGAGTGAAGCTGATTAAGCCAGAACCAGAAATTTATGAAATGCATTGTAAGTGGCTAGGGGTTAGCCCAAAAGTGTGTTTGTTTGTAGATGATCGAATTGAAAATATATTACAGGCAAGAGCGTTAGGTATGCATGCAGTACAGATGCAAGAACCTACACAAACGATACAGGAAATACAATTAATACTAGGGGCAAATACATAGAAGATATACGTTTGTTGTGGTATAGTTTGAGTCGTGAGGAGTGATTGTATGAGTGAAGTATTAAATGAACAACAAATTAAGGTTGTGAAAAATGGTGAGAGTGAAGCACCTTTCTCACATCCATATACTCGATATCGTAAAGTTGGAATCTATGTAGACATCGAATCAAAAGAAGCTTTGTTTAGTTCTTTAGATAAGTATGATGCACGTTGTGGTTGGCCAAGTTTTACCAAACCAATTCATGAAGATGCAGTATATACAAAATATGACTTTTCAAAAGGCTTAGTTCGTTTGGAAGTGAGAAGTAGGAGAACACAAAATCATTTGGGACATTTGTTTGATGATGGACCAAGAGATAAAGGTGGATTACGTTATTGTATTAATGGAACTGCTTTATTGTTTATTCCTATCGAAGAGATGGAAGAAAAAGGTTATAAAGCGTTGAAAGATGAGTTGTTTAAAACAAGTAACACATAAAATTGTGTAAGTGGGTGTTTGTATTCTCTATTTGTAAGATGAAATAGGAGGAATTTGTTATGAAATTGCAATTTGTTTTACATAAAATCATGGAATATGAAAGATTTAAAAATGAAGTAAGTTTAATTGTAAGGCAAAATAATATGGAATGTGAATTGTATTCTTTAATTGCTAATATAGTACGTAGTAATACAAAAGATATTTCACTACGTAATGTAAGTATGTTGAAAGAACAAATGGAGAGTTTAAATCCAAAACAAAGAATGTATCGTAAGGGGATGCACTCTTATGGTTCTACGGATTTTGTGATTGTGGATCATAATTATACATATATGGATAGTGATGAAAAAGGTAAGGTAGGTATATTAGGAGCAATTGAAGTGAAAGCATTGTATGAGAATTTAGAAGTACAGATTAAGTCACTAGATCGACATGCCTTTGTATTTGCTTTGCAGTCTTTTCAAAAACTTATATATACAAATGGGTTAGAGTGGAGATTTTACTTGTTTGATGAACATAGTGATGATATAGAACATATAAAACCAATCAAAACATTTATTTTAGGTGAATATCAATATCATATTAAGAATGATACACAAAAAATATCTACTGCTGATTTCATCAAATGGCGTGATGTAAAAGACTGGGTAGCGTTGCAGTCTTATCTAATTGCATTTACGAATAAACAATGTATACAAAAAGGATTTTTATCATAAGTTAAAAAGCAAATATCAGCAATGGCTAGATATTTGTTTTTTTGTGCTATCATAAGTCGGTTTATAACGCATATATTGTATAGAGGTGCGTTATGGTTAAGATAACTTTAAAACAACTGTATTTATCCGGGTTTGAGGATGTGCAGTATATTGGAGAGGCAACTTTAATTGTAAAGTATGCAAAGTATATAGTGAAAATATTTTATGAATCAATTACATTAACCTACTATTCAAAGCATGAATTAATCGCGGATGTGCTTGTATTAAAAGTTGAGTATGAGTATGTATAGGTGGGGGTTTGATAAATATCAAGTGCATACAACACTACACGAATTGACACGTATGTGTTATGCACAGGATATTGCAATCTATCATGTATGTGTTAAAGATACAATTACATTTTATGCAAAAGTTCATCAACGTAATAAAATTCAATCTACACTTAGTGGTGCAAAACGATTGCACCGTGTAGGTTTTTTAGGCATACTTACACGATGGGTGTTTAGCATACATAAATGGGTTGTCATGCTTGCTTGTGTTTGTATGTTTTATGTATTAAATCATTTGATGTTTTCATATCAAGTGTATGGTGATGTAGATGCTTTAGATGTCGAGATTGAACAAGTACTTAGTATGTATCAATATCGTTTCATCGATGTAGAGGCAATGAAGAAAAGTATTATGGAACAATGTGGCGCTCACATTCAGTGGTTAGAAGTATATCCAAAGGGGAATCATATTGATGTTCGATACAAGGCGAGAGAAGAAGTGGAAGAACAAAGTTATAATAATGATGCATTAATCGCAAAAAAAGATGGGTTGCTTGTTTGTTTTGATGTACAATCAGGATACAAGGTTACACAAATTAATCAAAGTGTTAAAGCGGGTGATATTTTAGTGGATAATGTGATGCCTAATTCATTTGGAAGCATGGTGCATGTGGACGTGGTGGGTAAAGTATATGCACATACGTGGAATCGAGTAAGTGTAGAGATGCAGGATACTGTTGAACAGGATGATATTGCATTGTTTGTGTTGCTTATGGAGGCAAGAGGTCAGATTCAATTGGAGGGTGATGAAGAGAAAATTGTAGCTGAAAACATTTTGCTTTTTGAAAGAAAAGAAGATAAAATAATTTTAGAAGTGTTATTTACTTTATATGAGGATATCACTAGTTAGGGGAAATTATGGAAACAATTTTATCTACTTTTTCAATTGAACAGTTAAGAAAGTTATATGGGCCACAAGAAAAAAATATAGATGTTGTACGCTCTTATTTCAAAGTTGAGATTGTATATCGAGATGGGGAATTTTTAATTATTTGTGATGATGAAAAAATTAAGAAAGAAGTGTGCTCAGTATTACAATATATGATGTATATTGTGTTGGAACAAAAACCTTTACAAGTTAATGATGTGTTGATGGCGTGTCGTTTATCAAAACAGAGTAATTTAGAAAAGCTAAAACAATTGTGTAAAGAGGTAATCGGACAGACGCGTAGTGGTAAATTGATTCATCCAAAGTCCTTGAATCAAGCTTTTTTATATAAATGCATGAAAGAAAAAGACATTGTGTTTGCTTTAGGGGTAGCGGGTACTGGAAAAACATATTTAAGTGTTGTGTATGCTGTTTCTTTGTTGAAAAAGCAAATGGTAGATAAAATCATAATTACAAGACCAGCAGTGGAAGCGGGAGAGTCATTGGGTTTTTTACCGGGGGATTTAAAGGAAAAAGTAGATCCATACTTGCGACCACTTTATGATGCATTACACGATATGTTAGGCGTAGAAGCAACACAGCGTATGATTGATAAGAATGTGATTGAGATTGCACCTTTGGCATATATGCGTGGTAGAACGTTAGAGAATGCTTTTATTATCTTAGATGAGGCACAAAATGCGAGTAAATCACAACTAAAGATGTTTCTTACTAGAATGGGTAAGCAATCTAAAATTGTCATTACTGGAGATGCTAGTCAAGTTGATTTGATAAAGAAAAAAGAGTCAGCTTTATCGAATGCTAAGGATATTTTAGGGGGTATTGATGAGATTGCGTTTGTGGAAATGAGTAGTGTAGATGTTGTTCGTCACCCGATTGTACAAAAGGTGATTGAGGCATATCAAAAATATGAAAAATAAATAGGAAGAATATAAAGACACACAAATAAATGATTGAGGTGAGAGTATGAAGAAAATACTTTTTGTAATCATAATTTGTGTGTTTTATTTTACAAACTATAAAAAAGAAGATTTATCCAATTATCAAAGTGAAGAAATCAAAGTGGAAATAAAAGGTGAAGTAGTGCAACCTGGCAGTTATACACTCGCTTATGCAAGTCGTTTACAAGATATAATTGATGCTGCTGGAGGAGTGAATAAAGATGCCGATTTGTCTTCCATAAACATAAATCAAATTCTTCATGATCAGGATGTAGTTGTCATTACTAAAGTACAAGAAGTTTCAAAAGTATCTATTAATGCAGCATCCATTGAGGAGTTATGCACGTTGCCAGGAATTGGGGAAGTAACTGCACAAAAAATTATTACGTACAGAGAGCAGGTAAAAACCTTTCAAAGTTTAGAAGATTTGATGTTAGTGGCAGGAATTAAACAAAAGACATTTGATGCGTTGAAAGAGTTTATATGCCTTTAAAAAATAATTGGTTGTTACTTGCACTAAGTGTATTGTTTATGATGTATATACCAAGTCACGTTCGTTTGTATTATGTTGTTGCGTGTTGCATATATGTACGAATGTCTCGACGTGGTCAGTTTTTGTATTTCGCGGCATTGCTTTTTTTGTTTTTATATACATTGCCTAGTGAGGGAGTACAAACTACACATACTTTACAAGTGCATTCGATAAAAGACTCCTATGTCATTGCACAAAACCAAAGTTTCAAATGCATATTGTATAATGTTGATGGTGTGGCTATTGAGGATGTAATTGAGGTGGAAGGAAACTTTGAGAGGATACATACATTGCAAAATGAAGGAACTTTTCATTTTGCATCCTATCTGCAACAACGTAGTATTTTTTATAGCATGTATGTGAAATCGTATAATCTAGTACAAACGGGTTCTAGTTTGCGTGCTAAGGTATATACAAGTTTAATGCAACATCCTTTACATAAGTTATATCAAGCATATTTTTATGGAATACATGAAAATCAAGATTCTTTTCTTTATGCAAGTGGATATCCACTACAATACTTTTGTATTTTACTTGCAAGCATGTTAAAGAAAAACAAGCATCTTGTAAGTGCACTATGCATGCTATTGTATAGTATTGTGTTTCCTTCTACCGTATTTGTAGAGCGTATTTTTGTGTTTTCACTTATTTCTTACTTTGTGCCTTTACATAAAATAGACTGCTTTGGATTGGCTATGTGCATTTTATTGTTTTATAAGCCTAGTATGGCATATGAGGTTGGATTTCTCATACCATGCTTTTTAAAGTTTGTATTTTTATTTAATGTGAGTAAAGTACCTTCTATATTTTTGAGTATGAGTAGTATATTGTTTCTACAACTATTGTTTTTCAATGCAGCTAGTGCTGTAAATATTGTTTTATTTTCTTTGCAAAGAATGCTAGGGGCATATTATTTTTGTGTATTATTGGTATCAATCTTTTTTCCTTTTTTATCTATAATACTATTGTTTCTATCTACAATTACAGAAATGATTAAAGGGATACACATTCCTTTTACAACCATTGTTGGACAATTACATTTTGTGTGGATTGCTTTATTTATGTATTTTCTTTGTCGTTTACTTACTAATCAACGAAGAAAGTATTATGTATATATCGGGTTATTGTTTTTTTATCAGATGCATTTAAAGGTGCTTACGATGTATGGAGAGGTTAGTATGATCGATGTTGGGCAAGGGGATTGTTTTTTAATAAGAGAACCTTTTTTTGGAGAAGTGATGCTTATTGATACAGGAGGTAATAAAAACTATGATATAGCAAAACATGTGATTATGGAGGTGTTGAAGAGTAAAGGAATACATAAAATTGATAAAGTAGTTATCACGCATGATGATTTTGACCATAGTGGTGCATTAGAAAGTTTACAAGAACACATTGTAATTGATGAAGTGATACGTACGAAACAAGATATACAACTTAAACACTTGCATTTTGATGTATTTCAAAAACAGCATGAGGATAGAAATGATCAAAGTTTGATCTTATTTTCATATATAAACGGTCTACGTTATTTGTTTTTAGGGGATGCTTCCACTTTGGTGGAAGGACAGCTTGTTGAAGCGTACAACACATTGGATATAGATGTGTTAAAGGTAGGACACCATGGTTCTAATACGAGTACTTCACAACGATTACTTGATACGATTACACCTAAGATTGCTTTGATTAGTGCAGGTGTAAATAACTCTTATAATCATCCACATCAAGAGGTGATGGATCGATTGCATCAAGCAAATGTTGAAGTGTATAATACACAGGTTGATGGGAGTGTAAGTATTTATTTTATGCCCTTTTTAAATGTGGTTGTTACGAGTCAAAAAGAGATTACATTTTTGTGGAACGATTTGTAATGTATTTAGTATAGATTCAGTGGGGAAGGAATGATATAATATGAAATATATGCATATCTATGGGGAGATAAATAATGAAAAAAATAAGTAAAATATTTTTTGTATTGATTTTGATTACTAGTTTTTTTGTGGTTGATGTAAGAAATGAAAATAATACATCGATTAGTGTGGATGCGCAAATGGTGTATAGTGATGCAAGTTACTTTGTGCTTGGTAGTAGTGGGACGAGTATTGTGGGATTGAGTGAGGAAGGAAAAGCAGCAAGCGAGATTGTGATTCCTTCAACAATTAATGGAAAAAGCATTACTAGCATAGAACGACAAGCTTTTGAAAATAACGCTATAATGAAAAGTGTTGTAATCCCAAGTTCAATTACGTACATTGGATATCGAGCTTTTGCTAATTGTAGTGCATTGGAGAGCGTGGTGTTTGAAGAAGGGGATGATACACACCCGGGACTTATCTTTGATTTATATGTATTTCAAGGTGCCTTTGCTGCTGGTGCGCAAGTATATTTACCAAGGCAAATTGCAGATTTTGGAAATGGTCCGTTTCGTGATACACCAAATTTAGCACAATTACATATGCCAAAAACATTAAGTAATAATCGTAGTATTGCAATTCCAAGTTCCTTTGTTAATAATAGTGGGATTACACATTTAGAAATACCAGAGTATGTAAACTCTTTGGGTTCTTACTTTATGTTTAAAAGTAAATTAGAATACATCACTTTTAAAGCAGATGTAAATACGATTACTATTGTAGATAAAGCGTTTCAACCACAATATGGGGAGACACACCCTGATCCAGCCATCCCTATTATATTTAATTCTAAGGAAGAGTGTGAAATTTTTGCAGGAAGATCGCCTTCTTATATTCACGCACATTTAACTTATGAAGTTGCGTTACATTTTCGTGATGCGCAAGGGAATGTGTTGAGTGGCTATGATGCACAAATGAAGTTAATGAATTTTCCATACACACATGAAAAAAATGCGCAAGGAATGTGGCAGAACACACAAACAAGCTTACCCGCACTTCCGCAAGCAACCACCTCTACTGGATGGACATATCAACAAGGTGGACATAATGATGTATTGGTAAGTGATCCTGTAACTTCCGATAGTGCATATTTAAATGTACCAATAGAGAGGGTGTATGTAAGCTTAGGGACATATCAGCACTTTCAAATAGATGCCCCTATTGGGGAAGAGGGTGTAGACTATATTGAGTATAGGGGGATGTATTTTGCAGTTGAGCCAATCTTATGGGAAGTGATTCAACAAGAAGGAAATGTCTATACGATGTTGTCAACCAATTTAGTAGATTCACAGGTGTTTTATGAGGAAACAACTAGCAATCCAACCTGGAGTGAGAGTGATTTGCGTGTTTGGGCAAACACATCTTTTTATGAAGACGCATTTACTGCCTATGAGCAAAGTTTATTTCTTTTAAGAAATGAAGATTATGTAGATATCTTGCGTATGGAGGATTATAATGCTTATGAAAATAAAGGGTATCCTCTACCTTTGTTAGAAAATGAAAGAGAAACGCGCAAGACATATTATTGGCAACGACAATCGGAGCGTATCCATTTTGGAAGTGGGGAATTGTTTGATTCGTGGATGAATACTACCTATACGTATGGTAGTACTATATATATGTTAATTGTAGATGCAACAGTACAAACGGCAAAATTAGCAGATGCAACGCAGTACTATGGGGTGCGTCCTCAAATACAAATTGATGTGACAAGTCAAGTGCGCCAGGGGAGTGGGACATATGAGGACCCATATCGTTTCAGCGCACAACCAACCATTAGAGAAGAAATGCCAAATATTCAAATTGATTATGAAAACGAAACATTAGTTGGGTTTATAGAAGATGGTTTATATACAATTAATGGAGTGGATGTAGAAGTCGTTGCAGGAAGTGTGGAAATAGATTCAAGCTATTTTGATACGACTTTAGAAATTGTGAAAAAGGGAGATCAAGTCCTTACTTTGGATAGTTTGCCACAATCCTTATATGTATCGCAACGTATTGTAATTCATCCAACTGGAGATAATCATTTTGGTAGCATATATGAGGTAGAGGCTGGGTATATGTATCGTCCACTTGGCTCAAGTGAATGGATACTAGCAAGCGGTGAAATTGTTGAAGGTTTATTACCGGGTATTTATGAAGTGCAAAAACCAGCAAGCAGTACTTCTTTTAAAAGTGAAATTGTGCAAGTTGAAGTACTTACAGTAGACACAGTTGTTGAAATTCATAGTAAACATCTTAGTGGGGATGGGTTAATAGCCACACAAGGAGAAGAGGTTGTGATTGACTTACATGCGCGTGCGTTAAATGGCCAAATTCCAGAAGGGATGTTTGTAATTAAATTAGGTGGAGAAATCATTGCACAGGTGGAAGCTGTTGATGCGAAAGCAAGTTACACTTTCACAAATGTGGCACAAATGAATTTAGATTTAGTGGTAGAGTTTCAACCAATCCATGAGGAAGTATATTTGGCTAGTGCAGCTAGTACAACATTTATAGTCACAATAAAAAATACACCTCCACATAGTGGAGATACAACATTTGTTTATGGATGGTTTGTATTACTTATTTGTAGCAGCTTAATCATTGTAAAAAAACTGACATCATAGTGTAAGATACTGTGATGTTTTTTTGTATTTACTATATATGCTAGTGTTGAAATTTGTTATAATGATTGCGGTGATATAATGATATATGTAATTTTTGGAAGTGATTCCTATTTAATAAAAAAAGAGAGAGATCAAATAATCGATGAGAGTATTCAAGAAAAGGATATGAATGTATCGTATTTTGATGTGTTGAAAACTCCTTTTGAAGTGATGATTGCGGATGCACAGACGATTCCTTTTTTTAGTGATAAGAAGAGTGTCGTATTACAAAATGCGAACTTTTTAAGTGGGTCTGCTAGTGTAGATGCAAAATCCTTGAGTGTGTTGGAACAATATATAGAACAAGAAAATACTTCCACAATTCTTATTTTGGAGTGTAATCAAGAAAAGTTAGATCAAAGAAAAACGATTGTGAAAAAGCTGAAAAAATGTTCTAAGATGATTGCTTGTAATGCTTTGGAAGAAAAAGATGTTGAACGTTTTATTGCTCAAGAGATTGCTAAGCGTAATCTTGTTTTCAGTAAGGAAGCATTACGTTTATTTAGTTTGCGTGTAAAAAAATCTGTTGGTGATATTATAAATGAATTGGAGAAGTTACAGACGTATAGCTCTTCTATTGAAGTCGGGGATGTACAAGTGTTAATAAAACGAAATGTAGAAGACAATGTATTTGATTTGTTTGATGCGATTATGAAAAAGGATATGAACAGAAGTTTTTCGTTGTGGAAGGATTTTGATTCACAAAATATTGAGGTAATTGCATTGTTGAGTTTACTGGCTAGTCAATTTCGTTTTTTATCACAAGTAAAAACATTGTATGAGGCTTCTTATACAAAACAAAGTATTGCGAGTGAATTGAATGCACATCCATATCGTGTTGAAAAGACAATGAGTCTTGCTAAGTCCATAAGAATGGATGATGTGCAACAAATATTGTATGAATTATCTGTTTTAGATCAATCTATTAAAAAGGGTGAAATAGATAAAAAGTTAGGTTTTGAATTGTTTATATTGAAAAGAGGTAATCTATGAAGTCTTTAAAAGAATTATATCGAGTTGGGCCTGGCCCTTCTTCTTCACACACACTGGGTCCACAGCGTGCTTGCAGTTTGTTTAAAGAGGGATTAAAGGATGTGGATTATTATGAAGCACATTTATATGGTTCACTATCTCTAACAGGAAAAGGTCACTTGACTGACTATATTATAGAAAAAACATTATTCCCTATACAATGTCGAGTGATTTTTCAAAAGGAGAGTCGTGAACATCCAAATACGATGATATTACGAGCATTTAAAGAAGAACATTGCATCAAAGAATGGACAATATATAGTGTTGGTGGAGGAGCTATAGAAATTGCAGAATTAGAAGACAATAGTAGTTGTGATAAAGATGTGTATACGCATACCTACTTAGAACAAATAAAAGAATATTGCAGTGCACAAAACATTACTTTTATCGAGTATATTAATGCATGTGAAGACATTGACCTGTATATGCAAGATGTATTACATCAAATGTTACAAACAGTAGAAGATGGTTTACAAGCAGAAGGGATTCTGCCTGGACGACTACAACTTGAAAGAAGTGCAAAAAAATTATTTGAAATTGCGAACAAAATGGATCATGAGGAACGTAGTAAGATGTTGATTTCTTCTTATGCCTATGCAGCGAGTGAACAAAATGCAGCTGGAGGATTTACGGTTACTGCACCCACATTGGGTGCGAGTGGGGTATTGCCTGCTATTATGTATTATTATTATCATAATAAAGGTGTCGATAAGTCGGTTCTAGTTGATGCGCTTAAGGTAGGAGGGTTGTTTGGAAATCTAATCAAACACAATGCGACTATTTCAGGTGCAAAAGGTGGCTGTCAAGCTGAGATTGGAGCGGCTTGTAGTATGGCGAGTGCTGCTGTTGCTTATATTAATCAAATGCAAGATGATGCCATTGAGTATAGTGCAGAGATGGGAATGGAACATCATTTAGGGTTGACTTGTGATCCAGTTGGTGGATATGTCATGATACCTTGTATTGAACGTAATGCAGTTGCTGCTTTGCGTGCTATGGATAGTGCCTTTCTAGCCAAGCATTTAACAACAATCCGTAAAAATCGTGTGAGTTTTGATATGGTTGTTAATACAATGAATTATACTGGTAAAAAGATTGCAGTAGAATTAAAAGAAACTTCATTAGGTGGGTTGGCAAGTGTCGTACCATTAAAACAACAATAAAAAAAGTAGCAGAATTGCTACTTTTATTATTGTTATGCGACTGCGTTTACAGTTTTAGCCAAACGTGCTTTTTGTCTACTAGCATAGTTTGCGTGGTAGATTTTGTCTGAAACAGCTTTATCTAATTTAGAGTTTGCAACGTTTAAAGCCGCTACAGCAGCTGCTTTATCGTTTGCTTCTACAGCAGTTTTAACTGCTTTAATCGCTGTTTTAACAGTTGATTTTTGTGAAGCAACAACTAAATTTCTTTTGTTGTTTGTTTTAACACGTTTCTTTTGTGATTTAATGTTAGGCATTTCTACACCTCCTAATTCATGTGCCTTAAAATTATAGCAAACCTTTACACAAAAAGCAATATTAAATGCATTTATGTTACATAATGAATCATACTAGGTATAGGAGGGTTGTTATGAGTGTAAGAACTGATTTTTGTGATGAGTTAATTTGTGAGCATTTTGAAGATGAAAAAGTCGTTTATAAGAAGGGAATCTATGAATATGGAGAGATTGTACATATCGATGTAAAGGAAGAAGGAAATACACTAGAGAAAGAAGTTGGAAAGTATATTACAATCAGTTTTGAAGATTTAGATGAAGAAGAACAACAATCACGTGTACAATATATGCTGAAAGAGGAATTGAAGCAACTGTTGCCTGCAATCGATTCACTGCAAAAAGTGTTGGTAGTAGGGTTGGGAAATCGAGATATTGTATGTGATGCTTTGGGTGCTAATGTAGTAGATCAAATCTTTGTGACCTCACACCTAATTCGTGAACAATTACTGATTGAAGGAGTTGTGGATGTGAGTGCAGTTGCTTTTGGTGTAATGGGACAAACAGGAATTGAAAGTTTTTCTTTCGTGAAAAATACGGTTGACTTTATAAAACCGGATGTTGTCATTGTCATTGATGCATTAATGACAAGTGCACTATCGCGTTTAAATAAAGTAATCCAAATGAATACAGTAGGGATTAAACCAGGAAGTGGGGTTGCGAATCATCGCTTAGCATTAGATGAGCAAAGTTTAGAGTGCCCAATTATCGCTATTGGGGTTGCCACAGTTACAAGTGTAAATGCGATATTACATGCTAAAGAGGTTAATGTACAAGTAGAAGAAGATGAAAATCTAATTGTTACACCAAAGGATATGGATGTTGCATTAGTGTGTTTATCACAACTTATTGCACATGCAATTAATGATGCTATTCATGATTAAATTGGTATAACACTTAAAATTTCGCATATAGTGAATTGGGGTGTTATATGCGAAAAGTATGGGTTTTATTTATGAAGTGTTGTTTTATTTTCTACTTATTACTGATTTCTCCGTTTTTCAATAGTGTAAATACAATGTTATATCATGCTACTACATATTTGACGACTTCTAGTTTTGAAGATCGTTTGTTTGATGAAGATTTCTCTTTAAAAGAGCAATTACAACTTTTAAGTGTGAATGAAAATGTAATTTTAAGTGATGCGGGTAATGTGTATATGACACAAGCGAATTATGTGGAAGCAAATAAACAACCTGAACAAGTGCCACAAGAAGCACTTGATGAAGTGAAACGTGTGTACATTTATAATACGCATCAACAAGAAAAATATCTTGATGACAAAGGGGTTGTTGAGGCTTCCATTCATCTCGCGAATGTCTTACAAGAACATGGAATTCAGGTAGTTTATGAAAGTAATGATTTCACACAATACTTAAAAGCACATGGCTTAGATTATAACTCTAGTTATGTGGCAAGTAACTTTTATTTAAATGAGGCACTTGTAAATTATAGTGGGTTTGATTTAGTCATAGATTTTCATAGAGATAGTGTCCCTAGAGAAAATACCTTTTTAGAAGTAAATGGTGTAAGTTATGCAAAAATCATGTTTGTGGTTGGTGCAAGTTCACCCAATGCCGCACATATAGAGGGGGTATCAAATACATTTAAAGATTCGCTGAATGCGCAAGTAGATGGTGTTTGTAAAGATACACGCGTACAAGGGATGTATTACAATCAAGAAGTTTATCAAAATATGATATTGGTAGAAATGGGTAGTGAAAATAATACGTATGAAGAAGTGATTCATTCGACAAATTTATTTGCACAAAGTATTATACAATATTTAGGGTGATACTATGAGACGATTTTTTTATGATGCATTGCTTGTTGCGTTATTGTTGATTATTGGTATGCAATTACAAAATGGACAATCTCAACAAACGACACCTTTACATCAAGAACAAGAGGTACAATATACTTCTTCTTTTCATCAAATAGAAGAGAATAATGCGGCAAGTGTTGCAAAACAAACATCTATGTTTATTGAAACATGTGTAGAAGGTGCGATTACAATCTTTTCATTCGCTTTTGACAATTTCATTGAGTAGTTTACAAAAAGCAAATAACTTTTGCTTTTTTTGTATTATTCGCTATAATTAGTATAGTTTGAAGGAGGCGTAGTATGCGAATTGTATTTATGGGAACACCTATTTTTGCTTGTGCTATTTTGTCACAATTGTTAGAAGATGGGTACGATGTGGTTGGTGTTGTTTCTCAACCAGATAAAAAAGTAGGGCGTAAACAAATCTTACAGGAAACGCCAGTAAAAACACTAGCAAAACAACATGGGATAGATGTGTTTCAGCCGACTTCTATTAAAGAAGATTATGAAACGATTTATGATTTTAAAGCAGATTTGATAGTGACTTGTGCATATGGTCAAATGATACCTTCACATATCTTACAATATCCTACCTATGGTAGTTTAAATGTACATGCTTCTTTACTACCTGCATTACGAGGTGGAGCACCAATACATAAAGCAATTATGTATGGATATGAAAAAACAGGTGTATCTATTATGCGTATGGTGCAAAAAATGGATGCAGGTGATTATATGTTACAAGAAGAAGTGGATATACTAGATACGGATACAACAAGTAGTTTACATGATAAATTACAAGAGTGTGGAGCGAAAGCAATTTCAAAAGCGATTCCATTGTTGCAATCAAAGCAAGCTATATTTACAAAACAGGATGAAGATAAAGTGACATACGCTTATGCAATCACAAAAGAGGAAGAATTGGTGGATGCTAATAAACCATGTAAAGAAGTTTATAATTATATTCGTGGTTTGATTAGTTGGCCAGTTGGATATATTATTGTGCAGGATAAAAAAGTGAAATTGCACGAAGTAAAGATGACAAATATAGATGAAGATGTTATGGTCGGTTGTTTATATGCATATCAAAAGCAATTGTTTTTGAAGTGTCAAAAAGGAAGTGTACAAATTGTACGCTTACAATTAGAAGGGAAAAGTGTTTGTGATGCAGTTCAGTTTATTCATGGAGCTGGTAAAAAGTATCATATTTCACTTTGAGAGGAGTTATAAATGAATCAAAAAAATATTAGAAACTTTTCTATTATTGCACATATCGATCATGGGAAGTCAACCTTGGCAGATCGAATTTTAGAACTTACTAAGACGGTACAAAGTAGAGAAATGAAGTCGCAATTATTGGATTCTATGGATTTGGAAAGAGAGCGTGGAATTACCATTAAATTAAATGCAGTACAATTGAAATATCTTAGTCAAGATGGAGAAGAATACACTTTTCACTTGATAGATACACCCGGTCATGTTGACTTTACTTATGAAGTTTCACGTTCATTAGCAGCATGTGAAGGTGCGATTTTAGTTGTCGATGCAGCGCAAGGGATTGAAGCACAAACATTGGCTAATGTTTATTTAGCATTAGATAATGATTTAGAGATATTACCAGTAATTAATAAAATAGATTTACCTTCTGCACAACCAGAAGTTGTGCAAAGAGAAGTGGAAGAAGTGATTGGTTTAGATGCATCGTATGCACCTTTAATTAGTGCGAAGAGTGGATTGAATGTAGAAGACGTATTAGAAGCGATTGTGAAGTATATTCCAGCTCCACAGGGAGATGTGAATGCACCTTTGCAAGCTTTGGTTTTTGACTCTCTTTATGACTCTTATAGAGGAATTATTGCCTTTGTAAGTATAAAAGAGGGAAGTGTAAAGGTTGGAGATACCATTCGATTTATGGCTACTGGTGCTGAGTATGAGGTATTAGAACTTGGGATTCGTAATCCGAAAGAAGTCAAAAAAGACAAACTAGTTTGTGGGGAAGTTGGTTGGATTAGTGCTGCTATTAAATCGATTCAAGATGTGCGTGTAGGGGATACGATTACGAGTAAAGAGAGTCCTGCAAAGCAATCTTTAAAAGGTTATCGTGAAATGAACTCTATGGTATATTGTGGGTTGTATCCTATTGATAATGCGAAATACAACGATTTACGTGAAGCGTTAGAGAAGTTGCAATTGAATGATGCGAGTTTGAAATTTGAACCTGAAACTTCACAAGCGTTAGGGTTTGGGTTTCGTTGTGGATTTTTAGGTTTATTACATATGGATGTCATTCAAGAGCGTATTGAACGAGAATACAATATTGATATGATTGCCACTTCACCTTCGGTAATTTATGATGTGTATTTAAATGATGGGAATATGATTCATGTAGATAATCCATGTATGTTACCAGATGCTCAAAAAATAGAGCGTATTGAAGAGCCTTATGTAAAAGCGAGTATTATGGTTCCTAATGAATATGTGGGTCCGATTATGGAATTGTGTCAAAAGAAACGTGGAATTTATAAGGATATGATTTATATCGATGCAACAAGAATGAATATTGTGTATGAATTACCACTTGCAGAAATCGTATTTGATTTCTTTGATCGATTAAAGTCTTGTTCAAAAGGGTATGCTTCTTTTGATTATGAATTAATTGGATATCAACCAAGTAAACTTGTGAAAATGGATATCTTATTAAATGGAGAAATTGTGGATGCATTGAGTATCATTGTACATCGTGATTTTGCATATCATCGTGGAAATGCAATGACTGCAAAACTAAAGGATTTAATTCCAAGACATCAATTTGAAATTCCTGTACAGGCTGCGATTGGTGGAAAGATTATTGCACGTACAAATATTAAAGCATTGCGTAAAAATGTATTGGCGAAGTGTTATGGTGGAGATATTTCTCGTAAGAAAAAATTATTAGAAAAACAAAAAGAAGGAAAAAAACGTATGAAGTCAGTGGGAAGTGTTGAAGTTCCTCAAGAAGCGTTTATGGCTGTTCTTTCTATGGATGAAGAATAAAAGCATTCATAAAATAGCCATAAGCAGGCTTGTTTACAATTGTTTTATAGTATAAATAAACATCTACTTGTTATGTGTAGATGTTTTTTTGTCTTGTTTTGTCTGAAATATCAAAATTATTTATATTATTGGTATACTATGAATGGTGAAATAAATGAAAGAATATATAAAATACAGTGAGGAACAATACTTAAATAAGAGTGATATACAGCGCATTTATGAAGGGGTAGCTTTTCAATGCGTATGGGAAGAAGTGAAACAATATCGTAAGTTGTTTGAACATAAATTATTTGGAAAATATTACATTACAATGAATAAAATAATGTATCTATCCATTTTGAAACTTATGCAGTGTGTAAAGTGTGAAACAGATTATGATCCAGTGTTGGAATGTACGTATACACAAATTGAACATTTACATACTTCACAGCGAATACAACGCATTGCACAAATGAGAGGGATACAAATAGAGTCACAATTATTATTGTATTTATGTAGTGATGAGTTGTTTGTTTTGAAAGCGATTATGTTATATGTGAAATGTAGAGATGAGGATGTATTGTATGTGTACTGCAAAGGGGAAAATGAGTTGTGGTTATACACTTTGTTGAAAGAGTATCCATACATAGATGATTGTGATACATTGGATATGACAACACTATTTCTGACATTTTTTGAATATTTATATTTCAAATTGTCGAAAAAAGTGGTATCATCGTATCGTGATGATTATAGGTATGATGTAGAGACCTTATTATTAAGGTATCCTCAATTACGTAAGAAGCAGGTAGAGTATTATTTAAAATATTGTGATAAACAATCGTATGTAACGATTAAACATTATCAACAATATTGCCAAGTTTCGTATGAGAGTGCAAGAAAGCAGATGGATGACCTTCTGCTTTTAGGCTTTTATACGAAGCTAAAGGTTGGTAAGAGGTATGTGTTTACTACGAGTGGAAGAATAAACAGTGTGTAACATCTATTTATTTAGCGCGAATATAAAGTTTATTAATCACTGTGTTCAATACTCATTTATGAGTGATGAATTCAAATTGCAAGAAATATTCACTAACAGTAAGGTGAAATTGAGTAGTGTGCACTACGATAATGCAATTGTGATTGTTGACAATTCGGGGGAGAGGAATTTCGATGCAGCATTAAAAGGAATCGGCATAATAAATAGAAAACAATTAAGTGTTGTTTATATACAGGAAACAAGAAATAAAGAGGTAGATAGTTTATTAGAAACATTTGAAGGGCATGTAACATGTACATCTTCAAACTTTACAAATGTTTTGCGAAGTGTAAGGTTGTTAGTAAATAATGAGATATACCATAAGGAAAAGCTATCTAATATTATACAAGAACTGTTTTATAAGTTTCAGATGTCGCCAAGTAATAAGGGATTTGATTATTTAAAAACAGCTATTATTCATAAAACATTAAACGAAAACTTAAGGAATAAGGATCTTTGTGAAGTTGTAGCTAGGTCTCATCAAGCTACAGCAGATCGGGTCACTCGTTGCATGCGTACTATTTTAGTTGCAACAAAGGAGAAGAATAATCCGAAGTTCATGGAGTTATTTAAAAAAGAAAAAGTTTCAACAATGACATTTATTGTGGTTGTTGCAAATTTACTTAGAAAGGAATTACAAGATTAGATGAAAGGGTTGTATGTTCATATTCCTTTTTGTGCATCGATTTGTCATTATTGTGATTTTATGCGAAGCATATATCGTGAGGATATTGCAGATGCGTATATAACACAATTAGAGAAACAATTTGCTAAAAAGGATATGGTAGAGGTAGATAGTGTGTATATTGGTGGTGGGACACCAAGTGCCTTAAATGAAGCGCAATTGAGACGATTGTTGAAGTTATTAAAACCATATAGTGAACATGCAAAAGAAGTTACTATAGAATCCAATGTAGAATCATTGAGTGATGCTAAATTGGAAATCATGAAGGAATACCATGTGAATCGTATCTCTTTAGGGGTTCAATCCTTGGATGCGAATTTACTTGCATATATGAATCGTAAACATACCAAAGCAATGGTGCTAGATGTATTAAATCGTATACATAAGGTTGGGATTACAAATATTTCTGTAGATATTATGTATGGTTTTCAAAATCAGAGCATTCATACCATTGAAGAAACATTGAATACAATTATAGATAGTCATAAAGTGAGTCATATATCATATTATTCATTAACAATTGAATCAAAGTCTGTGTTCTCTAAGATGGGTGTTGAGCTAGTGGATAATGAGATCGAAGCTAGTATGTATGAAAGAGGTATAGAAATCTTAGAGAAGAATGGGTTTAAGCAATATGAAGTTGCCAATTTTGCGAAAGACAATTTACAATCTTTACATAATTTACATTATTGGAAATACGATGATTTTTATGGGATTGGTTTAGGTGCAAGTGGTAAAGAAGATAGGGTTCGCTACACTATACAAGGCAGTATTATTGATTACAATCAAGAAAAAGAGTTGGTAGAAAAGAGTGTGTTGTCTTTACAAGATTGTATGTTTGAACAGATTATGATGGAAACTAGGTTGGTTTCTGGTTTAGATATACACCGTTTTAATGCGCGTTATGATGTTGATTTCGAAGTGTTGTATAAACAAGAGATTGCTTTGTGCGTAGATAAGAATTGGGCTGAAGTAGTGGATGGCTTTTTTAGAGTAAAGTGTTTAATCCAATTGCATGATGTATTATTGTTATTTATAGGAGAGTAAATATGAAAGAACGATGCATAGCGACAAAACAAATATATGATGGAAGCATTATTCGTGTATGTAAAGATGTTGTAGAACTAGAAGATGGTAGTGAAAGTATTCGCGAAGTTGTGCATAATAGTGGTGGCGTATGTGTGTTGGGAATTGATACAGAAGGCAACTTTATTTTTGTGAAGCAATTTCGCTATCCATTTGAAGAAGTATTGATTGAGTGCGCAGGTGGTAAATTTGAAGAACAGGAATCTATTCTTGATGCTGCAGTTCGTGAGTTTAGGGAAGAGACGGGTTATGTCAGTGACAAAGTGTCATATCTAGGGTATATGTATCCAACGGTTGCTTATTGTAGTGAAATCATTCATATGGCGCTCATAGAAGATTGTGTGTATGAGCAACAACAGTTGGATGATGGTGAATTTGTAGATGTCGTAGTTTTATCCAAACAAGAGGTGTTGCAAATGATTTATACAAATGCGTTAAAAGATGCAAAAAGCATCATTGCTTTTTTCAAATATTTGAATCGTGATACGATAAAAGTTGTGTAATGCAACTTTTTTTATTTGCTCAATACATATCATTGGCAATTAAAAATCGATAGGTGTACAATGAATTTGTAGATGATATATAGCATAGTTTGTAGATTGAATATCACAATGATGTGACAGGAGAGGAAACATGTTAGAAAAAGAAAGAGCAGAGATTATACGTATTGCATTGGATGCACAAAGAAGTGGTTTATGTAAGCATAAATCTGGAAACTTTAGTATTCGCGATCCAAAATCGGGTTGTATTTGTGTAACACCAGCTGGGATGGATCGTGAAAAATTACGTGTGGAAGATGTGAGTGTACTGAGTGAAGATTTGGTATTATTAGAGGGGTTAAAGCCTTCTAGTGAAACAATGGTCCATCTAGAAGTGTATAAAGCATGTCCAAATGTAAATGCGATTTCGCATACGCATTCAAAGTTTGCAACTGCATTTGCTGTCTTGTGTAAACCAATTCCAGCTATCACTTATGAATTAGCAGGTTTTAAATTGCATAATGCATACATTCCAGTTGCTGCTTATGCACGACCAGGAAGTGTAGAGTTGGCACAAGAAGTAGCAAGAGCATCTTTGTTATCCGATTTGATATTGCTAGAAAAACATGGTGCAATCGCTATGGGGGCAACACTAGAACAGGCTTACTTAGGAAGTCAATATACGGAGGAAATGGCTGAAATCTATTACTATACACTGATGATTAATCAGCACAAAGAGCCTGATGTATTTGCTAGTGAAGAATTACAAAGTTGGCAATATCCTAAATTTTATAAAGAAAAGGTCGAGTAATAACTCGGCCTTATTTTTCGTAATATTTGATTAATGCTTGTGTGCCTTCCTCTTTGTTTTCGATTTGTTCATACATCGCTAATACACAGTTTAAGGCTTCTAAAGAAATCCCTTTTTCTTTCATAGCTTCACTAGCGATTTTCATGTCTTTAATGAAGTGTTTAATAAAAAATCCTGGTTCAAAATCTTTTGCTACAACACGTGGTGCCATATTATCAATTTGCCAACTTTGTGCTGCTCCTGAAGAAATCGCACTTAAAACTTTTTGGATATCTAAATTATATGTTTTCGCATAAACAAGTGCTTCACTATATGCAACAGTGGATCCTGCTACAGCAATTTGGTTACACATTTTGCAGTGCTGTCCACTACCATGTTCTCCCACATAGGTAATGGTACTACCAAGTAAAGAGAAGATTGCTAAACTCTTTTTAAATACTTCTTCATCTCCACCAACCATGATGGATAAGGTAGCATTTTTTGCTCCCTTATCTCCACCTGATACTGGTGCATCTAATACAGAACAAGGTGTACTTTTGGCTATTTTTTGTGCTAAACTAGGTGAAGATGTAGTCATGTCAATTAATGTGGCATTGCTGTCGCAATGCTTCAAAATACCATTGTCTGAAAAGTATATGTCTTCTACATCATTAGGATAACCAACCATGCTAATAATAGTGTCACAACCTTGAACGCAACTAGCAATACTTGTATGTGTATGAACATCATTCAAGTGTGCTACTTTTGATAGGGTGCGTGTGTATACATGAACCTCATGTTTTTTTGCAAGATGTTCAATCATGGATAGTCCCATGACTCCTGCACCTATAAATCCAATTCTCATATTATATTCCTCCGTTTTTTACATTATACATGAAAAAAACAATTTCACATAATTCGTTCATAATCTTTTCACACTTAAGGCATATAATAAACACAACAGGAAGGTGATATATATGAAAACAAATGAAGAATTTACAAATGAAGAACTTACAAGTAATCAGGATGTACAAGAAGTAATAGGTACAGAAGCGGAAGTGAATGAGGATATTCAATTGTCTGGTGTACAAACACAAGAAGAACTTATAACTGAAGATATTACAAGTAATCCGGATGTACAAGGTAGATCAGATACAGAAATAGAAGTGAATGAGGATATTCAGCTATCTGATGTACAAACACAAACTGAGCAACCAGAGATGGATATACCAACTTCTACACATAGTGAATCAATAATCAATCCACAAGAAGAACCAATTCTTGTACAAGGTAGAGGGAATCAATACAAAACAGAAAAAAGAAAGTCTGTATTCCCTAAATTGTTAAAGTATGCTGGATTGGGTGTATTGGTATTTGGAATTGCCTTTGCAGGTTCGTATACAGGAAGAAGTATTA
This sequence comes from uncultured Erysipelotrichaceae bacterium, assembly GCA_964370645.1. Lineage (GTDB taxonomy): Bacteria > Bacillota_I > Bacilli_A > Erysipelotrichales > Erysipelotrichaceae > CAMQRS01. The sequence goes on along the minus strand of CAYJJS010000003.1, from coordinate 30,248 downwards.
GTGAGCCAACAAATAGTACACAAATTTTACAAGTGGAAAGCAGTGAAGAAATAGCAACGGATATATCGCAAGTAGTTGATTCGGCAAGTGATTCTGTTGTAGCCATTACGACTGAAACAGTAGTGAATGGAAATTTCATGAGTCAATATGTTAGTGAAGGTGCAGGAAGTGGGGTTATTATTAGTAGTGATGGGTATATCATTACAAACAATCATGTTATTGAAGATGCAACGCAAATTCGAGTTACTTTAGCAAATAATGAAACCTATGATGCAACACTTGTAGGACGAGATGCGAGTGTTGATATTGCGGTAATTAAAATTGAAGCAACGGATTTAACAGCTGCTGTATTAGGTGATTCAGAAAGTATTAATGTAGGTGAAAGTGTTGTAGCAATTGGAAACCCATTGGGAACTCTAGGTGGAACAGTAACAGAAGGTATTATAAGTGCAGACGAGCGTGTATTAACAATTGAAGGACAAGAAATGACACTTTTACAAACTAGTGCAGCCATTAATCCAGGTAACTCAGGAGGTGGATTGTTTAATGCAAGAGGAGAGTTGATTGGAGTGGTTGTAGCGAAGTCTAGCGGTGAAGATGTTGAAGGTTTAGGTTTTGCCGTTCCAATTGATATTGCAGGAAGTGTTGCACAAGAAATCATTGCAACACAAGGAAATGTGAGTACAAATGCGACGTATGTATTAGGTGTGAGTATGTTAGATTTAACAACACCAGAAGCAATGGCAGAATATGAGGTAGAAACGCCAGGTATTTATGTGTATGAAGTTAGCCCAAATAGTGATGCTGAACAAATTGGTTTGCGTTCAGGAGATCTTTTAGTAGAAATCAATGGAGAGAAAATTACTTCTACTGAAAAAGCACAGGAGGTTGTACAAGCAACACAAAATGGAGATGTCTTACGAGTGGTTATTGAGCGTGATGGACGTCAACTAGAAGCTTCTTTAGAAGTCCAATATTAAAATAAAAGAACATACTACAAAAAAGTAGTATGTTTTTTATTGTGGCTCTTAGTGTGAAAAATTTCATACCATTTCTATATTATCACTACTTACAGCGACAAGATATGATACATTTTGAAAAGAGTGTAATACATCAAAGAGTGTATTTTTTTGCGTATGATTTATATGTGATTTCCAAACGACATATAGTACGTTTGATTTTATTTATTGTTGCTATGGCTATGGTTTTATTTAACTCTTATATTCGTTTAGAAGGGATTCATATAAGTAATGAAGCGTTTGTTAAAACATATTTTTGAGCGTTGGTTAGATAAGAGTGCAGCGATTGAACAATTGAAAAAAGAAGAGTTAGATATGGTGAAAAAAAGATAAGTGTTTG
>CAYJJS010000003.1:0-28789 GCA_964370645.1 uncultured Erysipelotrichaceae bacterium | reverse complement strand
ATTGAACAATTGAAAAAAGAAGAGTTAGATATGGTGAAAAAAAGATAAGTGTTTGATAAGGTGTGTGTAAGAAATATCATACACTTACTCAGATGACTATAAATTTTACTTGAAATATTTGGGGAAAAATTTATAATGAAGAGGGAAAAGGGAGGTATTTATGAAAAAGTTAGTAATGATTTTATTTGTTTGTGTATTGATGAGTGGATGTTCTACGAGTTCTACCACTACTACAACATGTACGATGAGTGAGGATATTGCGACTACGAAATGGATTATCACAACACAAGACGACGTTATTGTAGCGCATGAAAATGTGTCTAGTATACAACGTGAGGGAATTAGTGATGATCAATTTGAAGCTACTGTAGAGACTACAGAAAGCGCAGTGGAAGGCGTTAAAGGAATTCAAGTGAGTCATACTCTTGATGAAGAATTATTTGAATTGAGAGTGAAGATAGATTATAGTGAAATGGATGAACAAGATAAAGAAACCTATACAGTATATGGAAAAAATAGCCTAGAAGAAGCAATCAAAGAGCTGGAAACTTATGGCTTTGAATGTGGAGAATAGAAAACATTAAAATTAAACACTATAAAGAAGTGATGCATATTTCTTTATAGTGTTTTTATTTTAAATCTTGTATTTATAGCATATTGAGATACAATCATAGATATAGAAAGAGGGATGCAGTATGAATGAAAAACAAAAAAGAGATGCACATATGTTATATAATGCAAATTATGATGAACAATTATTAAAAGAACTTGAAGAATGTAAGGATTTATGTTTTGACTACAATCAATTGAAGCCATCAATGCAAGAAGAGAGAATGCAAGTGTTAGATAAAATTTTAGGTGGATATAAAAGTATTCTAGCAATTCAATCCCCATTTTGGTGTGATTATGGTTATAACATAGAAGTTGGAGAAGCGTTTTATGCCAATCATGGTTGTGTGATTTTGGATGCAGCTAAAGTGACGTTTGGAGACTTTGTATTCATTGGTCCAAATTGTGGTTTTCACACTGCTGGGCATCCCATTGATGCTGCAAGAAGAAATGCAGGGATAGAGTTTGCACATCCAATTCATGTTGGAAGTCATGTTTGGTTTGGAGCAGGTGTGCAAGTGCTAGCAGGTGTGCGTATTGGAAGCAATGTTGTAATTGGTAGTGGGAGTGTAGTTACTAAAGATATCCCAGATAATGTAGTGGCTGTAGGAAATCCATGTAAAGTGTTGCGAGAGATTTGCGAAGAGGATGCAAAAAAAATGCATGTATACAATAGATAATCAAGTGCTGGAGAAAATTGACTGTATTTTTTCTACATGTTACTATGAGAAAGTGTAAAGGAGAAATGAAATATGCAATTTGTTGATTTTAAACAGGATGGGAAGAAAGTATCTCGATTTGGTCTTGGATGTATGCGTTTGCCTAGTGTTACTAATGATGAAGGGAAGAGCATCATTGATGAAGAGGCTGCAATCGCATTAATTCGTAGAGCAATCGACGCGGGTGTAAATTATATTGATACCGCATATATTTATGAAGGTAGTGAAGTAGTTGTAGGAAAAGCACTGCAAGATGGATATAGAGAAAAAGTAATGTTAGCGACGAAGTTACCGATGTCTTTGGTAAAGTGCGAAGCGGATTTACAAAAATATTATGAAGAGGAGTTAGCTCGTCTTCAAGTGGATCATATTGATGTGTATTTTTTACATAACTTATATGAAGCGAGCTGGCAAAAAACAATTGAAACAAATGCCATTGATTTTATGGTAAATCTTAAGAAACAAGGTAAAATTAGCTATATTGCTGTATCTATGCATGGTTCATATGATCATTTTGAAAAAGTGATTGATTATTTTGATTGGGATTTAGCAATGATACAATATAATTATTATGATAAATTCAATCAGGCGGGAATAAAAGGTTTGAAATACGCTTCTGCTAAAGGTATACCGGTAGTGTCAATGGAATCCTTACATGGGGGAATGTTGGCGAATGATGTGCCTAAAGCGGTAGAAGCGGCGTTTGAAGGTTGGAAGAGTGAAGTGTCTAATGCAGAAAAAGCATTTATGTGGTTATACAATCAGCCAGAGGTTACGATTGTACTAAGTGGTTCTTCCTCGCTTGAACAATTGGAAGATAGTTTACGTATTTTTGAAAATGCAAAGTGTAACATCTTAAGTGAAAAAGAAGAAGCGTTATACGATCGTGCACGAGCTGTATGGGAATCTTTTGTGAATATCGAGTGTACTGGTTGTAAATACTGTATGCCTTGTCCAGTGGGTGTAGATATTCCAACTGCTTTTGATTGCTGGAATGAGTTTGCTAAAACACCTGGACAAAAATGGATGTATAAGATTTTATTGATGGAATCTGCAAAAGATGCAAGTAAGTGTGTGGAGTGTGGTAAATGTGAAAGTGTATGTCCACAAAAACTAAAGATTATTGAAAAATTAAAAGAAGCACATGAAGCGTTAAAGATGTAGACAAGTGTTGAATTTTCTAGATAAAAGATTGTTTTATTATAATAAATATGCTATTATGTAGAAGATTTTATTCTAGGTTTATGGATACCTCAACCTTTTACTTGGAATAAAACGACATAAGATATGGAGGAAATAACATGATTACAAAAGAAAGAAAACAAGCCGTTATGGCTGAATACGCTACGAAAGAAGGAGATACAGGTTCTCCAGAAGTTCAAATAGCAGTATTAACGGAACAAATTAATGTTTTAACAGAACACTTTAAAGTTCACAAACACGATTTTCATTCTCAAAGAGGGTTAATGAAAATGGTAGGTACTCGTCGTAACTTATTAAAATACTTAAAAAGTAAAGACTTAAACAGATACCAAACATTAATCAAACGTTTAGGATTAAGAAAATAGTTATAAAGACAACGCGATTTGCGTTGTTTTTATTTTATTTCGTTTTACAAACGTGTTATTTATGATATGATAACTAGGGAAAATAAAAGAGGTGATATGAGATGGCGAAAGAGATATTTCGTTTAGATTTTTATGGTCGTGGGATCGTAGTAGAAACAGGAGAAATCGCAAAACAAGCTGGAGGGTCAGTCTTAGTACGTTATGAAGATACAACGGTATTAAGTAGTGCAACAGCAAGTTCTAATGCGAAGATGGATATAGATTTTTTTCCTTTGACAGTAGTGTATGAAGAAAAGTTATATGCAGTAGGTAAAATTCCTGGGGGATTTTTAAGAAGAGAAGGAAGACCTGGGGAAAATGCAACATTGACGGCAAGAATGATAGATCGTCCAATTCGTCCGTTGTTTGCGGAAGGGTTTAGAAATGAAGTGCAAATTGTGAATACAGTGTTGTCTGTAGATCAAGATTGTACGCCAGAGATGAGTGCTATGTTTGGAGCTTCATTAGCATTATGTGTTTCAGATATTCCATTTAATGGACCAATTGCTGGAGTAAATGTTGGTTATATTGATGGAGAGTACATTATTAATCCAACACCTGCACAATGTGAAGTGAGTAGTATTCATTTAGCGGTAGCAGGGACAAAACATGCGGTAAACATGGTAGAGTCAAGTGCGAGTGAAGTAAGTGAAGAAGAAATGTTGCAAGCAATTTTATTTGGACATGAAGCAATTAAAGAATTAGTTGCATTCCAAGAAGAAATTGTTAGTAAAGTTGGTAAAGAGAAACGTGAAATTGAATTATATGCAATCGATGAAACTTTACAAAAAGAAGTTTATGAAAAATTTGAATCTAGCATGCGCGCAGCAATTTCTATTGAAAAGAAATTAGAGCGTTATGGAAAAATCGATGAAATTACTGCAGAAGCAGTAGAATATTTTGCGGCTAAAACATATGAAGATGAAATGAGTAAAAATCGTGCTTTAAAACAAGTGAAACAAGTATGTCATAATATTGAAGCAGATGAAGTACGTCGTTTAATTATTGAAGATAAAACACGTCCAGATGGTAGAAGTATTGATGCGTTGCGTCCATTGGATTCACAAGTTGATATTTTAGCTAGAACGCATGGTAGTGCATTGTTTACACGTGGAGAAACGCAGGTGTTAAGTATTACAACACTTGGTACATTAAATGATAATCAAATTATTGATGATTTAAGTGATGTGGATTCAAAACGTTTCATGCATCATTATAATTTCCCACCATATTCGGTTGGAGAGGTTGGAAGAATGGGTTCTCCAGGACGTAGAGAAATTGGACATGGGGCATTGGGTGAAAAAGCATTAAGTCAAGTGCTTCCTTCGATTGAAGACTTCCCATATACAATTCGTACAGTGGCAGAAGTTTTAGAGTCTAATGGTTCAAGTTCACAAGCGTCTATTTGTGCGGGATCAATGTCATTAATGGCTGCTGGTGTACCAATAAAAGCGCCTGTTGCAGGAATTGCGATGGGGTTAATTATGGATGAAGTGAATAACAAATATACGGTGTTAACAGATATTCAAGGTATGGAAGATCATTTCGGTGACATGGACTTTAAAGTGGCAGGTACTGAGAGTGGGATTACAGCTTTACAAATGGATATTAAAGTAACGGGAATTACTCGTGAAATTTTTGAAGAGGCATTAGCGCAAGCAAAAGTAGCTCGTATACAAATTTTAGAGAATATGAATGCTACGATTGATAAAGTTCGTGAAGATGTTTCTAAGTATGCACCAAAAACGGACACAATGAAAATTGCTGTTGATAAAATTAAAGATGTGATTGGGCCTGGTGGAAAAATGATTAACCAAATCATTGAAGCATGTAACCAAGTGAAGATTGATATCGATGAAGATGGAACGGTAATTGTGTATCACATGGAGCGTGAATCAATCAATAAAGCATTGGCAATGATCGCAGATATTGTACGTGTTGCTGAAGTTGGAGATGTATACGATGCGAAAGTTGTACGTATTGAGAAATTTGGAGCATTCGTTAATTTATTTAGTGGATGTGATGGATTGTTACATATTTCAAAAATCAAACATGAACGTTTAGAAAAAGTGGAAGATGCACTGAAAATAGGCGATGTTGTGAAAGTTAAGGTTATGGAAGTGGATGATAAAGGTAGAGTGAATGTTTCTGCTAAGGCATTACTTGAAAAGCCTGTAAAAAAAGAAGAAGTTAAAAAAGAAGAACCAGTAAAAGAGGAAGCGTAAGAAACGCTTCTTTTTTTCACTTAGTGTTGTATTGTGTGTGATTTATGAAAATTCTTTCATTTCCCATACGAAAATAATGTATTTTATGTTACAATATTGGGTGAGGTGAATGACATGGAATATAATAAAGAGATACAAAAATATGAACAATCTTTTTTAGAAGATTTGAAACAATTGATCGCAATACCTTCGTTGCGCAATGATATGGAAGCAAGAGATAACGCGCCTTTTGGTGAGGCTTGTCGCGAAGCTTTAAATTTAATGTTGAAGTTGGGTAAAGAAGCTGGATTTAAAGTGAAAGATTACAATGGATACGCAGGTGTAATTGAATTTGGTGAAGGTGAAGAAAGTGTTGGAATTTTAGGACACTTAGATATAGTGCCAATTGGTGTAGGATGGAGTAAGGATCCATTTGGTTGTGAACAGCATGATGGATATGTGTTTGGTAGAGGGGTTTTGGATGATAAAGGACCTACTTTAGCAGGATTATATGCAATGAAGATGTTGAAAGATTTAAATGTGAAATTGAATAAAAAGGTTTTATTAATCATGGGTTGTGATGAAGAAAGCGGTATGGAGTGCATGGACTACTATGTAAAACATGGTGAAATTCCTACTTGTGGATTTACTCCGGATGCTGATTTTCCTCTTATTTATGGAGAAAAAGGGATTTTAAATTACCGTTTACAATCTTCTTATAATGGCGTTATTAAATCTATGCATGCAGGAGAGAGAGCAAACATTGTGATTGGTAAGGCAACATTGACTTTGCATAGTATGAGTCAAGAAGAAGAGACATTGTTCGATTTTTATTTACGTAGCCATGATTTGCAGGGGCGAGTAATTCGTAATGATAATGATGTTACTTTAGAAATGGATGGTGTTTTTGCACATTCTGCTTATAGTGCAAATGGGGTTAATGCAGCTGTGCATTTATTGAATTTTGTTGGGACTACATATCAAGATGAAATAGCAAAAGGATTGCATACACTTTTACACGATTGGAAAGGTAGTGGAAGTAATGCTTTTGTTGAAGGAGCATATATGGGCTATCTTACTATGAATGCAGGAGTTGTTGAAATTAAAGATGGTAATGTGGATGTATTGGTTGATGTTCGTTACCCAAATGATGTGGATGCAAAGTATGTTGTTAGCAAAGTGGAACAAGCGATTGAAACACATAATTTATCATTTAAGGTAGTTGAAGTACGTGATTCAAAACCATTATTTGTAGACCCAAAAAGTGAGCTGATTCAAGTCTTAGAAAGTAGCTATAGAACCTATTCAAAAGATATGTTCACACCGATCAAAACAGTTGGTGGTGGTACGTATGCGAGAAAGTTTGATAACTTTGTTGCATTTGGACCTGAATTTCCTTCGAAAGAAGAAACTTCATTTTTCGTGGGTGGACCTCACGAAAAAGATGAAGGGATGAAGATAGAACACATGATGACAGCAATTGCAATTTACGCAGATGCGATTGAGAAGTTGGCAAAATAATATGAGAATGCGTAGATTGAAGTGGGCAGCACCTTTATTGGAGGAAGCTGAAGTTGTTGTACAACAACCCGAATTGTATAAAGGAAAATGGAATACATTGTTGAAAAGAGAATGTATCCATTTAGAAATTGGAGCTGGTAAAGGTGATTATTGGATTCAAATGGCAGACAAATACCCTGACATTGCTTGGGTAGCGATGGAAAAGCAGGAAAGTGTTGCGGCTTTAGCAGTTAGAAAAAGTGGAGACATGCAAGTACAACGTCGTTTTTTGTATAATGATGCAAAGAATTTATGTGATTACTTTGAAAATGAGATTGATGTAATTCATTTGAATTTCTCAGATCCCTGGCCGAAAAATCGTACAGAAAAAAGAAGGTTATCAAATCATCGTTTTGTAGAGTTATATAAGCGAATTTTGAAAAGTAATGGAGAAATTCATATGAAGACGGATAATGCATCCTTGTTTGAATATTCGATAATAAGTATGCAAAATCAAGGGTTTGAGATGATTGAATTTTTTGTGGATTTTCGTAGAGATATACACGATGAAGATGCGATTAGTGAATATGAACAAAAATTTATGGATAAAGGGAATCCAATCTATCGCGTTGTATGGAGAAGAAAGGAAGAGAAAAAGGAATTATGAAAACAATGATGAAAGGGTTGCAAGATTTACAACATTTGCAACAAGAGTTAGAAAGTCACGAGATCAATGTATTGGTTTTTAGTGCAGATTGGTGTCCGGATTGTTTATTTATTAAACCTTTTATGCCAAAATTAATTGAAAAATATAAACATTATAATTTTATATATATTGATACTACCCAACATACACAGTTAGTGAAAGAATTTGAAATTATGGGAATTCCTTCATTTGTATTAGTTAAAGATGGAAAAGAAGTAAATCGTTTTGTGTCGAAGTTAAGAAAGACAGAAAAAGAAATTGATGCTTTTTTAGGTGATGTGTAATGATTGTTAGAGCGTATTATAATGATATTTATGAAAATACATTACTTGTGAAGTGTAGTGATGATGCGGTTGAAACATGTGAACAAGTAAATCGAACAACGATTTTGTACAATGCACAAAAAGCGGTTGTTGGATATAATATACAAATGCCTTATGAGAGTGATGTACTTGGTTTGCAACTAATGAATGAGGCGTTGTTAGCTTCTATTAATGCAGTTTTAGAAGTGGATGTGCAGCAGACTCTTGTACATGATTTTACAAAATATATAGTGGTTGGAAAAGTACTTGAATGTAAGCCACATCCTGACTCCGATCATTTACATGTTTGTCAAGTAGATGTAAAGGATGAAGTATTGCAGATAGTATGTGGAGCACATAATGTAGCAGAAAATCAACTTGTGGTTGTTGCTAAAATAAATGCTGTGATGCCAAGTGGATTATTAATTAAACACTCTAGCTTAAGAGGGGTTGCATCGCATGGGATGCTTTGTAGTGCTTATGAGCTAGGTATAGTAAAAGAGAAAATAAAGGGAATTATGATACTTGGTGATTCTTATCAAGTAGGGGACGTATTTGAGGAGGTAACACATGTTAGATAAAATAAAAAAGTTTTTGTTCTCAGATGATGATAAAGAGATTGTAGAAGAATTTGAGGTAGAAGAAGTACATGCTACTAAAAAAACAGAAGAAACACTTACAAGTGAAGTTTCACAAGAGGTTATTAAAAGAGCTTATGAAGAGACGAATACGCCTACTCCACAGCCAAAGTTAAACTTGGATATCACAATTGGGGAGCCTTTAGTAAAGGAAGTGAAAGAAACTCGTAGAGTAAAACCAAAGGGCAGAGTAACGACCAAAAGAGAAGAGTATGCAATTCCTCCAGTTATTAGTCCATTCTTTGGTTCGGATGAAGAAGAAGTAAAGCAACCTGTAAAACAGGTTGTACCAGTGGCAGCAGCAAGTAGCAAGCCCAAATCTAAAGATAAATACAATATGGTTATTTCTCCAATGTTTGGACAAACGGATGTAAAACCTATGATTGAAGATGTGTATGAAGCAATTGAAGAGGATACACGAGAACGTGAGCAGGAAGTACAACAAGTTATAGAAGAAGAACTTTTTGATGTAGATAATTTGGCGGTAGACCAAATTGTGGATAATCAAGGGGTAAGTGATGAAGATTTAGTACAATGTTCTTTGTTTGGTGAAGAAGAAAAAATTGAAGAGCAAGTGGATTCTGTGGTTGAAGAAACAGAAGAATCCTTACCATTTTAGGAGATAGTATGTACTATTTCATAGGTATAAAAGGCTCAGGTATGGCTTCATTAGCTTGTATTTTAAAAGATCAAGGGTATGAGGTTGCTGGTTCAGATATTGAAAAGTATATTTTCACACAAGAGTCTTTGTTAGAAAAAGCAATTCCTTTTTATCATTTCGATGCACAAAATATTAAAGATGGCATGCAAGTAATCATTGGAAATGCATTCGATGAAACGCATGTAGAGGTGCGTGCAGCTTTGAATAATCCAACGGTTGAGACATTCACGTATCCAGCTTTTCTAGGTAAGATGTTGAATGCCTACGAATCGATTTGTGTGAGTGGGACGCATGGTAAAACGAATACGACAGGTATGTTATCTCATTTATTCAATGAGCAAGGTCGTTGTGGATATTTAATTGGTGATGGTAGTGGTTATATGCCACAAGACGCTACACATTTTGTTTTAGAATCTTGTGAATACAAGCGTAATTTTTTGAATTATAAACCAGATTATGCAATTATATTAAATATTGAATTGGATCATGTAGACTATTATAAAGGCCTTGAAGATTATCTTGATGCATTCGAAACGTTTGCGAATGGGGTAAAGAAAGGAGTTGTTGTTTTTGGTGATGAAGATAATACAAAGGCAATTTCTATTCAAGTTCCTCATTTGTATTATGGAATGGAAAGCTCGAATGATGTGTATGCAAGTAATGTAGTAGAGGATGCCTCTGGAGTACATTTTGATTGTATTTATAAAGGACAATTATTCGGACATTTTGATTTAGCTCTATATGGAGAACATTTGTTGTGGAATGCCTTAGGCTGTATCGCTTTAGGTATATTAAATGGTTTATCTTATGAAATGATTTTGAAAGGATTACAATCGTTTCAAGGTGTAAAAAGAAGGTTTAGTATTGAAGAAGTTGGGAATACTGTGTATATAGATGATTATGCACATCATCCTACAGCAATTGCTTTGACCATTAAGGCTGCTAAACAAAAATATCCTAAGAAGGAAATTGTTGCTTTTTTCAAACCGGATCGATATTCGAGAATCGCTTATTTTTTAGAGGAATTCAAAACTGCATTTGATGAAGCAGATGTTGTCTATTTATTTGATTTTCCAAAAAATGCGCAAAAAGAAGACGGTATTGATATTAGTATTGTGGATTTATTGAAGGCTGTACCACAAGCTAAATTAATAGAGGAAACACAGATTGAAGCTGAATCTTTGTTGAAACATGGTGAAGCTTGTTATTTATTTATGAGCAGTAAAGATATTTATAAGTTTAAGGATATGATGAAAAACTTTCAAAACAATTGTAACTGCTTACAGTTTGTAGTAGAATAGATGAGAGGTAACAAAATGGAAACACAAGATTTTATTGAATTATTACGCAATGTTGCTAGTGATGTATTACCAATATTAGGAGTTATCGTATTAATTTATGTTGTACTATTTTTTAAGAAGTTAATACAAACTTTAAAAAATGTGGATGCCACTTTACAAGAAACAACAAAATTAGTTGAAGGTGTACAAGCACAAGTAAAAAAATTAGATGCACCATTGGAGACTGTGAATGAGTTATCAACTACCGTAGATCATATTCATGAAGCATCTAAGAATGCAGTACAAAGTACGATTGCAATTGTGCTGAATAATTTATCGGGTATTAAAGACTCTTTGTTTAAGTCAAAAAATAAAGAGAGTGATGATGAAAGTGAGGTTGTTTTATAAATGAGTACAACTACTTTACAAGAATTAGAACATTCTTTACATTGTGAATTGGATCAAATGGAAAGAGAATATGTGGATACGCAGTATCGTTTGCTTTTTCATAGAATTAAATTAGATATGAAAAAAATTATATTACAAGCGAAATATAAAATTGAAACAAATACAAATATTGATGTAGATGCAATTGTTTATAGAGTTTGTTGTGTATATGATCAAATGATGGCAACGTTGAAATCAACGATTGCACAAATTGAGAATAATGACAAAGCAAAAATTGTACTTGCAAAGATTAATACTCTGACACAAGAGAGCATTGATTTTATACAAAACAGTGAAGGAAGTGTGAAAGTACAATCACATGTAAATAATTTTATTGATAAAATAAAGAGTGATGAGCGCATCTTAGAGGGTGTAGCCAGTGTAAAGAAAAGCGGTTTAGATATTACTTTAAAAGCATTAAAGAAAATAGAAAACGTTTTAGATAAACAACCAGAAAGTGTAATAATCCATCGTGTGGATTATGTTGAAAAAGAGAAGTAAGAGGTATTAATATGAAAAGAATTACAATTTATGATGTAGCAAAAGAAGCTAATGTTTCTTTAGCTACAGTGTCTCGTGTAATCAATGCATCGGATGTGGTGCGTGAGGATACACGTTTAAAAGTACAAGATGCAATTGAAAAACTAGGTTATAAACCAAATGCAATCGCACAAGGTCTAGCGTTACAGAAAACAACGACGATTGCCTTAATCGTTCCAGAAGCAAGTTTTTACTATACTGGACAAATTATCAATGGGTTAATTGATGTAGCTAAAATTTACAATTACAATATTGTTTTACACACTACTACGGAAGGTATTAGTAAGACAAATGAAATTGTAGAGGCGATTATTAAGTCTAGAGTAGATGGTGTAGTCATTTTCAATGATAAGTTGGATCAAGAAGATTTGGATGTATTGACAAACTATCAAGTACCTATTGTGATTGTTGGAAATAAAATGTTAGCAGAAAATATTTGTTCTGTATATGTTGATTATGCAAAATTAGTGTATGAATTTGCAATCAAACAACTTGAACAAGGTAAGAAAAATATTGCGTTTGTAGAAGATCGTAAAAATCCAGTTATGGTTGCACAAATTTTAGAAGGACTGCACAAAGCACATAAAGAAAAAGGATTGGAATTCAAAAACTTTATCAAAATTCCTAAAGAATATCGTTCTTCATATACGTATTTAAAAGAATATTTAAATACATTTAAACATGAAGTAATGATTACATATCGTGATTCACAAGCGATGGCTGTGTTAAATACAGCAAAGGAATTAAACATTTCAATTCCTGAAGATATGGAGTTAGTGTGTGTACTTGATAGTAAGTATAATACAATGGCTAGACCACAAATCTCTGGATTCAAAATTCCAGACTATGATTTGGGAGCAGTTGCAATGCGTGTTATGACAAAAATGTTAGAGACGGATAATGAAGATGATCAATATAATAAAGTGACGGAGTTAAGTTATATTTATACACCAAGAAAGACAACGTTATAATATGATTACGCCCTTAAATGTGTAAGGGCGTTTTATTTGAGAGGAAGAGAGTATGAAAATATTTGATGAATTAAAATGGAGAGGACTAATTAAAGAGTGTAGTTCTCCTAAGATTGAAGAGATGTTGAATAATGAGGTTGTAACTTTTTATATAGGGACTGATCCAACAGGTGATAGTTTACACATTGGACATTATTCGTCATTCTTAATTTCAAAGCGTCTGAAATTAGCTGGACATAATCCGATTTTGTTAGTTGGTGGTGGTACTGGACTAATTGGAGATCCAAAACCAGATGCTGAAAGAGCAATGATTACAAAGGAAGAAGTAGATTATAATTTTGCTTGTTTAAAGAAGCAGGCAGAAGATATTTTTGGCTTTGAGGTAGTGAATAATTATGATTGGATCAAAGATATCAATACATTGGATTTTTTAAGAGATTATGGAAAATACTTTAACATTAATTATATGTTAAGTAAGGATATCGTTTCTAGAAGATTGGATGATGGAATTACCTATACAGAATTTTCGTACATGATTTTACAAGCGTTAGATTTTATGCATTTATTAGATACAAGAAATTGTGTTTTGCAGGTAGCTGGGCAAGATCAGTGGGGTAATATTACTGCTGGGATTGAGTTGACGCGTCGTAAACTTTCAAAGGAGGCATTTGGATTTACAATGCCACTTGTAACAAAGGCAGATGGAACAAAGTTTGGTAAGAGTGATGGAAAAGCAATTTGGCTAAACAAAGAAAAAACTTCAGCGTATGAAATGTATCAATTTTTAGTAAATAGTGAAGACAGTAAAGTGGTTTCTTATTTGAAAACATTAACATTCTTGTCCATGGAAGAAATTGAATTGTTGGAAAAAAAGGTAGAAGAAGAACCATTCAAACGTGAAGCACAAAAAGCATTGGCAAAAGCCGTTGTAAGTGATTTGCATGGGGAAGCAGAATATGAAAAAGCAATCAAAATCACAAATGCGTTTTTTAAAGGAGACATTACTTCTTTAAGTAAAGATGAGTTAAAGGATGCATTGCAAGGATTTACTTCACAAGCATTAGCTGATGGTTTAACTTTGTGTGATGCTTTAGTAGAAGCACAAATTGCAAGTAGTAAACGTGAGGCGCGAGAGTGGATTAAAGCGGGAAGTATTCAAGTGAATGGAAATAAGATTACAGATGAATTATTTGTTGTTCAAGCACAAGATGCTATTTATGAAAATAAAACAATTATAAAACGTGGTAAACGTAATTATTATGTAATTACACAATAGTGTTTATTCACACAAGGAAAAAGGGGACAATATTGTCCTCTTTTTCATTATGCACCAAAATGTGATGGGCTCATATAATAGGTTAGGTGAAAAAATGATCTATATATATGAACAAAATGAAAGGATGAAAAGAGTACGCATCCTTTTACATGCTAATGCTTTGTTAAAGCAGACAGAAGTGGTGGATGGTGATGTTATTGTTTGTGCGTCTATGACAGAGGAAGTGAAAGCAATTTTATCAAAATGTAGAAATTGTAGTGTATTTACAAGCTTTACTTGTACATGTTTACATCCTAGTAATAAGGTATATCCGTATCTGGAAGAAGACATACTTTTAAAGAAAAATGCGAAATTAACTGCTATTGGGATTTTGTTGTTGTTGAATAAAGAAGAAGTGAATTATACAAGTGTAGATATTATTGGAAGTGGTCGTTGTGGAGTTGCAATCTATGAGTTGTTGAAAGATGTGTATGATGTACGTCTTATTTCGCGACAAAATCATGCAGAGTACATTTCCTTAGAGTCCTATCAAAAAATGGATAAGGCAAACGTTATCGTGAATACATCGCCTGTCTATCAATGTTTGGGGACACAAGCTGAATGTGCATTATTCATTGATATTTCCAGCAAAGGCGTATACGTAAATAAGGATTGGAAGCAGGTGGTTTTTCCGGGTTCCTTACCAAATGTATATACTCCACAATCGAGTGCGATTTTAATTTGTGATTATATAAGGAGAGTGTTAGATGGAAAAGATATTATTTGCGATTAGCGGTTCATTTTGTAATCATGAGGTTACCTTGAAGCAATTGCATAATTTATGTGAAAAATACGATGTGCAAGTTATTGTTAGTGAGAATGTATACAAGGTGGATACAAGGTTTCACGATGCGTATCCATTTATTCAAATGTTAGAGAAAATATCTAAAAAACAGGTGTGGCATACAATTGAAGAAGTGGAACAAATTGGACCAATGAATTGTTTTGATATTATGCTTATTGTGCCTGCAACGAGTAATGTTGTTAGTATGTTAAAAAATGGCTTATATGATCATAGTGTTACTTTAGCAAGTAAGGCGATGATACGAAATCGAAAAAATGTTGTTTTAGCAATCGCAAGTAATGATTTTTTAGGGGTTGGGGGAAGCAATTTGTTTGCGTTGATGAATTACAAAAATTTCTACTTCGTACCTTTTTATCAGGATGATTATGAAAATAAACCAAATAGTTTAGTTAGTGACTTTGATTTGTTAGAAACATGTATGGATTTAGCGTTTGAAAACAAACAAATGCAACCAATGTTATTGGTGAAGACATGAAAGAGATCATTACAGCGTTAATTACTCCATTTACAAAAAATGGAGATATTGATTATGATAGTTTACAATCACTCATTTTACAACAGTATGAGCAAGTGGATGGATTTGTTGTTTGTGGGACTACCGCAGAGTCTGCAACGCTTAGCACTAAAGAAAAAGTAGAGTTATTACAATTTGTTATTCGTATGTGTAAGAAAGAGAAACAAGTTATTTTTGGATGTGGTAGTGCAAGTACGCAAGTATGTATCGAACTTATTGAGCGAGTGGAAGCTTTCGATTTTGATGCTTTGTTGATTGTTACTCCTTACTACAACAAGCCTTCGCAAAATGGGTTATATCATCACTATAAAAAGATATCGCAGCATACAAATAAGAAAATTATTTTATATCAAGTAGAAAGTCGATGCCAGGTTTCCTTTTCTTTAAAAACGCTACAAAAATTATATTATGAGTGTAAAAATATTGTAGGTTTAAAATATGCTTCATCAAATTTACAAACCCTTAAAGAGATTCGCAAAATGTTGATTCATTTTAAAATATACTGTGGGAGTGATGATTTAATTGTAGAAATGAATCCTTATACTAATGGAGTAATTAGTGTCATCTCACAACTAAATGCTCCTTTGATACGTAGATATTATGAAAGTAATGATACACAATATAATATGTTTATTTTACGTTATGCAAAACTATGTTTTATCGAGGGAAATCCTGCTAGCATTAAATATATATTATCTATTCAAGGTAGATGTAAACCTTATTTAAGATTGCCTTTATATACTTTAGAGGATGAAAACAAACGTATTATTGATTCTTACTTCGACAATTTTCATACGCATACACTCATATAATGTATATATGAAAGTAAAACTGATTGATGCAGAGCATGAACTCGATTTAGAGGAGAGAGTAAATCAATTTTTAGCACATGAAAATTATACAAATATTGTCGATATGAAATATAGTACAAGTCACTTCGTGAGTGAGGAGGAACAAATATATAGTTTTAGTGTATTAATTATGTATGAATGAAATCTATGATGACATACTATAGGTAGGAGGTAATGTATGTCAAAAACAAAAATCATGTGTAAAGTAAGTAGTTGTAAGTTTCATAACACGAATACGTGTTGTGCAAAAACAATTACTGTTAATGCAGATCGTTGCTTAACACCAAATGCTCCACAACAGACAGCTTGTGAATCATTTTGTTGCAAAGAGTAGTGAATTGTATCATAGTGAAAAGTTCTATCAATGTATTGATAGAGCTTTTTGTATATAAAGGGATAAGACAGAAATAATTGGCTATAGCGTATAGGCTTATTATTTCTTATGTGATATAATTCATTAGAGGTGGAGTTATGAAGAAATTTTTAATATTCATGATTGCTTGTAGCTTTATAATGGCTGGATGTTCCAATTCAGATTTAATTACAGAACAAAACAAAGTACATGAAAACTTTCGTGAGTCTTTAATAAACAATGGTGAGTTAGTCAGTAAAAATATTCCTTTTTCTTATGCATTAGAAGTGGAAGAAAAAAATGGAAGTTATGTTTATACAGTGAAAATAGATAATCCTTTGGTCGTTATGAATTCTGTTCAAGTGTTAGTGTTGAATCCAGATGAGTTAACTAATGAGTATGAATCATCATCATTAGGGATTTATACAGAGCAACCGATTTATATGGTACCAAATCAAGAAAACGAAGTAGATGGATATTATTCACATTTATCAATAGATGGTGTTTCAGTGAATGCATCGTTTCGCTTGTATGTTTTAGTGTCTTTTCAGGATGAATATCAATTATCGCGTGAAGAATATTATTTTTCATTTAATGTAGTAGATGGAGAAAATGTGAAGGAGATTGTGAATGAGTAAGGCAAAACAATCGTTATTATTGGGTGGATTGGTGAGTTCTGCTGGAATACTGCTTTCAAAAATTTTAGGAATTCTTTATGTAATCCCTTTTTATGAGATATTAGGAACTGATACAAATGCCGCTTATTATTCTAGTTCATATAATATCTATGCATATGTATTGTCGATAGCAACTGCGGGATTGCCTTTTGCAATTTCTACTCTTGTTGCTAAATATGCAGCGAAAGAAGATTATCAAATGTGTTTGTTGATTCGAAAAGTTTCATTATATATAATGGGGGCTTTTGGTCTTATATGTATGATTATTTTCATCTTATTGTCAGGTATTGTTGCTAAGGTAATTGTACCTAGTGATGGGGATGTACATACGATGCAAATTACTTTGGTTATGCTTTCATTTGCTTTGTTTGTAACACCTATATTAAGCGCTGTTCGTGGTTTTTTCAATGGATTGAAAGAAATGGAGTTATATGGTGCTTCACAAGTAGTAGAACAATTTGTACGTATTTTATTCTTATTGACAAGTGGAGCAATTGCCGTTTATGTATTTGGATTTGATCGTGTGTATTCTGTTTACTTTGCAACATTTTCTGCAACGATTGCAGCTTGTGTCACAATTTTTTATGTTTTGCGTAAAGGAAAGCACAAATCCAATGAGATAAAAATGTTGGCTGCCAAGCAGGAAAAAACAACGCAAGATGTACGTGGTATATTAGTACAATTGATTATGATTGCGATTCCTTTTTTCATTAATGCTGCATTTGGTTATAGTGATTCCATTATTAATCAATTGTTTTTGAAATCTGGAATTGAAGCTTATGGGAAAATGGAGTACAACTCTGCATTAGTTGCGGCTATGGGACAAGCGATTCGTGTCATCAATATTCCAATGATTTTAGCACCAGGTTTTAGTGCTGCAATCATTCCATTTATTACTTCAGCAATTGAAACAAGAGATGCTAAGTTAGTAAAGAAATACATACGAGATTGTGTGGATACGGTTATATACATTAGTCTTCCAATTTGTTTAGCAATATTTGTTTTTGCACAAGCGATTAGTGTTGTGTTATTTGGAATAGATGAAAATTTAGATGTATATACGTTTGTTTTACAGTGGTATGCATTGGAAGCTGTATTTGCAACGATTTGTCCGATTTTCGCATCCATTTCTTTAGCCATTCAGGAACGTAATAAAGTAGTGATGTCTACGGTCGTATTCATGATTGTGAAGTTGGCAACAAATTATTTATTATTATCTATATTTGGTGTAGGTGGAATGATTATTTCAAGTGGAATCGCATATGCTGCATTTATGGGGTTAAATATGTGGTTTATCGCAAGAAAAACAAAAAACGAGTGGAAATATAGTGTGCGCAAGCTATTGTTTAATCTAGCCGGGTTAGTTGGTTTCTTTGTAGTTGGAATGCTATTTCAATCACTGGGGTGGACTTACTATACAGAGAGTAGATTATTATTGACGCTGTTATTGGCGCTGATGGGGATTGTGTGTTGTGGAGTATATGTAGGGATTACTGCTATTTTTCAAGTTCCACAAACAATCTTTAATATAAATATGAATAAAATTAGAAATAGAGGAAAACGTGTATGATGCGATTAGATAAGTATTTAGCACATGCTAAAGTAGGTACTAGGCGTGAAGTGAAAAAAATGATTCGTAAAGGAATTATTTATGTAAATGATGTACTTTGTCGTGATGATGATTATAAAATTGATGAGACAAAAGATGTTGTTGTAATGGATGGAGAAGTTATCCAGTATCAAGAATATTATTATATTATGTTACATAAACCAGATGGTTATGTGAGTGCAAGTATTGATGATTTCTACCCAACCGTATTGGATTTGGTCTATGAAGATTTTGCTTTAGACTTGTTTTGTGTTGGTAGACTAGATGTAGATACCGAAGGTTTATTGATGCTTACAAATGATGGACCTTTAGCTCACGCTTTATTATCGCCAAAACATCATGTAGAAAAGGAATACTATGTTGAACTAAAAGAAGATATCACGCAAGAACATATTGATGCACTGGAAGCTGGAATACAAATTAGTGAAGATGAAGTTTGTAAACCATGTAAAGTGTTGAAAAAAGATTCACGTGTAATTCACTTAATACTTACGCAAGGTAAGTTTCATCAAGTGAAAAGAATGATGCATGCAGTAGATAATGAGGTTGTATATTTAAAACGCATTCGTATGAATGATTTATGGTTAGATGAAGCTCTAGCACTTGGTGAGTATAAACAATTGAGTGATGATGAGTTGAAGTTATTAAGAGGAGAGTAAGGATGAAAACATATTTAGATTTATGTAAACACATTATGGAGCATGGTGAAGATCGTGAGGATCGTACAGGTACAGGGACACGTTCTGTGTTTGGGTATCAAAGCCGTTATAATTTACTTGATGGGTTTCCACTGCTAACTACTAAGAAAATGTTTTTACGACCAATTGCTGAAGAATTGCTGTGGTTTATTAAAGGGGATACGAATATTAAGTATCTAGTGGATCGTAATGTTCGTATTTGGAATGAATGGCCTTTTGAAGATTTTAAAAAATCTGAAGATTATCAAGGTGAAAGTATGGATGCGTTTGTTGAAAAAATTAAGGAAGATGATGTTTTTGCTAAAAAACATGGTAACTTAGGTCCAGTATATGGGGCGCAGTGGCGTAACTTTAATAATGAAGGCGTGGATCAATTACAAAAACTGGTGCAATCTTTAAAAGAAAACCCTTTTAGTAGAAGACATATTATCAGTGCATGGAATCCATGTCAAGTGGATGATATGGCATTACCACCATGTCACTCTTTCTTACAGTTTTATGTAAGTCCAGATAAGAAATATTTGAGTTGCCAGTTGTATCAAAGAAGTGCAGACACATTTTTAGGAGTGCCATTTAATATTGCTTCTTATGCATTGATGTGTGAAATGTTGGCACAAGTTTGTGGTTATGAGGCAAAAGAATTCATTCATACGATTGGAGATGCACACATTTATAAGGATCATTTTGAAGTTGTTGAGCAGCAGATGCAAAGAGAACCATATCCAAAGTGCAAACTGGTTTTGAATAAAGATGTGAAATCTATTTTTGATTTTACAATTGATGATATAAAGATTGAAGACTATGTTTCTCATGGTAAACTGGTTGGAAAGGTAAGTGTCTAATGATTAGTTTAGTTGTTGCGCATGCTAAAAATTTAGTCATTGGTAAAGATGGTTGGATGCCTTGGGATTTACCAGAGGATTTGAAGTGTTTTAGAAAAATTACATTGCATCATGATATTTGTATGGGAAGAACAACGTTTGAAGTGATGAAAAAGCCACTGCCAAAACGTCATACATATGTAATTACAAATAATAAATCGTATGTTTATGAACATGAGGATGTAAGTGTTGTAAATGATTTTGAAGCATTATTACGTAAATATAAAAATAGCGAAGAAACACTATATGTATGTGGTGGTGCTCAAATTTATGAATATGCGTTAGATTATGTAGATGAAATGTGGATTTCACTTGTTGATGAGCTGTATGAAGGGGATACTTTTTTCCCTAACTATAGTTTGGATCAATTTGTAGTGAAGACGAAGGAAAAAATGGAAGGGTTTACGTTGATACACTATATAAGAAAGTAGAGGTGTACTATGAACTTTATGGATTTGAAGGGGACTTTTGTAAGTATGGTTTTGTTTGAACGCGAGCAATTGTGTATTTTTGATGTGCTCACTCAAATCCAAGATGATTGGGATATAGAAGTTTCTGATTATGAAATGTGTGATGAGAACACATTTACTTTTGTGACTGTAGATGAGAAGTTTGCACTAGTTTCTGTAGTGGATGAAGTCAGTGAAAGTGCTTATGAGGATGTAAAAAATAACCATTTATATATAGATGGAGAAATTCTTGTTGAAAAACATAATTATCATGTGCTTATAAGTGTATCCCAACACGTTCAAGGCAATCGTCCAGTTTTATCATCTAGTGGAAAAGACTATGAGACCATTGAGACTGCAAATTTATATACTAAGATATGTGCGAGCACAGCAAAACTTTTTGGATGTGTAGGCGTGCAAACATTAGGTACCGTGTTTGAAAATCAATCTTATGTGCAGATTGCATATGCATTGTTAGAAAAGGGAGACATTCCGTTGTTTAATGTTGTATATTTTGGTGTGTATCGTGATTATGATGATCAATCCATTGGTGGTTTTACATATGGATTACGTCAATTTGGTATAGAAGAAATAGAAGTTGTCCAAAGCGAACAAGACCCTGAAAAAATACATGAATTACTTATTGATATAAGTGGTTTTGTTTTAGATCAAGGAGTGACTTTGATTCCAGGGCAATCGATTGGGTTTAGTGATGATGAGCATTTTGAAGTAAGTTTATCCGATGGCTATGCGATTGATGGATATAGTATAAAGATAGAATATTAAAAAGATTATCGCCCAAATAGGTGATAATCTTTTTAATTAAGCAATTTCTTGGAAAGATACACCATGCTGTCTTAATGCCTTACGAATGTCTTGGATTTCTTCATGTGTTTTTGTTTGCGTATGTACTTCTAATGGCAAATGGCAAGGAAGTATTTCTTCTAAAAAACCATGTTTTCTTACAACGGCACCTTTTGCACACTTGTGTCCAAATCCACAAGTATAACATTGATTGTATTGTTGCACTTGCATCTTTCCAATGATTTTTATCTTGTTGTAAAGAAACATTTTTTCAATGTATTGACTAACTGGGTTTATTGCTTCTCGGTTTTCACAAGTGCTAACTATGATGCCTAGTTTATTTTGTAATGCGTAAATGTCTCTGTGTGTAAAAGCAAAGGTTCTTTCCAAAACAGCATGTGATAGGGCATTAACCATTCCAAAGTAATTGGGCGCACCAAATAATATGATGTCAGCGTTTTTCATACTTGTAGCAATTGCAAGAAAGTCATCGTGTACTTTACAAGTATTGTCTTTTGCACAAGCAGCACAACCAATGCATCCGTTTATTTTTTTATTAGACAAAGAGATGATTTCATATTCATCACAACACCCATAAAGAATTGAATCAATTGCATTGTGTGTCATTCTATGCGCTCTTCCACTTCCACTAATAGCTAATATTTTCATAGAAACTATATAGTCAGCAAGTATTCTTTCTCTTTTAGAATCTTTGTTAGTGGTATACCCATTGGAATTAACTCGATTTCTAAGGCTTTTAGTTCTTCGACTACACCAAACATCTTAGCACAAGAAATGCAACCTTTAACAATCACGCCAGCTTCTTTTGCTTCTTTGATGCGTTGTTGGATACGTTCATTCTCACTTGTTAGCTTTGCACTTGCTCCCCAAATAATGATCTCTATTTGATCAAACCAATTGTTTAGCTTCGCATTTGTAGCATACATGAATACCATACTATCTGCTGTTGTAGGATTGTCATTCACCCACAGTATATTCAATTTTTCGCTCATTTTCTTTCTCCTTTATATATATACATTATAGTATGTAAAAGGAAAAGAAACAAATCAGTAGACTGAAAAAGTTGACTAACTGCTTGCGCTATTGTAATGGCTATGCTATTATATAGACATATTTAAAAGCGAGTGGGCCTTGGTGTCCACTCTTATTTTGCTAAGGAGGGCTTATGAGTCAAATAGAACACATAAAAACAAAAGTAAAAACAGTGGTTGACACGCAAGAAGGTATTCAATTGTATGATGTGAAATGGGTGCAAGATGGTAGTATGAAAGTTTTGCAAGTCTCTATTGTACGAGCGGATGGTAGTATGGATATCGATACTTGTGCATCAGTATCATCGATGATTTCTGCAATGTTGGATGAGAACGATTTGATTACTTTTGAATATTATTTAGAAGTTTGTTCTCCTGGAGCAGAGAGAGAACTTCGAAGTTTTGAAGAAATAGAGAAGGCAATAAATGAATATGTATATATTAAGTTCGCGAACCCCAAAGATGGGATGGATGAATTGTTAGGATATTTACGCGAAGTGAAGGATACATATGTCATTGTTGAATATATGGATAAAGCAGTGAAACGTAAAAAAGAAGTTGCACTTGATAACGTGCAATTAATCCGTTTGTCGGTAAAGATTTAAAGGAGCCAGTATGAAATTAAAAAGTATAGTTAGTGCAATGCAATCAATTGAAAGCGATCGTAGTATTACTAAAGAAATCGTAGTGGAGGCATTGAAAGAGGCTTTAGCTAAGGCCTATCGTAAACACATTGAAATTCCTGATTGTTTAGTTAGAGTAGATATCAATGATAAATCGAATGATATCCGTGTATATCATCAACGTTTGGTTGTAGAAGAGTGCGAAGATGATGAATTAGAAATTACTTTAGCGGATGCAAAAGCAATTAAAGAAACGTATGAACTAGACGATTTAGTTGACACGGAAGTAGATATTGCTGATTTTGGTAGAGCTGCTGTAATTTTAGCAAAAAATGTAATGAAACAAAAAATTCGTGAAGCTGAAAAACAAGCGGTTTACGATGAGTATTGTGATAAGCTTGAAGAATTAGTAGTTGGTACTGTAGAAAGTGTAGAAGAGAAATTCTGTCTGATTAACATTGGAAAAACACTTGCTTTAATGCCTAAGGTTGCACAAATTCCAAGTGAAAGATATTACGAAGGACAACGTATTCGTGTTGTAATCAGTGATGTAAATAAAGACACTAAGGGAGCTCAAGTATTAGTTAGTAGAGCTGATCCAGCTTTGGTGAAACGTTTGTTTGAAAAAGAAGTGCCTGAAATTTATCAAGGAATTGTAGAGATTAAAGCAATTGCTCGTGAAGCTGGTGAGCGTTGTAAAATGGCTGTATATTCAAAAAATGAAAACGTGGATCCAATTGGTGCTTGTATTGGTCCAAAGGGACAACGTGTACAAGTAATTATAGATGAGTTAGCGAATGAAAAAATTGATATCTTTGAATGGAATGACGATGTTAGTGAATTGATTAAAAATGCTTTGGCACCTGCTGATGTGGTTGCTGTAATTCCAAATCCAATGAAAAATGGATTGATGGTTGTAGTGAATGATGATCAATTATCTCTAGCAATCGGTAAAAAAGGTAAAAACGCTAGATTGGCAGTAAAACTTACAAATAATACAATTGATATTAAATCGATTAGTGATGTGAATGCATTAGGTATTGATTATGTGGGTATTGCAACAAAACAGAAGGAAGAGTTGCAAGCAAAACGTGCACAAGAACAAGCAAAAAAACAACAAGCAATCTTTGAAGAACTTAAACAAAGTGAAAATACTATGGAGTTTGATGAAGAGTTATTAATTCCTGAAGAGGAAGAGGTCGAATTTGTAACAAATGAAGAGACGACTGCTACGAAAGCTGTAGAAGAAGTACAAAGTGAGGCTAAAGTTGAAGAAGTAGTTGTTAACAGTGAAGATGATTTAGAAGAAGTAGCGAAATTAGTAAAAGCGAAAAAAGCACAAGGAATCAACATTGAAGAGAAACGTTCTTTTGTTTCAAAATTTGAAAACATTACTGAAGAAAAAGAAGTGAAATCTGTGTTTAAAAAAGCAAAACGTAGATATGAGGAAGAGGAAGAGGAAGCATTAGTGCTTAGTAAGCCTACTTATGATACGAGTGCAAAAGAGTATGAGTTAAAACCAATTTATACAGAAGAAGAATTAGAAGAAATTGAAGCTGCTGAAGAACAAGAAAGAGAAAAAGCTTGGATTAACGATGACATCGACTTTGACGAGTATGATGAATATTACGATGAAGAGTAATGTTTATGAAAAAAGTACCGATTCGTAGATGTGTAGCTACGAAAGAACAGTGTCCTAAAAAGGAATTGATTCGAGTAGTACGTACACCTGAAAAAACTGTTATCGTGGATGAGAGTGGAAAAGCAAATGGCCGTGGAGCATATTTGAAAAGAAGTAGCGAGGCAATTGCACTTGCAAAGAAAAATAAGGTTTTGAATAGAGCGTTAAATGTAGAAGTAGATGATAGTATTTATGATACATTACAGGAATATGTAAATGAATAAGGCATTAAATATGTTAGGTATGGCTATGCGAGCAAGAAAGCTTAGTGTTGGCGATACTGTGTTAGAGGACATTAGAAAAAATAAGGCAAAGCTAGTGGTCATTGCAAGCGATGCTTCTGATAATACCAAGAAAAGATTGATAGACAAGTGTACCTTTTATAGGGTTGACTATTGCTTTATTGAGAGCAGTAGTGCACTTAGTCAAGCTATTGGTAAAACAAATTGTAAAGCAGTTAGTATATTGGAGGTTGGATTTGCAAAGACCATTGCATCATGCTTGAAAGGCTAGGTGAAATAATGGCAAGACAAACACGTGGGAAAAATAAAAAGAGAAATAACTATAACCCAAACCAAAACAAGGTAGAACAAGTAGTTATTACAGAGATTACGTACACGAATCAAGTGAGTGTAAAAGAGTTAGCTGAATTGTTACACAAAAGTGCATCAGAAATTATTAAATTTCTGTTTATGCTTGGTAATATGGCTACAATTAATACAATCTTAGATGATGAGACTGTACAATTAATTTGTATGGAATATGGAGTAGAAGTTACAAAAGAAATTCATGTTGAAGAATTTAATTTTGAAGACTTAGAAGTAGAAGAAGATGAAAAAAGCTTACAAAGTCGTCCACCAGTTGTTACGATTATGGGGCATGTTGACCATGGGAAAACAACACTGTTGGATACAATTCGTAAAACGAAAGTAACAGCCGGAGAGTTTGGTGGAATTACCCAACACATTGGTGCATACCAAGTAAGTGTTGATGGTAAAAAAGTAACATTCTTGGATACGCCAGGACATGAGGCTTTTACAGCAATGCGTGCTAGAGGTGCGAAGGTTACAGATATTTGTATTATTGTTGTTGCTGCAGATGATGGGGTGATGCCTCAAACGAAGGAAGCAATTGATCATGCAAAAGCAGCGGATGTTCCAATTATTGTTGCAGTAAACAAAATGGATAAAGAAGGTGCAAACCCTGATCGAGTTATGGGAGAGATGAGTGAAATCGGATGTATGCCTGAAGAATGGGGTGGAGAAACGATTTTCGTTCCTGTTTCTGCCTTAAATGGTGATGGTGTCGAAGATTTATTAGAAAATATTTTAGTAGTGTCTGAGGTTTCGGACTTAAAAGCGAACCCAAAACGTGAAGCAATGGGTACTGTAATTGAGGCAAAACTTGACAAGAGTAGAGGGCCAGTGGCTACTTTATTGGTTGAAAAAGGAACATTGAATGCTTCTGATATTATTGTGGTTGGTAGTGTATCTGGTAGAGTTAGAAAAATGGTAGATGACATGGGTGAAGAAATTAAAACTGCAGGTCCATCTACTCCAGTAGAAATTATTGGATTGGGAGATGTGCCTACCGCAGGAGATGTGTTTAAAGTGTTCTCAAATGCGAAAACAGCACGTCAAATTGCAGAAGCGAGAAACCATGTGAAACAAATGGAAGAACGTAATAGCTCTAGTGCCTTATCGTTAGATGATTTAGCTCGTCAAATCGAAGAAGGTGAATTGCAAACTATTAACGCAATTGTAAAAGCGGATGTACAAGGTAGTGCAGAAGCTGTAAAAGCAAGTTTAGAAAAAATAGACGTAGATGGTGTGCGTGTAAATGTAATTCGTTCTACGGCTGGGGCAATTAGTGAGTCAGATATTATGCTGGCATCTGCTAGTAATGCGGTTGTTTATGGGTTTAATGTAAGACCTAGTGCTGCAGTTCGTAAAAAAGCTGAAGAAGAGGGTGTAGATATTCGTCTTCACAATATTATTTATAAAGTGTTAGAAGAAATGGAAGCAGCCATGAAAGGAATGTTAGCTCCTGTATATGAAGAAGTAATCATTGGACAAGCAGAAGTACGTCAAACGTATAAAGTGAGCAAAATAGGAACTATTGCTGGAGTTATTGTAAGTGATGGTGCGCTTAGAAGAGATTGTGGTGTGCGTTTAATTCGTGATGGAATCGTTGTGTATGAAGGAAAACTAGGATCGCTAAGACGTTTTGAAAACGATGCGAAAGAAGTAACAAATGGATATGAATGTGGTGTAACTATTGAAAACTTTAATGATATTAAAGAAGGAGATATTATTGAAGCATTTGAATCACAACAAGTAGAAGTGAAATAATATGAGTGCAAAAACTGAAAAAATAGCGCAAATTATACAACGAAACATTTCTGAAATCATTCAGTTTGAATTGAAAAATCCAAAGCTTGGATTTGTTACAATTACAGACTGTACTGTAACAAATGATTTATCTTATGCGAAACTGTATGTTTCATTTCTAGGACAAGATGCTAGAAGTGAAGCAGGTTTAAAAGTTTTGAATAAATCGAAAGGATTCTTGCGTACACAACTGAGTAAAAAAATGAGTATACGTAAAGTGCCAGAGTTAATTTTTGTAATTGATGATGCACTAGAGCGTGGGAATAAAATTGAAAAAATTATATTTGAGATGAATAAAAAAAGCGATTTGAAATAAAATCGCTTTTCCAATCATGAGGTATTTATGACATATGAACAAATCTTTAGTATGGTATTCAACAGTATAGGAGTTGCATTATTGTGTAGTATACTGCTTACTTTTATGTATCATACCTTTATTCGAAAATTACGTAAAAGATCTATGATTTTTTATGGTGTATTTTATTTTTATGTATCTATGTTAATACTAGTAACTGTGGTTCGAATTGGTTTGAATACAGTTCCTGTACGTAGTATTAATCTTACTCTATTTGATGAACTGATTAAGGCAAATCATTATCAAAATGTTGTAAATGGTCCATTTCAAGCTCTAGCACTAACAGGGTATAATGTGTTTGGTAATATAGTATGGTTTATCCCATTTGGTTTTTTTCTTGCTTATCAAGCAAAAACGACATGGTATAAAACATTATTGTTTACGTTCCTTCTTTCTTTAAGTATTGAAATTTTACAATATGTGGTAGGAAGTGGAGTGAGTGATGTAGATGACTTATTATTCAATGTGATTGGTGGTTGCATTGGATATGCAATATATCAATTATGTATGAGAGGTAGAAGAAAACATGTCAATTAAAAAACAAATTCAACGTTTTTGGAAAATATTTGAAGAAGAATCAAATAATTTGCAACAAGCATTAGTACAAAATGATCACGATGAAGTCAAAGAGATTACTAAAATTTTAAATACATATTTTGAAGAATTTTCAAATTGTAGTTTAGAAGTAACACATGACGATGGTATTTTTGAAGTAACATTACTGCCAGAACAAGAGAAAAATATTCAATTTATCACTGCTTTAATGAAAAAAATGGCTCCATCTAATGTAACAAAAGACTGGTTAGTGCATGCGCAACTACCAGCGTTAACACAAAAGGCGATTCATACGACTTTACGTATTGAAAACCAAGATTATACGGCTGATGACTTCCTTGTACACTATAGTATTGATACAAACAATCGCTGTATTAATGTAGAAATGTACTGTAGTGCGTTTACTCACACAACACCGGACAAGGCGTTGGAGCTTTCCATTTATATGTTACAATTATTCATTGGTGAAACGGCTTTGGAAGCGTATATTAACCATATTGATGTTATTACAGAAAAGAAAGCAGGAAATGTGAGTTTATTATCGCACTTTTATGAAATGCTATTAGATATTGTAGAAGAACAAAAGTGGACTAACTTTTATGAAGCAAGTGATATTTATCGTTTATTCAAAATTGAAGATGAATCTGCACTGGTGGATGAATTGCGTCAAGACTTGAAAACGATTGTAAGTTTGCATCCACTACTAATTGCAGAAACCATGCAACAAGAGTCACTTATTGCAAATCAATTTTACGATTTGGGTGGAGAGTATGGATATGTATTTTATGAAAATACAGGAAATGCAAAAAACGATGCACTTGTGCGTCAGGCATTAGAAAAACAATTGCATGAATTGTTTTATGTACGTCATTGTGCTAGAAGTATTGGTGGGGGAATTGGAACACGATATTCATATATTGATTTAGCTATATTTGATAAAGATGAATTTCTTAAAATATTACCAATCATCAATAAAAAGCTATCAATTCCATTA
>CAYJJS010000002.1:82172-112932 GCA_964370645.1 uncultured Erysipelotrichaceae bacterium | reverse complement strand
GCTTGTGCGTATGCATCTACTTCACTTTGCATTGTGATGTCTTTTCCATACTCCACTGCGTCGATTGCTGATTGGACTGCATCAACACTTGCTTGTGTATACATACTTGTATCCGCTGGTACACTTGCAATCGCAGTATCTACTGCAC
This sequence comes from uncultured Erysipelotrichaceae bacterium, assembly GCA_964370645.1. GTDB lineage: Bacteria > Bacillota_I > Bacilli_A > Erysipelotrichales > Erysipelotrichaceae > CAMQRS01. Next base: position 112,784 of record CAYJJS010000002.1, on the reverse strand, counting down.
TGTAATCAGCTGCTTTTAATACTAATGCAGCAACAGCATCTTCGATTGCCTGTGCAAATGCATTAACCTGTGCTTGTTGTGTAGCTAATAACCCTGCTACCACATCATTCAAAGCCGCCTCTACTGCAGCAAAGCTTGTATAATTCTCTTTTACCATAGCTTCTACTTGTGCAATTAAAGCATTTAATTCACTATAGTCAGCGACTTCATCTCCGCTTAAATAAACTAATGCTGACATAGCTTGCACGATATCCACTGTTGCATTATATACATCTTGCGCTCCAGTTGTTGAATCTGCTAAAAACGCTTCACCAAGCGTAATAGCATCTTGTAAAGCAGTCCAACTAGCTAATGTATACTGGATTTCTTGTAGTGCACTTGCTTCATCAATAACTGCTTGTAGCGTATCAAAATCCGCAACTACATCGGCTTTATAAATGTCAATCTCTGCAGCAGAACCAAATCCTCCCGAAGATGATAAAACATTTATACGCACATATTTTGCATCCACTGCATCAAAATCAATCGTATATAAGCCATAACTAGTAGATAATGTTCCCTCTTTCACACTAGTGTAGTTAGAACCATCACTACTTACTTCAATAGAATAGTTTTGGATATTTCCATTTGTTCCAATTTCTCTTGTTAAGTAAGTAATTCTATTAATACTTGTAACTTCGTTTAACTCAATTTCAATATGATGTGGTGGTGGTGTATCTACCCACACAGTATGCCATATTGTAGATGGGTCGTTATCAATTGCCTTTAATGCAGAAGACGAACTGTCTTGATTACTACTTGAAGTTGCATTCATAGTATCATTGTCAATTTCCAACAAATTCATTTCTTCATTCACAACCAGAGCATGGATTGCCGCTTGTAACTGTGTTGCTGCATCATCTACCGTTGATTGGAAACTTTCGTGTAACCCAAACACAATTGTGTTATATACCGACATAAAGTTTGCATATGAGTCGACTGTATATAAACTTGTGTTTGAAGACACACTATTCATTAAAGTTTCAATTTGTGAATAATCTGCCGAATCGAAATCAGATTGTTCAATTGCTGCTTGAATTGCTACTTGTGCTTGTTGTAATTGCGTTTGTGTGTATGTTTTAGAAGCAATTAAATCCTCTGCATCTTGTACAGCCTGCGTAAGAGTGTCATCTTGCGCTGTTTCTAAATATGCTTTGGCATTAATGATTAAACGTTCTAATGACATTGTAGAAATAAAGTCTCCATCTTGTGAAATAATTACTTCATCTACGAATCCAACAAATGCATTTGTTGTTGAACCAATTCTTTGAATTGGTAACATTAATGTAGCCGAGAACCCTCTACCTTGTGAACTTGATTCATCACCTAATGTGTCCATCAATACACCATCAACATATAGGTAAGTGTATTCGAATTCCGTTTTAAACTCTAACTCTACCCATGTATTCATTGGTAATGTGTAGTTAAATGAATAGTCAATTCCTTCACGTGAGAATCCAACTCTACCAGTTCCTTCTTGTACTGCTTTAATTGTTGAGTTTGAAGATTCTAATAAGATTTGTTCTTGTGTTGAATCACTTGTACGTTTCACTTTTATACGTACACTATTTCCAACTCCTGCACGATCTAAAGGTGTTTCTATATAACTCTCTCCACCTTCTAATTGCACTACCTCTTTATAATCTTCTTCAACATACGTTGCATTCACAGCTTCAATTAGATCATATCCATTTTCACTTGTATCACTCACACCACTCATTGCATATTCTGCAATTAAAGGAGTAGCACTTTCAACCTCGTGTGCTAAATTTGTGTTTGGTACTTCATCATGTGTTGGTACAATTTGTGCCATATCCTCATAAGAATATGATAATTTTCCCCATACTGCTGAAGCAAAATATGGTAAAGCATCTTTAATACGCACATAAACATCGTATTCACTTGTTCCATTTTGACTCAAGTCCACTTGATCATTCCATACAGCAAACATTCCCCCCAGCATTTGAGAATCTCCAGCAGGTACTGTATAACCACCTAGTGAATTTACATCCTTGTTGTAGATGTGTGATTTATTTAAATAATCATAGTAATACCCAGCATCTGGAACAATATAGTAATCTCCATCATTTGTATTAATTAAATCAAAACCTAACTCATACATGTCTTGGAAGTTTGCCCATGAAGTATTCCATAGATTCATTTGTACTCCATCACCTAATACTTCTGCCCCTTGGCTTAATGATGTTAAACTTCCCCATATACGAGGTACATAGCCTTCTGTTTCTGCAAAATCAATCATGTCATTTGAGAAATCTCTAAACGCAGAAGATGATGCAGTATATTCATCTAGTCCTAAATGCACTACACTTCCAGTAGGGAAGACAGGATCTGCCCCTTCCATGTATTCACTGAAAATACTTTGCACGAAAGATAAGCTTTCATCATAACTATTGATCAAATCTAAATGATCATTTTCACGACCACTTGTTCCTTGACGTAAATCTGGACGTACTAATGTTAAGGCTAGTGAATGTGCAGGTGTATCAAATTCTGGCACAATTGTAACCCCTCTAGATTCAGATACATTCAATAAATCAACGTATTCATCTTTTGTATAATATAAATCTTTAGAAGTCAAATCTGCTTGGTTTAAACCATTGTTTCCACCCTCTACAATATTTGACTCTAATCTAAATCCTGCATACGCATCCATTGGGTCTAATCCCGCTGCAGTATATTTTTCTAAGAAGATATAGTTGTCATTTAAATGTAATTGGAAATCATTCAATTTGTACCATGACATCTCTTCCATCAAATCATATAAATATTCTAGTTCAAAAGTTTTACGTCCAACATCTAACATAAAACCTCTCACTTCATATAATGGGTAATCTCTTGTAATTCCTTTTGGAATACTCATATCACTGCTTGCTTGTAAAATTTGTAAAATACTACGCGTTCCATAATAAGAACCCGTTTGCGTAGTTGCCTCAATGTGAACGTATTCACCAATATCTAATAGGTATCCTTCTTCTTGATACCCTTTACTCACATCATCACTCAATGTAAAGTAAAAATCATTAGTTTCAGGCGTTCCACCGACTTGCACACTCAATACTTGTCCAGTCATATCTGCAAAATCACTCGCAAAAATGTTCGCTGTTTCTACAAGCGCATCACTTGCAACAACAATTTTACTTGTGTTTGTTACATAGAAGTGTCCACTTTCACCTTTCCATTCACGCAATTCTGGAATTACTTCTGGTTTTTCATTATCTGTATTTGTTGTTTCATACATTCCAGGTACAGTGATGCTCACTTCTTTAAATGCATATTCTCCTGTTTCTAAATTTGTAATTTTAAAATTTGGTTTTACAACAGTATCAACAATTGGTCTATAGATAGCCAAGTCATCTCCGATAACTTGCTCATAATCTGTTCCATTGTATACAATACTAAACCCTTCATGAGGAATTGCATCAATGTGTGAAATATCTAAACTTGTTTGATCCACAGTTGGATTTTCTAATGTAATCGCATTAGAAATCGATTGTAAAGTCACTTCAGGCTCTTGTGGCTCTACTTGAGCAAACGAATATACTTCTAATTCATAAATAGAAACCGTCGGCCAAGAAATACTTGTATCCGATGAAGTTTCTGTAAATTCATTAATTTTAACACGCACATATCTTGCTTGCATTGTTTGTGCTAAATTAATGCTTTGTTCATGAGCAACTGGTGCTTGTGTAAACGCATGAACCGTTTGCCAATCACTATCTGTCATTGGAGAAGATAATGTAGTTGCAATTTGAATCTCCACATTAACAGCATTCAAACGTTCCCATAAAATGTTTACATTTGCGACAGACATTTCACTGCCTAAGTCAACATAAAGATAATTTGATAGTGGACTAGTTCCACTTGCCCAACGTGTTGAATCATCCCCATCCGTTGCATTGGAAGCACTAAAGACAGGATCTTCATTCGATTGTGAGACTGCCTCTTTATGTAGAGCTAAGTTTTCATTGTTCACACTTTCTTGTATGCTGAACTCATACAAAGAAATAGAAGCCCAATTTATGTCTCCTCCGTTGTACTCGCTCATTGTCAAACGTACATAACGTCCACTTGCCTTAGTAGCAAGATCTACTGTAGTCGTAAGTGAATCTACAGATGCTTCACTTATATAAACTTGTGTATATGCCACTCCATCATCTGAAACTTCAATGAAAAATTCATCAACATTTGTTCTTTCCCATTCAATAATAAAGCGATCAAAACTTTTCACTGCTCCTAAGTCAACCGTAAGACTCTTATCAGCTGGTGCTGTACTCTCTAAATTCGATGACCATCGAGATTGATCGGGCTTGCTAGCATCGCGATTTACAATACCATCGATGGTCTTATCTGCACCCCAATAACTCACTTCGACATCATTTGCACTAGCACTGACCCCTTCAGCTCTAGTGTGATCTACATAAACTGTATTCTCTTGTGCATATGCTGGCATACTTACAGGTAATATTCCTAGAGTTAATGCAAATGCACTCAGACATTTAAACAATTTTTTCATAGTTATCTCCTCTTGTTTATGTTTATTCTATATTTGCGTTACTATCCCCTTCCTCCTTTCACTGTAAACGCTTACTAATACCACTATATGATACCACACTTTATTTTTTTTGGAAACTGCTCGAAGAAATAACCTACTAAAAAATAAGTTTTTTACAAAAGAGCAAACTTTTAAAAACATGGGCTATATAAATATTGCTAAAGCAACCCCCAATGTAATCGCTGGTACAAAAGGAATACAGGACTTTTTACTTGTGAAAGCCATAATAATACCAATAACATTTGCAAATAATAAAGCACATAAAAATTGCAACAGTGGTAAAGATAAAGCAAGAAATACGAATAGCTTAATATCTCCACCACCCAATGCAACTTTATGTAGGAGAACATAAAACAAACTAGAAATACAGAAAATAGCACCAATCACAGCAAATGCATATACATAATGTGAAATTGGTTGTACCAAGGGAAAGATAAAAACAGAAAGGTAAGCAATCCATAAAACGATATCACTTACTTCATAACTGTACAAATCTTGTATAGTTAGACAAAGTAATATACTGAATAATACGAAATATCGTATGTTTTGAATATTGGAATAATCCTGCAATGCAATAGCGCAAAAAAGAACACCCATAAAAATTTCACTGAGGAAGTGGGAAATCTTTATGTATGACTTACAATAACGGCACTTCCCTTTCAATAGAATAAAACTGAAAAGAGGTATACATTCATAAAATGTGAGCACTTGATTACAATGATTGCATTTGGAACGACCAAAATTACTTTCCTTTTTGCTCAATCGATAACCCATATTATGAAAAAAAGAACCTAAACATAAACCAAAAAGCAACATACTTATCGCGTACATTAGATCCATAATTACTTACCTTCCTTGTACTATATATATGTTGCTTTATTGTATTGTCCTATGCATTAGGGAAAATTATTTCAAACGTTGTTTTCTCATTGATTTTTGAAAATACTTTTATTTTTCCACAATCTTTTTCTATGATAGTCTTGGATAAGTATAACCCTACACCAATCCCTTTTGATACGCTATTACTCGTGCGATGAAATCGAGTAAATATATTTTGCAGTTCAGATTCTTCAATCCCATCGCCATAATCACTGATTGTTATGAAGGTTTGAAAATTATTATTTTTAACAAAAACCTCAATTACACCATTTTGCTTTGAATATTCAACTGCATTTTTAACAATGTTAAGCATTGCTTCTAACTCCCAGTGCAGATCTCCATAAAATGAGCCATTTGTCCCACTTATGATAAGTTGTATATTTTTTTCGTCTAATAACGGCTTTAACTTATGACTCACCTGTGCAAACAAAATACTAGTATCGATTTTTTGACGTTCAAATGCAATGACATTGGCATCAAATTTAGAAAGCGTCAACAATGCTTGTAATAAAAACTCCATATGTACTACATTGCCTTGAATATCTTTCATAAACTCTTGTCTAATGCTGGATTCCATTGCTGGATCTTCAACAATATTATCAACCATTATAGTCATCGCTGTAAGTGGTGTTTTAAGTTGATGTGATATATTCACAACATTGTCTTTTATACTTTCTTTTTCTTTGTGTACACTATCATTTTTCTCTTTAAAAAGTATAATGTTTTTATAAATTTCAGTTTCTAGCTTAGAAGCCATACCTTCATCAAAACGTTGTAACTCCAAATAAGAATCACTTCGTAATTTATGTAAATAGGAAACTATATGCGCTAGCTCTTTTTGTCTTTTATTATCAGTCATTATTTTTACTACATATAAAATGGTCAATAGTATTTGCACAATGGAAACATTTAAAAACAAAGATTGTAGAAAGGTTTCTTTACTAGATTGTAATAAGTAAGGATCTTGTATATCGTAACCATATTCATGCAACAGATTTTCATCTATTTCTATATCGGATTGTAGTATTTCTATAAATGCTCTTATTTCTTGCGTATCCATTTCATACACTTGATACAGTGCTTCATTATACATACTCGTAATATCACGATAATGCATAAAAGATAAAGCAATAAAAACACCTTGTATTATAAGTGTATATACTATGTACATACTTATAATTTTAGTCCTATTCATTTGTACTTACCATATAGCCAACACCTTTTATTGTGCGGATAACATCCTCTCCCAATTTCGCGCGTATACGACGCATGTTGACGCTAAGTGTATTATCATTCACATACTGTTCATTTATATCCCAAATGCGCTCTAATAAACGCTCGCGAGGAATGATTTGATTTGCATTAGTAACAAGTAATTCTACTATTTTATATTCAATACTTGTGAATTCGATATATTTTCCAGCATAAAGAACACGTAATTGATTCTTATCAACCACTAATTTGCCACAACTTACAATATCCTTTTGTGATCGTTGTAATACTTTCTCAATACGAAGCAATAATTCTTGATTGCGAAAAGGTTTCACAATATAATCTTCACCAAGTTTAAGCCCGTTTACAATATCACTCTCATCATCTTTAGCGCTCAAAAATATAATTGGAGTATGTTGAATTTTTTGAGCTATTTCAAAACCATCTCCATCTTGTAACATAATATCTAATATAATTAAATCATAAGGAAACGCCAATTTAACTAGCGCCTCTTTTTTGGAAGTTGCATAAGAAAACGCATATTGTTTACTCAACAAATATTCTAATCCTTTAATGATTGATACATTATCCTCTATTAATAGTATTTTTCTCATTGCTCCTCCTTTAATGAATATCCTCTATCTAAGATAGAGGATATTCAAATTGTATCATGAAGTATATATTCGCTCAACCTTAGATATTTTCATTACGAATCGTTTCAATAATATTTTGTTTTTTAATATTACGCATTGAAATTTTCATTATGACATAAATCAATATGATTACCGATATACAACTAATAATAATGGCTTGTATTGGTAGTTTGTATGGGAATGGATACACATCTTGATTCATTTGTATATACAATACGTAAGAAATACCAACCCCAAATGGAATTCCATACAATAGTGCTTTCAGACCATATAAAATACTCTCTATACGTTGTAGTTGAACAAACTCTTTTCTACTCATTCCAATCGATTGTAGAGTTGCAAATTCACGTCTTCTTAAATTTATATTTGCATGAATAGCATTGAAAATATTTGTGATTCCAACTAGTGTAATAACACATATGAATCCATATAAGAAGATAGACAGTAATACAATCATACGTGTATTCGCCTCTTGTGCAGCATCTAAATCAACTAGATATTGAATATACTCATTTGTATCAAGTTGTTCAGCATACTCCACAAACGCTGCACTATTCGATGATTTAAAACACATATTGTAACTAGCATACCCTAGATCATTTACATCAACCTTTTGCATGAACTCCTCATACGAACTTTTGTCTGTAATCAATGTATATGTTCCAGCACCAATTCCATCCACTCCAAATGGTGCGACTTGGGTATTCGTAATCAAAGGATATTCTTCATTTTGCGAAGCTAAGATATTAATATTTTCTTCTATTTCTTCTGAATGAAACAATATAAACTCACCATCTTGCAAAGTTTCCTGTTGTTTTAAACTTTCTAAATACGTTGCAAATTGTGCATCTTCTAACACAACTGTATTAATGAAAATTTCAGGTAATTCTTCTGTATCAGGATACACCAATTTAGCAAGTTTTTCATTTTCAGCATAAGAGAGTACAATATGCGTTTGCATAATATACGATGCCTCCTCAATACTTTCATGAGCACTTAGTGTGTCAAACATGCCCTCCAATTCTTCATATTTTTGGTCAAAATACAACATTACATTTGCAGTAGAGTTTTTATAATACGATTGACTCATAGTCATACCAATTTCCATAAAACTAGTTAAACCAATAAAAATTGCCACACTAACAATAATGGATAATAAGGTAGTACGATATTGTGATTTACTTCTTTTTAAATTTTTATATGCAATTCTTGCACCTATCGGCAATATTTTATTTACAAGTTTACTTGTTTTCACTTTTTTCTGAGAAATTTTAATTTCTTTTTGATTACGAATTGCTTCAATTTCATTAATTTTAGAAGCGCGTACCGAAGTAAAGAACGCTGAACCATATACGGTGAATAAACCTAATAGTATAGCTAATACTACCCCTATATATGAAAGATCAAATCGGAATTGCATCATCATAATATCTTGAAAATAAGGAAGATTTAAGATAGCAATCAACCCTGCACTAACCCCAATTCCAAGCAACAGACCGATAGCAACACCAAATATACCTAATAACGTTGCCTCATACAAGACACTGTATTTTACTTGTTTCGATGTAGCACCTATACTTTTCAACATTCCATACATACGTGTTTTTTCAAGAATTGAAATAGCAAAACTATTACGAATACAAATTGCACTTGCTATCATAACAATTAATATAGCGGCACTTAATAATCCATATAAAGTAACTAGTGCTCCACCTTCTTCAAGTGCAGTAAAATTTATTAAATCAACATTTCGAAACGAATAAGGAAACTGCTCACTTTCACCTAGTGTTCTTTCTAATATTATTGATACATCTTCTTCAAAATCATCTGCTAATGATGCATCATTTAATAAATAGGATACATTATACAATCCATCTCCCTCTTGTAAAACACTAACCACTTCATATGTTGCTGCATACTCATGTGAGTAGTATGGCTCTTCTATAATCCCAACTACAGAATAATTACCCACTTCCCCACTCAAAGTGTATTCCTCGTCTGAAAAATACCCTTGATTGTAATTCACTTTCATCCCATGCTGCGTACGGATACCATACTGTAAATCTATTGTATCTCCAATTTGATACGATGCTTGTGTCCCATCGTGTAGTCTTTTGTCGATAACTACTTCATTTTGACTAGTTGGAAGCCTACCTTCTACTACTTGCAGTTGGTCGAGTGCTGAATTGTCCAAACCAGATACCTGTATATATTTCTTATTTCTAGTTTGAGGATTCTCTAACTTTGAAACTCCCACTGTTTGTTCCACATAATAAGAATCAATATCGTTATGCATATCAATTTCATCTGCCTGTTGTTCACTCAACCCATAATACTTTACATGATAATTACCTTTACGAGCAATTGCTTCATCAATTATAGTTGTACGAAAGCTTGTAAACATACTAATCATACACACGATAAGCGCAGTCGAAAGCGCAATCCCTATGATCGTAATCGAAGTACGTAAACGATTTTTACGCAATGAAATATGCGTTATCTTTTTAAGAATTTTCATACACTAACTCATCTTTCACAAGTACACCATCTTCAATGAATAAAATTCGATCCGCTTGTTTCGCTACGGCTAAGTCATGTGTAATCAACAAAATGGTTTGTTTATATTTTTGATTCGATAATTTTAATAAATTAATAACCTCTTCGCTCGCTTTAGAATCCAAATTACCAGTCGGTTCATCTGCTAATATGATTGCAGGATCATTAATAATAGCACGTGCAATAGATACACGTTGTTGTTGTCCACCTGACAATTCATTCGGCAAATGATTTTTTCGATTATTAAGATTCAGTGTTTCCAATAATTCATTCAAACGCTTTTCATTCACTTTTTCCTTGTCTAACTCAATCGGTAGACATATATTTTCAACCACATTCAAAATTGGTATCAAATTATAAAATTGGTAAATTAACCCAACTTCTCTTCTTCTAAAGATGGCTCTTTTATCTTTATTTAAAGCATAAATATCTGTACCATCAATTTCAACACTTCCAGCAGTTGGAGTGTCGACTCCTCCAATTAAATGTAGAAGAGTACTTTTTCCAGACCCACTTGCACCTACAATTGCTACAAACTCCCCTTTATTTACACTAAATGAGATGTTATCCACAGCTTTTACCATCGTTTGTTTTGTTCCATAATATTTCTTAAGATTTTTTACTTTTAATATTTCCATAATTCTTTCCTCCTAATACCCATAGTATACCGATTCAAAGTGACGAGAAAATGACAAATTAAAATGAATTTTTATTTTTTATATTCTGACAATCCAATACATAGAAGAATCAAAATAATGAAGTCATTTATTTAAAATATATAAGCTATCAGATAACATATAATACATAGTGGTTAGAAGTGCAATATATATGTATATATGCTAATATAAGACTATAAATTAATAGAATGAGGATAAGCCAATGGGAACTTTAAAAACTTATGAGATTTTATTGTTATGAATAATAATAGAAAGGAGAGTGTAGATACAGTCTACCAAATATAATCATGGTAAAAAAATTAATATTGAATATATCTTTTATAATAATTGGACTTATTCTTTTGTTGAATTATCAAAGTATCCTAAGTAATCTTGTGTATACTCATATGATACCTACTTCTACAACGAGTGTATGGCCTATTATCGTAAGCTTATTTCCGTTTTTCATTGCTTTTTTGTTAAGTTGGGGATCCATTGGCTTGCTAATCACAACAAAGCTTATACACCTAAGCATTAATCGTCACTTAGGAATCATTTGCTTAGTACTATGCATCGTTACTTTTATCGCACACATTATTTCTTTTTATGCATTTGATATTGTTCTCTTAGGATTTATTAATGTGTATACAATTGGATTGACTCCATTTATCATTCTATTTTGTATTATTGTTGCGATAGCTTCAGGATATGTTTATCAAAGCAATGAGCAATAAATTAAAAAAATACCATTTATCTTGAACCTCAAGTAAATGGTATTTTTGTTTTCCTATATTATGTCCAGATTAGCCATGTAATCCCCAAGAAAATAGCCAAGATAATCAATAACATTGGTAACAATGTTGTTAATGCGGCAATAATCAATGCCATTGTATCTTTTGCTTCTAAATGTATTGTTTTTTTCATTTCCAATAATTCATCATGCAAAGCTTTGTTTTCTTCTCTATTTCTTGTAAATTTCATAAGACTCTCCTATTTCTACTTATTGTATAAGTGACAAGCTGCAAAGTGACCTGGAGTAACCTCTAGCCACTCTGGTGTAACTTTTTTACAAACATCCATGCACTTTGGACATCTTGTATGGAACTTACATCCCTTTGGAGGATTTACCGGACTTGGTACATCTCCCTCTAATGGAGTAAGTGCAGCACGATTTGCAACATCCGTTGTTGGAATTGCAGCCAATAATGCATTTGTATATGGGTGTAATGGGTTTTTGAAGATTTCTTCAGTTTCACAAAGTTCCACTAAGTTTCCTAAATACATAACCCCAACACGATCACTAATATATTTAACAACCCCCAAGTCATGAGAGATAAATAAATATGTAAATCCTTGTTCCTCACGTAAATCTTTCAACAAGTTAATTACCTGAGATTGGATAGATACATCTAGTGCACTAACCGCTTCATCACAAACTACAAACTTAGGATTTAATGCTAAAGCACGGGCAATCCCAATACGTTGTCTTTGTCCACCTGAGAACTCGTGTGGGAATCGGTGAATCATATATCCAGCCAATCCACATTTTTCCATGATTTCAACAATGTAATCTGTTAGCTTTTGTGAATTTTTTGCATAGTAACCATGTGTTACTAAAGCTTCCCCAATCAATTGTCCAATCGTTAAACGTGGGTTTAATGATGAATATGGATCCTGGAAGATAATTTGTAAGTCTGTACGTAACAAACGCATTTCTTCAGTTGTTAAACGTGCTAAATCAATTCCATCATCTTTTCTAGCTTCGAAACGTTCAAACTTCTTGTTTGACTTTAAAGGCTCTCTTAAAGCATCTAATTTAGATTGTGAACTTGCTAAATCAGCAACTAATGGTTCTAAATCTTTTTTGTATTGTGCGATTTGTGCTTTTTCTTTTTGCGCACGACTTTCATGTTTACCATCGCTCAAATCAGCATCCATTAACACTTCCAACTTAGCAATCTTTCTCTCTAATGTAATCATTTTACCTTTTACTTCAAAGTATTTTTTCATAACATTAGAAACCGTGTCTAAATCATCACTCAATGTTAATGCTCCAAAGATTTTAATCGTTGTATCAAAGTACTCGTCAATTTTTGCATCAATTTGATCAAACTCAGCTTGCGCTTTTTTCAATGTTTTCTCATCTTGGTTTGCCGCAGCTTCTAATTTTGCCTTTGCTTGACGACGTTTTTCACGATTTGTTTCTAAGTTTTTAACATCATTTTTTAAGTTTGCAATTGTCTTTTTTACATATGATGGTGCAACTTCTTCTAAAGATCTACCATAGTAGAAAGTAGCCCCCCCAGTTTGTGAATACAATTGTAGTAACACACGTCCTAGTGTAGATTTACCACACCCTGACTCACCTACTAATCCAACTGTTTCTCCATTATAAATATCTAAAGTAACCCCATCGTTTGCTTTAACATATTGTTGTTCCTGAAACACCATCGTTTTCTTAACAGGGAAATATTTTTTTAATTTTTTTACACGTAATAATACATCTTTATTCTTATTTTCCATTGCTACGCACTCCTTTCTCTGGATAGAAACAACGCACTTTTTGGTTTGTTCCAATCTCTTGAAGTTCTGGATGCTCGTTTAAACATTTTTCTGTCGCATACTTACAACGAGGTGCAAAACGACATCCTTTTGGAAGATTTAATGGGTGTGGTACAGAACCAGGAATTGGTTCAAGTCTTGATTTCACTGAATCTTCTAAACGTGGAATAGATACTAATAATCCTTCTGTATATGGATGAGAATATTTACTTTCCGCTAAGAAGATTGTATCTACTGGTGCGTATTCAACGATTTCTCCACAATACATAACAACAACTTCATCCGCCATTTGGTTAATTACACCTAAATCATGTGTAATAAACATAATTGCAGTTCCCTTGTCATTTTTTAAATCATTCATTAATTTTAAGATTTGCGCTTGAATTGTAACATCTAATGCTGTTGTTGGCTCATCCGCAATTAAAATATCTGGTTGACATGCTAAAGCCATCGCAATCATAACACGTTGTCTCATCCCCCCAGATAATTGGTGAGGATAGTTATCCACAATTTTATCTGGACGAGGAATTTTAACCTCACTTAATAATTGAATTGCTTTTTGACGTGCTTCACGTTTTGTTACATTTTGGTGTAACATTAATGTTTCTGAAATTTGTTTTCCAATTTTGAAAACTGGATTTAAACTCGTCATTGGCTCCTGGAAAATCATCGAGATATCATTTCCACGAACCTTCATCATAACTTCTTCACTAGCAGTAGATAAATCAATTGATTCAGCTCCATTAGTATATAGAATTTCACCTTCTTCGATATTACCTGGCCATTCTAATAAACGTAAGATACTCATTGATGTTACCGATTTACCTGAACCACTTTCTCCTACAATACCAAGTGTTTTTCCTTTTTTAACTTGGAAATCTACTCCATTAACTGCCTTCACTGTACCTTTATCTGTCTTAAAGTAAGTGTGCAGGTTTTTTACATCTAATACTACTTCACTCATAATTATACCTGCCCTTCTTTTTTAGAAAACAATCGTTTAAAGATTGAACGTTTTTCTTGACTTCTAAAACGCACTTGCGCTTTTGGATCTACTGCATCTCTTAACCCTTCTCCAATTAAGTTTGTACTTAGAATTAATAAGAATAGTAATACTCCAGGGAATACCCATAACCACCATTCATTACGCATTACTGTAGATGAATTCGCCAATGATAATAAACGCCCCCAAGTAGGGATTGGTTCTCCAACCGATAACCCTAAATAAGCTAAAGAAGCTTCACTTAAAATTGCACTTGAAAATGAAACCGTCGCATTAACAATTACATAAGCAACCGTATTTGGTAATAAGTGTTTTGTTACTTGGGCAAAACTTTTAATCCCTAATGCACGACAAGCCGTCATAAACTCTTGTTCTCTTAGCGACAAAATTTGTCCACGAACCATTCTTGCTAACCCTGTCCAACGTAAGAATCCAATGATAAAAATCATAACGAATAGTCTTTGTTCTTCAGGAATATCAATAAATAATACCGATACTGTAATAGCAATAGGAATGAATGGGAAACTAGATACGATTTCTGTTAAACGCATTAATAGCATATCTACTTTTCCACCATAGTATCCAGCAAAACCACCTACAATTAATCCAATTAATACAGAAATTGCAGTTGCAATAATACCTACTTGAAGTGATAAGAATCCTCCTAGTAATACACGAGGGAAATAGTCACGACCATTTGCATCGGTACCAAACCAGTGCTCTGCACTTGGTGGCATGTTTTTAATTGATGCATCAATATTAGCTAAATCATAGTCTGTTACTTCTATGTATATTTTTGAAATTAAAATGGCTGCCACAAGAATGACAAAAATCCATAAACCAACCAATGCTAATTTGTTTTTCTTAAAACGGTTGATCATCAAACGCGTTGGACTTAAAATTTCTTCACCTTGAAACTTTTTGTTTTTATCTTTACTCATTGCTTCCACCTCCTACACGAACTCTAGGATCCACTAACGCATAACTAATATCTACAAGTAAGTTTGCAAATAATGTTAAGAATGCATAGAAGATTGTGATAATTAAAATAACTTGTCTATCTCTTTGAGAGTAAGCAGTATTTAATAAGTTACCAATTCCTGGCCAAACGAAAATCTTCTCAACAATTACCGATCCTCCAAACAATGCAGGAATATAAAATCCTACTAATGTTAATACTGGGATTAATGCATTTCTAAATGCATGACGATAAATAATAACCTTATCTTTCAACCCTTTTGAACGAGCTGTACGAATGTAATCCATTTTCAATACTTCTAGCATTGCATTACGAATATAACGCACTAATGAAGCAATACTTCCTAAACATGTTACTAACATAGGTAATGCCATATGGTGTAATACATCTAAGTAGTAATCCAATGATCCAGCTACATGTGTCGCTTTTGGATCCACCATTCCACTAAATGGGAAAATTGGGATTAAGATTACAAATACTAAAATCAAAATCATCGCCAAGAAAAAACTTGGTAATGAAATTCCAAAGATTGAAAATACAGTCCAAAAATTATCATAAAAAGAATAACGTTTCACCGCTGACTTAATACCAACAAAAATAGAAATAATAAATGCAAGCACGAATGCAAATACATTTAATAAGATACTGTTTTGTAAGTAGTAAGGGATTAATTCTACAACAGGCTCTCTAAAAGCTGTTGAGTATCCAAAATCTCCTTGAATAAGACGGACTAACCATTTTCCATAACGCTCGTGAATAGGTCCTGTTAATCCTAAATCAATTTCTAATTGACGTAAGAAATCTAAATCTTGATTTGGTGCCTCTGGGTTAATATATGCCGATAATGGGTCCCCTGGCATTGCTTCAACAAGCAAAAATAATAAAATTGAGATTACTAAAAGTACAGGGATCATATATAGTAATCGCTTAATGAAGTACAAAAGAATTGGTACTACATTCGCCAGCGTTTCTTGAAAACGCGATGGCTGTTCTAATTGTTTTTTCATAATTCCTCCTTAAAAACTCTATAAACACAATAGAAATAGCCAGTTGTGGCTATTTCTTATTGTTTATTAACCTTTATATGTTCCGTAGTAGTGTTCTAATAATACTGCGAAGTCAATAGATTCTACTGTGAATTCAATTCCGTATTCTTCTACTGATTTGTCAGTTACTAAACGTAATGAGTCAACCCAGTCTGGATTTCCTGCAGCGATACGAATTTGAAGTTTTTCTCCATCTTTAGCGAAGATACCATCATCTCCTCTTTCCCATCCTGCTTCTTCTAAGATTTCCACAACTTTGTCTGAATCTTGTTCATATTTTACTAAATTTTCATCTACCCAAGCTTGATCAATCATCCAGAACTCTGTTGAGTAAGGACCTTCTACTGTAGTCGTATATTTTCCAGCGAAGTTTTCGTTAAATGCTTCTCTATCAATTGCATAAGCCAATGCTTGACGTACTTCTGGGTAAGCTGTTACTCCGAAGTCATTGTGCCAAGTAATGTGTCCGAATCCATGACGAGGGTAGTTAGAGTAAGCTAAACCAGCTTCTTTTGCTCCATCGATTTTTTCTTCTTCAATTGCTCCAGCAATTAAGTCGATTTCTCCAGAAATTAATTGGTCTAATTCTGTTGAAGAATCCACTACTTTAACGATAACTGTTTGAATTGTAGGTACATTTCCTTGAATATCTCCTTGGAAGTATTCATTAATTTCTAATTTAACGAATTCTCCTTGTCTCCATTCAACAATTTTGTATGGTCCTAAACCAACTGGTGTGTTCATGTATTCCGCTTTAATCGTGTTTACATCAATTTCACCATCTGGTGCCATTTGTGCTTCTGATAATAAGTATACTCCAAATACAGTTCCTTTAATTACGAATGTTGGCTCAGGTACTGTGAATTTAATTTCATAGTCACTGATTACTTCAATACCAGTGAAATCCGCTGGATCTCCTGATTTGTTGTATTCTTCATAACCTTCGATGTGTTTTACAGCATCTAAGTCCCCACCAGCTTCCGCTAATGTTGGGTGTCCAAACATGTAGTATGTAAATGCTACATCATTTGCAGTGAAATCTTCACCAGTTGAGAATTTTAAACCTTCTTTTAATTTGAAAGTCCATTCTGTTTGATCTTCACTAACTGTAACATTTTCAACCATGAAGTTTTCACTTAATGATCCATCAGGTAATACACTGTATAACCCTGTTCCTCCGTAAACGATTTTACGAACGTTGTTATCGTAAGATGAGTTTGTCCACCCTTGGATAAATTCTCCTGAGAAGCTAGTGTTTCCAGCAACGAATGTATCTACACCTGTTGCAGTAACGATTGCTTCTGGCCATTGCCATAATGAAGATGTTTCAAAATTTTTAACAGCTGGGTTGTAAAGATCGTGGTAATCATTTACATATAATGGTAAAATTGGCATTTCTTCATTCATTAAAATTATCCAATCTTGGTAAGCTTTTTGATATTGTGCTTTACCTTCTTCTGTTGCAGAGTTTGCACTTAACATTTCTTCAATTAATGCATCACTCTCTTCATTTTCAAAACGTTGCACGTTTGTTGAAGATTGTGCCCCAAATTCATAAATGTTATCTGAATGCCAGTTAACATATGGATCAAACTCTGGGTTATACGAAGTTGCCAACGTAAAACCATTGTAAAGTCTTCCCCCAGCGTCAGCAGCGTTATCTCCACCGTCATCAACTGACGATTCTTTAGAACATCCAACTAATCCTAAAGCAACTACTGAACAAAGTAATAAACTAAATACTTTTTTCATTTTCTTTCCTCCTGTACTGTCTCCCGTACTTTTAATATAAAAGTAACTCAATTATATAAGAATTGAAACTTTAAGTCAATAATTAATGTAAAACTTTTGCAACGGTGTGTGAAAATTAGTGAAAACTAGCTTTGAAAACTTTTACATAGAAGTATAGTCGTATATTGTATAATAATACAAATATAATTGATCCATTAATATAGTATTGCGGTAATAAAATAGTAATCAAGCAACTTAACAAAGCAATTGGTAATGCGATAATAATCAAATGATTAAACACTTCTTTTCGTTTTACCTTTAGCTTTTGCACTTTTCTAAAATCCATACTTGTAATCGATGCAACTAGCAATATGTTAATCGTAAGAACTAGTAATGCATAAGTTAACTCATCCAAAGAAGTATTCGTTTCTTCAAATTGCATCATCGTAGCAATTTGCGCAATGACATAACTTTGTAATTCATTATCATCAAGTTGTGCTAAATCTTGTGACAAAGCATAGGGCCCCGCCATTTGAAAATTCGGTGTAATCACAATTAGTTCTTGCTCATAAAATGCAACTGCATATTTTGCATCTGCACCTATTTCATCATCAAAAACTATTTGTGTATCTCCCACATCTATTTCTTCTTGTAGATCACATACAAAATGTAAATTTGTATCAATACTACATTCCTGCACTGTTTCATATGCACTCAACAATGTATCCTGCACTTCTTCTTGATGCAACTGATACGTTGCATTTAAATCTCTATTTTGTGCATACGCGTTTCCCAACCCAAGAAATGTTACCATTAGTAAAAACAATAACACGCTTATAAAAACAGGGAATGTATTTGCACCCTTTAAATATGCATTTGTATAAAATGCCTTATTGATTGTATCAATCTTACTCACATGTTCTGTCGTTGATTTCATATTGTAATATCATCTTATCTAAATCCATGTGAGTACGTTCTTCATTCATAGTAAGCTCTTCATTTGGGTCTAAAGAAACTAATCCAGCGATATCTACCTTTCCATAATCAATTGTAGAGAGTACTGTAATTGTATCACCATCAACCTCATATGAATACGTTGCATCAATATCTTCATAATATGACTTTAATGCTTCCATATTTTTTTCGTATTCTTCTTGTGTTGCTTGCTCACTAAATACAAATGTTTCTTTATTTTCTTTACGATACACTTTTACATCATCATAAAACAAACTAGATTCTACACTATATGTAATCTCTTCCCCATCACTTGTATAAGAACAAACTACCTTATCTTCACTACTACACCCTACTAGTGTAGTCATCAACAATGCTCCAGCTACTATTTTTTTCATTTCTTTTCTCCTTTATTTATATTTCCTTTTGAAAAGCAAATCGTTCACCATTTGCCCCCCCAATATCAATTCGCCCACAGTATGTAAATCCATTTTTTTGAATCAACCTTTGCATTGGATGATTTACACGATGTGTATCAATACGCAAATTGTGAACATTTTGTTTTTTTGCAAACGCTATCGCGAAAGCAAACAAGGCTCCTGCAACGTTTTTTCCTTTATACTCGGGATGTACAGCCACTCGATGAATTGCTATGTATGCTTCATCATTAAGCCACGCCCCCTCTATTTGAAGGTAATTTTGTTCAATTCCACTACATAAAGCAATAACCGCAATAATTTTATCTTGCTCTAATGCCACATATAACTCTCTACGCTCTATGTCTTCTTTTAACATAATTACATTTGGACTTCCCTCTTGCCATTGAGGTATACCACTTTGTTTAAAGTATTCCTTTGCTTGATGAATAATCCAATCAACACTAGGAATGTCTTCTACATTTGCCATTCTAATCTCCATATTAACCTCCAAACTTTTCAATATTTTATCACACTTTACGAAAGAATTCATCCGCTTTCTATGCTTAATTACTATTCTTTTCACGAAAAACATGATAGGATAAAAAATAATTAGGAGAAACTTATGATAAATATTGCAATATGTGATGATGAATTAGATATACAAAATAAATTACATAGTTATGTATGTGCTGTTTTTGAGAAGATCGATATGCCTTTTCAAATTCATACTTTTGAATGTGCTGAAGCATTACAATCCGCTATGCAAAAAAATACATACGATCTTGTATTGCTAGATATTTTAATGAAAGAAATGGATGGTATTCAACTTTCTAAATACATTGAGAAACATTTTGATACCTACATTATTTTTATATCTAGCTATCAAGCACGCTGGAGAGAATTATTCTCTAAAAACGTAGTTGGTTTTGTCGATAAACCAATCGATTCAAGTGTATTGTTTCCTTTATTATATAAAGTGATTCAACTTTGCAAATCACAACAGGAAGATTGCTTTACCTACAAGAAAAAAGGAATGACTTACTCCATTGCTTTAAATAGCATTATATATATAGAAAGCATACAGCACAATATTCTTATTCACACTTCAAAAGAAGTCATTACATTGCGCAAAAAACTAAGTGATGTTTGGAGTCGTTTAGAACAAACGAATTCTTTTTGTAGACCCAATCGCTCTTATGTTGTGAATATGCAATATATCTCTGTTTCTAAATCTAATGTAATGATACAAAATAAAGATACATCTATTTCTATTGGAAGAAAATTCAAAGAAGATACAATTATGCGTTTCATGAATTATTTACACAGCAAGGGGAATATGTCATTATGATCGACATTGCTTTAACTTGTGCTTTTTCACTATTATTGGTATTAACCATTCATGATTTTTGCCAAATCTATTTTACGCAAAGATGTACAAACCCATATATTCTTTATAGTAGCTATATTTTGTATTGGATTTTTTCTTCTTGTGCTAACATATTTGATACCCCTGCCACATTAAATTTAATGGTATCGTTTTTATGTACTTTTTTTATAGTCAGTAACTATAAAGAACGCATCTTAAACAAGCTGCTTATTTCAATTAGTATCATCGCCATATTAATTGGAACAGAAGTGATGATTCCTTTAGTTGCATCAACTTTCTTACAAGTTGACGCAACTACTTTATTTTCACATTCCGACTTTTTTATCTACTTACTATTTTTTGTTCGCTTCATCCCTTATGTTTGTGTGAAACTAGCTAAACTTTACATTCAAAAAAGGGGATTCACATTTCAAAATAATCAAAACTTAAGCAAAACACAAACATTCATTTGTGTGAGTGTTCCTGTAGTAAGTATCGTTACTTTATTTTCTTTCTTTGATTATTCTGTTATCTATACGCCAAGCCTGCATATACATTTTTCCTTTATGACATTAATCATTGTATGTTTCAACATATTTTTCTTCTATTTTTTTATTAAGATGCAAACATTAATCCAACAAACAACAGATTCTTTTGCTTTAGATAAACAAATCGAGTTATACATTTCACAATATGAAGTTTTAAAAACACACATTGAAGAATTGAGAATGTTCTCACATGATTTCAAACACCAAATGATTGGTGTATTTGGTGAAAATGAAATCCAAATCAAACAAATAAACGATGTGTTTCAAGAAGTGTTGTATACCAACCATATTTATTATACAAATCAACATAGTATTGATGTTATCTTAAATTACTATGCGCATAAATCAGACAAAGAAAACATTCAACTAGACATACAAGCTACGATATATGAGGAAATTATTATAGATCCAAAATCACTTAGTGTAATCTTAGGTAATGCATTAGACAATGCATTAGAAGCAAGCAAGGATTGTGTATCGCCATGTATTCGCATGCAAATCATATCTAAAAACAATAATGTATTTATTGAAATCACTAACCCATACAAAACACCAAGAATCCTCGATGAACACACCTATCTAACAAGCAAATCGGATAGTGCTTTGCATGGATATGGATTAAAGAGTATACAGCGCTGTGCACAACAACTAGATGGACATGTGCATGTACAAGACAATGCGAATACATTCACTTTAAAAGTACTTCTAAAAAATAATTAGCTATTTTACCTCTTCATAAACTTTATACTATGAAGAGGTTTTTTCGTCTTCAAACTTTTCCCTACTATTATGGTATAATAATTACAGATAAGATAAACCTTTGTGCTCTATTACCATTAATGGAGGAATTGTTATGAACAAAAAAATGTCTATATTTTCTTTTTTTACGTTTACATCGGCTATGGTTATCAGTGTATATGTATATCCTACTCTTGCACTATCTGGTTTATCTTTAATCTTTTTTCTATTCCTCAGTGTGTTACTTTGGTTTTTACCAACTGCTCTTTGCAGTGCTGAAATGGCCAGTGTTGACACTTGGAAAAGCCAAGGTCTTTTTACTTGGGTTGAACAAACACTAGGGAAAAAATGGGCGTTTTGTGCCGTGTTTTACCAATGGTTTCAAATTAGCATCGGTTTTATTTCTATGCTGTATTTTATTATAGGTATGATTTCTGTTGCCTTACAAATTGAAACACTAAATACAAACCCAATTCTAAAGTTAATTTGCATGTTAGTAATCTTTTATGCAATTACATTCTTACAGTTTTTTGGAGACAAAGTTACTACAATTATTTCTAAAATCGGTTTCTTTTTAGGTGTGCTATTACCTGCACTATTCCTAATCTCCATTTGTGTGATTTATGTGACAACCAATCACCCAATCCAATTGGATTTGCACATAAGTGGCATTGTACCCGACCTATCTTCTCTAAACACATTGGTTGTGTTCTCCTCCTTTATATTAGCTTATTTAGGAATAGAAGCATCTGCTGTCCAAATCAACCACTTACAAGGAGGAAAAAAAAGCTATCCAAGAGTAATGATTGTGTTTTGTATAGTGTCTTTACTAATTAATATGTTAGCCGCTTTAGCCATTGCACTAGTCGTACCAAGTGAGAATCTAAGTTTAAGCACAGGAATGACACAAGCAGTTCATACCATATTACTTAAAATTGCCCCATCATTATTAATACTTGTAAATACTATTGCAATGATTTTAACATTTAGTACTATTGCTAAAATAAGTACATGGATTGTTGCTCCAGCCAAAGAATTACTCATATGTGTCGAAGAAAATTTATTACCTAAAGCATTAGGGAAGACAAACTCACACAATGTTCCTACACGCATAGTAATTATTCAAACTATAATTGCTAGCTTTTGGGCGATTGTCATTACATTATTATTTGATGGGAATAACATTGCATTTTTCTTATCTTTAGCACTCACGGTAATCATTTATATATTTGCATATATTTTAATGTACATAGCTTATTTTAAATTGCAAAAGATGGATACAAAGCGATCTTACAAAGTACATAAAAATAAAATGGTTCGTTATCTATATGCTGGCATTGGTTTTTTTACCACCTTATTTACTCTATGCATCTCTTTTCTCCCACCTAGTTCTTTTTCTAGTAACAAGGACTTTGCGTATATCATTTTATTAATATGCAGTAGTTTAATAAGTTTTTTCATACCATTATGTATTTACAAATTTATGAAAAGGAGGATAAAATCATGAAACAAAAAAATACAGAATTAACACCTATCTTTGCTAGTCAAGAAGAAAATATGGGGTTGCCTAAAGAAGAGCTAGAACAAGTGGGAATCTCTCCCGCCCTAGCCAATCGATTGATTAAAGACTATTTACTAGATGAAGGAAACGCACGTATGAACTTAGCGACCTTTTGTCAAACATACATGGAGGATGAAGCTATTGATTTGATGAAGTGTACCTTAGAAAAAAATGCTATTGATAAATCTGAATATCCTAAGACAGCACAAATCGAACAAATTTGTATTAAAATGTTAGCTAATCTTTGGTCTAAACAAGAAGGACAAGATTTTATAGGAACTTCTACTGTCGGGTCTTCCGAAGCTTGTATGCTTGCTGGATTGGCAATGAAATTTCGTTGGCGTGAACACGCGCAAAAAAAAGGTATAGATGTTACAAGCAGAAAACCAAACATTATCATGACATCAGGATTTCAAGTATGTTGGGAAAAGTTTTGCACATATTGGGATATTGAATTGCGTGAAATTGCTATTGATACGCAAAATATGAGCCTAAATATTGATAAAGCAATTCAGGCATGTGATGATTACACAATCGGTATTGTAGGTATACTTGGTATTACATACACTGGAAAATATGATGATATTTGTGCTTTAGACACCGCGTTAGAGGTATACAATAAAGATCGATTTTATGCTATTCCGATTCACGTAGATGGTGCTAGTGGTGCTATGTTTGCTCCTTTCATCACACCTGAATTAGCATGGGATTTCCGTTTGAAACACGTCGTATCTATCTCTACATCTGGACACAAATATGGGCTTGTTTACCCTGGTATTGGTTGGGTTTTATGGAAGGATCGCCAATATCTTCCTAAAGAACTAATATTTGAGGTGAGTTATTTGGGTGGTAGTTTGCCTACAATTGCAATTAACTTCTCCCGTAGTGCGAGTCAAATCATCGCACAGTATTATGCGTTTGTACGATTTGGAAAACAAGGATATACACAGATTCATTCACACTCTCGAAACATGGCAATATATTTATCTAGTCAGTTAGAAACATTAGAACATTTTAGTATCATTAATGATGGAAGTAACCTGCCCATTGTCTGTTATACATTAAAAGAAGGTATAAATCGTGATTGGGATTTGTATGACCTATCGGATCGTTTACTTATGAAAGGTTGGCAAATCCCAACCTACCCTTTACCCGACTCTCTTTCGTCAACCATAATACATCGTTTTGTATGTCGCGCGGACTTGGGAAAAGATATGGCAGAACAACTTATAGAAGATATCAAAGCTGCTATACTTTTCTTTGAACAGAAACATAAACATCCAAAAACATATGGATTTACACATTAAAAAGCTTCTCTTAATCGAGAAGTTTTTTAACACATTGTATGATTTTTTCGCTTTCCCCTTTTGCAAATGGACTACTTAATGCTTCATAGTAAGCATAATCATATGCATCTTTATCTGCAAAATATCCATAATATCCATTACAATAACTTACAAAAATTACATCTGGGTTATGGATTTCATTAGATAATTGTGAAAACAATTCACCTGGTACTCCTATAAATAATTTAGTAAAACAACGAAAAATTTGAATAGGTATTTCATATGACTCAGCTAGTGTTGTCTTTTGAGCAAATATTAATTTAGATTGTGCACCATCACGCCTTGCTTCAATCGTGCGCAAGCAACTACCATCTATGCCATCAAGGTATGCTTTTTGCACCTCCTTTTGTGCGATGAGTAACTCTCTTTTTGCCACTTCCACATCACATTGTTCTTTCGTTTTTAAAACAATATTTTGAAATTGTACGCGTATGTCTGAATTCTTTAGTATTTGATATTGTATCGTCTGTAGTTGTTGTACAATAAGGCTTGCCATTCTATCTGCCTCTTGTTTTCCTTTATACATGCGTGTAAAACGTGTGGAAATATCTCCACAACTCCCATTTAAAAACAAGCAAAATGCAAACCCTTCTTTTTGCAGTAATGCATCTATACATCCTACATAATCTGCACTTATACTTTGATTTGTAGCATCAAAAATAGTGGGATGACAAGAAAAGTGAACGATTGCAATTCGCTGTTTATTTTGTAATTGTATATGCATTGCATACAATCGATCATCCCCTGCTAAATTGGGTTGATTACGGTTTCCACAAATGCCTGCTACAATCGTGTGTCCTTGGCTAACTTTTGCTTCTTCTAATGATTGTAAACTACACTTTAATGCAGAAATACTTTGATTCACTACTTCTGTTACATACTTCTCATCGTATTCACCAAACACATAGGACGTCCCTTCCAAAACACCTGACTCTGTATCAAAAGTACCAGTTGGACCAGCGTGCGTATGTGTACAGGAAATCATAAAATTTTTATAGTCCAACTGTATTGCGTCCATCGCTTTACCTAGTTGTGCCATAAAATGCTCTCCAACACCAATTAAATCATAAGTTATAATACCATAATACCCACTTTGTGATGCAAAAACGACCACCTTCACATATAACTTGTCAGCGACAGATTGCGCTTCTTGTACGCCCCCAAATCCTGCCAAATAAGCAGGAAGTTTAGGAGTTATTTCGCTTTTAGCGAAACCTACTTTCATACACACTTTAGAATACCTCCTTTGTTAATTCCTTCGCCTTCTTCTTTGCTTCTAATAATACTTGTTCACCAGCTTCAGTAATATGGTAATATTTACGCATTTTCCCTTCCACTACCTGCTTTGTAACATAGAGTAATCCCGCTTTTTCCAAATTATGAAAAATAGGATATAAAGTACCAGGGCTAATATCATATCCATGGTGTTTTAACTCCTCAATCATAAATGAACCATAAACTGGATCTATTTTCGCATGATGTAAAATATGAACCTGGATAAAGCCTAAAAATAACTTTCTTAAAATTGGGTCTTGCATTTCTTTCCTCCATTTGTTATTATGATATCGAAATTCGATATCGATATTCGTTTATCATGTATTTATCATAACATATAACGAAAAGGAGGTATATAATGTTTCATACAAAAGATCTACAATTTCAAAGTTTTTTATCCTATCCGGATGTACACATACCCAAATATAAAATTACATGCATATATGGGGAAAGTGGGTGTGGTAAAAGCACATTACTAAAATTATTTAATAAAACACTTCCCTACACAAACGGAAACATTTACTACAACGATGCTTCATTAGATACTTATGAAAGCATTGCTTTACGAAAAGAAGTGAAATTGATATCACAACATGCATTTCTATTCACAGGAACCATCCTAGAGAACTTCGAATATTTTTATTCTTATTGTGCGTATACACCGATTGCTAGTATCGATAAAATGAAATATTTTCTATCATTAGTTGGTATTTCTTTAGATGTTCATAGTGATTGTAGTACCTTATCTGGTGGTGAAAAACAACGTGTTTATATTGCAATATGCCTCTCTATGGAATCTAAGGTATTGCTATTAGATGAACCTACTTCTGCACTTGACAACAAAAGTGCACAAACACTTCTAGTAAACTTGAAAAAATATGTCTTAGAAAACAAATTGACGTGTATTATTGTTTCGCATGATATCGCATTAATGCGATGCTTTGCAGATAGCTTTATTCATTTGAAACGAGGTGATAGCAATGAATAGTGCTGTAGAAATATCATTATTTAACTTTGCTTTAGTATATTTACTACTGGTTGGTGTTGCTTTAATTATGAGGAAAAGTAAAATAGAAAAAACGAAATTATTAATGTTTGCTAGTTTTAGAATGTCTATTCAACTTGTATTAGCTGGATATGTCTTAATTTATTTAATCGAAAATCCATCCCCTTTCCTTGTTATTGCATATATTTTTATCATGGCTATCTTTGCACTTCATAGAATTCTTTCTGTAAATAAGGGATTGCACAAGAAAGTGAAATATATTTTATTCATTTCTTTATTCACATCTGCTTTTTTCATTCTTTTCTTCTTCATTGTGCTTATTACTAGACAAAGTATATTCAATCCACAATATGTAATTCCAATCAGCGGAATGATTTTTGGAAATGCAATGACCGCTATTTCACTCGCTATGAAAACATTTACTAACACATTGCAAGACAACCGTTTGCAAATGGAGGTACTTTTAAACCAAGGAGCATCTGCCAAAAGCATATTACTGCCTTTTGCAAACCGCGCTTTAGAAACTGCTTTATTACCAACAATCAATTCCATGTTAGGAATGGGTATCGTATCTCTTCCTGGTATGATGAGTGGTCAAATCCTTTCTGGAGAGCCAATTAACAGTGCCATCTTATATCAAATAGCAATTACAATATGCATTAGTGCTGTAGTATGTTTATCTGTTTTCTTATCCTTACGTTTCACATACAAAACATACTACAACAAACAAAATCAATTCACATTTTAAGGAGGTATTTATGCATTGCTCGAACAAACAAAAATGTTTATGTCCAAATACAAAATGCGCCAACCATGGTCGATGTTGTGATTGTGTTGCAAAACACAAGCAAGACAATAACTTGCCATATTGCTTACGTACACAGACAACAAAAAAACATGCTTGATTTTTTCAAACATGTTTTTTAGTTTTCGATAACAAGCATTGAGGTTACATCCAAATACACATATTCACTTTCTCCATATTGATACACTTGTGCAAGTGCATCTACACTAATGACATCACCTACACTTGGCTTTTGTATACCCTCTTGAAACTGTAATTCCAAACCTTGTGGGCAGCATCCAGTTGCATCATTGATGACTAGATAATATAGTGTTTTACCATCGTTTCGAGTAGAGGTTTGAAACTCTCCTTCGACACGAAAACTTTTATCCACATATGCGTGTGCATCAACGATTAAATTATATACTTGCCCATAAATTAAAGTAGAACTCATTTCATAAAAGTTGTAATCTACTTCAATACTTGGATAAGGATCCATACCCAAAGTATTTACTTCACCATGATTACCTATTACTTCTTCTTCCACACGTGTTAAATCTTTATTTTCAAATGTGCAAGCTCCACAAAGCAACAATACACAAATAGAAATTATTTTTTTAAACATCTTTACTACCTCACTTTTGATACGCTCCAAGCTCCTAAAAAAGCAACTACATTGAAGGTAACAATAGTACTTCCTACTGGTGTTCCATACACAATAGAAATAACCATTCCTAAGAATGCACAAATCACTCCAATTACAGAAGAAGCAATAATAACTCTGCGATAACTTTTAAATAAGCGCATCGCACTAATTGCAGGAAATACCACAAGCGCACTAATTAATAATGAACCTACCAAGTTCATCGCTACAACAATGACTGCAGAGATAAGTGTTGCCAATAACAAATTGTATAATTGTACACTTAAACCTGTTGCTTTTGCAAAACTCTCATCAAATGTAATTGAAAATATTTTATGATAAAACAATACAAATATAACAATTACAAGCAATGAAAGTACTATACTAACAATAACATCTGTATTTGTTAATGTCAAAATAGAAGTAGATCCAAATAAAGTAACACACACATCTCCGGCAAGATTTGAGGATACAGAAAACACATTCATTAGCAGATAACCAATTGCTAAAGTACCTACAGATAGCATAGCCAGTGCTGCATCTCCATGCATCTTACTACTTTGACCCATTCGCAATAACAAAATTGCACTTAGCAATGTAATAGGAAAAACCAACACTTCTTGATTTGCAATATCTAATACAGAAGCAATAGCGATAGCACCAAATGCTACGTGTGACAAACCATCTCCAATATATGAAAATCGTTTTAATACTAATGTTGTTCCTAACAAAGATGAACAAAAGGCAATTAATACTCCTACTACCAAAGCATAAACAACAAATGGATAGGATAAATATTCAATAAATTGATGAATCATAGCCCTAGTTCCTTTCGATATGTTTCGCTAGATACATATTCAGCAGATTGATTAGAAAAATGTAACACATACTCACAATCCTGCACTACCTCTTGAATAGAGTGTGTAATCATTAAAATCCCCATTCCTTCTTTATGTAGTTGTTTAATATCTTGATAAAAATCACGAATAGAAACTTCATCCAATCCCGCTACAGGCTCATCTAAAACAAGTAATTTACTGCCAGCGCATAAAGCTCTCGCCAGTAAAACACGTCTTTGTTGCCCTCCAGAAAGCTCCTGATAGCTTTTTTTGGTAAAAGAAGTTAAGTGAAACCTCGCAATCATTTCTTTAGCACGTTGTTTCTCTTTCTTTGTATAAAAAGGACGCAACCCTACTCGACTCAAACAACCAGATAATACAACTTCATATACCGAAGCAGGAAAGTCTTTTTGATTTTGTGAATGTTGAGGTAAATATCCTAAATCTTTAGATGAAAAATGCTCACCATAAGAAATATCTCCTGCAAGCACAGGTAATAAACCCAATATCGTTTTCACAAAAGTAGTTTTTCCACTACCATTTTCTCCAACAATACACGTATAACTAGCATCCTGCATTATAAAGCTAATATCTTTACATACAACGGATTGTCCATACCCTACTTGTACATGATTACAAACAATCTGCATAACTACCTCCTATTTTGAAAGTGCAATTTCCAATACTTCCAAATTTTCTTCCATTAATTGTAAATATGTAACACCATCTTGAATATCTTCACTATCGATCGATTGCATTGCATTAAGCTCTAAAATTTCACAATCATTTTGCGTAGAATTATCGATTACTGTTTGTGCTACCTCTTCTAAACCATCCTCTAAAATCAATATATTATCAATCTGTAAAGCATTACTTTTCTCTGCTAAGAATGCTATGGTTTCAAAACTTGCTTCACTCTCTGCAGAACAACCTTCAAATGCTGCATAGTAATTGATTCCATAATCTTCCATCATATATAAGAAAGCAAAACGATCTGCAAAGATAAGTGTATCTCTTGGCGCATGATGAACTACTTCTTCATATTTTGTATCTAATGCTGCTAATTCTTCTATGTACACTTGTGCATTTGCCTCATATAAGTTAGCATTTGCTTCATCTAAACTTTGTACCTCTTCACTCATCAATGCAACCATAAACATTGCATTATGTAATGATAGCCACACATGTTCATCTGCATGCGCAACATTCACTTCTTCCTGTTCGTGATCGTGTTCCTCGTCATG
>CAYJJS010000002.1:1217-82072 GCA_964370645.1 uncultured Erysipelotrichaceae bacterium | reverse complement strand
CATCTGCATGCGCAACATTCACTTCTTCCTGTTCGTGATCGTGTTCCTCGTCATGCTCATGGTCTTCTTCGTGATCGTGTTCCTCGTCATGTTCATGATCGTGAGTGTGACTTTCATCTACTTGCATACCTTCAACCAATGTTTCCTCTAATAGATATCCATCCATATGATCCATTAAGTTTAACACACTACTTCCCTCTCCCATTTGTGGGATTACATCGGCTACCCAATCCTGAGAAACTCCACCAGTATATATAAATAAATCGGAAGAGCTAATTGTTGCAATATCTTCGACGCTTGGTTCAAAACTATGTACATCTACTCCACTATCCATAATTAACTCGATTTCGAATTTATCTTCCTGTCCTTTCACTATTTCTTGTAACCAATCGTACTCGTAAAAAGAAGAAACAACTACCTTATAAGTATTCTTTCCTACTGTTTTCTCCTCTTGTGTGCTGCACCCTGCTAATAGCAACGCACCTATCATAAATAACTTTATCAATTTTTTCATTGTATATCCTCCATTATTTTAGTATGAACATAACACTTCTTTACATGCAAAACAACTTATTCATTATAGTTGAATAAAAGCAGTTTGTCGAGATGAAAATTAGTTTTAACTAACTTACTCGCGTTTTATTAGCCCTCGTTCCCTAAACATCTGTACTCCACCCGTCTAAACAAGCTCAAAAGCCAAACTATTTTGCATATCGTTTTATAAACTGTTTAAAATTATCTTCATGATATGGTAATAGTGGTTCGCGAAAATTCACAGACAATCGATGCGTTTTTTTATCCGCCGTTTTAATCGTGACACTTTTCACTTTTTTATTAAAAATGGAATAGTTTTTCACAGTTATTTTCAAAATATCTGTATTTAAAATAAAATGGTACTGAACGAACTACATAATACGTATTCGTATGATTCAATAATATATTAAATATTTGATGAATTCAACAAAACAAGCTAATGTGCATTAGGGTGTTACGCTAATTTTGATAAAAGTAAAAAGATAAAAAAACTCTATCCCTTTCATTAAAAGGGGTAGAGTTTTATACAAGATGTAATAAAGTCACACTCTCAACATGTGCACTGTGAGAGAAAATGTCAATTGGAACTACCTTTTGTACTTCATATTTATCTTTTAAAATTGCAATATTTTTTGCAAGTGTAGCAGGATTACAAGATACATATACAATTTTCTTCACCTTACTTTTCATAATACAAGCAAGCATTTCCATACTTAATCCCGTTCTTGGTGGATCGACTACCAATACATCGATCTTTCTTTTCTTCGAAATACGCATCAATTCTTCAGCTGCATCCCCACAAACAAAATGAACATTCTCAATATCATTTAATTTCGCATTTTGATTGGCATTACTAACTGCATCATTAATATATTCTATACCAACCACTTCTTTAGCTTTTTTATGTAACGCCAAAGAGATTGCTCCAATCCCACTGTACGCCTCTACAATAAAGTCATTTCCTTCATCCACCATACCCTCAACGACTTGGTATAAAGTTTCTGCTTGATGTGTATTAAGCTGAAAGAACGATTTTGCTGAAATATTCAGACGTAAACCTCTATGTTTAAATGGAAGTAAACGTGTACCTCCTAAATGAACCATTACTTTTCCAAATGGGTCAATCGTTTGTTTGTTGGTATGCACACTTTGCCACAATGAATGCAATCCATCAATAGCCATTAAATCATCAATTAATGCTTGTGAAAAACGATCTTGCCCACTCACAATACAACATTGGTATTTACCAGCAAAACCTCTTACTATTAAAGTTCTAAGTCCCATCTTCTTTTTGAAATCAAACGCTTTCATATGATGTTTATTTAACACATCTAATATTTTTATGCGAATTTCTTCTAAACCTTCTTCATGTATCAAACAATGATCTACTGGTACAAAATAATTTGTACCACTTTGATACAACCCTCCAACTAGAACTCCCTTTTCCATACTTAATGGTAGTTTAAAACTATTTCTATATTTGAATATATATGGGTTGCGTTTGATTTCGCGAATTTGCTTTGGATTTACTTGCGCATATTTGATTAAAGTTTGGCGTAAGTTATCATATTTATATTTAAGTTGTGCTTCATAGTTTGCATGTAACAGTGTACACCCTCCACAACTTTTATAGTATTTACAATTAACGTTACGACGATCTTTGCTCTTTTCTAATACCTTTATAAGTTTCGCTCTACTATATGTTTTATTCTTTTCAAAAACATCTGCCTCTACCATTTCACCTTGTAAAGCACCT
Organism: uncultured Erysipelotrichaceae bacterium; assembly: GCA_964370645.1. Classification (GTDB taxonomy): domain Bacteria; phylum Bacillota_I; class Bacilli_A; order Erysipelotrichales; family Erysipelotrichaceae; genus CAMQRS01. The sequence goes on along the minus strand of CAYJJS010000002.1, from coordinate 79,782 downwards.
TCAATAAACACTGGTTTTTGATAGCTGTATGCAATTCCTTCTCCATTTATTCCCATTTTTTCTACTTTAAAACGCATAATTATTTCCTCTTTTTCTTACTTAGTATTTCTACAACTTTCTCTCCTAAGCTATAAAAACGCTGACTTTTAAACTGTATACGAGTGCCATCTTTCACAAACGCATAGTTTAAACAATACCCAAAGTATAATACACTACTTATGATATAAATGACAAGTACTAATGTCATTAATGAACTTAATGGTCCATAAATACTCTGATATGACATGAATCGATTCGATAATTCAAAAAACAACATACCAATCAACACAATCGTTATACTTGAAAACAGTGCACCAGGACATCCAAAAAAAGCATCTCTGCACTTAAAACTGAGCATCCTATACATTGTATACAAAGTTACAAACAAACCAATTAGGAAGGTTAAATGGATTGGCAAAGACGCAATATTTGATACAATAGCAATTCCACCAATGATACCTACACATATGATAAATAATAAATAGGATTTCATACGTATTAATATCTTATAAGTAGTAAACGATTCCGTACTACTGGATATCAGCATTAATGAATATAACGACTTACTTGCCAATACACAAGTTACTATGAATGAAATCACAATAGTAGGTAAACTCTCTACTTTCTTAGACATTAAATAATCTAAAAATGGTTTAATTAAACTTTCTGGTAAATACTGATATAACACTTCACTAATTCCACTAGCATCAACAATATTGTTTTGTAGCAATAACACTGCAATAATTAAAGTCGGAAACAATGCAGAAAGCATTGTAAAACTTAATGAGTAGCGAAACAATACACCATGCATTGAAAAAAACTGTGTCATCGCTTTTCGTAATACGCTCATACATCCCATCGCTCCTTTATCTCTTCCAACATAGATTGTGCTTGTTTTGAAACAATTACAACATACATATTTTCATATTCATACGTAATTGCGTTGTCTACATACTCCTGTTCTTCACCAAGATAAGTAAGGCTTGAAAGATAGGTTTGAATATCTTTTCTTATCTCCTCTATTTTACCTTTTTTAGCCTCAATAATAAAGATTTTTTCACTTGAATTTTGAAAAATGGACATATACACATTTGCATTCTCTACATCCTTCAAAGAAAAGATTTCACCCATCTCTTCTTCACTCAAAGTATACACTACTTGTTGTGTAGGTGGACACTCTCTTGAATAGGATTTGTTTGTTAGTAAAAAGATACTTAGCACTAAGAGTATGCACACACTTGCTGTTATTATTATTTTCTTCATTTATTCACCCTATACATCTTATGCATCAAAAATAAAAAAAGTAGTGATTTTAATCACTACTTCCCCATTCTGGAACTTCACTTCCTCGATATACAATCAATGCTTTTTGAAAATCTGTTTGATTTAAGAATAGCATGATATCATAAATTTCATCCTCACTACATCCTACTATCAACTTTACTTCACAATCTTTTTTCAAAATATCAGCACTTACAACTGCTGCTTGTATTTGATTAGAGTTTTCACTACCTCGAAACACATCTACCGGCTCCATATCAGAGCTAAGCGTATCTTTTAAATAACCATAATCAACCGGATAAATCAAATTTGAATACTTGTAGTGGCAACTGTTTTTAGGGCGATCAATCACCAATTTACTTGAGAAATAAATGGCATCTACTTTCTGCCAAAACATTGCGTTATTTTCTAATTCTCTCATATTATTCTCCTCTCATGAAATTTTTTTCATAAATGATAATTCTTTCATAATTTCAGTAAATTTATTGTAACATACATCAAAAAAAAAAGAAACACTAAGTGTTTCTAGTTTTTTTCATCCAACTGATACTTCACTACATACTCATCTAATATTTTTTCTTCTAATCCACCAACATATTCATCACTCACTTCACCATCTTGAATGAACATATTATGTGGTGTCCCTTCAAACTTTTCAAAACGCTCGTCCATGTTTTCAAAAGTTGCAGTTGGATCTTCTTCATTTGTTATATTTACCTCATATACTTGCATCCCATGGTTCTCTAAATAGGGCAACAATGTATCTTCTTTATACACAATGCAAGAACCACAATTCGTTTGTGAGAATACAACATAAAAAGTCTCTTTTGCATTCATCATCTCTAAGAAATCTTCGTATGATACTTCTATGATTTCTCCACTACCTGTATCTCTAGTGTAATCCACTTGGCTTCCACATGCGCTTAAAGTAAAAATCATTACTATTGCCAATACTATTTTTTTCATAAAATATACCTCATTTCCCAGATTATTATAACGTTTTTTATATGGATATGCAAATGTATGTCTCTATTTTATTTGTCCTATGCTATAATATTTTGAGAGGTGATTTTATGGATATCATTATTGAACATTTAGATAAATTATTTATACATGGTGCAATCGATGCTTTTTTTTCTACACTTATTTTACTCTTCTTTATCTTTATATTGAATTTTTCCATCAATCGTATCATTAATAAAAAACCTAGACAAAACAAACGCGCTATCTTACGTGTTAAGCGTATTGTAATTTATTGTATTCTAACATTGGGTATTCTTGCTCAATTTGCATCACTATCGTTAATATTTAACTCTTTACTAGCTAGTGGAGGAATATTGGCACTTACGATTGGGTTGGCTTCACAAGAAGCTGCAGGAAATTTAATCGCTGGTTTATTCATCATATTTTATAAACCATTTCGAATTGGTGATTTCATTTCTATCCCCGAACATAATATGATTGGTAGTGTTGTAGACATTACCCTTCGACACACTTTATTAGAAACGATTGACAAGACACGTTTAATTATACCAAATCGCACAATGAATAGTGTAAGTATAGAAAATATTAATACCGATGATCAACTAAAGGGAAATCAATTTTTCGTTACCATTTCCTATAGTAGTGACATTGCAGCCGCAATGAAAATTGTGCAAGATTTAGCCATCGCCCACCCTCTTTGTATTGATGGGCGTAGTGATGAACAAAAACAATCAAACGATCCAATTGTGAAAGTATACTGTACAAACCTTGCAGATAGTTGTATTGAGTTAAAAGCAGTCATATATACAACCAATTCAGGAAATGGATTTCAAATGATGTCCGATTTACGTATACAAGTAAAACAGGCATTTGATGAAAATAATATTGATATCCCCTTTCCGCAAGTGGTGGTTCATACAACTTAAAAAATCTCCAAAAGGAGATTTTTTATTTAGCCTTATACATAGTACGATTGTCTAATGCAAACATTCTAGGTGTAAATGTCTTTGTTTCAATTTGTGCGAATGCTTTTTCAATCACATTCATTTTTGCATCAATATTATCGATATAACACAACATCTCCGCTTCTGGGAGCATTGGTAATACTGGTGAACCATAGTCATACTGTCCATGGTGTGACAAAATCATATGTTTCAACATCGTTACTTCTTCTCCATCTAATTGTAGCGCATTGGCAACTTCACTCACTTTTGCATGCATCATAGAAATATGACCTAACAATTTTCCTTCAAGTGTGTATTCCGTCAACACTGGTCCACTTAATTCATATAACTTTCCTACATCATGTAAGATAATTCCACTCATCAATAAGTCCTTATCAAGTAGTGGATATAATTCGCATAAAGAGTTCCCCACTTTAATCATCCCTAATACATGCGTAGCAAGTCCTCCCACAAAGTCATGATGAATGCGACTTGCAGCTGGGTAAGTGAAAAAATCTTTCTCAAACATTTGAAGAACATTCTCAACAATCTTTTTATAAGTTGTATTTTTCATACTTGCAACAACCTCATAAATTTCATCTTTCAATTGTTGTTTTGGAATATTTGAACTACGAACAAAATCAGCCAGATTTTCATTTTGACGATCCAACACTTCAATGCGTTGAATACGTATTTGTAGTTGCTTGTTGTGTGATAGCACATCACACGTAAACACACAAATCATTCCTGCCTTATAGTTCTCTAACTCCTCTTCTTTCACACTCCACAACTTCGCATCCATACTACCTGTATCATCTTGTAAAATGAAACTTAAATATGGAGCTCCCTTGTTTGTGAATCCTTTATTTACTTGTGAAATCAATAATTTGATCTGTAATTTATCCCCATCTTGTAGGGTATTAATTTTCTTCATGGAACGCCCCTTCTTCTAATACTTTCTTTACATCTTCATAATCAAAACCACGATTTAAACAATAGGCAAAGATCTTATTTTCAAGCACTTTACCACTGTGTTTTCGACTATGCGTTTTATACGCTTTACGAATTGCATTCATTAAATTTAAACTTTCTCTTGTTCGATCTTCATCAAAATTCAACTCCAACAATACTTGATTCGCTATTTCAATTGTATATCCTTCATTTAATAGTTTTTTTACTATCATTTGTTTTTTTGTTAACAGTGATTTACCTTTCACCGTCGTAGAATATTTTTTCGCTAAACTTAATGCTCCTAAATATTCATCACGCTCTTTGATTCCCTCTAATAATTCATTTACATCTTTGTAATGAATTCCTTTTTCAACTAGTTTTCGAAGTATTTTTTTCTTTCCATATGACTTTTGGTGCATACTATTAATTTGTGTCATTGCATACCCATGATCATTAATATATCCTTTACTCTCTAACTCACTGACTATCGCATTCGCCTCTGAAATTTCAATAGGTGTTTCCAATTGAATTAAGTAGTCATACACTTCTTTACGTGTTCTATCTTTTGCCCTTAAAAATTTAATAGCAGCTTGTTTCACTATAAGTATACGTTCTTTATCTTTCAATTGACGATATTCAAAAAGCTCAATTAAATCACCCTTTTTCAACTGTAAATCTAAGTAGTTGTCTAGTGAAATCAACAACTCACTTTCTCCTAGTGTGCGATTTGTTAAATACAAACGGACATTATCTTTACTTGTACGAATAGATTCAATTGTGTAGGAGAACGAAAAATCTTCTATTGCCTTATTGTATACCTTCAAAATCTCCTCAACAAAGTGATTCACATCATAGCGTTGCACTTTTTGTAAGCAATTCGCTCTCATGTGTGCCAACTTGCTATCTTTATCTTGTGCAAATGCGCTTACTTTGCTCGCAAATTCACTCGGTGTCTCTACATAGTAACCAGTTTCATCTTCAATTACCAATTCCTCTACACACTCATCTTTTCGCGTGAATAATGGTAGCCCACTCGCCAACGCTTCGATAAATGTTAATCCTTGTGTTTCAGAAGTCGAGGCACTCGCAAAAGCATCAGACATAGCATAGTATTTTGGCACTTCCTCTTTGCTTACTTTCCCTACAAAAATCACTCGATCTTGCAGTTTTTTTTGATTGACTAACTTTTTCAGATCATCCACTGAAGGTCCACTACCAACAATCATTAATATTACTTTTTCATTATCGACTTCTGCCATCCCTTCAATGATAAACTCAACACTCTTTTCAGGTGCTATTCTTCCTAAATACGTTATCACAATTTGATCTTCTTTAATATTATACTTTTGTTTTAACGCTGCAATTTCACTTGGATCTTGCTTCGCACTAAATAACTCTAAATTTAAACCCGTTGGAATAATATGAATGGGGCGTTTGATTCCATAAGACTCTAATACTTCTTTAGTTTTCTCACTTGGTGAAATGATATTTTCGACACTTTCACACATATATTTAGAAAAACGAATCATAATTTTCTTTGACATTGGTTCCATTATATCAAGATTCATAATATTAATGTAATTTGTATAATCCTCATACATCGTATGATATGTGCAAACCACCGGAATTTCTAAAGATTTTGCGACTTTACGTCCAAATATCCCTACCCCAAATTCAGTGTGCACATGAATCACATCTAAGTTTAGTTTCGCGATTTCTGATTTGATTGTAAAGTGGTAAGGTGTACTAAGTATATAACCATACAATTTCTTCAACTCCACCCCAGGCATAAAAAACACATTCCCTTCTCTACTTGAATGTAATACTGCCTTATGTGTCGTCACAACATACACTTCGTGCCCTTGTGCTTCTAAACCTTTTTGTAATGTGACCACTGAAGATACAACTCCATTAATATCCGGTGTATATGTATCACTGAAAATCCCTATTCTCATACAGATTCCTCCTCTTTATAATCATCTTCTTGGATGATATGTCTCACTTTGTTTCGGTTGTATTTTGATTTTAAATACAAAAACATAACGCCCCCAATCAATACCACAACATGGTACGTTGAAAACCTCCATAAAATCATCATTGAATTTGTAGCTGCAAGAGGAAACAATGTCGCAAATATAGTTATAAATGCTACCTCCGTACTTCCACTAGCTCCAGGTATCGGAATGAATGCGTTGGCAATATATACAAACGCAGTCATCGTAATCACGTTATATAACATTCCAGGATGAATATCCAATTGCAATTGATACGCAATAAATAAAGGACATGCATACAATATAGTTAGACGCAATATATTAATACCTACACATTTTATAATTTCTTTTTTCATGTGTTTTAATTTAATTAATTCGCTATGAAACGATTCAATTTGCACATTCATTTTCTCAATTAATAATTGTGGATTTTTTACAAATTTTAGTTTTGCTAATAATGATAACAATCGCTTTGATAACCATGCATAAAACTTTGGAAATAATACCATTGTAAATAAAAACAATATCACTGCACTATTTACTATTGCTCCAATAATAACTAGTAGAAAGAAACTTGGATTTACTTGTGAATAGTAAGCAAATTGCAATGCAATCAAGATGGTTGTGTAAACTACCATAACAATTTGATAAATTACAAAATCTACCCATAATATACTTAATGCTTCACTCATCTTAAATCCTTGATTTTTTAAAATATACGCTTGACCAACCTGTCCACCAGTAGCACTAGGCGTTACTCCACTAAAAAAGAACCCAACAAAACTAACCTCTATCGCTTCTTTAAAGCGATATGAGCCACGTACTCGTTTTCCTAACACCTTATATATCCAAGCGATAATCAAGTTGTATGCAATCCCATAGGCAACTACCGCTAGCACTGACAACACACTTAACTTAGACAACAATTCACTCACCTCATGAAAAGAATCTTTTAAAGCAACCCATAAACCAAAAAAAGTAAGTGCGATGATTAAAGTAAAATTAATAATATATTTTTTTATACTCATATTTACTTCTACAACTCCAATACTTTCTCATATACTTTTTTCAATTGTTGCCCAATTTGTTGTATACTTCTCGCTTCTGCAACCAATCTTCCACACGCACTTGTATCCTTTTTCTTTCCTTCAACAATATCTTGAATGAGTGCACTGAACTCCTCCACACTATTTCCCTTATAACAATTTTCTCCATGGACTAACCATGGATCAAATACAGGAATGTCTCTCAACAAAACATTTTGCTTTGCAGCTAACGCCTCTAATACAACAATCCCTTCCGTTTCTTCCTTTGATGCAAAGAAAAATAAATCACAAGCCTTAAAAGCACCTTCAATAATTGGACCTTTAATGTAGCCAGGAAAATATACATTATCGGGATGATTCTTTAACACTATGTCACGTACATTTTTAGGAATGGAATACATTGGTGTATACCCAAACCAAATAAATCGATATTGCGGTAAACGTTTTGCTACTTCCACAAAATCCACAATTCCTTTACGATCAAAATACAATCCTACAGAAATAATAACCTTCTCATCTTCTTTAATACTAAAATATCTCTTATATGCCTCAACTTTATCATCCATATGTTCAAAACGTGTTAAATCAATCCCATTAGAAACAGCTTCTATTGGTTGGGTTAACCCATATCCTTCTAACACTTTTTTTGAATATGGTGTAGGCGTTAAAATATAATCTCCCAACGAATACACACTCATCAACAACTTTTTAAACCATGGTGCGATTTGATTACTTAAAACAAAGGAATCACGAAAATCTTCCTCTGTACTATGTGCGTGCACAATTACTTTTTTATTTAATTTTTTTGCTTTTTGGATTAATTTAGAACTATTCAACCCATATGTATTAACATGTAAAATATCAAAATCCACACACTCTGGATCTGTAGTATATGTTATATTCACAGATTCAAGAGCTTCTTTTTGATGTCGTAATGCTCTTCCAATCCCAGAAGTTTTAATCATTTTTTCTGCTTCAAAATATAATAATATCTTCATAAGCACCTCTCAATCCCCTCTATTATATAACGAAAACTACACTTTTACTAACTTTTTCACACATTCTCCCCTCATATTTATTGTAAATTCAACATAAAAAACCTCTACCTTTTACAGGTAGAGGTGTATACATTAGTTTCCTTTGTATGCGTTTTTCAAGATTACTTCCATATCTTTAACTAATGGAAGTCTTGGGTTTGCTGGAGAACATTGGTCTTCGTATGCTCCCATAGCGATTGTGTGAATTGAATCATTCCATGTTTTTTCATCAATTCCTTGTCCAGCAAAGTTCATATCGATTCCGATTTCACTTGCTAATTCTTCTACTTTCTTAGCGAATGCTTCTACACCTTCTGCAGTTGAAGCGAATTTACATCCAATCATAGCAGCACATTCTGCATATAATACATCTGCTTTATAGAAGTTGTATTTTGGCCATGTTGCTGTTTTATTTGGTTTTTGTCCATTGTAACGAATTACGTGAGGCATTAAGATTGCATTTGCACGTCCATGAGGTACGTGGTGTACAGCTCCTACTTTATGTGCCATAGAGTGGTTCATTCCTAAGAATGCATTTGCGAATGCCATACCAGCGATTGCTGAAGCATTGTGCATTTTTTCTCTTGCAACTGGATCATTTTTCCCATTTTTAACTGCTCTTGGTAAATATTCAAATACTAATTTAATTGCACGTAATGCTAATGCATCCGTGTAATCACTTGCTAAAGTCGCAACTAACGCTTCTACAGCATGTGTTAATACGTCCATTCCAGTATCCGCTGTAATTGATGCAGGTAAGTTCATTGTGAACGCTGGATCAATAATTGCTACTGTTGGCGTTAATGAGTAATCTGCCAATGGGTATTTTTTATTGTTTGCTTTATCCGAAATAACCGCAAATGGAGTTACCTCAGAACCTGTTCCTGATGTAGTAGGAATACATACTAAGCTTGCTTTTTTACCTAATTCTGGGTATCTAAATGCACGTTTACGGATATCCATGAATTTTTGTTTTAAGTCATCAAAGTCTACTTCAGGGTATTCGTAGAATAACCACATACCTTTTGCAGCATCCATACTAGACCCTCCACCTAATGCAATAATTACATCTGGTGCGAAGCTTCTCATTACTTCAACCCCTTTATGAATTGTTGTAATATCTGGATCTGGTTCAACATCACAGAATAATTGATATTGTACTTTATCCCCTCTCAGCGATAATTGTTTTGTAATCTTATCTAAGTAACCTAAGTCAACCATTGATCTATCTGTTACGATAAATACACGGTTCATTTCTTTCATTTGTTGTAAGTATTCAATTGAATCTCTTTCAAAGTAAATTTTTGAAGGAACTTTAAACCATTGCATATTGTTTTTACGTCTCCCTACTCTTTTAATGTTAATTAAGTTGATTGCACCAACATTGTTTCCTACAGAGTTTCTTCCATAAGATCCACATCCTAATGTTAATGATGGCATGAATGAGTTATATACATTCCCGATTCCTCCAAATGTTGAAGGTGAGTTCCAAATAACACGGATTGCTTTTACACGTTTACCAAATTCAATTGATAATTCTTCACTTGCTGTATGAATTGCTGCCGAGTGACCCAATCCACCAAATTCAACCATTTGCTCAGCTAACATCATACCTTCTTCTGTAGAATTAGATTTGATGATTGCTAATACTGGAGATAATTTTTCTTTTGTTAATAATTCTTTTGGTCCAACTTCTTTACATTCAACACAAATAATATTTGTAATTTCAGGTACTTTGAACCCAGCTTGTTCAGCAATCCAGCTAGCTGGTCTACCAACACATGCAGCATTTAATGCACCATGTTCGTTGAACATGAATTTTTCTAACATCGCTTTTTCCTTCGCATTTGCAAAGTAAGCGTGGTATCCTTTCATTTCATTTACTACATCATTGTAAATTTCTTTATCAATAATAGCAGCTTGTTCAGAAGCACAAATCATTCCATTATCGAATGCTTTTGACATAATAATATCATGTGCAGCTTGTTTAATATTTGCCGTTTTTTCAATGTAAGCAGGCACGTTTCCAGCTCCAACTCCTAGTGCTGGTTTACCACATGAGTACGCTGCGCGTACCATTGCGTTACCACCAGTTGCTAGAATTGTACTAATTCCATCGTGGTTCATTAACGCTGCAGTTCCTTCCATTGAAGGTTTTTCAATCCATTGTACACAATCTTCAGGTGCTCCTGCTGCTACCGCTGCATCATATACTACTTTTGCTGCTTGGATAGAACATTGTACTGCACTTGGGTGGAATGAGAATACAATTGGGTTTCTTGTTTTTAAACTAATTAAAGCTTTGAAAATTGCAGTTGAAGTCGGGTTTGTTGTTGGAACAATTCCACAAACAACTCCTACTGGATCAGCAATTTCAACAATTCCTTGTTCGTCATCTTGTGAAATCACACCACAAGTTTTTAAGTTTCTCATGTTGTTAACAACATGCTCACATGCGAATAAGTTTTTTGTTGCTTTGTCTTCAAATACTCCACGTCCAGTTTCATTTACTGCCGCTTCTGCTAAGACTCCATGTTGATCTAATGCTGCTACACTTGCTTTTGCTACTATGTAGTCAACTTGTTCTTGATTTAACTCTCTAAATTTCTCTAAAGCAACCAATCCTTTTTCTACTAAAGTATTTACTTCAGCAACTGCAGGACTAATTTCTAATGCTTCTTCTACTACTTTTTCTTTTGCCATAATGCCTCCTTATATAAACTTGTGAATTATTTCACTTGTTCTACATTTGCAATTTTATCATATATATTTATTCTATGCAATACCTATTTTTACTTTTGTTCATTTTTTCACAAATCATTTTCTGTATGAAAACGTGTACACAACTCTTTTGCTGCACTATACCCTGTTGAAAGCGCCAATGTTATGTTATATCCACCAATCGGACCATGTATATCTACACATTCTCCAACAAAAAATAAATTTTTATGGATTCTAGATTCCATCGTTTTTGCTTGTAAATATTTTGTTGCTATACCACCTCCACTCACATATGCTTTCTCTATATCTTCAACTCGAAAAACTTCAAATTGATGCGATTTGATACATGCAATTAAGCGATCCATCTGCTTATGTAACACTTGTTTCCCTTTCATTTGCATGTCAATATCAGCTAGCTGTAACAAATATTCACTGAATCGCTTTGTAAATAGCGACCCCAAAATTCGCATCATTTGAAAATTTCGTTGTTGTTCAAAATGTTCACGAAGTGCTTCCTCATTCATACTTGGCATAAAGTCAACAAAGATCTCCTTCACTTGTTTTTGATGAATAAACTCACTTGCCTCCATAATGGCTGTTCCACTCATCCCTTTATGTGTAAACATTAAATTCCCTTGTATTTTTTTCTTTAAAAAGGAAACTTCAACAGTCGGAAAGCTAGTGCCTGCTAAATTGGGTGTTTGTTTCAACAAAATGCTTGTTTCTGCAGGAAACAAAGGAATAGTAGGTTGTTGCAATTGTTTTGCAAATTGCATATGATCCCCACTACTTCCACACATTTTATAACTAGCTCCACCTGTTGCTACGATTACTGCTTTCGCTTTATATACATCTTTTCCACAAGTTAATGTATATGTATTTTCTTCCATAGTTATTGCACTCACTGCTTGTTGTGTGCGTATACAATTCGCAACATTTCTTGTTAGGACTTCTAACACATCTTTAGAACGATTTGATTTAGGAAAAATCTGGTTATCCTTCTCCTCTTTCAATTCTATTTCTGCCAAAAAGTAATCATATACCTCTTGTGGACCAAAGTTTGCAATCGTACTATACAAGAATTTCTTATTGTAATGCAGTTTCTCCATGAATTCGTGATTTGGTTTTAAGTTTGTCATATTACATCGACCACCACCACTCAACAGTAGTTTTCTTCCTACACTCTCACCTTTTTCTAATAAAATCACATTCTTATCTTTCAAAACATTGGCAGCCATCAGTCCTGCTGGACCACCCCCAATGATAATTACATCATACATAGTATACCTCCAATTATATAATCTATAAGATATAATAACATATTTATAAATATTCTTTCATTAATTCCATTTCTTTTCACTTTCTATATAATATATTCTAAAAATGTGATATTGTATATTTAATAATCCAGTAAGGAGGTTCCATGATTAGTCAATTACTACTTGATTTAAAAAAATTTGGCGTTCCTTTTGATGATGCCATTCAATTTTTAATGAAGTATGCAAAAAGTGAGGAAGAACGCAAAGAAATGCGTCTACTCGCTCAAGCTATTGAAATCGAAGTAAAAGATACCCCAAAATAATGAGGTATCTTTTCTTATGATTTGAATTCAGCAACCAATTCCTGAACACTTTTTTTCGCATCTCCAAAAAGCATGCGCGTATTTTCTTTAAAAAACAATGGATTTTCTATCCCAGCAAATCCTGGATTCATAGAACGTTTTAATACAATAACCGTCTTCGCATAATCAACATTAATGATTGGCATTCCATAAATTGGTGAACTCTCATTGGTTCGTGCGTCTGGATTCACGACATCGTTTGCACCAATCACAATACAAACATCTACATTTTCAATGGTTGGATTCACATCATCCATTTCCTTCAGTCGATCGTATTCCACATTGGCCTCTGCAAGTAGTACATTCATATGTCCTGGCATTCTTCCAGCAACTGGATGAATTGCAAAGTTTACTTCACATCCATTTTCCTCTAGTAAGCTTGCCAACTCTTGTACTGCATGTTGTGCTTGTGCAACTGCCATTCCATACCCTGGGACAATCAATACATTGTCTGCTGCCTCTAACATTAAGAATACATCTTCACTTGAAACAGGATTTATTTCCCCTTGTTCTTGTGCATTTCCTTTTGCTTTTGAAGTATTTCCAAAACCAGAAAATAAGACGTTTTTTAATTTTCGATTCATTGCTTTACACATAATTGTCGTTAAAATCAATCCACTAGAACCAACTAATGCCCCTGTTACAATCAACACTGTATTATTGATGGCAAATCCAGCAGCACAAGCAGCTACCCCACTAAATGCATTTAATAATGAAATCACAACTGGCATATCTCCTCCACCAATTGGGATTACAAATAAAACACCATACAATAAAGATAAAGACCCAATCATAATAAACAATACGTATGGGCTAATGGTGTTGGTAGCAAATGCAAAGATTACACATAAAACTAACATTACAAATAATATGATAAAATTCGCAATTTGTTGTCCATGAAATTGAATGGCTTTACTATTCATTTTCCCCGAAAGTTTTGCCCATGCAATCAAAGACCCTGTAAATGTGATTCCTCCAACACAAACGGTCAATACAATAATTAGAAGATTTGCTCCATGAATTTGATCAATACTCTCTAAAGAGACATACTTTTGATACTCTGCCCATGCTACAAGCAAACTACCTGCACCACCGAATCCATTGAATAATGCAACCATTTCTGGCATGGATGTCATTTCCACACGTTTTGCAGCAAATGCTCCAATAGCACTACCAATAATAATGGAAATAAGAATATACATATAGTGTACTTCTAATTCTGAAATAAGAGCTGTAATTGTAGCAATGAACATTCCTATTGCAGAAATAAAATTACCTTGTTTTGCACTTTGTGATTTTCCTAATTTTTTCAAACCGATTATAAAGCATACAATGGAAAGCATATACATAATATTCGAAATAGAAGGATTCATTATTTTTTATCCTCCTTTTTTTTATTCACAAACATAGAAAGCATACGATCGGTAACCATATACCCTCCAACTACATTAATCGTCGCAAACACAAGTGCTAAACACCCCAGGATAATACGCAAGGTGGTATCGCTATGAAATGCACCCGTAAGGCTTAAAATGGCACCTACAATTGTAATTCCACTAATTGCATTTGAACCAGACATAAGCGGTGTATGCAGTTGTGATGGAACCTTAGAAATCAATTCATAACCTAAAAACGAAGCTAGTATTAACACTAGAATTAAAATGATTGTTGTTTCCATAATTACCCCCAGAACTCTACTAGTCTTGCATTAACTAGTGTACCTTCGTACGTGATTAAACTACTTGCTAAAATTTCATCTTCAAGTGCATAATTAAATTGTTTATTTTCTTTATCATAAAAATGTGTAAACAAATTATATAAATTATTTGCATACATAGTACTTGCATCAATTGCAACTTCGCTCTCTAAGTGATCGATTCCAATGATTGTTATACCATTTATATTCACACTTTCATTCACTACACTACCAACTACATTACCACCACTTCCCGCTGCTAAATCAACGATTACAGAACCAGGTTTCATTGCTTCTAATATATCTTTGGTAATAATTTGCGGTGCTTTGCGTCCAAACAATTTTGCAGTTGTCACTACTAAATCTGCATTTGCACAACTTTTTTTCATGGCTTCACGTTGCTTTACTAGTTGCTCATCACTCAAGGCTTTCGCATATCCATCTTTTGTTTGTGACATTTCACCCAAATCGACTTTTACAAATTTTGCTCCCAAAGACAGTACTTGTTCTTCCACAACAGGACGTGTATCAAACGCTTCTACCTTAGCACCCAATCGCTTTGCACAAGCAATGGCTTGAAGACCCGCTACACCTGCTCCAATTACAAATACTTTTGCTGGTGGTATCGTACCAGATGGCGTCATCATCATTGGAAAGATTTTATCCAAGGCATTTGCCCCTTTTATAATAGCTACATACCCTGCAAGAGATGCCTGTGAACTTAGTGCATCCATTTTTTGTGCGAGTGTAGATCGCGGAATCATCTCCATACTTATACTATTTATATTTTTCTTATTCAGTAGGTCTATGAACTCTTTATTAGCATATGGATTCATATGACTAATACATAAGGTACCACTCTTTAATTTTTCAACGTCCTTTTGAGCAAGTAGTTCTACTTGCAGCATAACATCACTATGTGCAAGAATTTCATCTCTACTTTTTACTACCTTTGCACCTGCTTCAGCATATTCTTGCATTGAAAAATGTGTGCTGGCTCCCTCTTCCACCCACACTTCCACTGCATCGAGTTGTATAAAACGTTTTATGACTTGTGGAACTAGTGCAACACGCGTATCTGCATTTTCCTTCAATACTCCTATAATCATATCTTGTCCTCCTCTTCTTGAAAATAGTGTATTCCAATCCAGTACAAACAATTCTATTCCTATAGTAAAACTATAATATGTTTATTATAGCACAATTCTAATTACAATTAATGAAGACACTTCATTAATTTGTTGTCATTTTTTGTCTAAATAATGATATAATCACTCTGTGTATGTAATAAAGGAGTTTGTATGACAGTACTATATATATGTATCGCTATTTTTTTTAGTTTAATAACAATTGCTTTGATTGCTTTTTTTTGGATACGCAGAAAACTATCTCGTGTCTCTAAACAATTGTTCAACAATGAAAACATCATCGATGCTTTACAAGACATTGAAAAACAAGACTCTACTCGTCCTAAGTCATTAAGTAGTAGAGGAAGTATTGTAATAGATAAAATTGAAAAAGACTTCAACAACTTATCTATGATTGAGTTTGAACGTTTGAACAGACAAAGTGTACAAGAAGTGTTTTCAAATTTAGAAAAGCAAATATATGCAAAAGAGGATGCACTTTATAGTCTAAACCAATACTTTCAACAATTTGAAATACAAGACACAAAAATACACAAACAAGTAATACATGATTATATAAAAGAAGAACATTGTGCAAAACTTACCTTTCAAGTGGCTTTACAATACCTAATGAAAATAAGTAAAACACAGGAAAAATTAGTTCAAGATCGTATTCAATGTGAATGGATTTTCACATTTGATGATGCTAACTTCGAGCATGGAAATAGTAGTGTATTACATTGTCCAAATTGCAATGGGGAGATTTCAAACTTACAATTAGATATATGTGAGTATTGTGGAAGTCATATCCTTGTGGACTATAAAAAAACATGGAAGTTAAATACAATAAAAAGAGTTTAGGGAGGAACTATTATGGGATTAATTAAAATGATTACAGGAGCTGTTCAATCGGAATTAGCAGATCAAATACGCGAGTATATTTATTGTGACGCTTTAGAAAATGAAGTGCTAATGCGCAAAGGACAGGTGCGCAATTTAAATGGAAAAACTGGAGCTAGTAAATTTGGTTTCACAAATAATGCTAGTGATAACATTATTTCTAAAGGTAGTGCAATTGCAGTAAATGAAGGACAATTTATGATTGTCGTTGAAGATGGTGAAATCATTGACTTCACTGATGAAGCAGGAGATTACATTTTTGATAAAGGTAGTGAACCTTCAATGTTATATGGAAGCTTTGGAGAAGGTTTATTAGAGAGTTTTAAACAAGTAGGAAAACGATTCACTTTTGGTGGGGATACTGGTAAAGATCAACGTGTTTATTTCATAAATAAAAAATTGATTATGAATAACAAATTTGGTACACCAGCACCGATTCCATTTCGTGATCCAGAGTTTTCAATCACAATCAATTTAACTTGTAATGGTACGTACGTATTCCGTATTAAAGACCCATTAATTTTCTATAAAAATTTATGTGGAAATGTTAGTGATGAGTATGTAATGAACGATACATTAAAACAACAATTTAAATCGGATTTAGTGAGTGCATTACGTCCTGCCCTAGCAAAATTATCTATGCAAAAAATACCATTTGATTTTTTAGCTGCTTCGCAAGATCAAATGTGTGCCGCTTTACAAGAAGTCTTATACCAAAATTGGGAAGTAAAAACAGGAATTAATGTTGACCGTATTAATATTAATAACTTAGATGCTGTGCATAATGAAAACTATGATAAGTTAATGAACTTTCAAGCGGGTCGTGTATACACTGACCCTAACATGGTGAATGCAATGCAAGCACAAGCTAAAACTGGATGGATTGATGGAATGGCAGCAGGTGCTGCACAACCATCTAGTGGAACTGCTGGTGATCCTGTTAATGGTGTAATGGGAATGATGGGAATGAACATGATGAATCAAATGATGAATCAAATGAACCCAACGCAACCAAACACAAACTTTGGACAAACTGCTATGCCAGGTCCTGCCGTACAAACAGCACCAGTTGCTGCTGCAACTGCAGCACAAGCGAATGCATGGACTTGTAATTGTGGAGCACAAAACACAAACAACTTCTGCGCGAATTGTGGTGGTCAAAAACCGCAAGTGCAAGAAACTTGGACTTGTAATTGTGGAAACCAAAACAATACCAATTTCTGTGCGAATTGCGGAACGAAAAAAAGCGATGTTATAAAAAAATTGCGTTGCGATAAATGTGGATTTGAACCAGAAAAACCAACTAACTTTTGCCCAAAATGTGGTGATGTATTTAATGATTTAGATGTGAAATAGGTGATGTATGAGTGAAAATGTTTATTTATGTAAAAATTGTAATGGAAATCTAGCCTTTGATCCAACTACACAAAAATTAAAATGTGAATATTGCGATAGTTTATTCGATGTTTCTGAATATGAAACATCGAAAGAAGAGACAGCTGAAGAAAAAACAGTTGAAAAATTAGATGTATATCATTGTGAAACATGTAATGCTGAAATTGTAGTAGATGAGACAACTACAGCTACCTTCTGTGTTTTTTGTGGAAATGCTACTATCTTACGTGGAGAACTACAAGGTGAGTTTAAACCAGATTATGTTGTTCCATTTGAAAAGACGCAAAAAGATGCTGTGAATACTTTTTTAGCAGAATGTAAAAAAAGACCCCTTGTTCCTGACGTGTTTACAAACCCTAAGAACATCGAAAAAATCAAAGGTGTCTACGTGCCTTATTTTCTTTTTGATAGCACTGCGGATGCCTCTATCAAGGCAGAATGTACAACAGAAAGCAGAAGAAGATTTGGAAATAAAACCACGATTACAACTCGACACTATATGGTGGAGAGAGGTGGTATAACAAGCTTTGATCATGTACCTGCAGATGCTTCAAGTAAAATGGATGATGCTTTTATGTCATCGATAGAACCATTTGATTTCACAAAGTTGCAGCCATTCACAACCGCTTATATGAGTGGGTTTTTGGCAGAACGAAATGATGTAGAAAAAGATACTTGCTATGAATATGCAACAAAACGTATCGTTGAAAGTAGTGAAACCTATTTAAAAAATGATATACAAGGATATAAAAGTGTAAAGCTTATTTCTAAAGATATCCAACCAAAATTACAAGCTGCACATTTAACTTTGATGCCTGTGTTTATGGTATATACTATATTTGAATCTAAGCCTTATATTTTTGCAATGAATGCACAAAGTGGGAAATTCGTTGGAGAATTTCCTTTGTGTAAAAAGAAAACTGTCAAATATTTTTTAATCTTTGCAGCTATATGTTATGCAATTAGTATTGCAGTATTCTTTTTAGGAGGGTTTTAGATGAAAAAATTATTAGCACCTTTTATTATTTTGGTTGTTAGCTTGTTTATGCCAGTACAACTCTTAGCCCAAGATGAACAAAATCATATATTTGATGATGCTGAAATCTTTGATGTTAGTCAGACTGAGTTAGATAAAGCAAAAGCAATCGAGGATACATATGGAGTACATGTTGTTTTACACAGTGTAAATAACATAATGGATTATAACCACTCTAGTATCCAAAACTATGCAGAAGCATTTTACAATCAGAATCAATTCCCAAGCAATAGTATTTTATTTGTTGTTGATGTACAAAATCGAGAATACTATATGTTGACAAAAAATGAAGCTGTTTCCATTTTTAGCGAAAGCAAAGAAGCAGCAATTGAAGATGCATTTCTTCCTTACTTGATGGAAAATGATTTCCATGAAGCTGGAAGTGCCTTCATTTATGAAGTGGATGGGCAATTGTTTTCGAGAAGATTGTTCGCAATTATCTTATGTGCGATCATACCTTTGATTGTTGCTCTTATAATCACAATCATATTTGTCGCTAAGACACGTAAAAAGCCTGTGGTCGTAGCTCATGCAAACCACTACTTAGGAAAAGAAAGTAGTGATATTACAACTAAGAATGATACATTCACACATACCACTTCGCGTGTTATTGTTCACCAAAATAGAAGTTCATCTAGTGGTGGAGGTGGAGGTAGCCGCAGCGGTGGCCGTGGTGGAAGCTTCTAATTAATCATATATGAAAAAAACTGTTCGCAAATAAATGCAAACAGTTTTTTTATGATTCCCTATCTTCCAAGACTTGTCTTGCAAATATCGCTAAAGTAGTATTCATATATGGTAACACATAAATAATAGCAACACCGGCTGAGAATATACAAAGAAATATCCATCCAATAAAACTCAAATATAGCATAGCAATCTTTCCAAAGTGTTTAAATCCCACATCTAATGCCAATAAGAAAATTGTTTTTACACTGGATTCTTTTTGGTAATAATAAACGTAAGGCAATAAGGATAGGACTATAGTAAATATAATCCCAGGTAACACAAACATAAAAGTAGATAGTGTTATGATCGCTTGTTGTAATAAGGTCAACACAATAATTTTAGGAAAGTGATGCATTTCTTGAAGTATCTCTCTATAGCCAAACTTTTTACCATGAACAAAGTTCAAGTAACATACATACATTCCATAGTTCAGTGGTGCTAGTATAAGGGACACAACAATATTGGCAAGCAATTCTGCCTCTAAGGTTAAGTTAGATAAAACGATTACTAAATTAAATAGTAAAGCGATTCCTACAATTGGCAAGCTTATTTTATTAAGCATCCAAAGATTTCCATTCATTTTTTCTTTTGCTAATTTTTTTATTTCATATCTAGTCATTTTCATACCTCAAACCTATTATACAAGAATACATCATATGACACAATATGACTTAATTCCAAAATTAATACCTTTCTTTCCACTTGAGTATAATCACTTTTTTTATTTCATTAAATGTGATATAAATAAACCATAAACAAGGAGGACAGACCAATGGACTCGATAAGGATCGACATTTAATTGAAAAATTAATGATTGAATATTCACACATAAGAGAAAGTGATATCTAAGTTGCAGATGGATTCTATAGAAAAAAAGGGAGAATTCTTATTATATAGAATGATTGATGAATGGTGATACACAAATAAACAAGATGTTTTAGGTTCTCTGGGATGAAATAGTAAAATCGCGGAAAGATTGCATAATCCAAGTAGTAGTTATTAAACAAGGAATACAATTATTCAAAGTATGAGCTATAGTAATCAATAAGAATAAAAGATAGTTTGGTGTAATAACAGAAAGATTGCATACATCTATTTGATTGACAATCAAATAGAGTGATCGTGGAAGGATTACAAAAACCAATTATCACAATAACCGTGGCGATGAAAATTCCTCATATAGCAATAACTTCTGAATTAGTAATTATGAAAATGGAGTAATCATGGAAGGATTTAATGAATGCTATAGTAATTCTCGCCAAAACAAATAAATAAATATCTTAATTTAAAATTAAATGTCAAAAAAAAGAAAACTATAGGAGATAAAAAATATATATTTAAAATGATGAATATATGCCATTATAAGCTAAACCTTTATCGAATATAGAGTAAAACATAAAAATTTGTTAAAAAATGTTACCTTGGAATTTATAGTTTAATTTTAGTATAGTACATAAAAAAGAAGTGATTATTCACTTCTTTTTCTAATATTTGTAAACGCTTTGAAGTATGTGAAAAATAACATGAAATTTATATTGCTTTTTATATCTTCTAGTAGTACAATTGCCTCATTAAGACAAGAGGTGATTACTTGAATTTATATTCGCATGCTACCGTAGCTAACAGACTTTGTAAACAACATTTCCCAAAGCATAAAAAATTATTCGTTGTGATTGGATCTTTAATGCCTGATTTAAACCCAACCACACAACCACATAGAAATGAAAATTTATTGTACCGAATTCAAAAAAATCATGATGCAATCAAAAATGCTAAAAGTGATTTCAAGAGATCTTATTTATTAGGTATATTATTACATTATATATGTGATTATTTCTGTTATGCTCACAACTATAACTTAGATATTTCTCATGGTAAAAACCATATAAAATATGAGATTGAATTGCATAAATTAATTCGTGAAGATTTTAATCCAAATTTAGATTTGGTAGAAATCAAACAAGATCTAATGCAATACATCATTGAAACCAAAGAACTTTATGATGCACAACCAAGTCATATACTACGTGATTTACAATATTCCTTGGAAGTTGTGGAAAGTATCTTAACACATCTAATACCTGTATTTAATTTCAAAACTGCTTAGTGCAGTTTTTTTATATAGTAATTCGCCAGTAAAAGGTATTTACTGGCGAATTATCATACTATCTGCTTTATCGATTATTTCAATATGTTATTATTATGAAATACATGCGTATTTTTTAGCCACAATCCCACTCAATAATAGCGCTCTATACAAACAAATACCTGTTTGCAAAATATTAAAGCAAAGTTGTAAGTTTTAATTACCACTTGATGATTCGATTATAATGTGGCTACCAAGATCTACAAAACATCCTTTGTAATTAGAGTTTATAATTATTCCTTTTTTTTCAGAACTATCAATATCTTTAATTTCGTATGTCAATCTTGCTCCTTTCGAATTCATTTCATGAATTGCTTCAACCATGCTATATACACTGTTTCCATCAAAATTATCGATATACGGTTTTCCCAACGAATATGTTAGTACTATTGTTTCATTTTTAACCTCTGCCCCTGCAGGTAATGATTGTGACAGCATTTGCGTTGCATTCACCTCGTTGCTATAGTAATACATAATATTTATAATAACATTTTTCTCTGCTGCTATTATTTGGCTTTGTGTTTCATTTAAACTACTAAAGTCAGGAACATGAATAACCCTTCCTCTCGATATAGTAATTTTAATTACATCGTTTTTTGCAACTTTAGATTCTGCTAAAACATCTTGTGAAATGATATGATTTTCTTCTACCTCTTCGCTAGCCACTTCTATATACTCAATTTGTATTCCATTTTCTTCTGCCCATATATCCACTTCGTTTCTTGTTTTATTACTAAAATCTGGAACTGTGATATTTTTTTCAAAAGTTTCCTCCCCTTTCGAAACGATAATATTTATTTTATCTTTTCTACGATAATTATTTGCATCAATTCCTTCTGTTTTAAATTCAAAACGAATCGTATTAGATTTCATAATTTCATCACTATATTCATAATTAATCGAGACATTTACTGCCTTATTCTCTTCTTTCCAACTTTCAATTTCTATAAGCGTCATTCCCATAAAGTCTGGGATAATAATATGCTCCTCTGGATCAGCTCCATTCGATACAATAAATTCAACAAATGAACCTTTCTGTATTTCTACACCCTCCTCAACGGATTGTTCCACTATATTTCCCTCATCGATTTCATTGTTGTATTCTAATGTATAACCTATTTCAACATCGTTTTTAGCAGCCCAAATTTGAACCTCTTCCAATGACTTATTAACAAGGAAGTTTGGCACACTAATTTGATTCAATTTATAATACCCAAACATGGATGCGACAATCAGAAGAATAATGCATGTACAAGAAATAATAATAACTTGTCTCCTCTTTTTGATTTTTTCAATATCCTTTATAAATACCTCATTGCGCGGATTTGCGATTTCGTGTGGCGTACTTGCGATGTTCATTTCCTGTGAATCCAAAGAAGAACCATCTTCTGCATTTTCTTCTGAATAATTTAATTTGTTCATATTATCATAGTTTTCATTAGAAAATTTCTTTAAAAAATCACCCATTAAAGTTCACCACTTGATAAGTTAATGACTACATCTGCTTTATCCGCAATATTTTTAGAATGCGTTACAACAATTACACACTTATCATGTTCATTTGCTAACACTTTAAAAGTGTTAACAATCGCCCCTTCTGTTTGTGAATCCAAATTCCCTGTCGGCTCATCAGCTAGAATTAAATCAACATTCGTTGCAAGCGCTCTTGCGATTGCAACACGTTGTTGTTCTCCACCGGATAACATTGTAACCTTACGATCCGCCTTAGATTTTGTAATACCTAAAAAATCCAGCAAGTTATAAGCGACTTCCTTTTTATTATCAATTTTATTATTTGTGATGGTCATAGCGGTTAACAGGTTTTCATATGGCGTCATATATGTTATTAGGTTATATGATTGAAATACCATACCTACATAATTGCGGCGAAATGTATTTAGACCAATCTTTTCTATAGGCTGATTATTGTATTCAACACTACCACTTGTTTGTTTATCCATACCGCTCAAAATAGATAGAAGTGTTGTTTTTCCTGAGCCAGATTCTCCAAGAATTGCATACATCATACCTTTTTCAAATTCATAATTTAGGTTCTTAAATATATACCTTTTTGCATCCCCATCTTGGTAATAGTACTCTAAATTTTTTATTTTTAATAAAGCCATAAGCGTTCCCCCTACATTAGTATTTTTTTTGGATTTAAACGAACTAAATATAACATAGTTATTAATTGTGAAATTACAACAGTTGCTATTATAGTAATATAGAATATGACGATAGTATCAACATCGAAGCTAACTTGATATTGACTAGCTATTGTCTCTGGTTCTATTCCAAAACCTAATCCATAATAGATATCATTTCCATAATCAAAATTCAATAATGAATCAATTGTATTATCCATTAGCATAGTAGAGAAAATCATCGATGTGAATACAGCAAGCGTAGTCGCTGCAAGTGCAACAACTAGGGTTTCAAGCATCAATTGCACAAATATTTTATTGTGTTTTTCACCCAACGCAAGTAAAATCCCCATTTCTTTTTTTCTAAAATACATGAATATAACTAAAATTAAAGTAATGATTGATATACTTGAAATAACAGTTATTTTAAAAACGAACGTCAATAAATTTGACATAGAATTTAATGGTTGAGCTATTCTCTCATATTCACTCACAATGCTGTTAATAGAGAAATCATTTTCATTATAAACCTCTTGTGCATATGTAGTGAATTCATCTAAATATTCCATATCTTTTAAAATAAATTCAGGAATAATATAAGAAAATTGATCATGAAGGAATTCTTTTTCATCTGCACTCGCTAGTTCATAAGAGCGAGCATAGCTTTCTCTAATAATCGGCTCAAGAAATTTATTCGGTGTATATATTCTATCAGCTAACCCTTGAATCTCATTCATTAAATCATAATCATTACTTTCTTTTATCGATTGTTCTTCTAAAAAATCTTCTACTTTTCCAATTTCAATGATACCAACTACTTCTAATTCTATTTCTTCTGAATAGATCATATCTCCATCTATATAGGTATTTTCACTAATATCTTCTTGTGCATATTCATTATTTTCAAGTGTGAAAAAGGTTCCAACATCTAATCCATTAGCTTCAGCGAATTGCTTTGATACAATTGCAACAGGATTTCCATTCAGTAGATCTTCTTCATTAAATCCTTTTCCATCAATTAGTGTTGCATCTCCTTTTGCTACTAAACTTGTGAATGGTAACTGCGTACCATATATTGAGAGGTACTGTATAAAATCATCCCCGACCATCATTTCATCACTAATGTATGACTTTGTGATATCCTCTGTTCTCTCAAGACTTTTGACTAATGCATAATCATAGCTTTTTACGATATTTTTTGACTTATTATATAAGGTTTCTACCTTATCTAAAGTCAATTTTTGCGAAGTTTCAGTATTTTCATAAGTATCATAATTATAATTGATTTCTATTATTGGTGGAAATTGGCTCAAAACTACTTCTTCTGTGCTCATTATTGAATTATTTACCGTTAACGTGATTAATAACACATTTGCTAATGTGAAAACAGATAAAAATATAACTATAGCATTAATTTTTCTTCGTGTAATATAAATGAAAGCTCTTTTAATATTGTTCATTTCATAGTTCCTCCTTCATGGATCGGTGTTCTATTCGTTATTGAAGTAAAGCGGGAAATCAGAATATATTATTGACAAATACAAAGGATTCATGTAACCAAGTATTAATTTGGAGTAGGATTTAAAATATAAAACAAGAAATGATAGAATTTAAATACCTCTGTATAACTTAGCAGGTATCTACATAATAATAGTATACTATTTTGGTATGCTATTTGCAAGCTACTGCCTATTGCAAAAGAAACGATATCTCAGCATTATGGACAAAGAAACAGCATGCTGAATAATGCATAAAACATCTTACTGTTCGATTCGAATTAAATACTAATAAAAACTCTGTAGTTTAATTATGTGAACCAAAGTAAGCCATGCTCTTTGTTTGTTAGTGGGAGAATGCATTCGTTTATTTTATAACGATGAATTACTACCCAACAGATAAACTGCTTGTTTTCCAATTAACAAA
The DNA here is from genome assembly GCA_964370645.1 of uncultured Erysipelotrichaceae bacterium. Taxonomy (GTDB): domain Bacteria; phylum Bacillota_I; class Bacilli_A; order Erysipelotrichales; family Erysipelotrichaceae; genus CAMQRS01. The sequence continues at coordinate 54,068 of CAYJJS010000002.1, read as the reverse complement.
AGGCACACAAGAATGATTACTTAATAGAATACATTCAAGTATAGTATGTATAACAAAAATAGTGGGAACACATAATATTAAATCCTTTATGAACAGTCTGTCAGTAGAGGATTTTTATTTTGAATAAAATGCTATTATGAATTTTTCTGTTAAAAAGATAATGCCTTTATATTCACTGGACTTATATAAAAAAAACTAACTATTACTAGTTAGTTACTTTGCTTCATGGCAGGGGCGACAGGAATTGAACCCGTATCAGCGGTTTTGGAGACCGTTATACTACCATTGTACTACGCCCCTATTTATGAATGCCATATAATCTTAACATAATAAAATACATAATACAATATAAAAAAGGTAAAAACATAATGTTTTTACCCTATTATCCTACATATCTAATACGTATGCGATTAATAATTTTGTTGTTTCTACTAATGAATTAATGTGACAACGCTCACGTCCATGTGAACTTAAACACCCCATACCAAAGGCAGCAGCATATACATTGTTTCCACCACGTATTGCAGCATTTGCATCTGTACCATAACGATAGAATACATCAATACAGTAATTGGCATTTACTTTTTTAGCTTGCTCAATAATTCTAGTCGTTAATCCACGATCATATGGAGAAAAAGCATCTTTGGCACAAATACTCACTTTATCTTCACTTCCATGGTAATCTGGACCGATTAACCCTATATCTAAGGCAACATATTCTTCTACTTCACTAGGTACCCATGCACCCCCATGACCAATTTCTTCATACATTGGGAAAGCAAAGTATGTTGTGTATTTAGGCTTTAAATTGTTTTCCTTAAAGTAATCTAACATTGCGAATACACAAGCTACCGCAGCTTTATCATCAATATATCTGGCTTTGATAAATCCTGTATCTGTATATTCAAAACGTGGATCGATAGAAACGATATCTCCATGGTCAATTCCTAAAGCTAATACATCTGCTTCATTTGATACAAACGCATCAAGTTTCACAAACATACTGTGTTCATCTCTCTCTAAACTTCTAGCGTCATCAAATACATGTACGGAGTGTGATTTACAAATCATAATTCCTGATATTTTTTTACCATCACGTGTGTGTACTGTTACTGATTCACCCTCTAGGTTTACATAGTTTACTCCTCCAAGGTTTCTTAGCGCTAGTGTACCATCTGCATTAATACTACGAACCATCAGTCCTAGGGTATCTAAATGCGCTCCTACCATCACTGTCTTTGAAGTATCTTCCCCTTCTAGTGTTATGTATGCAGTTCTTTTACGATCATACCAAACTTGTTGTCCATAAGCTTCCATTTTCTTTTCTAATAATGGAAAAATTTCATCATAATACGATACCGGACTAGGCACGTTAATGAATTCTTTTGTCATGTTTACTAATATTTCTTGATTAATTTTCATCTTATATTTCCCCCTCTATATACGAAAAGTCTCACTTTCATGAGACTTCACTTTTACATTTGATCGTGCATCGTTCTATGAATTACGTCGTCTTGTTGTTCTTTCGTTAATTTGTTGAAATTAACTGCATATCCAGAAACACGAATTGTTAATTGTGGATATTTTTCAGGATGTGCTTGTGCATCTAATAAAGTTTCTCTATCAAATACATTTACATTAAGGTGGTGTCCACCACTTGTTGCATATCCATCAATCATAGTAACTAAGTTATCGATTCTATCACTCATCTTAGACCCTCTCTTACTTCTCTTCTTTCCCTAATGCACCTGGTACAATAGAGAATGTGTTTGAAATTCCATCTCTTGAATATTCATATGGTAATTTAGCTACCGATTCTAATGAAGCAACTGCTCCATTTGTATCTCTACCATGCATTGGGTTTGCACCTGGTGCAAATGGTTCTCCAGCTTTTCTTCCATCTGGTGTATTACCAGTCTTTTTACCATACACTACATTTGATGTAATTGTTAAAATACTCATTGAAGGAACACCATTTCTATACGTTCTGTGTTCTTTAATTTTGTTCATGAATCCTTTTACTAAATCTGCAGCAATATCATCTACGCGATCATCATTGTTACCGTATTTAGGGAAGTCACCTTCTACTTCATAATCCACTACGATTCCATCTTCATCACGAATTGTTTTTACTTTTGCATATTTAATTGCAGATAATGAATCCGCTGCTACAGATAAACCAGCGATTCCTGTTGCGAAGAATCTTCTTACTTCATGATCATGTAAAGCCATTTCAATTGCTTCATAACAGTATTTGTCATGCATGTAATGAATTACATTTAATGTATTTACATATAATCCTGCTAACCATTCAGTCATTTGTTCATACTTAGCCATTACTTCATCATAATCTAAATATTCAGATGTAATAGGTTCCATTCTTGGTGAAACTTGAACTTTCTTTTTCTCATCTACTCCACCATTAATTGCATACAATAATGATTTCGCTAAGTTTGCTCTTGCACCAAAGAATTGCATATCTTTACCAACTTTCATACAAGATACACAACAAGCGATACAGTAATCATCACCCATTTCAATTCTCATTAAATCATCGTTTTCATATTGAATCGAACTAGTTTCAATTGAAACTTTCGCACAGAAACGTTTGAAATTATGAGGTAAACGCGTTGACCATAAAACTGTTAAGTTTGGTTCTGGTGCTGGTCCAAGGTTTGTTAATGTATGTAATACACGGAAACTTGTTTTTGTTACTAAAGTTCTTCCATCTAATCCCATACCACCAATTGATTCCGTTACCCAAGTTGGATCTCCTGAGAATAAATCGTTGTATTCAGCCGTTCTCATGAACTTCACTAAACGTAACTTCATAATAAAGTGATCGATGTACTCTTGTGCTTCACTTTCATCAATCAATCCATTAACAAGATCTCTCTCAATATATACATCTAAGAAAGTAGATACACGACCTAATGACATAGCTGCTCCATTTTGATCTTTAACTGCTGCTAAGTAACCAAAGTACACAGCTTGAATTGCTTCTTTTGCAGTTGTTGAAGGTTGAGAAATATCACATCCATAAATTTCAGCCATTTTCTTTAATCCAGATAGTGCTCTAATTTGTTCAGAAACTTCTTCACGATCACGAATTCTATCTTCTGTCATAGATCCTAATAATAATTTGTCTTTTAATGCTTCTTTTTCTTTAATTAAGAAATCTACTCCATATAATGCAACACGACGGTAGTCACCAACAATACGTCCACGTCCATATGCATCAGGCAGTCCTGTTAAAATAGCCGTAGATCTTGCTTTTCTCATTTCTGGAGTATATGCATCAAATACTCCTGCATTATGTGTTTTTCTATATTTACTGAAAATTTCAGATACCGATGGATCTAATTCAAACCCATACTCTTTCAATGCATTTTCACTCATACGAATTCCACCGAATGGTTGTAATGAGCGCTTAAATGGCTTATCTGTTTGGAACCCAACAATTGTTTCCAATTCCTTATTTAAATATCCTGCAGCATGTGAAGTCAATGACGATACAACCTTCGTATCTGCATCCAATACTCCTCCAGCTTCTCTTTCCAATTTATTTAATTCTGATACTTGATCCCATAATTGTTTTGTAGCTTCTGTAGCAGGTGCTAAAAATGAATCATCACCTTCATATGGTGCATAGTTAGACTGAATAAAATCTCTTACATCGATGTCTTTTGTCCATTTACCAGCTGTAAAGCCTTCCCAACCTTTAAACATAAATTACCTCTCTTTTCTTCACGTTTTATTAAAACTTCATTGTGATTATAACACTAAAAAATGGCTTTTAAAAGCAGTTAACCTAACTTTTTATATGATACCGCTTTCAACTTTTTTCTTTGATTTCAGCCACTTTTGAATCAATGTATAATTCAAATATTTCTTCTGGTTGATACCCTTTAATCTTACTTACTAACTTCCCATAATTCGTTAATAAAATCGTTGGTACGACTTCTACATCATAAAATTCATTAATCTTATAATTGTCTTCACTGACTTCTAAATAAAACACTTTTATATCTGCTCGACTCTTCTCTACTTGCTTTACCATTGGGTACATACTAATGCAATTCGCACAGCCTTCTCCCCCTATTAAAATTAACGCAATTTCTTCTTTTATTAGCACTTCTTCAAAATTTTCATTATTTAACATTTTACTCTCCTTTTAATATTTCATTTGCACGCTCTACATCTTCTTTACTTGGTGCATTTTGCCCTTGCAAGGGATACTCTAATCCCATTTGTTCATACTTAGAAACACCTAAAGTATGATAAGGCAACACTTCAATTCTTTCAACATTTGTTAGTGTATGAATAAAGTCATGTGTCTGCTTTAAGTAATCCTCTACATTTGTATATTGATCCAATAATACATGTCTTATCCAAACTGGTTTATGATGTGCATCTAAATACTTCGCAAACTTCAATACATTCGTATTTTCAGCACCAGTTAATCTTTTATGTACCTCATTATCAATATGTTTCAAATCTAATAAAAATAAGTCACATACACTTAATAAAGCATCATAGTGTGCATCATCTTCACGATAGTAAATACCTGAAGTGTCTACACAAGTGTGAATATTTAAAGCTTTTAATTGTGAGCACAATGCAATTACAAATTCCATTTGGGCTAAAGGCTCGCCACCAGTGATGCTCACCCCTCCATTTTTTATATAATTTTTGTACTTCAACACTTCTTTCACAACTTCTTCCACACTGTATTCTTTACCTTCTTTAAAACTCCAAGTATCAGGATTATGACAATACTTGCATCGCAAAGGACAACCTTGTAAAAAGATTACAAATCGAACTCCAGGCCCATCTACTGTTCCAAAGCTTTCAAAAGAATGAATTCTACCTTTTACCATTACTTCCACCTTCCATCTTCTGCACAATTATAGCACAATTTATAGGAATTACACCTTATTTGCGCAAAAGAAAATTGCATTTTCTTCATTTCCTCATTATACTAATAATAGATAAAATAGGAGATATTTTTATGAAAGAAATACTAGATGAATCTGGGATCAGACGTTCCTTAATTCGCATTACACATGAAATATTAGAACGAAACAAAGGGATTGATAATATTGTACTTGTTGGAATCGAAACAAGGGGTGCAAGTATCGCAAGTCGTATCGCTCACAACATTAAACATTTTGAGGGGAAAGAAGTGCCTTGCATTTCATTAAATGTTGCGTATTGGCGTGATGATAAAAAACAAAATGTACATTTACCTTATGAAATGTTAGATGTGCAAGATAAGAAAATTATTTTATTTGATGATGTCTTATTCAAGGGACGTACTGTGCGTGCAGCAATGGATGCAATTATGCATTATGGGCGTGCAAAGGAAATTCAACTTGCTGTTTTGGTGGATCGCGGTCATCGTGAATTACCTATTCGTGCTGATTACATAGGGAAAAACATACCTAGTTCAATACACGAAATCATTAAAGTTAAGCTGCAAGAAAATGATGGAAGCGATGGTATCTACATCGCAAAGGAGAAGTAAATGAGTCATACAATTTTTGATAGAGCAAAACAATTATTGGAAATACATAGCCCGAGTGGTTTTTGTGCAAATGTTATTCAATATATCAAAGAACAGTGTTCTACACTTCCCTATGAACAAACAACAAATGAAAAAGGAAACCTAATGATACACATTCCTGGAAGTAGTGAAAAACATATCGGAGTTTGTGCGCATGTGGATACTTTGGGTCTTATGCTTACAAGTATACGTGCAGATGGAACCTTACGTTTCACAAATGTTGGAGGTCCTATCTTACCTACCTTAGATGGGGAATATTGTGAAATCATTACCCGTGATAAGCAAGTCATTTCAGGTACCATTTTATGCGATGCCAGTGCATCCCATGTACATAAAGAGGCTTCTACAAGTGCAAGAACAATCGATACCATGTATATTCGTTTGGATGCAAAGGTACATACAAAAGAAGATGTAGTAGCGCTGGGTATTCAAAATGGTGATTATATCTGTATAGATACAAAAACACAAATTAAAAATGATTTTATTAAATCTCGTTTTTTAGATGATAAACTTAGTGCTGCTATTTTATTAGAAACTATTTTTGATATTCATAAAAACAACATTACTCCAGCACATAATACAACATTCATATTCTCTACCTATGAAGAAGTAGGTCATGGTTGCGCAAACATTCCTTCTAATATTAGTGAATTGCTTGCAGTAGATATGGGATGTATTGGAGAGCATTTATCTTGTAGTGAATACGATGTCAGCATTTGTGCAAAAGACTCTAGTGGTCCTTATGACTATGCTATGACTTCACGCTTAATTGAAACTGCTAAGCGACATGAACTTTCCTATGCTATTGATGTATATCCATATTATGGAAGTGATGCAAGTGCTGCACTTCGTGCTGGAAACAACATTAAAGCAGCATTGATTGGTCCTGGTGTGCATGCGAGTCATGGAATGGAGCGTTCACACATAGATGGTGTTATGCATACTTTTCATTTATTAATGGCATATTTAAAAGAGCACTAAGCTCTTTTTTTTGGTATAATTAAACTCGAGGTGATGAAAATGAAAGCGAATTGGAATTTAGACGTATTATACAAAGGGTATGATGACCCAAAATTTAAAGAGGACACAAATCTATTTATTCAACATTGTGAAGCATTTAACACATATGCTACAACATTAGAAAAATACGATGTACTAACAAATTTAAAGAACATTATTTCTTTATATGAAAATATGCAGGTTGTAGGTAGAGATTTACGCGTATTTTGTTCTTTAAAACAATCGACTAACACAGCAGATAAGGATGCTATCAATCAATTGCGTTTGTTGGATCAAAATGAAAGCAACATAAAAAAAGCGAGAACAATTGTTGAAAAATACATTTCGAATATCGAAAACTTAGATAGTTATATCCAACAAGATGAGACATTAAGTGCTTATACATACTTCTTAACGAGTATACAAGAAGGTGCTAAATACACATTAGATGAAAGTGTAGAAGAAACCATTGCGAAAATGAACCTATTTGCTGGAAAAGCATGGAAAGATCAATTTTCATACTTAACAAGTTCTTTGGAAATTGACATGGATGGTGAAAGCGTAACTTTATCTGAAATTCGTAACCTGGCTTATGACCCAGATCAAGAAGTACGTAAAAAAGCATATCAAGCAGAATTGAAAGGATATGCGAAAATTAAAGATGCCATCGCTTTTTCATTAAATAATATTAAAGCACAAGTGAATATGACAAGTAGTATGCGTAGGTTTCCTAGTGCGTTAGATGAAGCTTTGCATAAAGCGGACATGAAAAGAGAAACACTAGATGCAATGATTGAAGCAATGAAAGAATATATGCCTAAATTTAGAGAATACTTAAAGCGCAAAGCGACTTTATTAGGACACACAAATGGTTTACCATTTTATGATTTATTTGCTCCAGTAGGTGAAGATGATACAAAGTATTCAATCGAAGAAGCTAGAGTTTATTTACATAAACAATTCTCAACGTTCTCTACTGAGTTAGCAGATATGTTAAATCGTGCATACGATGAAGAGTGGATTGACTTTTATCCAAAGAAAGGAAAAGTAGGTGGTGCATTTTGTTATAATATGCCTAAGCAAGAACAATCAAGAATTTTATTAAACTATGATGGATTCTTAACAGACATTGTTACTTTGGCGCATGAATTAGGACATGCCTTCCATGGACAACAAATTGCTACTCATAAACCATTAAACCTTTCTTATTCTATGCCCGTTGCAGAAACTGCAAGTACATTCAATGAAAACATCATTATGAATGCAGCTATTCAAGAAGCGAGTGGAGATGCTAAAATTGCATTAATGGAAAGTCAATTACAAGATACGACACAAATTATATTAGATATTTATTCTCGTTTCGTATTTGAAAGTACGGTGTTTGAACGCAAGAAAGAAGAATTCTTATTTCCTGAACAATTGGAACAAATCATGTTAGATGCACAAAAAGAAGCATATGGTGATGGTTTGGATCCAAATCAATTACATCCATATATGTGGGTATGTAAAGGACACTACTATTCTGAAGCATTGAGTTTCTATAACTTCCCTTATGCTTTTGGTGGATTATTTGCTAGAGGTCTATATGCATTATATATGGAAGATCGTAATACATTCGTTTCAAAATACAATGACTTACTACATGCAACAACAATTACGAGTGTTGAAGACTGCGCAAAAACAATGGGTATTGACTTAAGTGACAAAGCATTTTGGTTGAAATCTTTAGCAAGTTATAGCGAAGTGATTGATGCATTCTTAGAAGCAACAAAATAAAAACATTATCGATTAGAACCAATTGTTATCAAATAACAGTTGGTTTTTTTTAGATAATGTTGTATTTACTTAGGGAAGTCTATATCATATAATATACAATATAGACTATAGATAGGAATTTCATGCTTTAGATTCAACATGACTTCCCTATTATAATCTCATTATACCTACGTATTTTATATTTGAAATTCAAATAGGTGCATCATTGACTTTTGCAAAAACATCTTCATTTGCACTTTCTTACATTTTATTACAAAAAAAGATGGGGGACATATTTATGATTGGAACATTTGTAAATGTAGCATGCATATTGGTAGGATCTTTACTTGGTTCTACCTTAAAAAAAACCTTTCCAAAACACATACAAAGCGTATTGTTTGACGCTATGGGGCTAGTTGCAATAGCCCTTGCAATCAATACTATCACTGCAAATATGCCCAATAGTCAACATCCTGTCTTATTTATCGCTGCACTTGCGATTGGAGGAATTTTGGGAAGTTTAGTAAACATTGATAAACGTATTTCAACATTCATTGACACGCGTTCTAAGACCCCTCTTGCACGAGGTTTAACAACTGCCTGTCTATTGTTTTGCATTGGTAGTTTGTCGATTCTGGGTCCTATAAATAGCGCTCTATTTAATGATCATACTTTCTTATTTACCAATGCAACATTAGATCTAATTACAAGTATGGTATTGTCCACAACATATGGGATTGGTATCGCCTATTCTGCGGGTATATTATTATTGTGGCAAGGAAGTATCTATTTGAGTGCACAATTCTTATATCCTTTCCTAACCCCCGAGGTAATGTGTGAAATTTCTATCCTTGGTGGAATACTTATTTTAGCTTCTGGTTTATCCATCTTAAAGATAAAAGAAATAAAAACAATAAACCTATTACCGAGTTTATTAATTGTTCCTTTATACTTTACTATTCTTTCCTTTTTCTAAAGCCAATTCGGCTTTTTTTCTTTTTTAGGCATGAACTCATTATGTATTGCATAAATTGTATAGAAAAAAAGGAGGAATATATTGAAGAAAATTATAATTGGAGCCACTGCGCTCTGTATTATTATTGTTTCATGTTTTTTTATTTTTAGAGAAAATCCAAAAGAAGAGAATGTGAGAAATTTTATGGATGGTGTAGACAGTTACCATATTGAAGGTAATATGGAGATTATGAATGGTGAACAATTACGTTCTTACGCGATTGAAGTTGACTATGCCTTACAGGATGAAGAATCTTTTTTCAAGGTCAGCATCACAGATAAAGAGCTGAATCAAACCCAAAACATACTTAGAAACAAAGAGGGCGTTTTCGTCATCACACCAACATTAAATCAAATTTTTAAATTTGAAGGGGATTGGCCATTAAACAGCTTAAAACCCTATTTATTACAGTCAATACATGAAATCACAAACAGTGACAAAGCAACTATCAGTAGTAATAAAGATGAAGTTTTTGTGAGTAGCGAAGTAAATTATCCAAACAATAAAAACTATAGAACCCAAGAAATGTATTTTGATCAAGATGGTAAAATTAAGCAATTACAGATTTTAGACGACTCCGATACTACACAGTTGTCCATTGTGTTTACAATTGTTGAATTTAACACTAAGTTGGATGAATCAACATTTGAGGTTCCTACTTCTTTAAAAAGTGAAGTACGCGCAAGTACAGTGAGTGAAATGGACTTACCGCTATATCCTATGCAAATTTTTGATTCTACGCTAGATACAACATCTACATTGGACAACAACGGTGTGATGCAACACGTTTTGACCTATACGGGAGATCGTAACTTCACACTAATTCAAAGTGTTGTAAGCATAGAAGAAGAAACACAAACCGTCATTATGTCAGGTGATTTTATAGATAATCTTACAAACTTTGGATTTTATAATGGAAATAATTTAACCATGGTTAAGGATCAAATTGAGTATACCATTTACTCTGATGAATTGAGTGTAGATGAAATGGTAGAGGTTTTAAACAGCATCCAGGTAGTAGTGATGAAATAATGGTAAAAAGAGGAGAAGTGTATTTTTGTAATCTTTCCCCTGTAAGGGGAAGCGAACAAGGTGGAACAAGACCCGTTGTTGTCATCCAAAACGACAAAGGGAATAAATATTCAAATACCATTATTGTAGCACCCATTTCTAAAAAAATGAGTAAACCACCTATCCCGACCCACGTTATTTTTTCCTGTGAACAATTAAGTTATACTTCCATGATTTTATTAGAACAAATTCGAACAGTTGATAAAAGTCGCCTTCAACAGAAAATTTGTTCACTATCACTAGACATTATCAATCAGATAAATGACGCGCTTAAAATCAGCTTAGACTTATCATAGAAAGGTTCATAACGAACCTTTTTATACGTAAAAAAAACTATTCTTTCGAATAGTTTACTTTTTAACTGGCGGTCCAGATGGGACTCGAACCCACGATCTCCTCCGTGACAGGGAGGCATGTTAACCACTACACCACTGGACCTTATTTCCTTCAGCTCATATATAATATCATTTATTATATATGATTGCAAGTACTTTTTTTGATTTTTTTTATTTTTTTGCAAAAATGGCGGAGTAGGAGAGATTTGAACTCTCGCGCCAGTTTCCCGACCTATACCCTTAGCAGGGGCACCTCTTCAGCCACTTGAGTACTACTCCATTAACTTGCCTTAATATAATATCACATGGATAGTTATCTGGCAATAGTGTTTTTAAAAAAAATGTATAATATTAAACAAAGAAGATGCTATGCATTCAGACTCACATCTTCCTTGTATTTGTCTACTTTTGAATCATTTGAGAATTTATTGTATAAGAGATAGCTTGTAAACTTTCCCCTTCTCTAATTCTTCCTTTGCTTGTACAACTTTCAATAATCTTTTTTACTTCATCAACACGAACTTCTTCTACACCCAATAAGAATATTGATTTTCCTAAGTGTAAAAACTCTCCAGTCGTAGCGATATGGGTTGGAGTGAAATTGTTTTGTACTAACTGTTTCGTTAGTTCTTCACTCTCTTCATCACGAACTGTAATAATCATCAACTTCAACGTAATCACCTCTGCTTATATAGTATCATTATTTATTTTTTATTCCTAGTCAAAACTATTCCTTAACAAGCACTTGTACTACCTCTGCAATATATACATCGTGATAGTCTTTTTGCGGATAGTTTTTTTCATCAATATTTGCATCTAGCATCATTTCTGGTTTAATTTTATCTTGGTATAACTTCTTACAAACAAGTACCATCGATGCTTCTTTTATATGTGCATTATACGCATTGTCCTCAACATGTAAATTGCAGGCTTCTTCTTTATTTACATCTTTACCCGACTTGCTTCCATAAAACTTCAATGCATCACGATAGGATTCATCGAAGAAATTCAAGGTAAAATATCCTTGATCATCGACGAATTGTTTTGTGTGTCGTTGTGGTCGAATGTACACACTTACTACATTTTTATTCCACAAAACTCCAAAGCCACCCCAACTAACTGTCATTCCGTTAAATTCTCCATCACTATTTTTTGCAGCTAATATGCTCCAATCTTTGGATAATAATGTGAATGGATTTTTATTAATTTGATCTACTGTGATTATTTTCATTTTGTTCCTCCGTTTTATTATATTCAAAATTATTTCATTTATGTTACTTGCTCGTACTTCCAAATCCACCATTTCTAACTTGTTGAGTATCGTCATCATCAACCAATCCATACTGCATGAAAATGCCTTGAGCAAACCCATCAAACGCATCTAAAGATATCGTTTTTTCTTCTTTTGAGTCATTTGTAATTTTAATGAATATATGACCTTCATTATCTGAATAGTAGTAATCACTATCAATGATACCTACTGTATTATTCAATTGCAGACGATATTTGAATCCCAAACCACTTCTTGGATACATTTGTAACACCCAGTCTTCACGCATTTCACAACGAATTCCAGTAGGAATCTTTACACTCTCCTGTGGAGCTATACAAAAGCTAAATGGTGTGAAAAAATCATATCCAGCACTTCCCTTCGTCGCTCTTTTTGGAAGCTGTATAGCATCGTATACCACTCTACACTGAGATTCTTCTTCCACCTTAAAACTTCCTTTTACATCTTTATAAAATTGTTCAAAACTAACTTTCTTAAATCTTGCTATTCCCATAAAACACCTCACTACTTGTATTGTAACATACTATCAAACATATAAAAAGAGAGCGTTTGCTCTCTAATATAAAACGACTTGTTTTGCTTCTATACTTTTTTTCACATCAATGACTCTTTGGTTCGAACTTCCCTTCCAGTGCAGCTTTGCATCTTTCAGTTCTTCCATATACTTCCCATCAACCAAAACATCGACTTGTTGTAAAAATGCATAATCTTTAACATCTTCATATTCATATCCCGTATAAAGCCAAATTGTCTTTTTTGGAAAACTTTCCTTCACTTCATGCACTAGATTTGCAATAGAAGACACATTATTAGTAAACAGAGGATCTCCCCCGCTAAATGTAACCCCACTTACATAATCTTTATTTAACTCAGCAAACAATTCTTGTTTTGCTTGTGCATCAAATACAAGCCCACCTTGTGGATCCCACGTTTCTGGATTATGGCATTGAGCACATGCATGCTCACATCCCGCTACCCATAAAACGACACGAATCCCATCTCCATTAAGCATATCGTCTTTACTAATATTATGATAACGCATTACATACTTTTCCTTTCCTTAATCTCAGCCATTTTTGCATCATTTAATCGAGTGTCACCTTTCACTCTTGAATACGATAAATATCCATTCATGCGATCTACCTTCGTAAGATTTGTACTTTCACATTTTGGACATACATCCATATCCAACTCTTCATGACCACAATCGTCACAATAAGATAACGATAAGTTCACTCCTTCATAAAACCCTTTCGCCATAGCTCTTCGAATCAATACACGAATGGCTTGTTTGTTGTATGAAATTGGGTAACGAACATATTGAATTTTACCTCCATTACTTAAATTCCAAAACCTACCTTCCAAATCTTGTTTTTGAATCGGTGTAATTTCTTCACTCACATGACAGTGAAAAGAGTTACTCACATACTCTTTATCACTTACATTTTCAATGACTCCATATTTATTTCTAAATTGTTTTACTTGCAAACCACAAAGATTTTCTGCCGGAGTACCATAAATTGCATATAAACGACCATCTTCATCTTTAAATTGTGCAATTTTTTGATTAATGTATTCTAGCACTTCCAATGTAAATGCACCATCTTCAACAAGTGATTTTTTATTGTGTAAATGCTGTAACTCATTTAAAGCAGTAATACCAAATGAAGCGGTAGCACTTTCTAGTAATGGTTTGATTTTATCATGTAAACCTAAATTTCCACCTGCAAAACCACCTTCACAATATGCTAGAGGGTTTATACTCGCCTTCATTTCTCCTAAATAATCATATGTTCTTAAATGTAGATTACGAATCATTTCCAAGTAGTAATCTAACACCGCATAGAAATCTTTTCCTTCGTGTTTTGCCTTTGCATAAATCATTGGCAAGTGTAATGAAATAGCTCCCACATTGAATCGCCCCACATAGTATGGAGAATCTTGCTCATTTGCTGGTTTTATTCCACCCTCTCTATAATACGGAGATAAGAATGCACGACATCCCATTGGGGATACGATTTCACCATATTTTTTATAAATATCTGAAACATACCCTTCACCAGTTAAGCTTAACCAGTCTGGATACATTGTTTTTGAAGAACACTCAATCCCAGCTTCAAACACATCTTCAAGTTCACGACCTTCACCATGCAAGTTTTCATCATAACAGAATACAATTTTTGGGAATAACACTGGTTTTTTCTTACCTTTTTTTCCTTGTCCATTTTTTCGCACTTCTAACATACAAATACTAGCCATTTTCGCAAATGTATCTCTACCTGTACCGATACTCACAGTAATAAAAGGATAATCTCCACGGCTACTAGAAACCGAATTGAACTTATACTCCCAACCTTGAAATCCTTGCTTCATTTCTTTTTTCACATCCATATATGCCAATTCTTCAGCTTGTGATGTAGACAATCCAATACCCACATACTTTTCTAAAAATTGATCGTATGATTTTTTCGCATAGGGTGCCAAAATCAAATCTGCATTTGGCACTGTAAATCCACCATATTGTTGAGACGCAGCACTCAATACAATATCCCCAATCACATCAAATGCAACATCTAATGTTTTTGGTTCATTGTACCAAAGATTCCCCATTTCAAATCCACCACGCAAAACATTTTCAACATCAAACAAACAACAGTTCATCGTATCTCTACGTGCACTCATATCATGGATATAAATATACCCATCTTTACAAGCTTGTAATTCATCTGTTGTTAGAAAGAATTTTTTATACAATTCCTTGTTTAACTCATTGAAAATCAAACTACGTTTTGTAGAAACTAGTGCACTATCTGTATTTGAATTTTCTTTATCTCCAATGTACATAATACTTTGACTTTTCTTATATACTTCATCAAGCATGTGTACAAAATCTGTTTTATAATTTCGATAATCTCTATAACTTTTTGCCACTCTTGGATTTACACATTCCAACGCTTCTTCAACAACATTGTGCATTTGTGCAATTGTGATGGCTTCTACTTCCATATCCTGCACTCGTTTTTCAACAATTTCACAAATTCTTTCAATCTCCTCATTTTTGAAAGAATATAAAGTTCTATATGCAGATTTATTAATTGCAACTACAACCTTATTTATATCAAACGCTTCACACGTATTATCTTTTTTTACTACTTTAATCATCTCTCTTACCTCACTTTAAAATTATTATACCAAGACTTTTTATGACTTTCCTTTTTCTTGACTGTATTTTTTACGATAACATAAAATATGTAATTCCTACGATTGAGAACATGGAAAATACTGTACTTAAAAACACTACCTTAGAAGTCAACGCAACATTTTGATCATATTGTGTTGCAAATAATACACACGAATTCGCCACAGGCATCGCTAATACAATAAGCAAAACACCTCGCAACAGCAAATCCGTAATACACCATGAAAATGCGAAATATACACCAAGTGGTATAAGCAACTGTCGCACTAATACATACAAATATATCTTTTTACCAGCAAATACATCACGCACTGGCATACTTGCTAATGAAGCCCCTAATATCAACATTGCTAAAGGTGTGGTTAATGCTCCGATACTATCTACACTATATAAAACAACGCTAGGTAATTGTACTTGTAATATATAAAGTACAATGGTAATACTAGAAACAATAATTAAAGGAGACTTTATAATTGCACGAATGCGTTCTTTTCCACCTTTTTTATCCATCAATGTTCGCCCATAAGTGAACATGGAAATATTAAATACAATATTAATAATTACAGCATAAAACATCGCATCTATTGAGAAGATAGACTGGATGATTGGAAAACCCATAAATCCGACATTTGAATATACATTCATGAAACGGTATACACCATCTTCCTGTTTTCGTACTCGCAGTAATCGATTCATCACTTTTGCTACAAACGGCAAAATACAGACATATAAGATAATCGCAACCAAAAAGACATATACTACATCCATGGCATTTTTATCACTCTCTAAAGACATAAATGAGCTTACAATTAAACAAGGCATACTAACCTTTAAAATCAATGTGGATAGCCCCTTATTTAACACCTCATTCAATATGTTCACTTTGTACAATCCATATCCTAAAGTAATCAATAGGAATAAATGAATCATTTGATCAATCAATACTGTAATTTCCATAGCCACCTACTTATCCATTGCATTATATCATAATTAGCAATTATCATTTGCACATGTTTTAAAAATTCACTCTCTTTTATGCTAATAATAATTACTTTAAGGATACCATGAATAAGCATGAAACAACAGTTGAAATTCTGTTACATTTTTTAATTATAAAAAGCCAATTTTCATTGGCCTTTCTACTTCTATAAAACAACGCAAGCACATACCCTATTGACTTACTTCACTGCTCTCTTTGTGCTTCATATACACAGCGATTTACATGTTTAGGTAAAACAATGCATATATACATTATACATAAACAAAAGCTACACAATAAGAACACTCCCCAAGCATAAGGTAGCACCTCTCCAATATATCCCGCAAGCAATTGAAACAATACATTCATAATAGAAAACATCATATTCATAATTGCATGAATTCTTGCTCTTATAGTAGCAGGCAGATACGATTGCACCGCACTTTCTCTAATGGTTGCACTCACACTACCTAAAGCCCCTCTGGCAAAAGCATTAACTAGCATCCCATAAAAGGGAAGAAGTAAGAGTAATGCATGTAAAGATTCATAAATAAAATAGACAAACTTTGTAAATCGATATCGTTTTTTCAGTGGTACTTCTTTTAGATATTGAAACACACTTCCACAAACTCTTCCAATCATCTCCCCACTTTTTAAAAAACCATACATAGCAACACTTACTTTACTAGAAGATTGAAAAAAGGCTTGCGTTAATACATTAACCCCCGAAGAAACTCCATTTGCTATTCCCATGTACGTATAAATATTGCGAAGCCCTTTTTCCTTTTTCATGTATGTGAACCCTTGCACTAAATCTTGAGTATATTGTTTCAATGTATACTTTTGTTTTTTCTTTATTGACTCTTTCTCTACAATCCTGCTTTCTACTAAAATTGCGATTGCTATGATAAATGCAACTAGATAAAATATAACACTCATATTCAAACATAGATACATCACAGTCGCTATAGGTGACATAACAATCACAATAGTTGGGTAAATAGAACCACTTACCGCATATCCCTTTTGTTCAAAACCAATGGGTATCATATCTGGAAATAGTGCAGTATACGCTAAACGATACATCACAGAAATACACCCAACAATAAATGTGAATAAAACATATATTAAAAAATTAAATTGGATATAGATAACTACTGTTCCCATTACGATATAAACGATCATCAACATTGCATCAAGACAAAGAATCCATTTTTTCTTAGAATACTTATCTATAAGTGGGGCAACGAATACGGAAAAAACAATATCCGCCAACATAGATACAACAAAGATAATAGACACTAAAAGTGTAGATTTCGTCTCATCAAACACAAGCAATGAAATAGGTAATGTCATCGCTTCTCCAGCAATTGCAGATAAAACTGTAGCAATACTAATACAAGTAAAATTTTTTGTCCATAATGTAGTTTTTTTCATAGCAAACCCTCCCTTAACACTTATATTGTATCATGTGTTAAGGCACTCAATTTTATAAAGAAATGAGAATTTATAATATGTAAAAACTATTTAAATGATGTATTTGCTGATTTTAGAAGAAATTACACGTTCGAAATCCAATGCTTTTTTGTATTTTCTTTGATACCTATATGCTTGCATTATATTTTCTTTATAAAACAATAAGTGTCCAATATGTTTACTTTTAGTAATTTGATCAATTAACTTTTCAACAATTTCAAGGTATTGAGGGTTTTTCAAATAATTCTCTTCACACTCAAAACACGCTTCCTCATATTTTAGTTGTTCCAAAATAGAGTCCTCTTTATTTATTATTAATTTCCATTCATCCAAGTACTTTTTCGCTTCCTCACTTTGATTTTTTCGAATATACAACAAAGACAGCATCCTTAAAACATCTTTACTACGCTTTATTTTTATTAAATAATAGTGAGCCTTATCAAATTCTTTCACTTCCAAATAGGATGCACCCAGATTGTAATACACCATTTCTAATTGTTCATCACTAATTTGTTTTTGAAGAAAATTAATATAGCGTTCATAACATTCAATCATCAAAGGTGTATTTTGCAACGCACCATATAACGTTCCTTTTAAATAATAATAATTCGCAAGAAGAATTGTATTCCCTTCTTCGATTGCATAGTTGATAAGCATATTTTCACTTTTCAAAACACTAGAATAATCATCTATATTAAAGCAAAGTGTGCAATATGCATACAATGCATATGTATTTTGCAGCACATCTGCACTTCTTTTACATTGTTCTTTCAGCACTCTTAACTTTGCTTTATTCGTATTGGTAAAAGCTTTAACAAGAATAAAATATGCTTTTTGCTTATCATTCATTGTATTTTCTAATATATTAAGTAATTCATTAAATTGCTTTTTTTCAAAGCACTCAATCAGTAAATAATCAACTACGCAATAACTATATAAATACTTTTCTTTATATTCTTCCATTCTTTTAAAGACATCACTTGTGGTTAAACCATAATGTAATTTTTTATAATATTCCTCAATCTGACTCGATAAGATTTGTAATAGTTTTTCATCCATCTCATACTGTATATGCAAACGTTTAAATAACTGCGAAATTATATCTTGATCCGCATTCGTTAATCCATTTTCTATTTTACTTAAATACGAAGGCACACAAATCCCATGACATATTTCTTTTTGTCCCACACCTTGTTTCACACGTTCCAGTTTTAAAATTGTACCAATAACCTTAGATTTTTGAATTTTCATAGTGCACCTCTCCATTTTCATTATAACATTAATTTTATAAGCACTCCATGCATTATCACTCCCCACTCCTCAAACCCTTATATAAAAGAAAAAGCACGGCATTTGACACCGTACCTTTCCTGGTTTATATTCCATTGAAATAATGGGATAACTTTAATTATTTTGCTAATACACTTTGTACGTATTCTAATACTTCTTCTGCACTATCCATTGTTAAACAACGTTCAGCAACAGCTTCCATCTCTTTTTTGCTTAATGAGTTAATTACTTTTCTAGCTCTTAAAATAGAAGTTGCACTCATTGAGAATTCATCTAGCCCTAATCCTAATAAGATCGCTGCTGCATCTGGTTCACCAGCCATCTCTCCACACATTCCAGCCCATTTACCTTCTTTATGTGCTCCATCAATAGTCATCTTAATTAGACGTAAGATAGATGGGTTATATGGTTGGTATAAGTAAGACACATTTTCACTCATACGGTCTGCTGCCATAGAATATTGAATTAAGTCATTTGTTCCAATTGAGAAGAAATCTGCATATTTTGCAAATTGATCAGCAAGCACAGCTGCTGCTGGAATTTCCACCATCATCCCAACTTCAATACTATCTGAAACGGCTATACCTTCTTCAATTAATTTTGCTTTTTCTTCTTCAAAAATTGCTTTTGCATCACAGAATTCCTTGATTGTTGCAATCATTGGGAACATAATACATAATTTTCCATATACAGATGCACGACATAATGCTCTTAATTGTGTACGGAAAATATCTGTACGATCCAAACATAAACGGATTGCTCTATATCCTAAGAATGGGTTCATTTCCTCAGGGAAAGTGAAATATGGTAACGTTTTATCTCCACCAATATCCAGTGTTCTAACAACTACTTTTTTACCATTCATTCCTTCTAATACTGTTTTATATGCAATGTATTGCTCTTCTTCTGTTGGGAATTCTTGTGAATCCATATATAAGAATTCTGTACGGTATAACCCAACACCTTCTCCACCATTGTTTACAACACCTTCTACATCATTAGGCGTACCAATGTTTCCAGCCAATTCAACATGGTGACCATCTGTAGATACAGATGGTGCATCAACTAGCACTTTTAACGCTTCTTTTTCTTCTAAGAAAGCTACTTTTTTCACTTCGTATGCTGCAATTTCTTCACTTGTTGGGTTGATGATTACATCTCCACTTACCGCATCCATTGCAATTACATCTCCATGATTTGCTTCTTCTAAAATTTTACTACATCCTACTACTGCAGGTATTTCTAAACTTCTAGCCATAATTGCCGAGTGACTTGTTCTTCCTCCAATAGAAGTAACAAACCCTTTCGCATATTCATTCAATTGCGCTGTATCACTTGGAGTTAAGTCATGTGCAACAATAATTGAATCTTCCTTGATTGCCCCTAAATCAGGAATGATCATTCCCATAATATTTGCTTTAAGGCGGAAAGTAACATCTTTAATATCCGCTGCTCTTTCTCTAAAGTAATCATTATCCATAGATTCAAACATTGTAATTGTCATGTCTGCCACTGTTTGTGTTGCAAACTCTGCATTTACTTTATCGTTGTTAATCATAGATACGATTTGACTTGAAAATTCTGGATCAGAAGCCATCATTAAGTGCGCATCGAATACAGCGATTTCCTCTTCAGATAATTTCCCTGCTGCTGTTGCACGTTCTTTGATCCCCTCAATATCCGCTTTTGTTTTTTCTAAAGCGTTCTCGAACTTTGCTACCTCTGCTTCTGTGTCTTCGCAATGTGTTTTCGTAATTTCCATCGCTAACATTTCAAGCTTATAAACTTTTGCTACAGCAATACCTGCTGAAGCTGCAATACCTTTTAACATATATTTCCTCCTATTGCTTACACTGATGCTAGTCAGTTAGTTAACCATTTAATTATAACAAACCAGCCCCGTATAGGCAATGCAGAAATGAGTCTATAGCCTCTTTTTTGTACAAAATGTATTCGCTTGCACTAAAATATTGCTCATAATACCCAGCTCTTTCTAAAGCAATATATTCGCGTCGTATAATATATGCGTATTCCAATCGCATTTCCTCTAATATATGATCGATTTTCCCTTTTAAAGATAAACAAGCATAAACATTTATTTTCTCTTTTACAAACATTTGATCATCGTATCGCAATTGTTCACAATCACGATACGATTGACAAAGCTGTACAACTAATTTTTCTTTTTTATCATCACTAATCGTATATATATTCATAAGAACCCTCCTACTTAATATATATACAAGAACACAATTTTATTCCTAAAAAATAAAACTAACTTCATACCCCATCGCGAATTCTCAAACAAACATTGACATCTTGCATATTTTTCATTACGATATTTTTATGTTACGAAAATGGTACTTTTTGTGGGCGCTGTGTACTTCCATACTACTGTTATACTTAGTCAGCAACGCCTCTTTATTTCATGAAAATTTAACCCATGTCGGTGGTCTAGCACAGTATCGTCCACTTTATTTGCTTTGGGTATTTTTGCAGTCAGCGTTTTATTTAATTGCTTGTCTATCTATATATAAAAAAAGTAAACTTCTTCATATACGTAATTGCATGACAATGACATTTACTTGTTGCTTAGCAATCGTTTCTATGTCACTACCCTATACAATGCACGCCAATGACTTGTATTCGCAAATACATGTTATTGGGGGAATGTCTGCTTGCATATTTACTATTTGTTTTTTACTCATCTATGCACAAAAAATACGTAAATACGATATTGTATTATTTCAAAAGATACTATCCATTTGCAGCATAATACTATTTGCTTTTTCAATGAGCATATATGCTTTTGGAGATATATCTTCACTTGGTGAATGTATCTTATGTATCGGTTTAAACGCGGTCTTTGTTTCTGTATTAAACAATTTAAAATAAATAATTATCAAAATACATGTTTGAATCACTTGGTGCTTCATTTCTATTTTCCTTAGTATACTCTCTTACAACCTTACTCACAGATATTTTATAACTTTCAAACAATTTATTTCTACCTTCAAGTTGACTCATTCTGTGTTCACTCACTTTACGCCACTTACGCATTGCTTCTTCACTTTCCCATACATTCATAGAAAGAATCTTGTTTTCATTTGTTAAACTTTGAAAACGTTCTGCACTAATAAATCCATCAAATTGCACTAACATCTCTTTCAACATTGTTGCAAGCTCTAAATATCTCACTTTCCCCTCTTTTGTTAAAACAACTTCAAAAAGCACTATATACTTACTCATTTATACTCCTCCTCCATTTTTAACAAATGTTCTTTCATCTGTAATCCACCTGCATACCCTACAAGTTTCCCGCTCGATCCAATGACTCTGTGGCAAGGCACAATTATAGTAATTGGATTTTTGTTGTTTGCCATCCCTACAGCTCTACTCGCTTTTTCATTACCGATTGCAATTGCCACCTCTTTATAACTTCGTGTTTCTCCAAATGGAATATCACAAAGAGCGGCCCATACACGTTTTTGAAAATCACTGCCCTCAAGTCGATACGCGATGTCAAATTGTTTTCGCTTCCCATCTAAGTACTCCAACAATTGTGTATATACCTTATCGCTAAAGCTTGTCTTAATACCAAAATCGCAGATTTCTTTATCGTCTATCTTTTTTATATAAACAACTTCATCCTTTTCATACTTCATTTTTATATATCCTAATTTTGTTTCATAAATTGCAAACTGAATCATCTTTTCACTCCTTTTCGATACGTTGCTGGTGACATACTTGCTCGCTTCTTAAAAAAAGCATAGAATGCAGATATGCTACTAAAACCAATTGCATATGCAATATCAACGATTTTATCATTACTATTTTGTAGTCTTCGAATTGCCTCCTCATACCTGAGATTACTCATATATTCATTTGGAGTTATTCCATATTCCCCTTTGAAAATCTCTACTATACGCTTTGAAGAGAGTCCAAACGCACCGGTCTCTATTTGTACTATTCCTTGCTTTTGAAACAAAGCATCCATTTGAACTTTTAATTGAAGCGCTATTTCTTTCATTGGTCTATACTCCACCAAATCACTTCTACACCTTTTGCAAGGACGATATCCATCTTGTTGTGCATCCTCAAAAGATTGGTAAAATGATACATTTTCTGCTTTAGGTATTCTTGATTTACACGATGGCTTACAATAAATCCCCGTCGATTTCACTGCATAAAAAAATACACCATCATAACTTGCATCGTTTGCAATCACTGCTTGATACATTTCATCAAAAGACATTTGTACTCCCATAACTTCACCTCTCCTTCAACGTTGACAAATAGTGTTTATCGCTTTGTATTAACTTGCTTCTTTTTGGGATCCTCTACATGGCCTAACGCCCCTGCAGCAATCGCCCACAAATACACACTCGCAACACTTCCATATGGGGAATATCGTTTAGCATAACGTGCAAAAAGTTCTTCAGTAATTTCTTTATGACGATATAACATACGTAAACCTCTATGTATTGCAATATCACCAAAGCTTATAACATCTTGACGCTGCAATGCACTAATCAACACCATTTCTGCACTCCATACACCAATCCCCTTTAGACTAGATAATTTTCTAATAATCTCTTCATCACTAAGTGCATACAATTCATTCAAGTTGCAATCCTTAGTGTATACCTTTGTTGTGAAATCTTTGATGTACTCAGCTTTTTTGAACGTTGTTCCAAAGGCCTGAATTTGCGCAACCTCTAATTTATTAAGTGTATTTACACTAACACAACCAAGTTCATCGCACATCCGTTTAAACACTGTTTTTGTTGCTTGCGCCGATATCTGCTGCCCTAATATTGCTTTTATGATCGCACTGAATATATCTTTCTCAACGGGTCTTTTAAGCATTCCTATTTGTGCAATTGCTTCCCCTAGTTTTTTATCTTTTTTCTTCAAATAGTCTATCTCTTTTTCGCCATATTCAAAATACATATCATCCACCACTTTTCACCTCATCTTAATTATACAGTGAATTCGATATTTTTCTTCCTATTTTTTCACAAGTAATTTCTCCAAAAAAAAAGGTGCGTAATACACCTTATAATTGTTCACTGTACTCTTCCCATTTACAAACAAATTCATCCAATTGCATTTCCAACATTGCAATATGTGCATCTAGTTGTTGCATTTTAGTATGATCTTCATAATAACAAGGATCAAAACGCAATTGACTTTGTTGTGCAATTTCAATTTCAATTTTTTCAATTTGCTTTTCTAATCGAGAAACTTCTCTTCCATAATTTATATATTTTGGTTTTTCTTTATTTTTTACAACTTGCTCACGAGTTGTTTCTTTTTGTGCTTGTTTCTCTTTATATTCATTGTATGTCAACGGATAATATGTAGCAACTCCCTCTTTCAACTCAAGTACACCTGTTGCAATTTGAGAAATAAAATAACGATCGTGTGAAACAAATAACATGGTTCCATCATATTGTTTAATACTCTCTTCTAAAGCCTCTTTACCAATGATATCCAAATGATTGGTTGGTTCATCCATTAATAAGAAATTGGCATGTTCCAACATAATTTTCGCCAATGTCAAGCGAACTTTTTCACCACCACTTAACACACTCACTTCTTTAAATACCTCTTCACCACGAAACAAAAAGCTACCTAACGCACTACGAATCTCACTGTGATCATAATCTGGAAACAAACTCCACAATTCTTCCAACACACTTTTATGTGAAGAAAACTGTGCTAATTCTTGATCAAAGTAACTCGTTTCAATTTGATGACCAAATAAATAAGCACCTGATAATGGTTCGATTTTTTCCATTAATGTCTTGATAAAAGTAGATTTCCCTGTACCATTTTCTCCTACGATTGCAATTCTTTGACCACGTAAAATTTCAAGGTTTATAGTACACAATGGATATTCATAACCCACTTGTAAATCTTTCACTTGTAAGACTTGATTTCCACCTTTTATATTACTACGAAAGGTAGCATGGAAACTTCTCTCATCTACGCTTCGATCTTGTACACGATCCATTCTATCTAAATATTTAATTTTTGATTGTGCAAATTTTGCTTTACTTGCTTTGTAGCGAAATTTTTCAATCATTTCTTCTAATTGTGCAATCTCTTTTTGTTGTCGTGCAAATGCACTTTTATTTCGTTCTACATCATTTCTTTTGACATCAACATAATTCGTGTAATTCCCTGTATATTTGCGCATAATCCCATACTCTATTTCATACACAACATCTACCACATTATCTAAAAACGTACGATCATGTGAAACCATAACAACTGCTTTAGAATAATTTTTAATATAACCTTCTAACCATTGGATTGTTTGTAAGTCCAAATGATTGGTTGGTTCATCCAACAATAAAATATCAGGCTTGCTGACTAACAGCTTAACAAAGGCTAAGCGCGTTTTTTGTCCCCCAGAAAATTGAGAGATGGGTTTCTTTAAATCTTCTTTAGTAAATCCAAACTTTGTGAAAATCAACATCATCTCTTGTTTGTATGTATATCCACCCAACTCTTCAAAAGCACTTTGCATTTTCGCATATTCATTCAATAGCGATTCACTATGTTCATGCAACATTTTCTGTTCTAATTGCTTCAGTTGAAGTTCATATTTATGGATTTCTTCAAATACTTTTTCAAACTCTGCTTCTACACTAATCTCTTCATCCATGAAAATCGTTTGTGCCAAATATTGAATTTCGCACTGCTTCTCCTTGTGAATCTGACCTCCATCTAAATCTTCAATGCCAGCAATTACTTTAAGCAATGTACTTTTTCCACACCCATTTCTTCCAACAATGGCTACTTTCTGCTTATCTTTTATTTCAAACACTATATTTTCAAATACATCTTGAGAACCATAAGACTTACTTCCCTTTGCTATTTGATAACGCATACTTCTCCTCCTTATTCTTCACTTACAGACATGTATGAATGCAATGCATCTGCTAATGCTTCCATATACACCTCTTTACTTGTATTCCAATAAGACACATCTTGTGCATTACTCAAATACCCCAAGGAAATATCTATCGCTTGTATTCCATAAACATTATTCAAACTATACGATGCTGTCCCTGCAACTGAATTTTCTGAATATCTACCCGCTCCAGTAGCCTTCCCTCCACTTTCGCGTATCCATAAATTCGAATCATATCCATACACACCATCCATACCTTCTAGTACTTGTGGATCTATCACTCCTTCAAGAGAAGATGAGTACAATCCACTTAAGACTATGTCTGGATACTTCTCTAACGTGTAAACAACCTGTGCTGCAAACGTATCAGATGCATGTGCAGAATATGAGATATCCAATCCACGCAATGTTTGTGCCCCTTGATTAAATCCTAATTTAATATAATATTTTGCACTTGCCTCATACGCTTTATGTATACGACCACCTTCTCCATAGCTGTTCAATGCCTCGCTATCATCTCGCGTGATCAGCACTTTATACCCTAATAACTCTAATTCTTCTTGAAGTAAAATAGCTGCTTGATACGATTCATTCGCCTCATATAATCCATGTCCTTCACTTCCTAAATTCAAACTATATGTAAAATCATAGTCATAAGCTGCTGGATCAATAATAATATCGTATTCATCTTCTGCTAATTTTGTATCTTCTACTGTTAAAAATGCATAATTATCCAACAATTGAATTCCCTCATCCTCATACATATTCATATCTGCATGTAGGGATATCAACCGATTGCCATCCGCATTACTAACGCTTTTTATTTGATCCTCTATTTCACTGGTGAAAACAACCCTTTTCTCTATCAATTCATCGATTATATATAACTCGTACAAACCATTTTTCACATACGTTAAGTCAATGTGTTTATCTACCTTGTTCCCTAGCACATATGCATATTCTTGTTCGCTACACACATCCTTCAACAACAAGGTTTTTCCAAACACTGGATCATTTTGATCAATTTGGTATGGATTCACAAACACATTTAAAACTTCTCCATAAAAGAAATAATCGGATAAAGCATATGTTGATTCATACTCTTTACTAAGAAAGGACTGTGTCTGTGTAGTATTCATCTCACATATTTGAAGCCCCTCATCCTCTGTGTCAGGTTGTGTATATCCAAACATATACCACAAACCAAGCGAAACAGCCAATAAAACAATAATTGAAAGTATTATATATTTACGATGTGAATGTATTTTTACCTTTGGTTCCAATCGCATTGTATCCCTCCTTTGTAAAAGAAATGTTCATAGCCATTATAAGTGATATACCACATAAACTCAATGCCTCATAAAAATAAAAGGGTCTCCCCTTTTATTCAATGATTGTTCCTTCATTATTACTAAACGTGCCTAACACACGAATCTTTATACGGTGTTTTTTAGCATAAAGCACACATCGATCATGCAAAACCTTGCTGTTTAAATTCAACATTTCATCATACGATAAACAAACATATTTTTTTGTATTTTGATCAACATTGGGATCACTGTCGTACACCCCATCTACATCACTATAAATACTTACTTCTCCTAGCTGCAGCATTCCCCCTAATAAAACAGCACTAAAATCGCTTCCGCCACGTCCTAAAGTTGTTACTTTGTAAGAAGTGTTACAAGCGATAAACCCACTTACAACAATGATATCGTATTGTTCTAAGAGTGTTTTTATATGTGTGTCATCTAGTTGTAAAATGTTCGCATATTCATATTTATGGTCGCTTATAATTCCAGCCTCTTGATATGCAATACTTTTGCATCGATACCCTTTTTGTAGCAACTCAGAACAAACACGCAAAGCACTATATTGCTCACCAATACTAGCCAACCTTGCTTTTTCTTCTTTGCTCATTGTTTTGTGTGCATGCATCAATAGAGTATCTGTAGCATAAGGTTCAGGGTATCTTCCCATTGCGCTGACGACTAAAACAATTTTATATTGCTTCGTGTACTTTGCGATATGTTGGTATACATATTCTCGTGTGATTACACTCTTCAAAGAAGTTCCACCAAACTTCATAACTTTTATTTTCGTTTGACATCCCCCTCCTACACTACACTATGCGAAATCATAGAAAAAGTGCACTACATAATAAAAAAACACCTACTCCACAATAAGATGGATTCACTTCAAAAGCGAGTAGATGTCATTTCTATATTTTTGTAATGCTGTTGGTAATGGATATATATCTTTAAGCTGACGTATTGCAACCCACATAAATCCTTCTATCTGTATTTTTTCATCGTATTGCAACATAAATCCTTTCATATCCCATTCAATATGAGAGAATATATGTTTCGATTTACCCAAATATTTACAGCCTTTCAAATCACTTTTTGTAAGATGTCCTTCAACCATCTGAAACTCATATAAATTCGCTAATAGACCTTGTTCTCTTTTTCGAATCAGTACATAATCATCACAAATATGTATAACTACACTCCATTTTTCTTTTCTTCTAGCGGTCTGTTTCTTTTTCACTGGTAACAAGTGAACTTTACCATTACGATAACTTGAACACTCTTTTTGAATAGGACAAATATTACATCTAGGAGCTCCATTTCCTATACAAATACAAGCCCCTAATTCCATTAATGCTTGATTAAATGTAGATACATCTTCAGGCATATCCTTCAATACTTTCTCATTAATAATATGTTTACTTGCGCTAGTCGTAATATCTTCATACAGTTCATAAAATCGACTGTACACCCTTAGTACATTTCCATCTACTGCGCCTACCCTTTCTTGGTAAGCAAAAGATGCAATGGCACCCGCACTATATGGACCGATCCCTTTTAATTGTAATAGCTCTTTATAATTTGTAGGTAGACTTCCCCCGTATTGTTGTACGCACATAATCGCTGCACTTTGCATGTTTCGAACTCGAGAATAGTATCCTAGCCCTTCCCACAATTTATACAAAAAATCTTGCTTCGCTTCACTCAAACTATAAATTGTTGGCAAAGCTTCTAAAAATCTATAATAATAAGGGATTACCGCTTCAACACGAGTTTGCTGCAACATTATTTCACTAACCCATATGTGATATGGATTTGTTGTGTTTCGCCATGGCAAATCCCTTTTATTGGCGTTATACCACTTAATTAATGCTGTATTATCCATGATTGATTTTCTGTACCACATTTAAAATGTCGCATAGATCTTCCACACTATAATCTGCTGCACTTTGATCGATATTAAAATACATATCCTTACGAGCAATACAAATTGCTCCACTTGCTTTTGCTGCTGCAATACCATAATAAGAATCTTCTACTACAACACACTCACTAGCTTCCACACCCAAATGTTTCATTGTTTTAAGATACACATCAGGAAATGGTTTACTTCTCTCACAATCTTTACCTGAAAAATAAACATCTATGTATGGCATAAGTTGTGCTTCTCTCATTGCTTTTTCTATACCTTCTCTTGCAGTGGATGAAGCCAATGCAACAAAGTATCCTTCTGCCTTTAACTGTTGCATGCATTCTAATGCATGCACAGTTCGAATTTCTAAATAACTGAGCGGATTTTCAATTAGACTTTCATCGTAATAACGATATATATCTTCTCCACTCAACTTACCTTGACACATCTCATCAAATATTTGTTTTGTTACGCTATCATCTGTTCCAATGATAGAAAACAATT
This sequence comes from uncultured Erysipelotrichaceae bacterium, assembly GCA_964370645.1. Classification (GTDB taxonomy): domain Bacteria; phylum Bacillota_I; class Bacilli_A; order Erysipelotrichales; family Erysipelotrichaceae; genus CAMQRS01. The sequence continues at coordinate 24,441 of CAYJJS010000002.1, read as the reverse complement.
GATTTTCATCATATTTTATACCATGCTTTTCTATAATTTGTTTAAAACGGTTTATATAATTGATTTCACTCTCAATCAATACACCATCCATGTCAAATATAACTGCCTTAATCATGTATATATCCTAGTGCTACTTCCATCATCGCATGGAATGCACATTCCCTTTCTTTAGCACTCGTTTCTTGTTTAGTAAGTAAACTATCCGAAACACTTAGTAGACAGGCTGCTTGTTTTTGACATACCAAAGCATTATGAAACAAAGCAAAACTCTCCATTTCAACTGCCTGACACCCTTGTTTTGCAACCACCTTTTCAAAATCATTTTCTTCTTTATAAAATACATCACTGCAATGCACTTTCGCACAATGCAAGTCAACACCTATTTTTTTTGCGACTTCTTGAAGCTTCTCATTTACACATTTACTAGCTTTTAAATTTGTATATGTAGCATTATTTTGTACCTTTGCGTAGGTACTTTGTGTATATGACTCCTCCACCAATACAACATCGTATAATTTTAAATTTTCTACATAACTACCACAACTACCAATACGTATAATAACATCCACATCATATACTGTAAATAGCTCATACGAATAAATACCAATGCTAGGCATCCCCATACCACTACCCATAATGGATATACGTCTACCCTTGTAGTCTCCACTATAGCCAAACATATTTCGTATTGTGTTGAAACATTTCACATTACTTAAGTATTTTTGCGCCAAATACTTTGCTCGAAGTGGATCTCCAGGCATTAAAACAATCTTTTCAATATCACTTTTCTTCGCACTATTGTGTGGGGTACTCATAAAATCACCTCTTTCACTTATAGTATACCAAAAAGAAAATGTGTAACCAAAATTTAGTTACACATTTTTCTTTATCCTTGTTTTTTAAAGTAGGAACCCTTAGCATGGGTTGGTGGGAATCTTTGTCCTTTTTCTACATCAATATCAGAGTTATATAATTTACCTGATTTTGTGTACTCACTGTATTTTCCAGTTTTTGGACAGTTTTCACCTGAATGATATTTTTCCATTTCAACACCTCCATTACATTAGTAGTATGAGAGGTTATTGTGTAACTATACTTACTTTTTAAATTTATTTCCTTTAAACTGTAGTAATACTTTACTTTCAAAATGTGTAATTCGACTTTGTTGCTTTGTATAGTTTTTAAGTCCTTCTTGCATTAGCACTTCTAAGTATTGTAGAAATGAATCATATTCCCATAAATAGTAAGCTAAAGAACCTGGAATACTATTGATTTCGTTTACATATACTTGATTCTTACACACAATAAAATCAATTCGAATAACACTTAGAAAACGAAAATTTTCATATATTTTTTTAGATATTTCATATATTTTTTCTACTTGTGTATCACTTAATGTATGTGAGATTTTTTGAGCAACATGCAACTTACCCGATTTTTCATATTTATCTGCAAACGAATAGATTGCATCATTACGATTGACCTCTTCTATTTGCGAGCAACAAATTTCTCCTTGTACACGCATAACACTACAATTTATTTCTTTAAAATTATCTAGTAAGGGTTCTACAATACATACTTCATCAAATGTCAAAGCTCTATTTGCTTTCTCAACATATTCACCACTATTTTTTACAATTTGAATTCCGATACTACTTCCTAATGTATCTGGTTTAATGATACATGGGAATGTACTTACCACTTCATTACTTTCTTGTATGATTGTATAAGGTAATGTTTCTATGTCTAAGAACTGCAAAAATTGCTTACTTTTACTTTTGGATTGCGCTAGTGCACTAGACAACACATCATTTCCAGCATATGGAATATTATACATTTTTAATAACCCTTGCACACTTCCATCTTCTCCATGGATTCCATGCAAAATAGGGAATACGAAATCTATTTTTTTCTTCTTCATTCTTTTTTTAATATATGAATGATTTTCTACATTAACAAAATGTACCAAATATTTTTTTTGTAATACTGTATCCATGTTCTTATATATGTCTACATCCATAAACGAATCATCACTATAATACTGTAAAGATTTACTTATATACACAGGTATTACTTCATACTTTTGGCGTAAAGCTTGCATTACTTGTAAAGCACTAATGACACTTATTTCGTGCTCACAACTATTTCCACCATACATTACTACGATTGTATACATATTTCCCTCCTCATTATGGATTCATCAATTCCTGGCTAATATCATTTTCCACTAATGCTACAAATCCAACACGTGGTAATTCTTCAATATATTGTAAAGCTTCTAACATCGTACTTACACATTTATAAGAAGTGAAGGAATGTGCCTTCAAGCCGCTTACAAGCGCTTTTTTATTGATTCTTCCTACAATTACGATCTCATCTACTTTCCCTATTGCATCTTGAATCGCTAAAAAATTCGCCTCATCATCATATTTCAAATCTATCAATCCAGGTGTTATAAAAATCGTGTATTCTTCCATTTTCGATAATACTTCCAAAGAATTTTTAAAACTTAATGGATTCGAATTGAATCCATTATCGATAAATGTATATCGATCTTTCTCAATACATTGCATGCGATGTTCTACTGCTTTTAACTGTTGTACTCGTTTTTGGATTTGTGTAAATGAAATATTCAATTGATTCGCATATACAACCCCAGCACAGACATTCATGATATTATAATATCCCAATAAGGATGTTTGCATCTCTATTTTCTGTTGTTTATGCACAATCGTAAAACGACTACCTTTTGCACTTACCTTTATATCACATACACGAAAATCACTACACTCATTTTGTCCAAAAGTTAGCACACGACACTTTGCCTTAGTAATATGATTACGTATATATGCATTATCCACATTTGCGATTAATAAATCTTGATTCCTTAAATAGGAAATACAAGATGTTTTCTCTTTCACTATGTTTTCTTGTGTTTTAAAGGTCTCTAAATGCTGATCACCAATACTAGTTAACACTACACATTGTGGTTTGATAAACTGCATCAACTGTGCGATTTCACCAAGATGATCACTTCCCATCTCGCATACATAAATATCATGAATTGGTTTTAAATATTGACGTATCATAATCGTATTACCCATCACATTATTGTAAGATGCTATACTTTTTAAAGAATAATAATCCTCATTTACAAGTGCATGAATAAAATTCTTCGTACTTGTTTTTCCATAACTCCCAATACAAGCAACCTTCATCAATTTTGGATTTTTAGCCAGTATTTTTTGTGCGTCCCTCATATAGTAATTGCGTAGTAACTTCTCAATAGGCGCACAAATACAAACCGCCAACAATAACATTAATTTATTCACGCACATAAATCCCAACAATACCCAATACGCATTAGATACATGCAGTGCCCAAATTACTACTGTAGTGTATAAAAGACACAGTACACATAACAGGCGAATAATGCGCTTGGTATATATAACACTGAAGATTTCAAATAGACTATTGTATTTGAATGCAATATATACATATACGAATAGCAGTAATACGCACAACTCCAAAGACGCTTGTTCCATCCATAACCATAAGAAAGGTATATGAATTAAAGCACATAAAATAAGCTTTTTATAACTAGTGCTGCGTATTAAATATTTCATGAAACGATCTATTTGATAATGATTCAATTGTAATATACGAATGTGCTTTTCTAAAGAAACAAATCGATACATACAATATACGATACACAATAAAATTTCCATCTTACCCCTCCTTCAAAATCGTTTCGCAGACACGAATAAACCTTTGCATTTGATGATATATTGCGAAATGATCATCCTTTTCAAATACGACTAATGATGCAAATTCATTGAGTTTCAATACTTTATAGGCCATCCAAATCGGAGTTTGATCATCCTCACTCCCCCATATCAACAAAATAGGCACATTAATTTTTCTTATAGCGCTAGATAAGTCATCATTCACACACAATCGCATTGTTTGCTTCAACACGTTACTTGCATTACGATAATCTTCACTTCCCATTTGAGACACATTAAGACCAAGTTTCTTTTTTACTTTATACTTATATATTTGATAATAGTATCGCATCGTTCTTCGTGGTAATAAACCTGCTGCACCACTTAGTATAAGTTGCTTACATTCAAACATAGAAGCATATACAAAGGCTATTCTTGCACCAAATGAATGTGCAATAATACTCACATTATTCAATTCATACTTTTGTATCAATGTGTGCAAAATCTTCGCATATTGTTCAATATTCAATGCACACTCAAAGTTTTCATTTTCATGAAATCCCATTAAGTCAAAAGTAAGTACGCGATGTTTTTTCTTAAAGTACTCATAAATAGGTAATAAATTACGATACGATTGTCCCCAACCATGCAACAAAACAATGCCATCCCCAGTTCCTTCAACATGAACTTTTATATTTTCTAACCTCATACAATCACCTATAGCATTATATGTTTGTATCCTCTAAATATGCAAAAGACTGTGTTTATTACACAGTCTCTTTCATTAATTCTTTATAACTTTCAATGATCCCCACACCATTACTTGTTCCAATACGTGAAACTCCAGCTTCAATAAATGCAAGTGCATCTTCAACTGTACGAACTCCACCAGAAGCTTTTATTTTAATTTCATCTTTTACACAACTTTTCATTAATCGTACATCTTCTAAAGTTGCCCCTCCACTACCAAATCCTGTTGAAGTTTTAATGAAATCTGGTTTTACTCGTAATGCGATCTCACACAATGTTCTTTTTTCTTCATCCGTTAAATAACAATTTTCAAAAATAACTTTACTTACGACGTTTCTTTCTTTACACGCACTGACAATCTTGCTCATCTCTTCTTCAATATATGCAATATTCCCACTTTTTAATTCTCCAATATTAATTACATAATCTACTTCAAGTGCACCCTTTTCAATCACGTCAATCGTTTCGAATACCTTTGTTTCTATCGTTGATTGCCCTAATGGGAATCCAACTGCTGCATCACAAATCACATCGCTATTCGCTAATACTTTTTTACAAAAAGGCACAGGTGCATTATTGATAGCCACTGTTTTAAAGTTATACTTCATTGCTATTTCACAATGCTCTTTTAAATCTACTCTTGTTGCAAATGGTTTTAATAATGTTTGATCAATCATTTTTGCTAATTCGTTAACTGTTAATTTCATTTTATTTCCTCTTTCTATATTTTATCTAAATCTTCATATACTTCTAATAATGCGTAATACGCTTTATCAAATACCTGCTTTACCGCTTCATATTCTTCATGTTGTTTTTTATCGAATGCAATTACAGTATCTACTTTGATAAATTTATGCACTTCATCAAAACCTGATAAAACACCACTTCCTACTCCAGCACATACTGCTGCACCAATTGAGGTCGCTTCTTCCAAGTGATTCATACGATGTATATCCACACCATAAATCGCAGCGAGTATCTTACAGATTTCTTCACTTTGTGATAATCCTCCAATTACATTAATAGAAGATATCCCCATATTCTTTCTAAATATATCTAAGATGATACATAAATTCATAAGTACACCCTCTATACCGCTACGCATAAAATCTTTTCGAGTGTGTTCCATCTTCATCCCTATATAACTACCCCTTGCCTTACTATTCCATCTTGGACTTCTCTCTCCTAATAAATATGGTAAGTACAACAATCCATTTGCACCCAAGCTAGATTCACGTATCCCTTGATCTAATTTCGTATAAATATCTTCCTCACCTTTATAAAATAAATCTTTCAAAAAGTTATAAGAATTCCCTGCTGCTTGCATAGTTCCATTTGGGGTAATATACCCTTTTATCAAATGCGCCCAATTATATGTACGCATTTGCTCATCATACACAGGTGTCTTACTTGTATATGCAATCCAAGAAGAAGATCCCAGATAATTGTATGCGACATTTTCTTTGATAGAGCCTGCACCTACTGCAGCACACACTCCATCTCCTCCACCGACAATTATTTTCGTACCAACTGGCAAATTACTTATCTTTGCTGTTTTTTCATCAATAACACCTACAACTTGAGTAGATTCACACAACGTTGGTAGTAAGTCTTTAGAAATACCACAAATATCTAAAATAGTATCAGACCAAGTAAATGTGTTTAAATCAAATGCGTTCGTTCCTGATGCGTCCGAATAATCTGTTACAAATTGAGAAGTAAGTTTATGAATCACATAATCTTTAGGTTGTAACATCTTATACGTTTTAGAAAAGATTTCAGGTTCATTTTCTCGTATCCACATCAATTTTTCAATACTATAGGACGCACTAATCTTGTGCCCCGTTATTTTATAAAATTCTATTTCTTCAATTTTTGATTTAATGAACTGCTCCTCTTTAATACTACGCTGATCTGCCCATATGATTGCATCTCTAAGCGCCTCACCTTGTTCATCCACGACCACACATCCCATCATCTGTCCACTAAATGCAAGTGCTTCAACCTTTGATGGATCAATGCCTTCAAGCAAATAAGCATTCGTATCATATACCGCTTGTAGCCAATCATTAGGATTTTGTTGTGCCCATGTACTATTGAAAAATTGTGTCTCATATTGAGCAACAACGCTTCTTATCAAAGTTCCATGCTCATCAAACAAAGTTGCCTTGTTACCCGTTGTTCCTAAGTCATGTGCAATTAAATATCTTGTCATTTTATCCCCCTTTGTATACTTTTATGCAACTGTGAGCCTCTTAGATGAAGTTCGCATGCAATCATTGTATTGCTTCTCGTATCACTGTTAAGTTTTATTTTTTCAATGGCTTTATTGGCAGCAATCTCACCCATTTGCTTCGCATTTCTGCTCACACAACTATATGGGAATCCAATCTCCTCCAATGTAGGTATAGCATCTATACCTATAAGTGAAACATCCACTCCAATCTCTAAATCAAGTTCACGACAAGCCTTAATAAATCCCAATCCAATTAAATTATTAGATGTAACAAACGCTGTGATTTCAGGATGTTGTTTCAATGCTTTTAAAGCAACCTGATAGGAATCCTCTATATGAAACTTCGCTTCAAACACATGTGTTGAGCATAATTCTCCAAATGTATCTTTTAGAGCACTTTCATACCCTTCTACACGCTGACGAGCAATTTTCAAATTCATTTCACCACTTATAATTCCTATTTCCTTATGTCCTAATTGTAGTAGTGTTGAAGTTGCTAAATATGTACTCTGATAATTTTCAAAATATACGCCATCCCATTTTGTGTTTTCAAATTCTTTGTCCAAAACAATAATTGGAATTTGCACATTTTCATACATTGAGTGAAGCTGCTGTTCAATCCCTGTATTTAAAAAACCAGTAGCCGGTGTAATGATTAATGCCGACACTTCTTGGTTTCGCATCATATATATCGCTTCCTCTTCTAAGTGCATATTATTATCCGTATTGCAAAAGATTACAGAATAACCTAACTTTCGTGCTTGCGAGGAAATTCCTTCCATGATTTCTCCAAAAAAACTATTGGATATTTCTGGTATGATGACTCCGATTGTATTTGTTTTTTTCTTATGATTTTTTGATTCTACACTCGGTGTATATGCATGTCTACGAATCACAGCTTCAACCTTATCACGCGTTTTTTGGCTGACATAACCACTATTGTTTAATACTCTTGATACCGTCGCCTTTGAAACGCCAGATAGATTCGCTATTTCATTTATATTCATACGATCTCCTTTTTGTGAAACTGTTCCATAAATATGTAACTTTAATTACATATTACCAACTATTTAATATACTGTCAATGGGCTTTCAAACAAAAAATAGTCACTATCCTTTATAGATAGCAACTATTTGTTTCTTCTTTCTTACGTACGATTACGCACATTTTACAATTTTGAAAATAACTCCACCAAACTCTACATTCTCCGCGCTTACTCTACAGCCATTTGTCTGTACGACTTTATTTACAATGGATAGCCCTAAACCAAATTGACCACCATTTCCTTTTTCGTAGGCTTTAAACATAGATTGCAGTTCTGCTTCGTTAAACTGTGGTCCATCATTAAAGATACATAATTGTTCTTTATCTAGCGTAACCACGATTTGTGTATTCGCATAACGTAACGCGTTTTCTAAAATGTTTTCAACAGCAACTCTCCAAGCTTCTTCACTTCCTTTAAAATAAGATTCTTGTAAGTTTGTTTCAATATCAATTTCTGGTCGAATCATCTTTATATTCGTGATAATCGTTCGTATGATTGCTCTCATATCACATGTCGTATTATTTTCTTCACTAGTAATCAGATATTCCACACGATTCAAAAATAATAGACTATGTACTTTTTTATCTAGTCGTTCTGCATTGTCAATAATTACATCTACACTAGATTCCAAAGTTCCATATGGATAAATACCATCTTGTATACTTTCTCCATACGATTTAATTGTCGCAATTGGTGTTTTTAAATCATGTGAAATATTATGTATCATCTCTTCCTTGATTTTTTCTTGACGAATTAATTCCTCACGCATATTTACTAATGCATTCGCGACTTCCCCAATCTCATCTTCTCGAGCAATTTTAAGTTCAGCAGCCTCTCCATTTTTCACCTTATCAATATATATTCGTATCTGATTTAGTGGTCGAATAATTTGGGATACCCATATCATTAAAATTAAAAAGAAGAATCCAATTACAAATGCAGTGACATCAATTACACTTCCTAATAATTCATTTCTAAATCGCACCGCATACGAATTATCTAATAAATTTACAACGTATAGATCATCACTTAATTTACCGATAATATAATACGTATACGTTCCATCCTTTGTATAATGATATTCGCGACTTACCAGTTCACTAGCATTCTCTTCATAACGAGAATAGCGCGATACATTCAATTGCAATTCCTGACTTAGCTCTGGTGCAATAGAAGCATTTGAAACCATTTCTACAAAGGTTTCTCCCTCACGATAATAATACGAAGTAAGTATATCTTGATTGTTATCCAAAACCAAATCTGATAAATTGATGCGATCTGTAGAAGAGTAAAACAATTCTAAATTGTTTTGGTATTGTTCCAACGTTCGATACATTTGAGCGTCCGTATATTGTGACACACTTCCACCAACATATACAAAGTAAAACAAACTGAAAAAAACAGTAAAAAGTAAAACGAGTGTAAATAATTGTTGCGATAGCGATTTACGCGCTATCCAACTAGATAAACCTTTCATTATCCTAGACGATACCCATATCCATATATTGTATGAATATTTAACTTAGGCAATTTTTTACGCAAACGACGAAGTGTATCATCCACTACTCGATCACTTCCAAAATAATTGTCTTCCCACACGTTCTCCAAGATTTTTTCTCGTGAAAAAGCAATTCCTTTATTACGAATAAACATCATAATTAAATCAAACTCTTTCGTCGTTAAATCAATTTCTTCATTACCATCAAATACTTTTCGTTGTTCTTCATCCAACTCATATCCATCAATAGAAATTCTACTATTTTCTTTATATGTACGCTTCATTATATTATTAATTCGCAACACCAATTCTTTAGGAGAAAATGGTTTCGTGATATAATCATCACTACCTTTTTCCAGCCCTATAATACGATCGAACTCTTTATCCCTTGCACTCATAAATACAACTGGAATTTGACTTCCTCGATTACGGATATCTTCAATCAAATCAAATCCGCTTTTATCATCCAACATAATATCTAAAACCCATAGATGTACATCGTCATCATTGATATGAGCCAACGCTTGATCATAAGTCAAATAACTTCTCACTTCATATCCTTCTTTTTCTAAATAACGCTTCACTAGTTCATTTAAATCTTTTTCATCTTCAACTACACAAATTACTTTTTTCATAGTACCACCTTCATTTCTATTGTATTGTACAAATTATATTTTAAAATTATGTGATTTCTTCTTGAACTTTTTGTGAACTTTTATCATGTAACCTACTACCTACATCTTCTCGTAGCAAAGTGTATAAAACAGAGCTAAGTGGAATAAATAAAATCATTCCTAATATCCCCATCAGGGAAGCACCCAAAATCACAGCAACAAACACCCAAATTGATGGTAAACCAATGGAATTTCCAACCACCTTTGGATAAATTAAATTTCCCTCGATTTGTTGTAGTATCAAGAATAAAACAGTAAATACTACCGCCTGCATTGGATCTACTACCACAATTAAAAGTATACCAACTCCACATCCAAATACCGCTCCAAACACTGGAATTAATGCGAATACCGCAATGACTAAAGATATCAACAATGCATATGGCAATGATAAAATACTCATGCTTACAAAAAACAAGGTTCCTAATATCATAGCTTCTAAAAATTGACCTGTGAAAAAGCTTTTAAATGTTCTCACACATAAATGATAAATTTTATGAATATGATGTGCTACTCTTTTACTCATATATGCATTCACAAATTTTTTCAATTGACGTATTAACGTTTCCTTAGAAAACAACAAATAAATAGCAAACACAAATCCAATCAATATATTTGTTACTACATTGATTACTTTTCCAAACACATCAATTCCTTGATTCAAATGATTTGGAATAAAAGTAGTAATAAACTGTAATATCTCTTCTTCTAATGCTACAACATCAATTTCAATCGCAAGTATTTGATCACTTAATGTACTAGAAAAAGGTTTTGCAATATCGCTTAAAATACTCTGTGTTTCTTCTACGGAAGTTGGTAATAGTTCAATGATTGTACTAAATGTATTAATCAATTCAGGTACAACTAGTAAAATCATTCCCGCAATAATCGCTAAAGCAAGCAGTAAAGTGAATGTAAAGGACATTAACCTCTTCGCTTGTTTTTTTGTCACCTTCTTCAAAAATGTATCTTCCATTAAACTCATAGGAATATTTAATACAAAAGCAATTCCAACTCCAATCACAAAGGGCGAAAGCAATGTCAAAATCGAAAGTATAAGATTTCCTAAAAACTCATATTGATATGCAAGAAATGCAATGATTGCAAAAGCAATCACTGCATACATTAGTTTTTTATTCATATTAAACGCTTAATCCTTGCGCTTTTATGACATCGACTACAGCATACACATGTTTTTCACAACATGCATCACTTGCAGCCTCTACCATCACACGGACAAGTGGTTCTGTTCCACTTGTTCTAACTAAAATTCTTCCATTATCACCCAATTGTGCTTCGACTTCTTTGACTGCAGCCAATACTGCCTCATTGCCCATCGCCTCATTTTTGTCTTTCACCTTCACATTAACTAATAATTGTGGATAAATAACCAACCCTTCTTTTAATTGTCCTAGCTTTTTTTTACTTTGACTCATAATTTCTAAAAGTTTTAAAGCCGTTAATAACCCATCTCCTGTCAATGCATGTTCTCTGAAAATAATATGCCCTGATTGTTCTCCACCAATCGAGTAGTCATTTGCTTCAATGCATTCAAACACATATTTATCTCCCACTGCCGTTTGTTCCGTATTGATATTATTTGCTTCCATTGCTTTATAAAACCCTAAATTGGCCATTACCGTAGTCACAATTGTGTTTTTATTCAACTTTCCATTCTTAGAATAGAAATTACCACAAGCATAAAGAATGTGATCTCCATCAAACAACTCTCCATGTTCATCTACCGCTATAAGTCTATCTGCATCTCCATCAAATGCAAATCCAACATCATACTTCCCACTACGCATCAAGTTTTGTAAACTTTCTGGGTGTGTTGAACCACAGTCTGTATTAATATTGATACCATTTGGTGTTGAATGAATCACTTCTAGTTGTGCACCTAAACTAGATAATGTCTCTACTGCACAGCTAGTTGCACTACCATTCGATAAATCTAAAGCAATTTTCATTCCATCCAAATCTACATTAACCAATGTTTTTAGCCATTCTTCATAAGCCTGTAATCCATATTCAAAATCAATTTTGTGTCCGATCTTATCTTGTAACGCATATTCAATCACTAATTCATCGTCCATATATTGTTCCACAAGTGCCTCAATTTCTGGATTCATTTTTCTACCTTCATGATTAAATAGCTTAATTCCATTATCATAGAAAGGATTATGTGATGCAGAAATCATAACTCCGCAATCAAACCCTTCGCATTGAATTGCATGTGAAACACAAGGTGTAGGACAAGTACCAATCACATACACATTTGCCCCAGTACTAGTTGCTCCTGCAACAATAGCCGCTTCAAACATATCACTAGACAATCGTGTATCTTTTCCAACTACAATTTTCGCATGCTTTCCATCTTTTGAATAATGATACCCTAAATACTTACCAATTTTCACCGCCATGTCCATGCTTAATGTTTGGTTCGCTAACCCTCTAACTCCATCTGTTCCAAAATACTTACCCATCTTATTTCTCCTTCAGTTCTATTTCTACACTTTTTGTTGTTAAGACATATCTAGCTAAACTACTTTGTGCTTCTAGTGACAATGGTATTGTATACGTACCAGCCACATCATATTGGGATACATCCACAAACACATTTACGCTATTCTTATCAATACTATCTAGAACAGACTCTGTTGCAAATACCTCTATATCTGTAGTTGCACTTCCTATTATAGACACATTAAATTTACTATTCACATTTTTGAATTCTAATTCTACATCGCGCAATACTTTCTCTTCTTGCTCACCAACTTTAATACTAATACTTACTTTACTTACACTTCCGCTACTAATCCCACTTGGTAACATGATTGGCATAGTAATTGTTGTATCTGAAGTAATTTTATTCACTGGTACAATGACACTCACTTCATCAATTTCATCTAATATTTCTTGTTTTCCATAGATTGTCATTTCACTCGCATCCAATGTATACGAATCAATAGAAATACCATCTTCTGTTTCACCTTCAAATTGCACATCAATTGGGACAACTTTACTTGGTGTTGTTACTTTCACCTCTGCAGTAATTGTTTTTGGAAGAATGTCTACATCTATTTGTGCTCCACTTTGATCATAAGCAACAAGCACACAATCTTGCACAAAGTCTCCTTTTACACCTTCTAAGTTAATCAATGCCTTTACAAATGCAACTTTAGATAATGTTTCTTCACTTGCATTCACTATAACTTCACTTTGCGAGAACGTCGGTTCTCCTAAAGAATAAATCTTATCAATTTTATCGGTATTAATATAATCGTATCCAACACTAAACGTACGTGCTTGTTTTCTCTTCACACTTACAACAGCCGTACTAGGTTCAATAGATACTTCTACTTTGTCAGAGAAATTTACGGGTTGGAATGTCACTTCATAACTACCTTCACCAAATGCTTCCAAATCCGCTAGTATTTGAAGTGATTCTCTTTGTTGCGATACAAACTGTACATCGGAAGAATCCCCTCTTACAATCACATCCACACTCTCTGGAAGCCCTTCAACCTCATAGACACTATCACTAATGTTACTAATTACTTGCACATCCTCCAACACAATAGATTGCTTTAAAGAAGGAATAAACCCATTCGTATTTGTTCCATTGATAGATATATATAATAAAATTGCAATTAATACAGAAACTGGCTTCATCAATTTCTTACTAAACAAGATATAATCAACCCCTGAAGAAATTGCCTTAAACCCTTTTAATAAATGATTCTCAATAGCATTATATGTCTTTTTAAATGACTCCGATTTTTCCGCAATTGCCTTTGCCAATTCTAACTTTTTCTCTGAATCCAATGGTTTTTTATCATTATTTTTCTTCATTTGATTCACCTCTTTCATCTTTTTTAGGTGTTACAATCTTTGTTGCCTTAATTCGATCATCTTGTGCATTCACCTTTTCTTTTTTCGTTGAGAAATTCATTTTCAAACGACTTTCTCTTTCAGCATGCTCTGCTTTTAGCTCTTCTTCTTTAATAGAGAACACACGATCTTCTAAATAGGCTTTTAATTGTTCAACATTCATATGTTTCAATTCTCCTTCAAAAGCAATTGAAATCATTCCTGTCTCTTCTGAAATAACAATAGTAATACAATCATTAATTTCACTAATTCCTACCGCAGCACGATGTCTTGCTCCATAACTTGAAGAAAAATCTTTTGTGGTAGGTGGAAAATATGCACTAGCACAAGCAATTTTATCTCCTTGAATAATCACTGCTCCATCATGTAATGGCGTCCCATACTGGAAGATAGAACCTAACAATTCACTAGAAACAAGAGAATCTAGTGCCGTTCCTGTTTTGATATATTCACTCAACGACTCATTTTGTTCAATAGAAATAATTGCTCCTGTTTTTGATTTTGATAGCTTCTCACTCGCTTTCACAACCTCATCAACTAGATAATATCTTTGATCAATAGACAATGCACTTATTTTAGAAAAACCAGCAGACTTTCCTATCTTCTCTAAAATAGAACGAATCTCTGGCTGGAAGATAATAATGACTGCCAATACTCCCCAGTTAAGAAATTGACCAGTAAAAAAATCAATTGTCTTTAGCCCTATTCCCTTCGATATTACATTTAATATAAACACAAACAAAATACCCTTAAATATTTGAATTGTTCTTGTATTATTCTCAACTATTTTTAAACAAGCAAAAATAGCAATTGCCATCAAACCAATATCTAATAAAAAAGCAAATGCTTGATACAAGCTTGGTAATGTAAAAAAATTTAACATGGATATTCTCCTTCCCTATCTTATGTATTATAACACATTCTATTGCATTAATTTTGTCAAATATGCAGCTACACTATCATACATAGTAAACCCTTTTAGCTTCATTTCATCCATTGCGTGTGAAAGAATCGCACCTTGATATGTTTCTAGCATACTTAAGTCATTTAAAGCATCTCCCATTACATAAATACTTGCTGTATCATATTGCATATGCTCTTGCATAATAGCAATACCTCTAGCTTTACTCACTTTAGAAGGCACTATGTCTACACAATGAATATTTGGATACGCTTCTATCTCATTTGTATATTTAGCATTCAAAGTCTTTGCCAATTGTATTCCCAATGCATTGTCATTGACAGAAATTACGATTTGACAAACAACTCCTTTACGCAAGATATCTTCTACATTTACATTTGAACTATAGGTTCCATACTTATAGTCCTCATAATCACAGTTCACAACTTCTTTTGCCTTATAATACCCATCATTTAATACAAAACTATTTATATCCATTGCACGCATTTCATCTACTAGCAATTTTACAGTATCCAATGCAATCTCAAATGTTTTTAATAAATTCATCTCTTTATCATAAACAACCCCACCATTGTTACAAATTAGAAAATCAATCTCTAGTTTATATTCCTCGATTTCTTGTACCATTGATTCTACACTTCTTCCACTTACAATTCCAAAATGGTTCCCCTCACTTCTCCACTTCTTCATCATCATTATATTATCTTTATCTATTGTTCCATTCACTTTTATCGTTCCATCATAATCACTTGCAAATACTTTCATAAAACCCTCTTTTCTCCTCTTTATTATACAATAACAACAATATAAGAGAAACCTAAAATCTAAACAAAAGATACAAGCCCTAGCTCATACCTTTGTTTTTACATATTCAACATTATATTTCTCAAAGAAATAGTGCATTTGTACGAAATATGCAATAATTTGTGGACCTCTCATTAACTGCCCATACCAAGGAGTAGTCAAGGTATCTACTTGATTCATTAATTGCTCGATTGCATCAACATCCAAAATACGACTCAACAAACAATCTTTTTTTAGTATTTCTCTTAATTTTTCGATTACTTTTTTTGTGTATAACGGATGATGTGTTTTGGGATATGGACTTTTTTTACGATGTGTTATTTCATTTGGTAAATACCCTTTGAAAGCTTCACGTAATATACCTTTTTCCCTTCCATTCAACGATTTATAACGCCATGGAATATTATATGCATACTCTACCAATCGATAATCTAAAAATGGAACACGCACCTCTAGCGCACTATGCATACTCATTCGATCTTTACGTTCTAATAATGTTTGCATAAAATATCTCATATTCATGACAAACATTTCTCTCATACGTATATCTTTTGCACCATCTTGTTGTAAACAAGACACATCCTTTATGCATTCATAGTAAACCTTGTCCACATAATTTTGCGCTTGATCAAGAACACCTTTTTTCACACAAGACAAACGGACTTCAACATCTGCACTCCATGGAAATCTGTCTTGATATAAGATAGCATCATTATAATACCATGGGTATCCTCCAAAAATTTCATCGGCCCCTTCTCCGGATAGTGCTACACTTTTGTGTCGTTTTACTTGTTTACAAAACCACAACAAGCTAGAATCCACTTCTGCCATTCCAGGCAAATCCTTTGCCAACGTAGAATCAAGTAATGCTTCCACCACTTCTTCTTGTGATACAACAAATTGTGTGTGTTTACTGCCGATATCTTCCACCATCATCTGAATATAATCATTATCACGATTCGGTTGAAATACACTTTCTTTAAAATACTTTTCATTATCTTCATATTCAACGCTAAATGTTTCTAGACCTTTATACTTCTCACTTGCAATTTTACTCAATAAACTGGAATCCAATCCACCTGATAAAAAACAGCACACCCCTACATCACTATCCAATTGATCCATGGTGCAAGTGCGTAACAAGCGATATAGATGATCTTTTGTTTGTTGCAAAGAATGAGTATGTTTTTTTGCTTTTAATGACCAATATATACTTTTATCAAATGCATTAGCATTTAATGTTGCACATTCACCAGGTTTTATTTCAAAGATATCTCTAAAAGGTGTCTTCCCCAATTGCCTAGCTGGTCCCAACAATAAAATTTGAGATAAGCCATCCTCTTCCATAATAGGTAATATGTCAGGATGTTTCAACATCGTTTTTATTTCACTAGCAAAAACAAAATTGTCATTCACTTGTGCATAAAACAAAGGCTTTACTCCCAATCGATCCCTTGCAAGAAATAAACTATTTGCCTCTTTATCCCATATTGCGAATGCATATATACCATTTATCTTATGAACAACATCTTCTTTATATTCTGCATATGCCTTCAACAATACCTCACTATCACTCGTTGTATCAAATGTATATCCTTTTTTGATCAACGCTTGTTTCAATGCATGAAATCCATACAATTCACCATTGTAAGACATGACATATTTTCCATAATGCATAGGTTGTTTGCCTCTTTCTACATCCATAATGCTCAACCTTGCATGCATTAATTGAATCCTTTCATCTACATATACACCATTTGCATCCGGACCTCTATGAAGCATACTATTCAACATAGTATCACGAATCTCATTTTGTGCACTGACTGACTTTGTATAATTAATAAATCCTGCTATTCCACACATAAATACCTCCTATCCTACTGTATGCCTTAAATGATAATATGTGACAAAAACCCAAATAAAAAAAACATAATCTTTCGACTATGTTTGTGTTATTGTGCTGGCTCCCATTTACAACGAACTGGAGAAACGATTGCACCTTCTGCTTTTAAAACTTTCATAGCTTTATCCACATCTTTGCGATCCAAACCACTAAGTTCTGCAACTTTTCCTGCATTTAATGGTTCTCCAGCTTCTTTCATAGCTGCGATTACTTTTTCTTTTGCTTCCATAATATTCCCTCCTTTCCTTCGATTATAGTACAAATATATGTAATTTAAAACGCATTTGACTGCTTATTTTTCATTTCCTTCTAAAACTTCAAACAACAAATCGGGGCGATCCGTAATAATTCCATCGACACCTTGTTCAACCAGACGTTGCATATCCTCTTTCTCATTAATTGTCCAATAATGGACAAACAAATGATTTTGTCGAATCTTATAAAGTATATAAGGGTTTGTTAAATCAATCCCCATTCGTTCCATTGGAATTTGTATCCCCTCATTTTCAAAAGACATAAAATAACCATATCCAATTAAATTAGACACAATGAACTGCGTTGCACTATCTAAATCCATCGACATAACAATGTCGTCTGTGCGAATATCTTGAAAATACGTCAATACCTCTTCATGAAAAGTAGCTACACACACATACTCCTCTAAATCATATGCAACGATATAGTCGTGTAGTTGTTGCGCTCCTTGTATACCTAACTCCCCTTCATCTTTCAACTCTAGTACATACAAAACATCTTTTCCGTATGTTTGAAATAACTCTTCTATCGTTATAGGAACTAAATCTTTTACAACTTCTGCTGAAGCATCGCGATATGGATATTCATTATCCAAACTTACAAAATCATATCCAAAGTTAAATGTGAGTAATTGCTCATACGTATACTGATTTACACTTCCTTCTCCCTCAGACATACGATCAATTGTTAAGTCATGATGCGTAATCAACAATCCATCCTTACTCATCACTAAATCCACTTCTAACGCATCTACACCCATCTTATAGCTTTCAGAAAATGCATATCGAGTATTTTCTGGATACAACAGCTTAGATCCACCATGTGCTATGACTAATGGATCCTCCCCTGGTTTCACTACGAACGCATTTGTTCCACCATTACTTGGGTGTGGTAATATTTGAAATACAACATATACGCAAAAAAATATAACAACGAAAATTAAAATTTTTACTTTTCGACTCATAGTTCCTCCTAATTTATGCGATTTTTTCTAACAATACAACAAGCACTCCCCCAGCTAGCAAAGCACCTACACTAGAAGCTATAACGAAGAAATCATAATGTGCACCAAATGGAATTAAAACAATACTGCTGGCAATCACCAATCCTAAAATAAAATTCATTGTTGCGCTATGATTTTTTTTCAATGCAAAAGCCGTTGCTTTTGAACTTAATATGATACCTAATACAATTCCTAGTCCCATAAACAATAATGGAACTATAACATTTATATCAAAACTTGTAACATTTGCTGCTAGTGATTTGAATAAATAGTACTCTCCTAAAATTAATAAAAGCATACTTCCACTCACTCCTGGAACAAACATTGCTCCACCAGCAATAATTCCAATCAGAACCATTTTAATCAAATACACAATATCTATAGCTGGAAACTCGCTAATGATTACATCTGCTGTTTGAGGCGCGAAATATGCAATCATGAAAATTAGCGCACACCCTAATAGTAAAGGAATGCATTGAAAACGATCTTCCTTCATCTCTTTACGCTTTAGTGAAGGTATCGAAAATGCCACCATTCCAACAAAACAATACATTGTTTGTGTTGGATATTTTTCAAAAAGAAACTCTAATAAATTAGCAAAAACAACAAGCCCGATGATTGCTCCAATTGCTAGCACAAGTAAAAATATAATATCTTGTTTGCGTTTTTCATTATGCTTTGAAAATACACCACTAATAGCCTGCATCACGCGATTGAATAAACCAAGAATCACCATCATGGTTCCACCACTAACACCTGGAATAATATTTGCCAACCCTACTGCAATTCCTCCAATTAACACTTTTAACATAGTAACCTCCCTATATTCATACGTATAAGTATAACAAAGATTTAAGAATACTCAATATTGTTCCTACTTTTTCACATATAGATTTTTTTGAGTTTTGCATAAACTTCATTCGTCTGCTTAATTATGTTATAATTTGTGCGACAAGATTATTTCATTAAGGAGAGGCGCATGCAAAATTTAGACAAGAAATTCATTGGTATTTGTGTAACAAATACTAGGAAGAAAATGAATATGACACAAGAAGAATTTGTACAGGATACTTGTAGTTACTTCACATTGTCTCGAATTGAAAGAGGTATTTTCAATAATTCTTTCGCTCTTGTTGAAATGTTAAATTTATATGATTTAGAAGTAAATCACTTATTCGATTATGATTCATTGGAAATCTTATATAAAGAATTGTTAAACGAAATATTATACGATGATTCAGATAAAATAATTGCTAAAATTCATTCCATTATTGATTTATGTAAACAATATCCAAACCATATAATCATGCAACAGTATTTATTATACGCCTACCAACTAAAAGTCCACTACATCGACAAAGAGCTAATTGAACTAAGTGAGGAGAATACCTCTCTATTGCCCTGGTTTAGTACCAATGTTTACTTAGTACACTTTCATATTATCATTGAAAACCGACTATTATTTGGTAGAGTACTTAGTGGTATTGACTTTTTTGAGAAATACTTCAGGCGCAATGTAACCCATGTATTGACTGATTTTTACACTTGTTTCTACAGTCAATTACATTCTAAATACTTAAAGGTGCACAACATCTATTTACGTAATAAGCAAATACTAGAGGAAAACTCATATACTAAATTAGCAATGAAATTCGAAATAATTCATGCATTTGCTTTTAGTGGTTATGAAATCAAGAAAGGTACGCAGTTGCTTTTAGATTTACAAAAAAGAACCGATTCACCTCTATATAATGGTCTTATCTATTTCGGTTTAGGATATAATTATATCATTCAACATAAATTTGAAGACGCACTCGAAATCTTTATCACATTTCAAAAACATTCTCCTGCACATGTCTTAGTATGTACTCCATACATCGCTTTATTAAGTTGTTTATTAGAAAAAGAAATGGATAGCAAACTACTCGTACAAAGCCATTCCGCCTTTGTAAATAACTTTATTAAGCTCTATGAATTGAATGCTACCACTAGACAATACGCTAGAATCACTACATTTATTGTAAATAAAATATTACCTACATGCCAAATTTTCAGCGATCGAAATGCACTAATCATCTTATTGAATTCTTATGTGAAGTATTTGAATGGAAAACCAGGATCCAAATACCACTATGTTAAGTATGATATGGCATCTAAAAAATATCTTGGTAGAAGGAGTTATAATGTTTAAAATAACACAAGAAGACAAAGTATTAATATCGAAACTGATTCGATATTATCGATTGGAAAAAGCAAAAGCAAACCCTCGTTTTGCAATGACTAAATTCATATACGATAAACATAAAAATTATATATGTAGCGTATCTTATTATAGTCGTGTGGAAAGAGGGGAGTATCTAGCATCTGATGATATTTATTTTTCATTAATGGAAAACCTAGATTTACATTATTATCATGATGAAAAATTAAATGTCATATTGCGTAAAATTAATATTAGTTTGGGTGAAGCTACACAAGTCAATAATATAAAAAAGATTCATAGTGTACTAACAACAGCTATGAATATATTAGAAGAATATGAAGAATATGTTATTTACAAGGAATATAAAGAGTTGTATTGCCTGATTCATGAGTACTACATTCATCAACGTTACCAACAAAATCTCATCGATAAATATTACTCATTTTTAGAAATTTTACCAAAACAACTACGCCCAATCATCATTACGATTACATATCAATTTTATACTCGTGTTCAAATTGATATAAATAAGTCATTACAAATCATAAACGATGCACAACAACATTACGAAGATTCTGTTATGTTTCGTTATTTAAGAATATGTAAACTACAACGCAACTTCCAGTTCTTTCCAATGCATGAAGAGTGTAAACAATTAGAAATGATTTGTCTTAGAGATGAAAATGATTATTATCTAGCAAAAACATATAATATGTTAGCATTATTATGTCAAATTACCGAAAAAGAAGAAGCAATCCCTTATCTAGAAAAAGCATTAAATTGCTTCCCGGATGATGCATACAATGAGGATATAAAAGGCTTTCTGACTAATATAGGAATGGCGTATTATCGTGAAAAACGCTATGAAGAAGCCACATCTGCATTTGAACGATTACTACAAAATGAACAAGTATTAATCACCTTCTTCTTCCCCTACTATTACATCGGGTTGCTGGAAAGTAAGCAAACTTGTAAGGTTGAGCAATTTATTCATATGTTACAAGCAAACCAAGTTCACGCTTCTCCATATTATAAAGAATTAGCTACCCTTTTCATCATGGCTTACAAAATAGAGAACACATTAACCTTACGCAAACAATTGCGTAGTTTCTTTCGTAAATATCACGCAGATTTTACATCTGATCAATATTTAGTAGAAGCTTTTCAAAGTATTTTACACAAGCATGCAAATGCTAGCAAAAACAATCGCGCATTCAGTTTGTATCTTGAAAAGGTTTCATAAGCATGTCAAATAAGCGTTTTTGTTTTTTTTAAAAACTCACTGTAAAATCCTACAAGTATATTACTCCGCCTTTCTTTTCTCTCACTTATAATGGGTGCATAGAGATAAGGAGGGAATGAGTTGAAAAAAATTATTGGACTTGCATTAGCAATTGCCTTAGTAAGTATGATTGGATTGCATTCAAACGTTGATACTGCACAAACAACTGCAGCAGGTGTTTGTGGCTCACCATCTTGCTGGGTAGTTGTTTAATTAAAGCAACTCACGTCAGAGGCTCCATTACTATATAATCATCACAAGAAAACGTAGTATATGTCCAAATCAGGACGAAAGGAGGTCCACTCACGTGCCAAAACTAACCTTTATAGAAAGCAGTAGCCTAGGAATCTACTGCTTTTTATTTTCGATAAAATGTAGCATAGTGCTAATTATTCATATCATATCAAATATATGTGATATTCTGACATAATGTGTGATATAATAAAGTCAGATAACATACAACGCATCTGTGAAAAATGTGATAAGGTGCAAACCAATATAAATCACATCCCCTTTGCTTAACATACTAATCCCTATATAAATTTATATTTGATAACAGTATCCACAAATTCGCATAACTAATATATTTCATTGAAAAATACAAGGAGGGTAAACAATGAAAAAATTTATTTATAGAATACTATTGTGTGTTCATTTGCCAACAATTGCGGTATCTTCATTTGTTGCATTTTGGAATTTATCATACGATTGGAGCGATCAATCGTATCTAGTGCATAGAATGCTCACTTTATTATTACTTCAAGTCAGCCTTGCATCCATTGCGCTAATTATTTTACTTATTATACGTGAAAGAGAGTTAAAAAAAATAACACAAGCAGACAAAAAGCAGTAGCCTAAAAATCTACTGCTTTTTATTTACTTTGTGTACTAAAAGGTTTCAATGATTTCAGGCGTTAACTCTTTTACAAGTGCTACTGCCAGATTTACAGAATGTTGGAAATCAGCTAGTGTTGTGAATCCATGGTGAGAATGGATATAACGTACAGGGATACCAATTACAATACATGG
>CAYJJS010000002.1:0-1117 GCA_964370645.1 uncultured Erysipelotrichaceae bacterium | reverse complement strand
GCAATCAAGTTCATTCCACGTTCCCCTACTTCTTCTTGTGCACTTAGTGTGGCTAGTACATCCACGCTTGTTTCTTCCTTTTCTAATTGATGTAGTGTTTCTAGTAAAGCTGCAACACCAATACGACAATCGAATGCTTTACCTAAAAATAAATCTTTTTCTTCATCATACGTACACTCTACCGCAGGAACAACGGGTGCCCCTATTTCAATTTGAAACAATTGTATGGCTTCTTCCTTACTTCTTGCTCCAATATCAATAACCATTTCACTCATTTTTGTTGCATTTCCTTCTGCTTTATTAGCAATAAAATGTGGTGGTTTTGCTGCAATAATTCCTGGTATATACTTACCATTAGCATCACGTACATACACTTTGCTTGCAGGTAATGTATTTTCTACCCATCCACCTAAAGGTAGAAAAACAAGTGTTCCATTGGGTTTTATTGCTTGCACAATAAAGCCGACTTCATCACTATGTGCATCCAATAAAACACTTGCTCTTCGTCCTATGTTTGTATTCGATTGAATATAAACGTTTCTTAGATGATCTTCTTTACATGTGTATGCACTAGAAATATGTGATTTTGATAATGAAACTACCTCATCCTCAAAACCACTTACACCTCTTGCATCACTTAATGTTTGAATCAGTTTAATTTGTCTTTCCATAGATGTACTACCTCACTTTTTTTACGAATTCAGATTTTAGTTTCATTGCTCCAAAACCATCAATTCTACAATCTATATTGTGACCATCACTAGCTTCTGGTACTAATCGAATAGATTTTACTTTTGTTCCTGCTTTTAGTGCATTTGAACTTCCCTTAACTTTTAAATCCTTAATCACACTCACATTATCACCATCTGCAAGCACATTTCCATTAGCATCTTTAATTAGCGTAGCAACTTCTTGTTGTTGCATACTTTCTTCATGATTACACATAGGACAGATAATGTAGCCATTATCTTCATAAGTATATTCATAGTCACATTTTTTACAGTTTGTCATTTTTATTACCTCTCACTTCTTCCATCTATAGTATCATAAGTTAGATTTAATAAAAAGGGTATTATAAATTTTCGTGGGGTGTTTTTCGCTTTAAATTATTTATGGG
>CAYJJS010000001.1:162607-164075 GCA_964370645.1 uncultured Erysipelotrichaceae bacterium | reverse complement strand
CTCGTGCTGAAGCAAGTGATGTTGCGAATGCCGTATTAGATGGAACAGATGCAACAATGTTATCTGGAGAATCAGCAGCAGGTATGTACCCAATCGAGTCAGTAACTACAATGGCTAGAATTGGAATGATGTACGAACAAATGATTCCTCATGCAGATCGTTTAAAGAAAGCAATCAAATCTTCAAAACGTACAACAGAAGATGCTATCGCTATCTCTGTAGCAGATACTTCTTTAGCTATTGATGTTTCTTGTATCGTAGTATTTACAGAATCAGGAGCAAGTGCTAGAAGAATTTCTAAATACAGACCAAACTGTCCAATTCTTGCAGTAACTTTCGATGAAAAAGTGGAAAGAAGTTTAGCATTGAACTGGGGAGTAAGTACATACTTAACTTCACAACCAAACACTAGAGATAGTGAAGCTGAAACAGCAAAAGAAATTGCGAAAAAAGCTGGATTCAAAGTTGGAGAAACAATGATTTTAGTTGCTGGATACCCAAGAGGTGTTGGTGCAACAAACACAATGAGAATCATCGAAATCGACTAATTTATACATAAAGGAAACCTTCGGGTTTCTTTTTTTGTGCTTAGACGTGAGTTATTATTATTATGCTATAATTATAGTAGGGATTAACATTTAAACATTAGCAATAAGTTTGTATAGCAGATAAATTATAGATAAGTAAACACTTATTATAAAGTGTTGTTATAGAAAGGAGGTTACATAGGCATAATTAGTTTTTAAAAAAATTAAAAGGGGGAATTCTAATGAAAAAAATAGTTTATGTAATCGTTTTGTTTCTAATGTTTTTCACAGTACAATTCATAGTTGTTAATACAGTATCTATATATGTAAATGGAATAGAAAATCCATTTGATTTAAACGATAAATACATTCATTTCTCACTGGATGAAAAGGTTGACGCATCATCATTGTATGAGGAATTGTATTCGATTCCATCGGATAAAGGAATCATAAGTTTTGATACAAAGAAAAACTATTTGTATTTATTAGAGGAAAATATGATTTATATAAATCCAATAATAGGGGTTGCTTTACAGCCATTTGATACATATAGAGAAACAAAATACGCATTGATACGAAAATCAGATGATGGGAGTAATCCAATAACACAGCTAGATGTAGAAGATATTACCTATGATGTTATCGGTACTTTTGATGATACTTCATTTTTCACGGGAGAAGTAGGGACAGATGTGATTGAATCATCAGAATGGGATGCATTTGATGCAATATTAAATCTTAGTGCAACATCTTCATTGAAACAAGAAAACTACATTGCATTAGCCGATTTTGATGCATATCATGAAGCATTACGCATAGTAGAAGAATATGGTGTAGAGAAGATACAAACGATTGATATAACATTTAGTTTTCTATTTCATTGGTTAACTACAAGTCATAATGTCACATTATCCATTCAAAAACTTTCTGTTATTTTAGGT
>CAYJJS010000001.1:105441-162507 GCA_964370645.1 uncultured Erysipelotrichaceae bacterium | reverse complement strand
GTTGCATGCTTATTAATGTTACTAATCATTTCTAGTCGATGTATCATGGTATGGATTTTGCTTGCTTCTAAGAGAAATAATTAGTAAAGGGGGATGAAAATGTGCGAATCTTACAACAATTACGTTTTGCGTTTATGGATTTTATAGATTACAGCAGATGGCTTGCAATAGTGTGTATAGGTCTGGCTGCTGCAATGTCCTCTCTTTCCTTAATGGGTTATTACATAGATTATGAAGTGGAAAGAACTGCAATTTTCCATGAGTATTATGATAATAGTTTAGTTAAAGTACAGTATTCAACAAATCATGAATTCGTTTCAGAAAAAGAAATATTAGATTATGTTTACGAGTATATTGATACACATAAAAAAAATATTGTAGCTAGTGTAGATGGTGTTCAGTTATTTGCAAACATGGAAGGATACACAATTATTGGTCTAGGTAATTTTGAATCATTTTATGGTATTAAAAGTAAACCAACACAATATAACTTAACATACTCCTCTTATGAAAGTGGTGAATATGAAAAGGAATTGTATCCATTCATAGAAGTGTATGATGAAGCATTATTCATCATGTCTGGGATGGGAAGAATTCAAGTAATCCATATTCCTGCATTATATATCACTGGAGATATTAAGGATATGATAGCAGGTGGGTTGCAAAATGTGACTTTAGATCAATTGTTTTCCAATTTTATATTTGTGAATGCTGATGATGAGGTGGTAGATACGTTTATTACAACGTTGAATGCATTTGACGAAAATATATATTTTACAACCTCGAATCAAAATGATTTGCTTATGCGTAATTATCAAATTGATTTATCTAGGATACTTATGAATACAATTATTCCGCTTGGTGGTTTTCTCATTAGCATTCTTTGCTTAGGTTACTTTTTAGTATATATTAGTGATCGAACGATGAAGTCGTACACGATAAATTTAATTTCAGGGGCGCAGTTAAAAGAAATTGCACTGCGTATCTTTTTATTGAATACAATTGTGATATTGATTTCTGCTGTATTATCTTTTGTGTATTTATTTTTTATGAATCAAACTCAATTAAGTATGTTTTTAATACTACAAACATTATTGTGTATCGTCGTTGTTCCAATCTATCCAATAGTGAAATTAAAACATCTTAAACTGCAAGATAATTTGAGAGGTGATTTTAATGACTAGTTATGTAAAGTTGATAAATATAAGTAAGGTATATCAAAGTAAAGCAACCTCCTTGCAGGTGTTGGATCACTATTCATATGATTTTAAAGAGGGAAATTCGTATTGTATTATTGGAAAAAGCGGGGTTGGAAAGAGTACTCTTATCAATATAATTAGCTTACTTGATCTTTCCTTTAGTGGAGAGTATTTATTGGATGGAGTAGATGTGAAGACATTAAATAATAAACAAATAGCACTACATAGAAGTAGTACATTTGGATATGTTTTTCAGGATTTTCAACTACTAGAAAATAAAACGGTCTTACATAACTTAGAACTGCCTTTGCTCTATGCAAATGTGAAGAAGAAAGAACGGTTAATACGTATTGAGCAAGTTCTTCATGAACTAGGATTATCCTCTAAGTTGCGAATGAAAGTGAAATATTTATCAGGAGGTGAGCGTCAGCGAATTGCTATTGCAAGAGCAGTGGTAAATAATCCAAAAGTAATTGTTGCAGATGAAATTACGAGTGCACTTGATGATGATACGACCCAAGAGGTGTTGAAGTATATTTTTAAGGTAATGGATGAGTCTATGATCTTGATATTTGTTACACATGATCAAAGAGTGATGAAGCACTTTGATACAATCATAGAAATGAAATAAGAGAGACGCTTGTCTCTCTTATTTTTGTTTTGAACGTTCTAAGCGTATACTGACAATTGTGAAATAAACAGTATGAATGATCCATAATATAGCGATTGGCAAACAGATTAATGGTGTGATATTAAGTGCAGAGCATAGGATTGCACATACCATGAGCATACTTGCAAAAGAGCCAATCATAAATGAGAATGTCTTGAAGGAAGCTTTACCCATTTTTATTTTTTCAAATTCATCAAGATTATCGAAATAATCATCCTTGAAAGTGAAAGATGAAGGGTCACAATCCAATTCAGGACGTACTTTAAATGTTAATTTTACATACCTAGTTTCAAATAAAAAACCGATAAGTGCAATTGCAATCCAAATAATAAAAGGGTAAATAGGTTCGAAACCAGAGTAAGCAATTAATGCAAAACTAAATGAGTTTATAATAATTGCAATCGTAATACTCACAGAAGAAATTGAGATACATGTTTCATTTCTTGTGTAATAACTATTTTCATCATCCGAGTATACATCTTTTTTTAACTTGTATGCATGTATAAAATAAGAAATGATTCCAAATGCTAGTATGATTGTTGTAAGTGTTAAGACAAAAGGATAACTATTTTCAATGGTTTGTTGAAAGGGTGGAAAATCTTTTCCTTTTAATAAAATTCCTCCTATGAAACCAACTATAAATCCTACGATTAAACATCCTATAAAAAATGCAATAAACTTAATAACTTTATTTTTTTTCATTTTACTCATCCTCCTCTAATGAAAATAACTGTTCAATGGACACACCGCATATTTTCGCAATACGTAATGCAACTAAAATAGACGGATGGTACTCACCGCGTTCTATACTACTAATTGTTTGTCTAGAAACTTTGCATAGTTTACCTAATTCTCCTTGGTTTAAGCCAAGACGTTCTCTGTACTCTTTAACATTATTGTTCATCTGACTCTCCTTGTGACAAGTATCTTTGTCAAAATCATCTTAGCATTGACAACAATGCTTGTCAATGACAAATTTACTTGTCAAATACGATATAGACTGATTTGTGTATTCATGATAGAATTTGTTTTATGTTTAATAGGGAGTATTGTGTATGAGAAATCAAATCGAAGTATTGGCTTCAAAATTAAAAATATCTAAGAGTATGTTACTATTTTTTGTGTTGGTCGCAATTGTTGCAATTGGGAATGGATTGAGTGATTCCATTTATGGAAATTATTTTAAAGATGCATACGATGTAAGTGCAACACAAAGAGCGTTCATTGAGTTTCCAAGGGAGTTACCTGGAATTTTATGTGTGCTCGTAATTGGAGCATTGTCTTTTTTAGGAGATATACGCATCGCATTATTGGCACAAATTGCATCCTGTATTGGAGTGAGTGTGTTGGGTATCTTTAGCCCTTCTTTTAGTGTGATGCTATTATTTTTATTTATTAATTCATTAGGAATGCATATTTTTATGCCTTTACAAGATTCTATAGGTATGTCATTGGCGAAGAAAGAAGAGTTAGGTAAACGTGTTGGGCAGTTTGCCAGTATTAAGACAGCAATGGGATTTTTGACGAGTACGCTAGTATTTGTTGGGTTTCGATTTGGTTGGTTTTCTTTCACAAGTGATATTAAATGGACGTTTATCATTGCATCTTTTTGTTTTATGTTAGCTGCATTTCTTTGTTTCTTGTTGTATAAAGAAACAAAAGGGAAACAAACTATAAGAGTAAGAAAAACACCTTTTGTGTTTCGTCATGTATATCGCTATTTTTATTTATTGACAATTTTGCATGGTGTGCAAAAACAGATTGCCTATGTATTTGGTTCATGGGTATTGATTGATTTGTTGTTGAAGGGTGCTGACATCATGTCTCTACTACTGATTGTGAGTAGTTTTATGGGAATATTTTTCATGCAAAAACTTGGTTTATGGATTGATCGTTTTGGAGTGAAAAAAATGATGTATGTAGATGCATTGTCTTTTATTATCATTTATGTTGTATATGGATTTGTTGTATGGGGAATCACTACAAAGTATCTACCAAGTGCTGGATGGCCTGTCCTAATTGTGTATGGATTATTTGTATTGGATCGTTTGTCTATGCAAATGGGAATTGTAAAGTCTGTGTATTTAAAGAAAATTGCAAAAGATGGAAATGATGTAACAGCAGTTTTATCAACGGGGATTAGCTTGGATCATGTCGTTTCTATCATCGCCGCACAAGTGAGTGGATATATATGGGTTAGCTTTGGACCACAATGGGTGTTTTTTATGGCTGCATTCTTTTCTTTAGGAAACTTATATGTTGCTTCACGCATACAATAATGTAAATATTTTGTTTGATATTTAACATAAAAACAGTTGAAATATAACACTTTAATTGGTATTATATATACAGTAAAAAAAGGTCCTTTAAAATAATCCAGAGAGGTTATGAAGGTAAGATATTAAAACTACCATTTTAAGGTCCTTTTGCGTGTATTCGCAGGGCCTTTTTTTCTAAAGTTGGAGGTATCATATGAATCAAAAGAGTATTTTAACAATGAATGCATTATCCACAAAGGAAATTATGAGCATCTTAGATGATGCTATGCTTTTTTCCAGTTCTAAAAAAGATTGGCAATTAAAACGACCTCGTCTTATTGCGAATCTTTTTTTTGAGCCTAGTACAAGAACACAGTATTCCTTTGTAAGTGCACAGCATCAATTGGATTGTAAGGTGGTCAATTTTGCAGAGGAAGGTAGTTCTTTGAAGAAGGGAGAAACACTTTACGATACGGTGAAAACCTTTGAAATGATTGGGTATGAAGCAGTGGTAATACGACACACTAAAGACAGGTATTTTGAAGAGTTAGAAGACATTCAGATACCAATCTTAAATGCAGGTGATGGATGTGAAAATCATCCGAGTCAATGTTTGTTAGATTTACTAACTTTATATCAGGAGTTCCAAAGTTTTGATGGGTTGAAGCTTGTTATCATTGGGGATATCAATCATTCAAGAGTAGCGAATTCTAATGTGGAAACGATACGAAGACTAGGTGGTGAAGTGCGTTTCAGTGGTCCAGAATTCTTTGTGAATAATAAAGAATTGTATATGCCTATTGATGAAGCGATAGAGTGGGCTGATGCGGTTATGATGTTACGTATCCAACATGAACGTCATACTAATTTCTTAGATATGAAACCAGAAGAATATCTATCGAAGTATGGCTTAACCAAAGAACGTGTGAGTCGTATGAAAGAGCATGCCATCATTATGCATCCTGCACCAGTAAATCGTGGTGTAGAAATCGATAGTGATTTAGTAGAGCATGAGAAGTCTAGGATTTTTAAACAAATGGAAAATGGAGTATATGTTCGTAAAGCAATGTTGAAATATGCATTTGATGAACAATTTGAGAGGTAAACATGTACATAATAAAAAATGCGAAAATTATTGTAAAAGACAATGAGACAAAAATACAAGATATTTTAATTCAGGAAGGTAAGATTGCACGTATTGCGGATATTGTTGAAGTAGAAGCGACTACATACGATGCAAAAGAACAACTAGTGATACCTGGGGCGATTGATGTGCATGCACACCTTAGAGAACCAGGGTATACACACAAGGAGACAATCAAGAGTGGTACTTTGGCTGCTGCAAAGGGTGGATTTACAACGATTATGGCAATGCCAAATGTAATTCCTTATCCAGATAATGCGGATGTAATAAAATCTTATTTACAAAAAATACAACAAGATGCTGTTGTGAATGTGATTCCTTATGCTTGTATTACAAAAGAAGAAAAAGGAAAACAATTGGTTGATTTTAAAGCTATTAAACAACTTGGAATTGAAGCGTTTAGTGATGATGGAATTGGAGTAGCTAGTGAAACTACCATGAAGGAAGCAATGCAAGAAGCAAAAGTACAAGATGTTATGATTGTTGCACATACCGAAGATATGGCATACCGCCCACAAAAAGGGTGTATGCATTTAGGGGTACAAAGTAAGAAGTTAGGACTTGAAGGAATTGATAGTGCTTGTGAATACAAGCAAGTAGAAAGAGATTTGAAATTAGCAAAAGAAGTAGGATGTAAGTATCATATTTGTCACATGAGTGCAAAAGAAAGTGTACAGATGTTGAAAGAATATAAAGCAATGGGTGCAGATGTGAGTGGAGAAGTAACAACGCATCACTTAGTACTTAGTGAATTGGATGTTGAAAACACAAATCATAAAATGAATCCACCACTTCGTAGTGAAGAAGATCGCCAAGCGCTAATTGATGGACTATTAGATGGAAGTATTGATTTTATTGCGAATGATCATGCGCCACATAGTGAGAGTGAGAAAGACACGACAATGGATAAAGCACCATTTGGAATTGTTGCTTTAGAAACAAGTATGCCTTTGTTGTATACAAAGTTTGTGAAAACTGGAATTTTCACATTGGAACAGTTTGTGAAGTTCACCAGCACAAATGCTGCAAAGCGTTTTCATTTCACAAGTAAAGGATTGTTGGAAGAAGGATATGATGCAGATTTGATTGTATTGTCTGAGAAAGAAGAGGTAATACAAAAAGAAACGTTTGTATCATTAGGAAAAAATACACCGTTTGATGGTTATAGATGTAGTGGGTTTCCCATTTTGACTATCGTAGGTGGACAAGTTGTATATCAAAAGTAAAGGAGTAACGATATGAAACAAAGACAATTAATATTAGAAGATGGTAGTGTATTTGTAGGAGAAGCATTTGGTGCAGATACGTATAAATTGGGTGAGATTGTATTTAATACAGGAATGACTGGGTATCAGGAAGTACTGAGTGATTTATCGTATTGTGCACAAATCGTAATGATGACATATCCTTTGATTGGAAATTATGGAATCAATCGTGATGATTTTGAAAGTATTGATCCAGCTGTGTTTGGATTTGTAGTTGGAGAAGTGTGTGAATATCCTTCAAACTTCCGTAGCGGAATGAGTTTAGATGCATTTTTAAAGTTAAAATCTATTCCAGGTATTAGTGGCATTGATACGCGTGCATTGACTCGTAAAATACGTAGTATTGGAACAATGAAGGCAATCATGGCAGATATGGATGCAGATGTAGACGCTATAGTGAGTATGCTAAAAGATAGTCCATATCCAAGTGGACAAGTAAAAAGTGTTTCTACACAAAAAGCATTTCCAATTCCAAGTAGAGGAAAGCGTGTAGTACTTATTGACTTTGGTGCAAAACATGGGATTATTCGTGAACTTAGTAAACGTGGATGTGACTTAATTGTTGTGCCATACAATACAGATGCACAAACTATATTAGCGTTGAATCCAGATGGAATCATGTTGAGTAATGGTCCAGGGGATCCAAAAGAAGTTGTGGAAGCAATTGAAACTATCAAACAATTGATGGGGAAAGTAGTTATTTTTGGAATATGTTTAGGACATCAATTGATTTCACTTGCTTGTGGAGCGGATACATTGAAATTGAAGTTTGGACATAGAGGTAGTAATCATCCAGTTATGAACTTAAATACTGGTAAAGTAGAAATTACAAGTCAAAACCACTCATATGCAGTAGATGCTACTACTTTAGATAAAACAGGTTTAGTATTAACACATACAGCTTTAAATGATAAGAGTGTAGAAGGGGTTGCACATAGTGAATATGCAATGTTCTCTGTACAATATCACCCAGAAGCAAATCCAGGGCCTGAGGATTCAAATTACTTATTTGATGATTTTATGGAGCTTATGGAAACAAGTAAAGGAGGAGTAAGAAATGCCTAAAAGATTAGATATTAAAAAAATCATGGTAATTGGTTCAGGGCCAATTATTATTGGACAAGCAGCAGAGTTTGATTATGCAGGGACACAGGCATGTCAAGCGTTACGTGAAGAAGGGTATGAGGTAATTTTAATTAACTCAAATCCAGCGACAATTATGACAGATACTAGTGTTGCTGATAAAGTATATATTGAACCATTAACGGTAGAATTCGCTTCTCGTATTATTCATAAAGAAAGACCGGATGCAATTTTAGGAACACTTGGTGGGCAAACAGGATTGAATTTAGTTGTGGAATTGTCAAAAGCAGGTGTATTAGAAAAAAATAATGTTGAAATTCTAGGTACGAAACTAGATGCAATAGAAAAAGCGGAAGATCGTGAGTTGTTTAAAAATTTAATGTTGGAATTGGATCAACCAATCCCAGAAAGTTTAATTGTACATACTATTGAAGAAAGTGTTGATTTTGCGAATGAAATTGGTTATCCAGTAGTTGTTCGTCCTGCCTTTACTTTAGGTGGAACTGGTGGAGGTTTCGCTCAAAATGAAGAAGAACTTAGAGATATTGCGAAAAATGGTTTAAAACTTTCACCAGTGACACAATGTTTAATTGAGAAAAGTATTGCCGGATTTAAAGAAGTAGAATATGAGGTTATGCGTGATAACAACGATACCGCGATTGTGGTTTGTAACATGGAAAATGTAGATCCAGTTGGTATTCACACTGGAGATTCCATTGTTGTTGCACCAGTCCAAACATTGAGCGATCGTGAAAATCAAATGTTACGTAATGCTTCTTTAAACATTATCCGTGCACTTAAAATTTGTGGAGGATGTAATGTACAGTTGGCATTAGATCCAGATAGCTTTAATTATTATGTTATTGAGGTAAATCCTCGTGTATCACGTTCTAGTGCATTAGCTTCTAAAGCAACTGGATATCCAATTGCAAAGATTGCTGCAAAAATTGCAGTTGGTCTTACTTTAGATGAGATTATTAATCCAATTACACAAACAAGTTATGCAGCGTTTGAGCCAAGTATTGATTATATCGTAACAAAACTACCTCGTTTCCCATTTGATAAATTTCCTAAAGCGGATTGTCGCTTAGGAACCCAAATGAAGGCAACTGGTGAAATCATGTCTATTGGTAGAACATTTGAAGAGAGCTTATTAAAAGGGATCCGTTCGATTGAATTAAAAATGGATCACGTATTGAATAATGACATGCCAAGTGAAGAGGATGCTTTATGGTTAAAGGTTAAACAAAGAGATCATGAAAGAATTTATGCAATTATGGATTTGATTCGTAAAGGGATTTCAATAGAAGCAATTCACGATTTTTCTAAAATCGATTTATTCTTCTTGCGTAAACTTGAACATATTTTTAATCTAGAGCAACAACTGCATCAAAATGTTAAAGATGTTGATGTGTTACGAGTATGTAAAAAGTATGGGTTTGCAGATTCTTATATTGCACGTATCTGGAATTTAGAAGAAATTGAAATTTATAACTTACGTAAAGAAAATAATATCATTCCTGTATTTAAAATGGTGGATACTTGTGCAGGGGAGTTTGCAAGTGCAACTCCATACTTCTATTCGACGTATGCACAAGAAAACGAGAGTGTAAAAACCGATAAAAAGTCAGTTATTGTATTAGGTAGTGGACCTATTCGTATTGGGCAAGGGGTTGAATTTGACTATGCAACTGTGCACTGTGTTATGACACTTCGTGAAATTGGATATGAAGCAATTGTAATTAACAACAATCCAGAAACAGTGTCTACAGATTTCTCAATTAGTGATAAATTGTACTTTGAACCATTAACTATTGAAGATGTTATGCATATCATTGATCTAGAACAACCAGAAGGTGTTATTGTGCAATTTGGTGGGCAAACGGCAATTAACTTGGCAGATGCTTTAGAAGCGCGTGGAGTTAAGATTTTGGGTACTTCTTTAGAAAGTATTGATAAAGCAGAAGATCGTTACGAATTTGAAGCAATGTTGACAAAATTACAAATTCCTCAACCAAAAGGAGAAACGGCTACGACAGTTGCTGAAAGTATTGCGATTGCAAATCGTATTGGTTATCCAGTACTTGTAAGACCTTCTTATGTGCTTGGGGGACGTGCAATGGAAATTGTACATACAGATGCTGATTTAGAGACATATATGGAACACGCAATTAAAGAAATTAGTCATGATGCTCCAATTTTGGTAGATAAATATATCACTGGTAAAGAGTGCGAAACAGATGCAATTTGTGATGGAAGAAGTGTATTTATTCCTGGTATTATGGAACATATTGAACGTGCTGGAGTGCATTCAGGGGATTCTATCAGTGTATATCCAACACAATCTTTAAGTGACAAAGTGAAACAACAAATCACAGAGTATACTATTCGCATTGGAAAAGGATTCCAATTTATAGGGTTGTTTAATATTCAGTTTATTATTGATAAAGATGAAAATGTGTATGTGTTAGAGGTAAACCCAAGAAGTTCAAGAACGATTCCATTCTTATCTAAAATTACTGATGTTGCTATGGCGAATGTTGCAACGCGTGCTATTATGGGTGAAAGCTTAGCACAACAAGGGTATGAAGAAGGTGTCAAAAAAGAAATTGATAAAGTATTTGTGAAAGCACCAGTATTCTCATTTGCGAAATTACGTAGTGTAGATACCACTTTAGGTCCAGAGATGAAAAGTACTGGTGAAAGTTTAGGTGGAGATACAACACTTGAAAAAGCATTGTATAAGGCATTATTAGCTAGTGGTGTGAAAATTCCAACACATGGAAGCGTACTTATGACAATTGCAGATGAAGATAAACAAGAAGCTCTACAATTAGCGAAACGATTTGAAGAGTGTGGATATGGGATTTATGCTACAAGTGGAACTTGTGCATTCTTACAATCAAACAATATTCATGTAAAAGAAGTAAGTAAAGTAAATGAAGAAGATTTAAATGTAGTTGATGTAATCATGCAAGGTAGAGTAAACTTTGTAATTAATACAATGTCTAGTGATAAAGAAACAACAAATGATGGATTCTTAATTCGTCGTATTTCGGCTGAAAATGGAATTTCTTGTTTAACAAGTTTAGATACTGCAGATGCAATCTTAAAAGTAATCGAAACGTTATCGTTTTCTGCTATTGCAATGAACGATTTGGAGAAATAGTATGAGAGAAGAAATTTGTATTGTCAGAAGCAATGAATGCATTGCTTCTGATACGTATAAAATGGTCATTGAAAGTGCTTATACAAAGGATATTAAACCAGGACAATTTATGAATCTTAAAGTAAATGGTTTCATTTTACGTAGACCAATTAGTATTAATAGCATTGAAGATGATAGTTATACAATTATTTATAAAGTTGTAGGAGATGGTACCCAAGCACTTTCTACCATGCAATCATTAGATCGTATTGATGTATTAGGTCCTTTAGGTAGTGATTTTCCTCTTCACGAAGATAAAGATCAATTTCTACTAGTTGGTGGTGGGGTTGGAGTACCCCCACTATATGAAGTAGCAAAAAGATACAAAGCTATGCAAAAGGATGTAGTAGTAGTTTTAGGATTTAATGATAAAGATGCTGTATTTTATGAAGCAGAATTTAAAGCGTTAGGATGTCCAGTGTATATTGCAACAATGGATGGAAGCTATGGAGTTAAAGGGACTGTCTTAGATGCAATTACGCAATATGAAATTACAAATGATTTCTTATATTCATGTGGGCCTATGCCTATGCTAAGAGCTTTAGAAAATGCATATACAAAAGGGTATACTTCATTTGAAGCAAGAATGGCTTGTGGAATTGGAGCTTGTATGGGATGTGTGTGCAAAGATAAAACGGATAGTGATATATATTATCGTATATGTAAAGAGGGACCTGTATTTGAAGTCGGAAAGGTAGGTTTATAATGTTGAAGATTGATTTACCTGGATTGACATTGAAGAATCCGGTTATGCCTGCTAGCGGATGTTTTGGAAATGGTCGTGAATATGCGCAGTATTATGATTTGAGTATATTGGGAGCAATTGCAATTAAAAGTGTTACTCCGAAGTCTCGATATGGAAATGAAACACCTAGAATCGCAGAAACACCACAAGGGATGTTGAATGCAATAGGATTACAAAATCCTGGAGTTGAAGTAATTAAGGTGAAAGAAATGCCGTTTTTGTCTACATTAGACACAGAAATCATGGTAAATGTAGCTGGGGCAAGCGAAGAGGATTATGTAGAGGTTATTCAACAATTGAATGATGAAGCATGTGTAAAAGCATTTGAGTTAAATATTAGTTGTCCAAATGTGAAGCATGGAGGAATTGGCTTGGGAACAGATCCAGCATTGGCTGCAAAGGTTACTCGCATGTGTAAAGCAGTGAGTAAAAAACCAATTTATGTAAAATTGAGTCCCAATGTTACAGATATAGTGTCTATTGCAAAAGCAGTAGAAGAGGCTGGAGCTGATGGGATTGTAATGATCAATACCTTACTAGGAATGCGATTGGATTTACGTACAGGAAAACCAATTTTAGCAAATAAAACTGGAGGATTAAGTGGACCAGCGATTAAGCCGGTAGCAATTCGTATGGTGCATCAAGTATACCAAGCAGTAAATATTCCAATTATTGGTGTAGGTGGTATTACGAGTGCGGAGGACGTGTTAGAATTTTTATATGCAGGTGCAAGTGCTGTACAAGTTGGGATGGCCAATTTTGTAGATCCATATGCATGTAAACGTATTATAGAAGATTTACCACGTGTATTTGAAAAGTATGGAATAAAAGATATTAAAGAAGCAATTGGAAGGAGTCATAAATAATGAATAAAACGATTGTAGCATTAGATTTTTCTACAAAAGAAGAAGTAATGGAATTTTTAAAAGGATTTAATGAACCTATATATGTAAAAGTAGGAATGGAATTAACTTATGCTTGTGGTCTTGAAATCGTAAAAGATATTAAAGCATTAGGGCATCATATTTTCTTAGATTTGAAATTACACGACATACCTAACACGGTAAAAGGTGGAATGAAAAACTTAGCGAAATTAGATGTAGATATTGTAAATTTACATTGTGCTGGTGGAATCGCAATGATGAAAGCAGCAATGGAAGGTTTGCAAGAAGGTGCAGTAAATGGGAAAAGACCATTATGTATTGGTGTGACACAATTGACAAGTACGTCAAAAGAAGCGATGAATGAAGAGTTGGGAATTGATGGAGAAGTGATTGATTGTGTATTGAAGTATGCAAAAAATGCGAAAGAGGCTGGTCTTGATGGAGTTGTGTGTTCTGTTTATGAAGCGAAAGCAATTCATGAAGTATGTGGTGATACATTTTTAACAGTGACTCCAGGAATTCGTTTAGCAGACGATTCTAAAGATGATCAAAAACGTGTGGCAACACCAACATTCGCAAAAGAAGAAGGATGTAATCATATTGTAGTAGGTAGAAGTATTACGAAGAGTACAAACCCACAACAAACGTATTTAGACATCGAAGAAATGATGAAATAGAGAGGTAATTATGAGTTACAAACAAGAATTTATTCAATTTATGGTGGAAGCCAATGTTTTAAAATTTGGTGATTTCACATTAAAAAGTGGAAGAAAATCTCCATTCTTCATGAATGCCGGAGCTTATGTAAGTGGAAGTCATTTACGTAAATTAGGAGAATATTATGCAAAAGCAATCCATGATACATATGGATTGGATTTTGATGTGTTATTTGGTCCTGCTTACAAGGGAATTCCTTTAGCAGTAGCAACAGTAATGGCTATTTCTGAAATTTATGGAGTAGAGATTAAGTACTGTAGTAATCGTAAAGAAGTAAAAGATCATGGAGATACTGGGATTTTACTAGGAACAAAATTACAAGATGGTGATAAAGTTGTAATTATTGAAGATGTAACAACATCGGGAAAATCAATCGAGGAAACATATCCTATTTTAATGGAACAAGCCAAAGTGGAAGTTGTAGGATTAATGGTTTCATTAAATCGTCAAGAGTGTGGAAAAACAAATATTAGTGCACTAGAAGAAGTTCAAAATAAATATGGGTTTAAAGCGAGTGCGATTGTTAGTATGAGTGATGTAATTGAAACATTACATAATAAAGAATGTAATGGTGAAGTATTAATTGATGATACTTTAAAAGCAAATATTGATGCTTACTATGAAGAGTATGGTGTAAAATAATTTTGGATAAAATCTACTTTTTTGTACACGATATACTTAATAGGAAGTAGGTGTCAAATGCAAGAAGAGTGGAAAAATAGGATTCAATTGTATATGCTTCAAAAAGCATTGTGTAGATGTAAAAAGAAGGTCAGATAATGACTTTCTTTTTTTTGTTCATATGAATTGACTATTATTTCAATTAGC
Organism: uncultured Erysipelotrichaceae bacterium; assembly: GCA_964370645.1. GTDB lineage: Bacteria > Bacillota_I > Bacilli_A > Erysipelotrichales > Erysipelotrichaceae > CAMQRS01. The sequence goes on along the minus strand of CAYJJS010000001.1, from coordinate 148,506 downwards.
TTATATAATAACATTGGGTAGAATTACATTAGGAGAAATAATATGAAGAAATTAAAAGTTTTAACCTTGTTTTTAATTGGTTTTTTTGTGTTCCTTATACCAAATAATATAAAGGCACAAGAACAAGAAGGGGTAAAAGAGGGAGATCAAATTTTATTGCACATAACGATACAGGAAAGTCAAGATTTTGGTAAGATTTCTTATCTGCGTGGTGATATTGTATATGATAGTGATATATTTAATATCCAAGGAGTAGATGCTATTGATGCGAGTAGTCAATTGAGTGATATTGTATTCAATGAAGATACCATTTCGATGAAACACATTGCAAGTGGTGAGGATGCTACATTTAGTATGCAATTGGATGTAAAAGAAGGTGTTGAAGCATCACTGGAAGAAATCGTATTTGAAAATATTACCTTTTATAATGGAGAGCAAAGTATTGATATAGAAGATGTAGTCTATGAAGTACAAGTGGTTGAAAATCAATCAAGTAAAGAGTTTGAAGGTAATCGTGTAGAAATGCAAAGTGAAATAGAAGTTGAGGATGTCGTTCAGACAAATCCATTTCTTTATATAGGAATAGCTAGTAGTGTGATTGGACTACTACTTCTTATCATTTTTTTACGTAAAAAAGATAAGAAAGGAATGTGTGTTATAGGTGTTGTATTTATTGCTGCAGGAATCATTGTATTATTGACTACAGTGCGTTTTTCAAACTATGATGTGAATGATGATGGACTTGTAAACCAAGAGGATGCAGACACATTACAACAATATTTATTAGAGTTAGATGAAACGATTTTAATAGAAGAGGATTCATCTATACAAGTAGATTATGATGTGAATAGTGATGGAAGGATTGATTATAACGATTTATCACATCTACAAAATCGAGTAGATAAAGAAGAATTGGAAGATTTCAATATTGAATTTATAGATGCTCGCGTATATTATGCACATGGTGAAGAAGTGAGTGTTTCATTTCGTCTGTTGAATCATGCAGGTTATTCGATTTCCTCTTTGTGGATTAATGGAGAAGAAATACAACCCGAATATAATGCGTATGCTGATACATATTTTGTGACATTGGATCAGCTTGTAGAAGCTGGGGTATATGATATTAATATATCTGAGGTACAACTTAATAATGGTGCTATCTTTAAGGATGTAGTGAGTACGCAAATTGAAATATTAAAACGTGATGTAAGTATGAATGATTTCGATGTAGTCTATGAACAAAGTGATAAAGAAGCAAGTATTACATTTGATATTGTAAATGAAGATAGTGCGAATATAAGTGATAGTTCAATTAGTGTTCGTGCTTTGGATAACGTTGTTTATAATGGTGAACTTATAAATGCACACAATATTCATACTATAGATGTAAATTATAATACACAATATCAAGTAGATGTTGAACTTGTTTATGAGATTGATAGTGATACACTACAACCTGCGCAGGACCATTCAAGAATTGTTACATATTCTTATTTGTTTCAAGTGTTAGAAGATGGAAGCGTAGAAGTTGCTAGAGTTGATGAAGGCCTAGATACATTACAAGAAATACATCTTACGCATGTAAATATTTTAAATGCACAAGAAGAAATCATTACTACTTTACCAAAAGAAGAGATATATATTATCTCATTACAATATGATATCATTGGAAATCAAAGAGTAGATGAAGTAGAAATAAATGATGTATATTATCCGTTGATTGAAAAAGAGGATGGTGAAGTATGGTATCCAGAAAATAATTCAATAAGTAAAACATATTATGTAAAGATGCCTGCTTTTACGACTTCAGGTTTAAAGGAAATTCATGTAGGAGATAGCAAACTGAGTGATCAAACTCAAATAGAGACAAGTGTATCTACAAGTATAGAGGTAGTGAAGGAACAACCAAATGTTGATGTTGAAGTCATTGTTGGAAGTGATGGTAATTATATTGTATCCTATGATATTGAAGACAATGATCACACGATAAGTACATTGTCATTTGAAGTGTTTAATGCTAAAAATGAATCTGTGATGCAAGCCAATATGCCATTACATGAGAATGAAGTGAATATGGATAGTACAATGTTTGAAGAAGGTACATATACTATAAAAGTAAATGCGGTTTATGCTTTACAAGAGGGCGTTAACCAACAGCGTGAAGTGGCTATAAATACTTTTGAAGTTGCGTTGGATTTAAGTATACAATCAATAGTTGTAGATAAAATGCATATAGAAAAAAATGATGTTATTATGATTACGTTTACTGTCTTGGACAATACGAGTCAAATCGTTGATTCACTGGTTGTAAACAATACCATTGTAGATGTGTCGCAAGTAGAAGATAATACATATATGGCACAATTGCGTATAAATGATGCTACAGCTGGGCCATATCCGATTGTTGTGAATGCAGTGTATCTACAGGATGGAAGAGAAGTTATATGTAGTGGGAATACTCAAATAGAGGTGCTTAAGTCCCCTTTTATAATAAATGAGGTAAGTATTACAGAAGACATATATGCAGAGACAATTTCTTTACAATTGCTTGTAGAAGATAATGATGAAAGTTATGTTTCTGCTAACATACAAGTGAAGAATGCAAGTGATTTTGTTGTTTTTGAGGAAAGTGTTGTTGTAGGTGAAAATAGTTTTGAAATTCCCGTAGAGATTGGTGCACAATACGATGTTCAAGTTAATGCGTCCTATAAACGTGATAGCATGGAAACAGTGCTTGTTCAAGATGTATTATATACACAACATATAAGTCTTGTTGAAGAGTATGATGTATTTGTACGTGCGTTGTACACAAAGAATGAAGCAGATGAGACAACTAATTTTTTCAATAAATCACAAGCACATACTTTGTATTTTAGTATGACGAATGCTTCTGCTTATGGACCACAAAGTGTATTAATAAATGATCAATCTTACACAGTACATGAAAGTGGTATTGAAGATGTTTATTTTGTTGAATTACAAGCAAGCGATGAAGCTGGTTTATATACATATGAATTAGAATCGATTACATTAGAAAATGGTTATCAAGAAGAACTTTCAATCAGTCATGATATAGATGTTTTAAAAGATGTTCCAACTGCTGGTGATTTTACTTATGACATATTAGAGGATGGAAACGTTCGTGTATATATAAATATAGAAAATGAAGAAGCAGTGATTCATTATATTGTACGTGTAAGTGCTGGGGATAGTAATATTTATACAAGTGAAGCACTTGGAAAAGATATCCAATATATTGATTTCACACCAAATACACATGAACTATATCAAGTAAGTATTGAGGTGCAATACGATTTAGATAGTAATCTACTGAGTGAAGATGAACACATATATAATGAAGTATTAGTAAATGAAACTGTGTATAAAGTGCAAGAGTTTATTGAGTTAAAAGATGTAAGTGATGTAAAATTGTTTAAAGCTGAAGGGGGTTCCACGATACAGTTGAATGAAGTACAACTGGATGCTTTAAACACGAAAGATTACTTTGTACAAGTGCAAGATGGCCAAGGAAATCAACGCTATGCGGACGTTGTTGGATATGAAGTGATAGAGGATTCATTGTATTTTACCTTAGCTATTGAGGATAGTATTACGTATGGAGAAGATATTCAAACACAGAGTGTAGTGCGTTTTGGACAAGTGCATGAACAAGTGGCTTCTACGATGAATTTTGAGAGCTTTATAGAAGCGATGAAGGCCAATCCGGATGCTACCATTCAATTAACACAAGACATAGACGCAAGTAATTATGCAAGTTCCACAAGTACGTATGTGGAAAATTTTAATGGTTCGATTGAAGGAAACGGATATACTATTAAGAATTTGAATAGACCATTGTTTAATAATATAAATGGAGCAAGTATACAAAATCTAATCATTGAGGATGCGAATGTCACAGATAGATCAATTTTAGCATTGACTTCACAAGGAAGTGTACAAATTGATAATGTTCATATTAAAGATGCAATGTTATTATCTTCTGGAAATGTGGCCGCTTTTGTCGCTTCTGCATTGGATGGAAGTGACCTTACGATTACAAAGTCTTCTATAAGCAATATTATTATACAAGGAGGTAAACGTACAGGTGGAATGGTTGGTCAACAAAGAGGAAAATTAACGATTAGCGATTCTTATATACAAGGAAGCATGAGTGTGAATTCAGATGCTGTTGGTGGTGTACTGGGTGAAATTTATGGAGAAGTTATTTTTGATACTTTATATGTAGATATGCTTATGCAAGCTGATGGTAATAATGCGCGTGGAGGTGTTGTTGGATATGGTGGTTGGTCGAATGACTACATGAGCAATGTGATTTCTTTAGCGGATGGAGTAGATGGGAATGATGGATTTAAGTTCACAGGCAATGGAAGTTATCATTTCACAAATAATTATGTGTTAGAGGAAAGTACATTAGCGGATTCAAATTATAGCGGGATTACAAGCATATCTAGAGATGATATTACTAGAGAGTTTTTAGAAAACAATGTTGGTTTTGATGCAACAATTTGGGATTTAGACGCTTTACAAGTAGCTGGTGAAATGCCAAAGCTACTTGGTCTAGATGCAGAAAGTGAGATTGAAACAAGTGTAGCAGATGGCTTGTATGTTGCGAATTATGCATATGTCTCTACGTTGGAGGAATATGATGAAGCGCGTACGTATGCATATCACAACATGAATATGTTGATGCCACATTTAGATTCAAAAAGTATTATTCGTAACGCAAACACAATTCCTGTTGATCATGTATTGAACACTCAGCGCATCGAAAAAGTGTATCCAATAGATGCAAGTGGTAACTTAGTAGTAGGATTGCACAAGTCAATTCAAGATAGTATTAAAAGTATTCGTATTATCATGGAAGATGGTAGTGAAATAGCGTATACAACAACGTATGAAAAAACATTAGATAGCGTGCCTGTATATAAAGTTAATGAACTAGGAATTAAATATAATTACCCAAAATTAGCTATGAATGATACAAACGCGTTTGTTGATGAACTAGTTGCAATTGCACAGGAATACGACTACATGGATGATATAAGTATACTTACACCAGAGGTTGAAGATCGATTATATAGTGATTATTACACAATGTATTTTACACCTAAGTTAGAAGAGAAGGTATACAATATATTGGAAACTATGCCAATGTACACATTCACAAGTGATAGTGAAAATATCATTAATAAGATTCGTCAAGATTTGTTATCAGACAATACTTTAGAAAGTATTTTATATAGTGCGAATTACTATGATCGATACTATCATTTTGATATCGGAATAGCACAGGATTTATCAGATATATTATTTTTCGAGAGTGACTTGTATTCAGAAACAAAAGTTTCAGCTGCTATGTTAAGTTTAGCGACATTACAAACAAGTGAAAATAATCGTGCTAAAAATAAATCGATTGATTTTTATAATTCGATTGTTAAAGCAAATAATGGAAACAAAAATATCGGTGATTTTTTACAACAATATGTGCAGGAGCTGACAAGCTATGAGGATGCAGCTACGTGGTTTGCTGACACCTTTGAGGGAGTCATTGAAGAAAGAAAATTACAAAATCCTGATTTACAAGAGATTCGTTATACAGCATGGGATCATATGAATACAAAAAGTCATATGTTATTACCGATTTTAAGTATGCCTGAAGATGCACAAGAAGATTTATATATTATTTCTGTTCCAACACAAATTACAATTGGAAGTTTGCATCGTTATGATTTATATAATCAAGGGGATATAGAAACATTGAAACAACATATTTCTCATTATGCAGATATGGCATTAAGCTTCTATGAAGTATCTGCGACATATCAACCAAATGCTGATAAATGGTTGAATGAGTTAACAAACATTCAATATGATACAAGGTTCAATTTCCCAATCAGTTCACCAACACCAGGTGATCAAGCCATTTCAACAACTGAAGAATCTGTTATTAAATGGGTATACGACACAATGGGAGTACAAGCTGCTGCTAATGGTTCAGGTGCATATGCAAATGGATATGATGTGTTCTGGGTATCTTATTCTGTATTATGGAGTGACTTTAGTTTTAGTGTTTGGACACATGAGACTGCACACAATCAAGATGGACGTTATTTCTATGATGGAAATGGTCGAAGATTGCATAGTGGGGCAGAGGATCATGCGGACTATAATATTGCACAAAACATGAAGGAAGGGCATTTTACACCAAATTTAAGATATGATTTACCTACGACTTCAGATTTAAGTATTAACCTAAACTTAGATCGAATTACAAGTCCAGAAAAAATACATTCTTTTTATGACAATATGTTTGATGCATACTATGTATTGGATTACTTAACAGCGCAAGCGTTCTTCCAATTAACACCAGAGCAACAAGCTGCATTAGTTACACAGGTAAGTTATTTGGATGCCGCAGGCAATGAGTCAATGATTGCTACAGCAGATACTACAATTACGCGATACAGCGAGTTAAGTGCAATGGAGCTGGAAGCGATGAACTTACAAACCATGCAAGATTTATGGGACAACCAACTTGTTTTAAGAGCTAGTGGAGATGTAGGAAGAAACTTATATGGAAGTATTACGCACTATGATATTTTATGGTATCACCCTCATAATGACGCTGGAATGGTAGATGGAACAGTATTCAAAAAGACAAGTTATGAAATGTTAGGTGTAGGAGGAATCGAGGGAAGAATTGCATATGCTAGTTATATGCATAATAACGACTTAGATGCCTTAAAAGATGTAACTAACGATTCTTCAATAACTTGGGAATCGTATAAGATGGAAAGATGGAATGAGGTAGAAGAAAACCTTAGCAACATAGATTATTTTGATAGTGAAGCAGTCATCGCGTTGTATGTAGAAGCACTGAGCAAAGATGCTTCTACACAAGAACACAATCATACAGATACTTTACGTAATGTATTGTATAATGTAATGAAGCATGATAGTGAGGATTTTGATAAGGGTAGTGATGCTTACACATTGAATTATCAACATGAAATAGCGAGTGCACAAGAACTTGTTGATGCTGTGAATGCGAATCCATGGGGATCGTATGTATTAGTAAACGATTTAGATTTTAGTAGTGTGTTATTAAATGAGCAAACCCACTCTTATATAACAAACACTTTTGTAGGTGTATTAGATGGTGGAGGACACACTATCACTGGACTTAGCGGAAGTTTGTTTGATGAAGCTGTATATGCACATGTAAAAGACATACAGTTTGTAAACTTAGTGGTTGAGGAAGGGGATACAGCGATTCTAGCAAATCGTGTTGAACATTCCATTAGTGACGCTATATCAATACAGAATATAAATTATTATCTACCATTATATGCAAGTATGCATGGGAATAATATTGAGTTAATTGCAACGACGTATGATGTAAGTGTCGAAGAAATTTATACATTGCAAGATATACTAGCAATTGAAAATGATACTACTGGCTTAATGAGGAGCGCAAGCTATAAGTTGATGGCAGATATAGACATGAGTGGTATAGAGGGGACACAGGCAATCATTAGTGAAGAATTCAGTGGTTCTTTTGATGGGAATGGATTTGCATTTACTAGTTTAAAACAACCATTGTTTGAAAATATAACAGGACAAGTAGTAGATGTAATGATTACATCTACGGATGTACCTGTTTCGAAGACTACTTTTGGGCTACTTGCAGAAAAGACCATTGGGGGGACTATACATGATGTTAGTATAGAAGGTGCTCATATTAATGCTAGGGCTCACGATCAAGTAGGGATATTACTTGGTTATGCAAATCTAGCGAATATACAAAATATTACGATTGAACAATCTAGTATAGAAGCAAACAATGAAGTTGGAGGAATCGTTGGTAAAGTAGAAAATTCAACACTTCAAACGATTCGTGTACATCAACTACAGCTAATTGTAAAATTGTATTATGGAGGTGGAGTAGCAGGTAGAGCACACAACACACGCATTGAAAATGTATATGCACAAGGAAGTGTGACTACAAACAAAACACACTCCGCAGGTGTTGTTGGAGTATTGCGTGATGCTTCGATATTGCGTAATGTAGTTTCGAATATGGAGGTACAAAAAATAGATAGTAGTGATTCAAGAAATAGTAATGGTGGTATCGTAGGAGGGTATGAAAGCGGTGGCGCTAGTGTCGAGAATGTAATACAAGTAGCGAATGTTGGTGAAACGATCCATAAAATTATATCTAACGATGCAAATGAGCATGATAGTGTGATTCAGGGATATGAAATCACTTCACTAAGTGGAATATCTTCTGAAAATGGTGCTATTCAAGAAGTATCGTTCAATATGTTAACACAAGATTTTTATGTGAATACTTTAGGCTTTGATACAAGTGTATGGGATTATACGAATATTCATACACTTGGATATCCAACCTTAAAATAGAAAGTGAAGAGCACACAATTGGTGTGCTTTTCTTTATCTGAAGGCGTAGTAAAAAAGCTAGTCATTCAACGAATAGAGTGCTATGATATACATAACAGTTTAAATAAGGAGGATTTATGCAGATCATTGATATTATTTTGAGTTTATGTATTTTTCCGTTTTTATGTATTTTATTAAGTGTGATTTTACGTTATAGTGCACCCGCACATAATTTATACGAACAATTTACTAACAAACAACCGTTACATAAAAGTCAACGATGGAAGTTTACACATTCATATAGCAAGGTTCTTTATGTGAAACTAAGTTATATATATGTTGTCAGTGTATTACTTATACTTTTATTTGTTTTGTTTAGCAACCCAACTGATGAACAAATGTTGAACGTACAAGCAATTACTATGTTCGTTCAAATGATTGTTTTATTCATACCTGTAATTGTGGCTGAAAGAACATTTGATGCTTACATTCGCAAAGATAAATAATGGGCATATTACTTTAAATATGTGTTTAATTATTTTAGTATAATGTGAGATAGGGAAGAAAATATGAGGAGTTAGTATGAAAATTAAAGTATATTCAGATTATGTTTGTCCATTTTGTTATATTCAAAAAGAGGTATTGCGTCAAATACAAGAAAAATATGAAGTAGAAGTAGAGTATATTCCCTACGAATTACGACGTTATCCAACACCTAAGGTAGATCCTATGAATGATGAAATGCGTCTACAACGCTTTGAAGAAGTGATTGCACCAGAAGCAAAGCGATTGGGAATAGAGATGAAATTGCCATGGATGTCTCCACACCCATATTCCACATTAGCATTTTTAGGTTTTATTTATGCAAAGTCAGTAGGGTTGGAAAAAGAATATAATGATTGTGTTTATCGATCATTTTATGTTGAAGAAAAGGATATTTCTAAGAAAGAGGTATTAAAAGATATTGCACAGTTTTTAAATATGGATGTTAGTGTATTTGAAAAAGCTTTGCATAATGCACAAGCAAGTACACAATTGGATCGCTTATTTACAAAGAAAAGCGAATTAGGTATTCAAGGTATACCAGCTATGGAAATAGAGGGGAATATGGTTAGTGGATATCACACTTTTGCACAATTAGAAGCAATTATTGTAGAAGAATATACAAATTCCATGCAAGGGATGACTTGTGGAATAAACGGGTGTGAATAATATCCGTTTTTTTTTGGATTATAATTGCTTTTATACTGCTTTTATAGTACTATCTATGAGTAAAATTAAATATAAATTCCAAAATATTAGTTGCAGGACGGGAAACCTGATATATTCTTTTTTGAATCGACTAGTATTTTATTTCTTTACAAAAGACATGGAGGGTTTATGAAACAAACAGTTAGTAATTTAAAGGAATTAGTAAGAGCAGGAAGAGCGATTACACCATCAGATGTTGTAATTAAAGGAGCAAATTTAATTAATGTAATGTCTAGTGAAGTGTATCCAGCAGATGTTGCAATTTATAAAGATACAATTGTAGCAATTGGAAATGTAGAAGATTACATTGGTGAAAAAACACAAATCATAGATGCAAGCGGTAAGTGTTTGGCACCTGGATTAATTGATGGACACATTCATTCAGAGTGTAGTAAATTAAGTATTACAAGCTATGCAAAAGCAGTTGTACCAGTGGGTACAACAAGTATGATTTCTGGATTGGATGAGTATATTTCAGTAGCCGGTTTAGAAGGTTTACAAGAGATTTTTGCTGAGATAGAACAAACACCATTAAAAGTGTTTTGGGGAGCACCTCACCAAACACCATATACGATTCCACAATCAACAGTGGCATATAATATTACAACGCAAACGCACCGTGAAGTGCAAAAATGGCCACAATGTTTTGGAGTATGGGAAACAGTTCGCGAATTCATTCAAGAAGAAGATGAAGAAACACTTGGAGCAATGGCAGTTGCTGCAGAGAATAACTTACCAGTATTTGGTTGTGCACCTATGTGTCAAGGAAAAGATTTGAATGGTTACCTAGCTACTGGTGTTCGTTTAGATCATGAAAGTTACACGCATGAAGAAGTTGTAGAGAAGATGAGAAATGGAATGCACATGTTGATTCGTGAATCTTCTGTAACACATTTCTTAGAAGAAAACATTCGTGCAGTAACTGAAGTAAACCCAAATTTTGCAAGACGTGTAAGCTTTTGTACAGATGATGTAACAGCGAGCGATGTATTAGAAAAAGGACATTTAGATAATGTTGTTCGTTTAGCAATGAAAGCTGGAGTAGATCCTATGACAGCTGTACAAATGGGTACTATTAACAGTGCTGAGGCGTACCGTATTGATCATTTAGTAGGAAGTATTGCACCAGGGCGTATTGCGGATATTTTGATTGTAGATGGATTAGAAACATTCAATGTTTTAGAAGTTATGGTAAATGGAAAAATGGTTGCAAGTGATCATAAATTAACAATTGATTTAAAAGCACCAAAAAGAAGTGAAATACTTACAAGTAAATTAAAGTGTGAAAAGGTAAGTGCTAGTGATTTTGAATATAAAGTAGATATTGAAAGTGGAAGTGCTAAAGTGTTGTCAATGGATGTAAAAGGTCCGTTTGTAAGAAAAAGAAGAGATGTAACTTTAGAAGTAGAAAATTACATTGTGAAACCATGTACAAAACAAGATGTTGCGATGGTATCTGTAATAGAACGTTTTGGAAGAAATGGAAACAAATCATTAGCATTTTGTTCAGGATGGAAATTGCAAGCTGGAGCAATGGCTTCTTCAACTGCACCTGATGATAATAATATTGTAGTTATGGGAGCATGTGCACAAGATATGGCTGTTGCAGTAAATCACCTAATTGAAAATGGTGGAGGGCAAGTAGTTGTAAAAGATGGTAAAGTATTAGAATTTTTAAGCTTACCTGTTGGTGGTATTTGTTCAGATGAAGAGCCTGAAGAAATTGCAAGAATTGAAAAAATCTTAAATGCTTCAGCAAAAGAATTGGGTTGTGATTTACCAGAACCACTAATGTATATGTTCTTCTTACCAATTACAGCAATTCCTGATTATGCAATCACGGATGTTGGTCCTGTTGATTGTATTGCTTTAGAAGTATTTAATCCAATTTTAGAATTACAGGCAAAATAGAGGTATTTTATGGAAAGAAATCAGTTAAAAAAATTAATTGAAGTAGCTAGCGGGCGTCAACCAGCGGACTTTGTTATTAAAAATGCAAAAGTGGTTGATGTATTTAACGCAATCATCACAGAAGGTGATGTAGCTGTTTGTGGGAAATATATTGCTGGTGTTGGAAACTATACCTCAGCTAATGAAATTGATGCACAGGGACGCTATTTAGCACCAGGGTTTATCGATTCTCACATTCATATTGAATCTGCATACGTTTCGCCAGAAGAGTTGGGGCGATTAATTGTACCATGTGGGACTACAACTATTGTTGCAGATCCACATGAAATTGTGAATGTGTGTGGAATTGATGGTTTAGATTATATGATGGAAGCAGCAAAAAACACGAAGTTAGATATTCAATTTATGGTTCCTTCATGTGTGCCTGCAACACCATTTGAAAATGCAGGTGCTGTTATCGATGCGAAAGCCATGGAAGAGCCAATTACACGAAAAAATGTATTAGGTTTAGGAGAATTTATGAACTTCCCTGGAATTATACATGCTATGGACAGTGAAATCGATAAAGTAATGGTTGCAAAAAAATATGGAAAAATTATTGATGGACATGCACCAAGTGTGTTTGGAAATGATTTAAATGCATATACAAGTGTTGGGATTCGTGCAGACCATGAATGTTCTAGTGTTGAAGAGATGCATGATCGCATTGCTAGAGGGGTACATGTTTTATTACGCCAAGGTAGTGCTTGCCATGATTTGCGCAATTTGTTAAAAGGATTAACTCCTGCAAATAGTAGAATGTGTTTATTGTGTAGTGATGATCGTCAACCAAAAACAATTTTAGAGCTAGGACATTTAAACAATCATTTACAAATATGTGTAGAAGAAGGAATAGATGCTATTACAGCGATACAAATGGCTACAATCAATGCAGCAAAATGTTTTGGGTTTGAAGATAAAGGGGCGATTGCACCAGGTTATTTAGCAAACTTTGTATTAATAGATGACTTAGTAGATTTCAATATTCGTGATGTATATATTGAAGGAGAACATGTCGCAAAAGATAAAACATACTTACCATGCTTTGCAGTACAAGACATTTCGAATGTTGCAGGTAGTGTAAAAGTAAAAGATTTTAGTAAAGAAAAGTTTAAATTACAACTAAAGAGTAATAAAGTACATGTTATTGAAATCTTAGAGGGAAGTGTAGTAACAAAAAAATCTGTAGAGACAGTTACATTAGGGGACGATAATGACTTCGTATACAATCCTAATGAAGATATAGTAAAGATGGCGGTAGTAGAACGTCATAAAGGAACTGGAAATGTAGCTGTAGCGTTACTAAAAGGTTATGGGATTAAAGCAGGTGCCGTAGCTTTATCCATTGCACATGACTCACACAATTTGATTGTGGTAGGTGTAAATGATGAAGACATGGAACTAGCGATTAACACTTTAGTAAAACAACAAGGAGGAGTAGTCCTTGTTAAAGATGGGAAAGTAATTGAGAGTATGCCAATGCCCATTGGAGGAATCATGAGTGACCAAAGTGGGGAATGGGTTAGTGAGAAACTACATTCTTTACATGAGTTAGCAGTGAGTGATTTACACGTAAATACTTCGGTGGAACCAATCATGACATTATGTTTTATGTCATTAGCGGTAATACCAGAGGTGAAACTTACGGATATGGGATTGTTTGATGTTACAATCTTTGATTTTATCCCATTAGAAGCAGATTAAAATATAAAGGAGAGAATATGTTTAAGTCGAACGGAATTAAAGTACCTTTTTTTAAAAAAGGTGACATTGGTGGTATGACATATATTATTACAAATAATATTGTTAACTACCTAATTGTAATTGCAACTCTTTCGGGAGTACTTGGTTGGTCTGATGAAATTGTGTTTGGGAGAGTGATCCCTGCATTATCAATTGGACTAATGGTGAGTTGTGTATACTATGCATTTATGGCATGGAAATTAGCGCAAAAAGAAGGTAGAAGCGATGTGACAGCACTTCCTTCTGGAGTATCTACACCAGCTATGTTTGTTATATTGTATGGGGTTATTATGCCTCTACACTATGGTTTAGGAGATCCTGAAATCGCATGGTCTGCAGCAACTGCAGCATGTTTTATTGGAGGGATGGTTGAGTTTTTAGGAGGAATTATTGGTCCTTGGATGAAACGTAATATTCCTAGAGCCGCTTTACTTGGAACAGTAGCAGGTATTGGATTTATTTGGATGGCAACGCAAGGAGTATTTGATATTTTATCAGATCCTGTTGTTGGTTTACCTATTTTGGTTGTAGCAGCAGTTGGATTATTTGGAGGATATTTATTTCCTAAAAAAATCCCACCATTAGTTGTTGCAGTAGTAGGAGGAGTTATCTACGCATTAGCATTAGGAAGAACTACTTTTGATTTCTCAGGAGTTGGTTTCTATTTCCCTAATCCTGCTAATACTATTGAATCATTAATGAGTGGTTTTTCTATTGTTGCACCTTACTTAACAATCATTATTCCAATTGAAGTATACAACTTCATTGAAACAATGGATAATGTAGAAGCAGCAAATGCTGCTGGAGATGATTACAGTGTACGTGAGGCACAATTTGCGGATGGTATTTGTACAATGATTTCTGCTTGTTTAGGTGGAGTTGTACCAAACACTGTATGGTTAGGACATGCTGGTCTTAAAAAAGCAGATGCAGGAATTGGATATTCATTAATTTCTGGTTTAATTTTAGGGTGTGCAGGTATCTTTGGTTTATTTACATTCTTAAGTACAATTGTACCACCGGCAATTGCAGGGATTACATATTTATGGTGTGCTGTATTAATGGTTGCACAAGCCTTTAGAGATGTAGATAAAAGACAACAAGCTGCAGTTGGTATCGCAATGATTCCACCAGTAGCAGATTGGTTATATACACAAGTTACTGGAGCTTTACTATTAGAAGATTACCATGTAGAACCAATTGCAAATAATTTAATGGGATTTGATGCAGAAACTAGTCAAGCTTTATTAGATGCAGGTGTATTATGGAGAGGAGTACCTGAAACAAAACATGGTGCTATCATCATCGGGATTATTTTAGGAACTTTAATTTCATTTATTATTGATCGTAAATTAAAACATGCAGCTGTTACTATGGCAGCAGCGACTGCATTATCACTATTTGGATTTATCCATAGTGCGGCATTAGGGTTCTTCCCAGATTCACCATTTGTATTAGCTTATGGTATTGTAACAGTATTACTTGTTATTATGCACTTAGGTAGAAATACTTGGTTTAAATCACAAGAAGATTTCGATTATCTATAAGACAAGAAAGAGAGCGTATGCTTTCTTTTTTTGTATCCTAATTGTATAATATGATATACTATAAATAGAAGAGGTGCTGTAATAAACAAAGAATTGCTTACTTATTGGATAGAAAGTGAGGAATGATTATGAAAGAAAAATTATGGTACGTATGGATTGCATGTATTGCGATAGTGATAATGATTGTATTACGAGCACTTTTTGAATATGGTTACCTCAACCATACGATTTTAACGCTTAGTGTTGTAAGTATTTTCTTTATTGGATATTATTACTTGTTTAAGAAGGATAAACATCACAAGCGTTAAAAAGGGGAAGATACACCTAGTTTAGTAGGTGTATCATTTTATGTATTCGTTAAGTGAAAGTTGAGCAGAAGAGAAATGTGTTCTATAGGTAATACATTTTTTAGTGTACTGCTTATAAAATATGGTTGTGAATATATAGGATAATGGGTATAATGGTATAAGATATAGGAGAATATCATGAGAGTTAGAGTGTGTTTGTGGATTGGAAAAGTAATCCGTTTTATATTGGTGAAAATGGGGCGTGGAGGATCTATGCCTGGCCGTATTGTTTTAAAGTTATGTCCCAACTTTCTAACGAAGATAACTTATCCAGAAGTAGTTATTATGGTTACAGGGACAAATGGAAAGACAACTACAAGTAATATGATTTATGAGGTTCTTCAAAAAAAGTATTCTCGTGTTATTGCAAATCGTAAAGGTGATAACTTGAAAGAAGGAATTACCACTTTAGTGCTTGCTAATACTTCAGCGTCTTTGCGTGTGAAGGCAGATGCCATGGTTATTGAAGTAGACGAATTAAATGTTCCCAAAGTGATGAAAGATGTTTCGATTAGTGCCTTTGTAGTAAATAATTTTTTTCGTGATCAATTAGATCGAGCTGGAGAGATGGAGAGTATTGTATCAAAAATCGAAAGTGCATTAACTTCATATGAGGGTGTATTGTTATTGAATGGAGATGACCCAAATGTAGCAAGATTAGGTTATCATAGAAGGAATACGAAATATTTTCATGTAGAGAAAACAGCATTTAGTACTAGTGAAAGTAAAGAGGCGAGCGAAGGAAAATTTTGTTTCCATTGTAACCATCCATTGGAGTATGAATATTACCAATATTCTCATATTGGTAAATTCACTTGTTCAAATTGTGATTTTACCGATTTCAAATACGACTTAGTGGCTAGTAATGTAGATGTAGAACATCGCTCTATAGAGTGTAATGGAGAAGTTATTCATGCACCACAAAATGCACTATATTCAATATATAATACGATGGCAGTGTTAAGTGTAGCTAGTATGTACGATGTGGATTTTAAAGTAGTAAATAGTGTGTTATCTAATTTTGCTTTAAATGATGGAAGAAATGAGTTGTTTGATATTGGGAAAGATTGTTTATTAAATTTAGTGAAAAACCCGACTGGTGCGAATGAAACAATGAAATATATTCAAAGAGAACATGAAGATAAAGATATCATGATTATCTTAAATGATAATGATCAAGATGGTAAAGATGTTTCTTGGATTTGGGATGCGCAGTTTGAGCTGATTATACAGGATAATGTAAAACACATTATTTGTAGTGGGTTGCGTGCTTACGATATGGCACTGCGTTTAAAATATGCGAATTATGGTGGTGAAATCATTGTAATTGAAAGTGTTGAAGATGGTGTAAAAGCTCTTAAGCAGTTAAAGAATAAGGCATATGTTATTGCTACTTATACTGCTTTACAGCACGTGCGTGCTGTGTTAAGGAGGAATTCATAATGAAGTTGAATATATTATGGATGTATCACAATATTATGGATCTATATGGTGATAAAGGAAATATACGTGTGTTAGAAAAACGTTGTGAAGATCGTGGTATAGAAGTGTGTGTGGATACGTGTGGGATTGGTGAAGTGAAAGATATCACGCAGTATGATTTATTGTTTATTGGTGGTGGTGCCGATAAGGAACAAGCACTTTTATATGAAGATTTATTATCTAGAAAACAAGGTATAATAGATGCGATGCAATCGAAAACGTTTATATTATTAATCTGTGGGGGGTATCAATTTTTTGGGAAACACTATATCGATAATAGTGGAAATCGAATCGAGGGCCTACAAATTTTCGATTATTATACAGAAAGTAATCAAGATGTAGGGCGTTGTATTGGAAATATAGCAATTGAAGCTACACTGGATGGACAACAAGTTCAAATCGTTGGTTTTGAAAATCATGGTGGACAAACTCATGGGGTAAAAACACCTTTAGGAAAAGTTTTGAGTGGACATGGAAATACGTATCAATCAAAATTTGAAGGAGTATTGAGCGAGCAAGTAATGGGGACGTATATGCATGGTCCATTGCTTCCTAAAAATCCAGAAGTGGCAGATTATATTATTAAAAAAGCGTTGAGTAGACGTTACAGTGATGTTGAATTACAACCATTAGATGATACAATAGAATTACAAGCAAAAAAAACAATTCTAAAAAAATTAGGATTATAGGAGGGGTTTATGCAAGTGAATATGGATAAATATAAAAATATTGGGAATGCTGAAATGCAAGAACGTGTGCAAACATTGCGTAATGATTTTGGGATTGCATTAGAAACAATTGTTGATAGCTTAGATAAGGATTGGCAAAACCGAATAGTATATCCACGTTATGCAGTGCTTTTATGTGATCTTTTTGAAGAAGCGATAAAAGAGGGGAAAAGTGTCGAGGATGTTTGTGGAAGTGATATAAAAGCTTATGCGAAAGAGTTTCAAGCGACGTATGATTTTCGTGAATTAGAAGCTAGTAATGTTAGTCAGGTAATTAATAAAGTTATTATGTTCAATATCTTTTTGGCATTGTGTAGCTATGTAGCTAACTCAATTACTTTGGCAGATACTGGTAGTCTTGAATTATTCACTTGGATTAGTTATATTGTTGTATTTATTTTATTTATAGTAACAACAATAGTGAAATTACATTATTTCAAAAAATATGAAGTTTCTTTCGTATTAATTGTGGGAGGATCTATCATATATGTAATTTGTTTACTACTTAGTGTACTGATGAAACAACCATTATTATTGTTAGTTGCACCAATCATTACTAGTGTATTGGAATTAAGAGCAACAAATAAATTTTTCTTTAGATAATTTGTTCAATTAAAAATACTCACACCATTTGGTGTGAGTATTTTACTTATAAATATTTTTATGGATGAATGTAGTACATTCTTTTCTAGGACGTGCTTCTACTTGTTCGTCAGGATGACCAACAGGTACAAGTGCAACAACACGCAAATGAGTAGGTATATGTAAAAGTTGCTTGATTTCTTCCTCAGGGAAGACACCAACCCAACAACTACCTAAACTTAAACTTGCAGCACACAATGTTAAATTACTAATTAGTAAGGCACAATCACTCATATAATATGGTTTTTCATCGCGTATTCCACTTCGTGTAGGGTCTCCACATACAACAAAGATATCGTGTATGTTTTGATATGTATTCTCACTTGGGTTGTTTCGTACAATGCTACCAATTTCAGCAATGGTTTCACGATTTTGAACGTGCACTACATCCCAACACTGTTTATTTTTCCAAGAAGGAGTTACTTGCATGGCTTCATATAAGGCTTGCATTTGTGTTTCTCCAATAGGTTGATCTTTGTACTTACGAATACTTCTTCTACTTTTTAATACGTCTAGCATTTTTTTTCCTCTTACTTTCTTAATGTAATTGCTTTATGCAGATTTTTTATACTTGCTTCATACAGTTTTCCACCGTATTCCCCATCTATTGTCCATTTGATTTGTTCTTTACAAGAAATATGTAGTTCACTAGCGGTGAACACATCAATAAAGGGACTTGTTTGAGGTTTTTTTGAAAGGAGTGCAGTTAAGATGTTTTGCACATCTAAAGGATTGTTTGGTTTTTTAACAAATAAACACTCAAAAAGGTGATCGTTCAAACCAATATCGTCTTCATTAAAAAATGTGAATCCTCCAATGGATGATCCATTACTAATCATCCCATAACAATATTCTCCTTCTATTTGTGTATTTTCATAGGTGATATTTATTTTGTATTTTGGTATTGAAAACCACTGCTTTACACCTTCAATCACGTAGGCACTATAACCTAGTATATTTTTTGCACTTTGTGGTGTCGTATAGGAAACATCGCTGAAGATTCCAAACCCACACATAAAAGTAAAATATTTTTCATTAAACTTTCCAATATCATACTCATGTACTTTACCTTTGCAAATCTCTTTCGCACAGGTAATCGGATCTTTAGAGATGTGAGAGGTAGTGGCAAAATCATTCGATGTTCCAGTTGGAATATAAGCAATTGGCTTCGTATATGTTACTTCCATAGCAGCACTGACAATTTCATTTAGGGTGCCATCACCTCCACTACAAACAATCATGTCGAATCGATCATGGCTAGAAATAAACTTCTTATATCCATCCTGTGGGGATTGTGTAATATGCACACTAACTTCATAATTTGCTTTGATAAAGGTATCGATGACACCTGGTAGTTGAGAACGCATTAATGATTTTCCTGCTCCAAGGTTTGTAATAAATAATAATGTAGTCATTGGATATCCTCCTTTATATATTATACAGTAAGAATTATAAAAATGAACCAAAGAAAGGAAATATAAGGATAAAATAGGGAATTTACTTTTTTTCTTAGTAAACATTTAGTATAATGCTTAAGAACAGTGAGGAAAACAAATGGATAAAGTAGAGTTATTGTCGCCAGCAGGTAGTTATGAAAGTGCAATTGCAGCGATTCAAAATGGTTGTGATGCTATATATATGGGTGGATCAAAGTTTGGTGCGAGAGCGTATGCAAGTAATTTTAATGAACAACAATTACAAGATATGATTTCATATGCACATGCATATGGTGTAAAAGTATATATCACAATAAATACATTGATTCATGATACAAAGTTTCAAGAATGTATACAATACATTCAGTTTTTATATACTATTGGCTGTGATGCCATCATTGTACAAGATTTGGGGATTCTTTCTTATATACGAGAGAACTATTCTGATTTTGAAGTACATGCCTCTACCCAAATGCATATACAAAATAAACAAGCACTACGTTTTCTTATTCAACAGCAGGTGGTACGTGCTGTGTTGGCTAGGGAGAGTACATTAGAAGAAATCGCACAGTATGCAAAAGAAGATATAGAGCTAGAGGTATTTGTTCATGGGGCGCTTTGTGTTGCGTATTCTGGACAATGTTTGTTTAGTAGTATGGTTGGTGATCGTAGTGCAAATAGAGGGGAATGTGCACAAGGTTGTCGTATGCCATACCACTTAATAGATGGACAAAATAAGGTGTATAAAAAAGGGTATTTATTAAGTCTAAAGGACTTAAACATAGTTGAACATTTGCCTGAACTATTGGATTGTAAGATTGCTTCTTTGAAAATTGAAGGTAGAATGAAGAAAGCTGAATATGTAGCGAATGTGACAAGTTTATATCGTAAAGCGATCGATGCGTACCATGAAAATAAGCATATTTCTTTCAGTCAAAGTGAACGATTAAAGAGTGAAGTGATTTTCAATCGAGGTTTTACAAAAGGTTGGATGTTTGAGCAAACAGGCAGTAAATTGTTTAACCCTTTACGTCCCAATCACATGGGAATTGAAATTGGAACTGTAATTAAGACGTATAAAAATAAATTTGCAGTGAAGTTACATCAACCACTTTCACAACATGATGGAATACGTTTGTTGCAAGCAGGGGAAGATGTAGGTTGTAAGGTACAACGTTTACTTTTGAATGGATTACTTGTGAATCATGCACCAGCAAATAGTGTGATTGAAATAGAGAGTAGCTTACATGCAAAAGTGGGAAGTGTTGTATTGAAGACGAGTGATGTACAAGTAGAAAAAGAGATACAACAATTTATTGCGCAAAGCCCAAGAAAAGTACATATTGATATGCATTTTGTAGCTTCGCTAAATAAACCTATGCAGTTAATGGTAAGTGATGGAGTACACCAAGTAAAAGTACAAGGAGAGTTGGCTCAACAGGCGCAAAATCGTGCGAGTGATGAAGCAATGGTGTATAAAGCACTGTCTAAAGTGAATGAAACAATTTTTAGTATTGCTCATTTTTCTTGTGAAATAGATGGGCATTTGTTTATAGTGAATAAGCATTTGAATGAAATGCGTAGAGAAGCACTCCAAAAACTATATACATTGCGTAGTAAACATAGTGAGAGAACACATCTTACATATGAGGTACAAAAACATAAAATGAGTAAACACATTGATTGTATTGTGTGTAAAGTGCGTAGTGAGGCACAACTACTTGCTTGTTTAGAAGCGAATGTTACACAAATATACGTAGATGATGTTGCATTATATAGTACATATAAGGATAGAGAAGGTGTGTATTTAGCGAGCAGTAAAATACATAAAGGAGCGTATACTGAAGTATCTTATATTGAGGATATAGGGGGACTATACCAAAATCAAAACTTCATATGCGGTAGTGGCTTAAATGTCTACAATGCATATACGGCAAAATTTCTACAACAACAAGGTGCAGATGTAGTTTGTTTATCACTTGAATTACACCCTGATGCCATTAAGCAGTGTATCCAAACTTACTATACACTAACAAGTGAACCAGTGGGATTCATGAAGCAAATCTATGGAAGAGTAGAAGTGATGGTATCAAAACATTGTCCAATTCATGCTGTGTTAGTAGATCAGGATAAGAAAAATTGTAATATTTGTAGAAATAAACAGTTTTATTTAAAAGATAAATTCAACAATACATATCCAATGTTGAATGATGCAAACTGTAATATGCATTTGTTTGATTATAAATGTATAAATGAATTACATGAAATGACAAGATTTCAAGCAATGGGAGTCACACATTTCTTGTTGGATTTCACAATAGAAAGCAAAGAGGAGACTTTAAGGACAATTTTGAATACCTTAAGGACACTTCAATCAAATGAGTAGTATATTTACTATACTTTTACTATAATATTAGTGAAAGAGGTGATGCGTATGAAAACAGTTAAATATGTAGTTATGCATCACCAAGATTATATTTTTTTGATTTGACACAAAGAGTACGCTTTGTGTCTTTTTTATTTCACGAAATGGAGGAACAAACAATGGATCAAGAAGTGAAAGTAATGTGGGAATGTGGAGTGAGTGGGGATGTGAACTTATTTATTTCACAAATGAAGAAAGGGTACGATATTGATTTTCAAAATGAAGAGGGAAGAACCATACTTATGCGTGCTGCAAAACGTGATCACAAAGATTTAGTACGTTTATTGATTGATTATGGAGTGGACGTAAATAAGCGTGATTGTAGAGGTCGTACGGCTTTAATGGGAGCCGCAAAAAAAGGGAATAAAACGATTGTTAAAAAATTAATGGAGGCTGGTGCAGATTTAAATGTACAAGATACGAATGGTCGTACAGCTTTAATGCGAGCATCTTTTTTAGGATATGATCGTGTTGTTAGAGAGTTGCTTAAGGGCGATTTAATGCTTGATATTAAAGATGAAAAAGGACGTAGTGCATTAATGGAAGCTTGCTTAGCGTACAAGCAAGATGTCATTGATTTATTACTTGTGTCTAAAGCGAATGTGAATTTAGCGGACAACAATGGATGTACGGCACTTATGAGAGCCGCGTATGCAGGTTATACTTCATTGGTTTTGCAATTGTTGGATTATGGTGCTGACAAGGGTGCTGAGGATGAAGAGGGAAGAAAAGCTATTGATTATGTAAGGGAACATTGTCGCTCTGAGTTAGAGCCGATATTAAAATAGGGGGTTATTATGAGAGACTATAAAGCAAGTGAAGTAAGAAATGTCAGTGTGTTAGGACATAGTGGAGCAGGGAAGACAAGTGTATTAGAAGCCATGTTGTATTATACAAAAGCAAGTGATCGTTTTGGAAAAACGAGTGAAGGTAGTTCTTTAATAGATTATGATAGTGAAGAAATCAAAAGAGGAATTAGTATTTATACAACAGTAGTTCCAATTGAATGGCAAGAATGTAAGATTAATTTTCTAGATACACCTGGATATTTGGATTATGTAGGTGAAGCAGATGCTGCAATTGAAGTTTGTGATAATGCTTTGATTGTTGTGAGTGCAAAAGACAATGTGCAAACAGGTACGATAAATGCATGGGAAAAAGTAAGACGTAGAAAAATACCAGCAATCTTTTTTGTAAATAAATTAGATGAAGATAATACTTCTTTTTCACAAACCTATGAGGCGCTACGTGAACGATTCGGAAAGGTTGTTGTACCTTTTGAAATTCCTATAGTGGAGGATAATCAGATTGTTGGTTCGGTCAATATATTAAGAAATAAGGCTTGGTATTATAAAACAGACAAAGCTAGCACAACGACTTTTTACGATGTACCAGCATCTATGAGTGCATTGGTGGACGCATATCGAGATCAAATAGCAGAAACCATTGCAATGTGTGATGATGAATTGATGGAACGATATTTTAGCGGAGAAGAGTTTAGTGATGCAGAACTTACAAGAGGGGTGCGTATTGGTGTACGTGCAGGAGATATTGTTCCTGTGTTCTCAGGAGTTGCTATACAAAGTGTAGGGATTGAGCGTTTGATGGATTTGATTTTGAAATATTTTCCTACGTATGGTGAAAAAGGAATTATGGAAGTCACAAATTTAAAAGATAATTCTCGTGAAAGTATTCGTTGTAGTGAAGATGAAGTTTTGAGTGCTCTTGTATTTAAGAGTATTGTAGATCCTTTTGTAGGAAAAATTTCATTTTTAAAAGTAAAAAGTGGTGTGTTGAGTGCAGATAGTCAGGTGTATAACCCAGTGCGCGACGAAGTAGAAAAAATAAGTCAAATCTTTATTATTAAAGGAAAACATCAAACTGCAGTTGGAAAATTATTTACTGGAGATATTGGTGCAGTTGTAAAATTACAATACACACAAACCAATGATACTTTATGTGAGAAGGGGATATCTATACAAGTGGATCCAATACCTTTCTCTAGTGGATTATTATCAAAGAGTGTAAAACCATTATCTAAAAATGATGAAGATAAAGTAAATGGAGCATTAGCAAAGATTGTAGAGGAAGATCCTAGTGTACGTGTCGTGCATAATTTGGAAACGCATGAGAGTGTTATTTTTGGTGTTGGAGAACAACACTTGGAAGTACTTGTTAATAAAATGAAAAACAAATATAAAGTAGACGTTGTATTAAATAATCCTAAGATTCCATATCGCGAGACAATCAAGAAAACAATCATAGGGGAAGGTCGTCATAAAAAACAAACAGGTGGTCATGGTCAGTTTGGGCATGTATTTGTTGAGTTCTCACATAATCCAGATGAAGAAGAAATGGTTTTTGCGGATAAAGTAGTGGGAGGTGCTGTACCTAAAGGATATTTTCCTGCAGTAGAGAGTGGACTTAGAGAGATGATGCATACAGGAGTATTAGCGGGTTATAAAGTAGTAAATGTGAAGGCTGTTTTATTAGATGGAAAATACCATGATGTTGATTCTAGTGAAATGGCGTTTAAATTGGCTGCACATTTAGCATATAAAGATGCTTTGCCGAAAGCAAATCCGATTTTATTAGAACCAATAATGGATTTACACATCATTGTACCTGATGAATATACAGGAAATATCATTGGGGAGTTGAATAAACGAAGAGGAATGATTTTAGGAATGGATTTGGCAGAAGATAAACAAAATATTAATGCACAAGTTCCACTTGCAGAAGTTATGAACTTTGCAACTGACTTGCGCGCAATTACACAAGGTAGAGGTATTTATACACAGGAATTTGATCATTATGCAGAAGTGCCTAGTCATTTAAAAGATAAAGTAATTGCACAAAGCAAATAATGCTAAAAAGAGCGTTTAATTACGCTCTTTTTTCTATTGTGTTTCTATTTTTATCAAGTTACAATAATCTAGATAGGAGTGAGTCAAATGAATGAGCAGGCATATATTAGGATACTGGAAGAGGAGTTAGTAGCGGCGCTTGGATGTACCGAGCCAATTGCTTTAGCATATTTAGGAGCACTTGCAAAAGAAGTGTTACAAACACAACCTACAAGTGTACACATAGCAGTAAGTAATAATATATTGAAAAATGTGAAAGGGGTAATCGTACCTAATACAGGTGGGAAAAAAGGTGTTGAAGTTGCGGTTGTGGCAGGAATTGTAGCAGGAGATGCCAGTAAGCAATTAGAGGTGATTGCACATCTACAACAAGAACAAATTGCGAGTATAGAAGAAGGGTTAAAGAGTTTGGATATAACATTGTGCTCTTTACAAAGTAAGAATGTATTAGATATGAAAGTAATCTTGAAAAATGATCAAGATGAAGTAGAGGTACGTATTGCACACCAACATTTGAATGTGGTTTCCATTATTCGTAATGGACAAGAGGTGTTCACAAAACAAACAAAAGTAAAACAAGATATAATGAATCGAGATTTTTTAAGTGTTGAGGGTATTTATAATTTTGTAGAATGTGTGGATATACAAAAAATTGCCCCTTTATTACAAAAACAGATTGCATATAATAGTGCGATTGCGAAAGAAGGTTTAGCAGGTAATTATGGAGCGAATGTAGGTAGTGTGCTTCTAGAAAGTTTTGGAGATGCAGTACATATTAAAGCTAAAGCATATGCGGCAGCAGCAAGTGATGCACGTATGTCAGGGTGTCATTTACCAGTCATCATTAATTCAGGGAGTGGGAATCAGGGGATTAGCGTATCACTACCTGTTATTGTATATGCTGAGCATTTACAAGTAAGTGAAGAAAAATGCATTCGAGCATTGGCGCTATCCAATTTGATTGCAATTCATCAAAAAAGTAAAATTGGTCGTTTGTCTGCGTATTGCGGTGTTGTTAGTGCAGGTGTAGGAGCAGGTTGTGGAGTTGCTTACTTGCATGATGCAAATGTGGAGTGTTTGAATGATTGTATTACAAATGCGATTATGATTGTATCAGGAATGGTTTGTGATGGTGCAAAGGCTTCTTGTGCAGCAAAAATCGCAAGTGCTGTGGATGCAGGGTTAACTGGATATGCAATGGCAAAGCAGGGACAAGTTTTTCAGGCTGGTGATGGATTGGTTGGGTGTTGTGTAGAGACAACAATTCAAAACATTGGTCGATTATCCAATGAAGGTATGCGAGTCACGGATCAAGAAATCGTGGATATGATGTGCAAAAAATAGTTGAGTATGTGTATTCTTATAATTGCAGTTACACAAAATCTATAATACAATAGTAAGGATGAAAGAGGTATTTATGATAAATAATAGAATAGCAAAATTAAGAGCTATAATGAAAGAAAAAAATGTGGACATGTATTTTATTCCAACGAGTGATTTTCACGATAGTGAATATGTACATGATTATTTTAAAGCAAGATCGTATATGTCTGGCTTTACTGGTTCTGCAGGAATTTTAATTGTTACACAACAACAAGCTGTTTTGTGGAGTGATGGAAGGTATTATATACAAGCAGAAAAACAATTGGTAAATACATGTATTGATTTTTATAGACAAGGTGATCCTACATTTCCAACACCTTTACAATATATTTGTAAAGAGTTAAAAGAGGGGCAAACGCTTGGATTTGATGGACGTGTTGTTTCTACGGTGTTTGCAGAAAATGTAGAAAGAGCTTTACAAGATAAACATATTACAATTTCTTATGATGAGGATGTAGTGGGGTTGATATGGGAAAATAGACCTAATTTACCACAAAGTAGTGTTTTTGTTTACGATGTGAAATATTGTGGAAAAACAATGCAAGATAAGTTATATGAAATTCGTCAAAAAATGCAACAAGCAAAGGCAACTATGCACGTACTAACTTCGCTAGATGATATTGCATATGTATGTAATTTGCGTGGGAATGATATTCCTTGTAACCCTGTATTTTTATCGTATTTAATCATTACACAAGATTGTGTAACAATGTATATTGATGAACAAAAACTAGATGCACAAGTGCGTGCTTATTTACAAGAAAATGATGTAAAGGTATGTGGATACAATAGTATTTATGAAGATGTAAAACAGATTGAAAATTCAAATGTAGTTATGGTGGATAAAGAGCGTTGTAATTATACGATTGTGAAAAATATAAAAGCAAAAGTAATACATGTTGTGAATCCTACAACTTTAATGAAAGCTATAAAAAATGATGTAGAAATACAAAATACTAAATGGGCACATATTAAAGATGGTGTAGCAGTTACGAAGTTTATGTATTGGTTAAAAACAAATATTGGAAAAATAGAAATGGATGAGTTACTTGTGGATGAATACATTAGTGCACAAAGAGAGAAACAAGAACATTTCATAGATAAAAGTTTTTCTACGATTGCAGCATATAATGCAAATGCAGCGATGATGCATTATAGTGCGACTGCTAAAAACTATGCAAAGTTGAAGCCGGAAGGTTTATTGCTTGTGGATAGTGGTGGACAGTACTTAGAAGGTACTACAGATATTACGCGTACTTTTGCTTTGGGTGAAGTGGAAGCCGAATGGAAAAAACATTTTACCTTAGTTTTAAAAGGAATGTCACAGTTGTCTAGAGCGAAGTTTTTAGATGGTGTGAGTGGAATTAACTTAGATATACTTGCCCGTGCTCCACTATGGGAACATGGGATTGATTACAAATGTGGTACAGGGCATGGTGTTGGACATCTACTGGGCGTACACGAAGGTCCACATGGGATTCGTTGGCAGAAATTATTGAATCGTAAAGAGGATACAAAGTTGATGGTTGGGATGAATGTAACGAATGAGCCGGGTGTCTACGTTGCGGGAAGTCATGGAATTCGTATTGAAAATGAATTGTTGGTTGTTGAAGATTGTGTAAATAGTGATGGTCGTTTCTTGTCGTTTGAGTGTATGACGTTTGCACCAATCGATATTGATGCAATCGATGTGAATTACTTAGATGAAGCGACAAGAAATTGGTTGAATACATACCATAAACAAGTGTTTGATAAAATTAGTCCATACTTAAATGCTGAAGAAGTAGTATGGTTGAAAGAATATACAAGAGCAATATAGGAGGCGTTAAAATGTATAAAAAAGTAGCATGGGAAAAATATGATGAAGCACAAATGCGTGCTGTGATGGAGTTTAATGAAGGTTATAAGCACTATATCACAAAAGGTAAGACAGAGCGTGCATGTGTAAAAGAAAGCGTGAAATTGGCGAAGGCGCATGGATATAGAGACTTACAAGAATATATAAAACAAGGTAAAGAATTAAAAGCTGGAGATAAAGTGTATGCAACGAATATGGATAAAAACATAGCTACCTTCGTGATTGGTGAAAAGCCATTAGAGGAAGGGTTGCGAATTTTAGGTGCACACATTGATTCACCACGTTTAGATTTTAAACAAAATCCACTGTATGAAAGTGAAGGGTTTGTATTAGCGGATACACATTATTATGGTGGAGTGAAAAAATATCAATGGGTAACATTGCCTTTATCTTTACATGGAGTTGTATTTAAAAAAGATGGGACTCGTGTTGATATTGTAATTGGGGAAGAAGATAGTGATCCAGTAGTAGGAATTACAGATTTATTAATTCACTTATCAGCAGATCAATTGCAAAAACCTGGAGCAAAGTTAATTGAAGGAGAAGACTTGGATGTGACTATTGCAAGCATTCCTTTAAAAGGTGAAGAAAAAAATACAGTAAAAGCAAATGTTTTACGTATGATGAAAGAAAAATATGATATTGAAGAAGAAGATTTTGTGTCCGCAGAAATTGAAGTTGTTCCAAGTGGAAAAGCAAGAGATTATGGATTGGATCGATCAATGGTTATGGGATATGGTCATGATGATCGTGTTTGTGCGTACACTTCGTTAATGGCATGTTTAGATAGTGGTGCACAAGCGTATACAACATGTGCTATCTTAGTGGACAAAGAAGAAGTAGGTAGTATAGGTGCGACTGGTGCACAATCTATGTGGTTTGAAAACATTGTTGCTGAAATGTTAGTGTTGATGAATGAAACGTCAAACTTGAAAGTGCGTCGTGCATTGAGTAATTCAAAAATGTTGTCAAGTGATGTAAGTGCAGGTTTTGATCCTTTATATGCAGGAGTGAATGAAAGAAAAAATGCGGCTTTCTTAGGACAAGGAATTTGTTTTAATAAATATACTGGAGCTAGAGGAAAGTCAGGATGTAATGATGCAAACCCAGAATTCATCGCACAGTTAAGACGTGTAATGGATGACGCACAAGTGAATTACCAAACTGCTGAACTAGGTAAGGTAGACCAAGGTGGAGGTGGAACGATCGCCTACATTTTAGGAAATTATGGGATGGAAGTAATTGACGCAGGAGTTGCTGTATTAAATATGCATGCACCATGGGAAATCGTTAGTAAAGCCGATGTGTATGAAGCGTATGTAGCGTATAAAACATTCTTACAAAAAGTATAAAAAAGAGACGTTGTCTCTTTTTTATTTGTTTCTACTATAGTATTTTGATATAGTGATAGAAAAGGGGGGATATATAATGAATATTGGAATATTAGGTGCAGGAAGCATTGCGAAGCATATGGCGAAAACACTAGCCCAAATGGAGGATGCAAATGCATATGCAATTGCATCAAGAGATATAACTCGAGCAAGAGAATTTGCAAAAGAGATGCACATCGAAAAATTTTATGGAAACTATGAGGAATTGCTACAAGATCCTCTTGTAGAGCTAGTGTATATCGCATCACCACATTCACATCACTATGAGCATGCTATGTTAGCATTAAAATACAATAAAGCTGTGTTATGTGAAAAAGCATTCATGGCAAATGCTAAGCAGGCTAGGGAAGTGTATGCTTATGCAAAACAAAAAAATCTATTTATTAGTGAAGCAATATGGACGCGTTATTTACCTTCATTAAATATATTAAAAGATGTGGTTGAAAGCGGTGTTATTGGAGAAGTAAGTCAGTTGAGTGCAAATTTAGGTTATACTATTGATCATGTAGAACGTTTGATTAAACCAGAATATGCTGGTGGGGCGCTATTGGATGTAGGTGTATATCCACTGCATTTCATGGCTTGTATTTTTGGGTTGGATATTGCTTCTATACAAACGACTTGTATAAAAAATGAATATGGAGTAGATATGAAAAACGCATCTATCTTTACGTATAAAGACGGGCGTGTAGCAACGATACAAAGTGCTGCTAATATTACCATGGACCAATATGGGATATTGTATGGGGATAAGGGGTTTATCATCGCAAAAAATATAAATAATATTACTTGTGTTGAAGTGTATGATCAAAGACGAAAGAATATTGCAAGGTATGAAGTTCCTAAACAAATCACTGGTTTTGAATATCAAGTAAGAGCTTGTATTAAAGCCATTCGACAAAAAGAAATCCAGTGTGCAGAAATACCACATGAAGAGAGTATTGCAATCATGGAATTGATGGACACGTTGCGTGAAGAATGGGAGCTTGTGTATCCTTTTGAGTAAGATGGCTATGAAAATAGTCATTTTTTTATATTTTAAAATATAGTACAATAAAGTAGATGAGGTGAAGCTATGATTGTAGAAGTAATAAATGTAGGTACAGAATTATTGTTGGGTGAAATTGTGAATACCAATGCGAATGCAATTTTTAAGATGTGTAAGGAGTTAGGGTTTGATGTTTATCATCAAAGTGTTGTTGGAGATAATCCAAAGCGTTTTTTGTCTAGTTTAGATAGTGCATTTCAAAGAGGTGCAAATCTTGTGATTACGACAGGTGGTATAGGACCAACACAAGATGATATTACAAAGTCATTATGTGCACAGTATTTAGGGTTAGAAATGGAGTTTTTAGAGGAAGAAAAAAATAAAATAGAAAATAAAATTATGTTTTTAGATAACGCAAGTACAATTGCGAATAGTAACTATACACAAGCGTATTTTCCTGAAGGGTGTACGATATTAGAGAATGATATTGGAACGGCTAATGGGTGTCTAATGCAGGCTAATGAGCAAATGATTGTGAATTTGCCTGGACCTCCAAAAGAATTGAGATATATGTTAGAGCACGCATTAATTCCTATTTTAAAAAAATATGCGAAATCAACCTTATATACACAAGATGTATATACAATGAATATTGGAGAAAGTCGATTGGCAGATGTATTGCAAGATGTGATTGCTGCACAAAGTGAAGTGAGTATTGCTTTGTATGCAGCAGAGTCAAATGTACGAATTCGTTTTGCTTGTAAGGCACATGGACAGCAACAAGCAGATGAAAAAATGTATTTGCTTATTCAACAAGTAAAAAGTGTGCTCCAAGGCCATATATTAGAGGTGAATGATGTTGCGCAGATATTGTTTCATTGTATTCCAAAGCATACACTTATTTTTGATGGAGATTTTCAGATAGAGGATTTTCATTTAGGTAGTAACGAGTGTAAAGATACATCGTTTGAAGTACGAATTGCTCGTGAAAAAGAGTGTCTAGGGGATCGTATTCGAGTTGTTATTCATGCGAAGATAAAAGAGGAGTATGA
The DNA here is from genome assembly GCA_964370645.1 of uncultured Erysipelotrichaceae bacterium. Lineage (GTDB taxonomy): Bacteria > Bacillota_I > Bacilli_A > Erysipelotrichales > Erysipelotrichaceae > CAMQRS01. Next base: position 116,995 of record CAYJJS010000001.1, on the reverse strand, counting down.
GATACGTGTATTGAATCGAGCGGAGTTATCGATTGAAAAAATTAGTTATAAGATACGTTTGCTTGTTTTATCGTATATAAAAAAATATGAAATGGAGAGCACAAATGGTGAAATGTAAAGGAATTTATAAACACTTTAAGGGTGATTATTATTTGGTTGAAGACATTGCAACGCATAGTGAAAACGGGCGTAAATATGTTGTATATCGTAAACTATATGGAGATTGTGGTTTGTATATTCGTGATTTAGATATGTTTTTAGAGAAAGTGGACCAAGAAAAATATCCGGATGTGAAGCAAATATATCGGTTCGAACTTTGCGAAATAGAAAGTGTGCGATAGTATGCAAAAATATATTATGTCTATTGATCAAGGGACTACCAGTACAAGAGTAATCTTGTTTGATCAAAATTTACAACCTGTTGTACAAGCACAAAAAGAAATCAGTCAGTCTTATCCAAAACCGGGGTGGGTAGAACAAAATCCACATGAAATATGGTTGAGTGTGTTAAGTTGTATGAGTGAGGTATTCATACGTGCTAATATTACACCAAAACAAATTGATAGTATTGCGATTACCAATCAAAGAGAGACTACTGTTGTATGGGAAAAAGAAAGCTTTATTGCGATTTATCCAGCGATTGTTTGGCAATCTAGACAAAGTGATGATATTTGTGATGCAATTAAAAATGCAGGACACGAGGATTGGATTACAAAGAAAACGGGATTGCGTGTAGATCCTTATTTTTCGGCTAGTAAGATTCGATGGATTTTAGATCATGTAGATGGTGCACAAGCACGTGCAGAAAAAGGAGAATTGTTGTTTGGAACAATGGATTCTTATATTTTGTATCGATTGAGTGGTGGAAGTGCGCATATGAGTGATTATTCGAATGCTTCAAGAACTTTGTTGTATAATATCCATGACTTATGTTGGGATGATGCTATATTAGATGTCTTTAATATTCCAAAACAAATGTTGCCTGAGGTAAAAGATAGTTCAAGTATTTATGCATATACGCAAAAACCATTATTTTTTAATTGTAGTGTTCCTATTGCAAGTATGATTGGGGATCAACAAGCTGCATTGTTTGGGCAAGGATGTTTTGAAAAAGGTATGTGTAAGAACACTTATGGGACAGGTTGCTTTGTGCTTATGAATACTGCAAATCAAAGGATTGAATCTAAGCATGGATTAATTTCTTCGCTTGCTTGGGGGATTGATGGGCAGGTTGAATATGTCCTTGAAGGTAGTATTTTTGTAGCAGGTAGTGGAATTCAGTGGCTTAGAGATGAACTTCACTTTTTCGAGGATGCTGCACAAAGTGAATCCTTGGTGAGGGGCATAGATAGTAGTGAAGGTGTTATAGTAGTACCATCTTTTGTTGGCTTAGGAGCTCCTTATTGGAATGATAAGGTGCGTGGAGCAATGTTTAATTTAACTAGAGGGACAAGTACTGCACATATTACTAGAGCTATGTTAGAATCGATTGCTTATCAAAGTAAAGATGTGATTGATGCGATGTGTAAAGATGTACAAATTGATCATGCAATTATTAATGTAGATGGTGGTGTCACAAAAAATGGATATTTGATGCAATTTCAAAGTGATATCTTACAACAACCAATCAACTTGGCAAAGATTAGTGAAACAACTGCATTGGGTGCATGTATGTTAGCGGGATTAGCAACTGGATTTTTTGAGAATAAAAAAGAACTTACACAAAAACTACAAAAACGTAAAGTGTATGAGGTTAATATGCCCAAACAAGAAGCAGATGCTTTGTATTTAGAGTGGCGTAAAGTAATTGAAGTGTTAACTAGCTATCATCAAGGTGTATAGTATGGGTGAGTTAAGTAATTTTTATGAAGCTCTACATCTACTTGAAGAAAAAGAAGTTCTTTTCTTTATACAAGGCAGAGTACGAAGTTATGTAGCGAAAAGAGGTAATATTGTTGTTGTTAAAAATGAACAAAGTCAATATAAACTCTCAATAGAGGAATTTGAGGTATTGTTTGGTAGACAAACATTTTACTTGCATGAAAGCAGTGATACGTTTAATGAAGAGGAAATGCTGTTGAAGGATAAAGAGTATTATAGTTTTAAACACAAATAAGGGGGTAGTATGAAACATATTTTATTTGATTTAGATGGTACTTTGTTGCCAATGGATTTAGATGTATTTGTGAAAGGGTATTTAGGTTGTATTCATACATTTTATGAAGAAAAGCAACGTGATGAAAAGAAGATTGTGGATGGTGTGTTGTATGGTACGAAATACATGATGCAAAATGATGGTAGTCAAAGCAATGCTGAGGTATTTTGGAAAGCATTTTCAAAAGCTACAGGAATTGAGAGGGAAGACATTATTGGTGAATTTAATGTTTTTTATGAAACAGAATTTTTGCGTGTGGAGCAGTTTGTTTCACAAAGTCCAAATATGATAAAGGCAGTTCAAACATTAAAAGATAAAGGATATAAGTTGTATGTTACTACAAATCCATTGTTTCCTGCACAAGCAGTAGAACGACGTATTGAGTGGAGTGGACTTGATATTGAGGATTTTGAAACGTTTACACATTATGAAAATAGTAGCTTTACAAAATCTTCAATATCGTATTATAAAGAATTTCTAAAGAAACAAGGATTAAATCCTAGTGAATGTTTGATGGTAGGTAATAACACAATAGAAGATGGTATGGTTGAATCCTTAGGGGTGCCTGTATATATCGTAGAAGATTATTTAATTCACGAGAGTGAAGAAGATATTCAAACTTCATATCGAGGTAGTAGTGAGGATTTCTTAAAGTTTGTACAACAACTAGATGAGGTGTAATGTGAAGGTAGTAAGTATTATTGATGTAGGGGATACTGTAAAAGCATACTTAGAGAAACACAGTAATTATGTGTATAAAGCGAGAAAAGAGTTGTGTGTTGAGGATGTGGAGGATGCAGAAGTATTCATTGGAAATATTCCACATAATCTATTATCTAGATGTACAAAACTAAAATTTCTGCAGTTGTTTAGTGCAGGTAATGAAGGGTATATACCATACTTAAATCAAGGGTATACAATTTGTAATGCAAGTGGTGTGTTTGGTAGTAATATCGCGGAGCATTTACTTATGTCTACTTTAATGTTGTTTCGTAATATGCCCCATTATATACAATCTCAGCACAGACGCGAATACAAGCCTTTATTGGGCTTGAAACGATTGTCTGATGCAAAGGTGTTAGTGTTTGGAACGGGTGATTTAGGAGCAAGTTATGCACGTCTCATGAAACAATTTGATGCGAAGGTATATGGTGTGAATCGTAGTGGGAAAAAGGTTGCTTGTTTTGATGCTGTATATAGTATGGAGTCTTTGGATAATCTATTGGAAGAAGTGAATGTATTGTGTTTTTGTTTGCCAAAATCAAAACATACTGATGGATTGTTTGAAGCAAAATATTTTGAACTTTTACGTAATGATGCCATTATTTTAAATGTTGGAAGAAGCAATGCCATTGATCAAAATACAATTGTTTCGTATTTAAAGCAAGGAAAAATTGCTGGTGCTATGTTAGATGTTTTTGATGAAGAGCCGATTCCATCAGAAAGTGTGTTATGGGATTGTCCAAATCTAATGATTACACCACATGTTTCTGGCACTTTTTCTAATGCAGAAACGAAACAATTGTTTCAAGATTTGGTGCAAAGAAATATGAGGAATTATATAGAGGAGAATCCACTAGAAAATATAGTGGATTGTAATACTGAGTATTAGGAGTGCAAAAGCACTCTTTTTATTTATTGTATTTGCTTTTTGTGAACTTTAAATTATATAATACAAAAATAAAAGGATTCATTGTTGTGTAATGATACAACAGCGAATCCTTATTTAATAAGTATGTTTAATTTTTTATAACTTCTTTGCATAATATTTTATAGTTTGATTAATGTGATAATTTGTGGATACCTCGAAAATTTCACCATTTGTTAAATATGCTAAGTTGTTGATAACAATTGCTGGATAACCAACTGGAGCTTGAAGTAAGTTAGCTTCTTGTTCAGATAGGTTAATTGCTATAATTTCTTTTAGGGCATGATCTATGAAATATCCAGTTGTTTCTTCAATATAACGATAAACAGATTTTAATAAATCTTCTTCTTTGATATCTGGAACTAAATATTGAGGAACATAAGTGTATTCTAATTGAATTGGATTTGGGTTTCCATCTAAATAACGAAGACGTTGCCAATGGAAATATTTGTTTGAACTAGGTAACGAAAAGGCTTTTTCTAGTTCAGGAGTAGAATCAATTAGTCCAAAGTAAATAACCTCATTTTTAGCATTACGATGTTGATAACTCTCAGAAAAAGAATTTATATCTAAACTTCGATAACTCGTTTCGTTTGTAATGTAAGAACCGCTACCTTGGCGAGTGCTTATATATCCTCGTTGAGATAAATTTTCCAAAGCTTTTCGAATTGTGTGTCTAGAAACATTGTATTGTTTTGCAATAATTACTTCAGTTGGTAATTTTTGTCCAATTTTATAAAAATCTTCATTGATTTTTTTGATTATTTCATTTGCTACATATTTATATTTTTCCATAAAATCTCCCCTTGATTATGCTTTAAACACATTATAGATAGATTAAAAAAGAATGTCAATTGTACATACATAAAATCCTACCCAAATAAGTGTGTTCATATTAGTACGTACAAATTGATAAAAATGTGTTGACATATCATTGATTGTCCGTTACTCTTAATGTGTAAGCGCTACAAATGGAGGTTAGTATGAAGTTTAAAGAAAGTTTCACTTTTGGAACTGCGAGTAGTGGTCCTCAAAGTGAAGGAGCCTATGATAAGGTTAATGATAATATCTTTGATTATTGGCACAAAATAGATAGTAAAGCATTTTTTAATGAAATTGGTCCAAACGAGACGAGTGCAGTATATCTAAAATATAAAGAAGATGTGGATATGATGAAAGAAATGGGGTTTACTACATTTCGTACTAGTATTCAATGGTCACGTCTAATTGAGGACTTTGACACGTGCAAGGTAAATGATAAAGCTGCAAAGTTTTATAGAGATTATTTTGAATACTTAATCAAACAAGGGATTACACCGTATGTAAATTTATACCACTTTGATATGCCGATGAAATTACAAAAATGTGGTGGTTTAGTGAGTAAAGAAGTGATGCGATTGTATGTTGAGTATGCTAAGGTTTGCTTTACGTTATATGGAGATATTGTGAAACATTGGTTCACATTCAATGAACCTATTGTGCCAATTGAAGCGTGTTATTTATACCAGTTTCATTATCCACTAATTGTTGATTCATCACTTGCTGCGCAGGCTGCATATAACACTGCATTGGCGAGTGCTAGTGCAATAAAGGAATATCGTAAAATGAATTTAGATGGAGAAATTGGTATAATACTAAATCTTACGCCAAGTTATCCTAGAAGTGATGATGTAGAGGATGTAAAGGCAGCTCATATTAGTGATTTGTTATTTAATCGTTCTTTCTTAGATCCAGCTGTGAAAGGTGAATTTCCTACTGAGTTAGTTTCAATTTTAAAAGAGAGTGGGATTCACGTTGATTCAAATTCAGAGGAGTTAAGTATTATTAGAGAAAATACGATTGATTATTTAGGTGTGAACTACTACCAACCACGTCGAATTAAAAAAAGTGATTTAGAGTATAAAGAAGGCGATATGTTGATGCCTGAACATTTTGGACAGCAGTATGAAATGCCTGGACGTAAAATGAATCCATATCGAGGTTGGGAGATATATCCAGAAGGGTTGTATGATATTGCGATAAATATTCGAGATAACTACAACAATATTAAATGGTTTGTTTCCGAGAATGGTATGGGTGTAGAGAACGAAGAAAGGTTTATGGATGAAAATGGCTTCATTAGTGATGACTATAGGATTGAATTTATTCAAGATCATTTAAAAAATTTATGGAAGGGAATTGCAGAAGGAAGCAATTGTGTAGGATATCATTTGTGGACTTTTGTGGATAACTGGTCTTGGGCAAATGCTTATAAAAATAGATATGGATATGTCTCTTTAAATCTTGAAACGAAGAATAGAGTCATAAAAAAATCGGGTCTTTGGATCAAACATGTGATTGAAACAAGAGAAATTTAAGGAGGTAATTATGAAAATTTTACTTGTATGTAATGCTGGAATGTCAACAAGCTTATTGGTGACTAAAATGAAAGAAGCTGCTGAAACGATGGGTGTAGAAGCTGAAATTTGGGCAGTATCTAGTAGTGAGAGCAAAGAAAATTTTGCGAAAGCGGATATTTGTTTAGTTGGACCTCAAATACGTTTTATGGTACGTCAGTTTGAAGAGCAAACAAATATACCAGTTATGGCTATTGATATGGCAAGTTATGGAAGAATGGATGGGAAAGCAGTGTTAGAAGCTGCTATGAAAGCGTTAGAGAAATAATATGGAAGAATTATATACGACAGCAATGGAATTGATTTCTTATTCAGGAAATGCGCGAAGTTTGGCTATGGAAGCTTTACAAGCATGTCGAGATGGGAATATCGATCAAGCACGTGACTTATTGAAAGAGTGTGAGGAATCGTTGCTTGAAGCACACAAGGTGCAAACAAGTCTACTTGTGAAAGAAGCACAAGGTGAAAAAATTGATGTGTTTTTATTGATGGTACATGCACAAGATCACTTGATGAATGCTATCACAGTAAAAGACTTGACATCAGAAATTATATATTTACATGAAGTAAACAAGGGAGAAAAATAATGAATAGATTAGTAAATTGGTTGGACAAGCATCTTGTTCCAATCGCAGCAAAATTAGGAGCACAAAAACATTTAGTAGCAATTCGTGATGCTTTTGCAGGGACTATGCCTGTAATGTTAGCAGGTGCTATGGCGGTAATGTTGAATAATGTTATATTTGGAAATTGGGGTCTATTAGCACAATATACTTATGCGAATGGAATGTGGTTAGAGTTCTTCGAATTCAGTGGAACATACATTACTCCAATTATGGGTAGTATTTGGAATGGGTCGTTAGCGATTTTATCGTTAATGTTTGTTATTGGATTGGCTTATCATCGTGCAAATCAAGAGAAAATGGATGCAGTTGGAAACATTGTAATTGTTACAGGAACATTAATTGTAATGGGATTTATGAAATTTTTCGATGCTTCTGGTATCTTTGTGTCTATGTTACTTGCATTAATTGTTTCAGAGATTCATTTCTTTGTTGTTCGTAAAAAATGGACGATTAAAATGCCTGACTCAGTGCCACCAGCAGTATCAAAAAGTTTTACAGCAGTTATTCCAGGGATTATTTGTTTAACCCTTGGTGCTATAATTACATTCTCGTTTTCTTTCATTATGATTGGGGAAGAACCAGCAACTATTTATAGTTGGTTTGCTACAAATATACAAACAATATTGAATGGATTTGGAGAAAGTATCGTCACAATTGTATTAATGAGTTTCTTAACACCATTATTTTGGTTCTTTGGATTACATGGTCATCAAATGTTAACACCATTATACGATGGTATTTACTTACCAATGGGTATTGAAAACATGGAAAACTTCATGGAAGGAATAACTACTATTGAGCAAGGTTTATATCCTTGGGTTAGAGGTTCTTGGGATGTATATGTACAAATGGGAGGAAGTGGTTCAACACTATGTTTACTAATCGCTATCTTCTTAGTAGGTAAAGTAGCAAGTGAAAGAGAAATCGCAAAACTAGCATTACCAATGGGAGTATTCCAAATTAATGAACCAGTTTCATTTGGTATTCCTATTGTGTTAAATGTAACGTATGCAATTCCATTTATTTTAGTACCAGTTATCCAAACGTTAATTGCATATTATGCAACTGTAGCAGGTTTTGCTGGTCCAGTAGTTAACACGATTGCATGGACTACACCTCCAATCTTTGGAGCGTTCCTAGCAACAAATGGATCTATTGGTGCATTAATCATAGCGATTATAAACTTTGTATTAGCAATCATCATTTACTTGCCATTTGTATTAATGAGTAATCAAATGAATCAAAAAGAAAATTAAAAAATTATATAAAAGCTGTTAAACAGCTTTTATATGTTCATGCATAGAATTTAAGGAGGTAATCATGCCAAGTTCAAATATTAAAATTAATAGAGATATAGATTTAACTTTTAAAAAAGTGTTGGATAAATTTAAATCAGATATGAAAATAAAAACAATTCAAGATCAAAAACCAGTTGAAGTAAAAATAAAAACACGAGGTGTAATTGGTGAAGTTGTGGAAGTAAAACAATCATTGAGTGTAGATTTCACACAGAGAACAATCACAATAGATAATATGACTACAAAGACTAAATCAACTAGCGTATTTCGTTTTTGTGAGGAAGGAAATACGACTGTTTTAAGTTATAGTGAATTCCCAAGTGGAACTAAGTCAAAAGTACGCTCATTGAATTATTTGGTTTTTGAATTACCAATCTTAAATAGAAGTACAAAAAAGAAAATAAGGTTAAAGCTGGAGTATATTAAAAAGATGGTGGAACAAGGTCATGATAATATTTAATGCGGACGATTTTGGCTTATGCACATCTGTAAATGAAGGGATTATTGAGGCTTATCAAAATGGAGTAGTCCGTTCTACCACGCTTATGGCAAACGGACTTGCATTTGATCATGCGATTGATTTAGCAAAACAATTTCCAAATTTAGATGTAGGAATTCATTTGGTTTTGTCTACATTACATTCTTTAACAAATAACAAGACTTTAAGTGATGAAAATTCTCAATTTCATAAATTAAATTATTATTTAGAGAATACTATAGATATTAAAGAAGTAGAACTTGAATTTGATGCACAAATCCAAAAGTGTATTGCTAGTGGAATATCATTTACGCATATTGACGGGCATCATCATTTATATGCTATGTTACCAGAAGTGTTAGTAGTGGTAGAGCGACTTGCAAACAAGTATGGATTAAAAATTCGTAATTATCATAATAGACAATGCAATGAAATATATCCATTTTCTTTTAGTGATGCATTTTATAATGTGGACAGTGTAGAAGGGTTAATTGCGATATTACAAGATGATTGTGAATTTATGTGCCATCCTTCTTATGTAGATGCGCAATTAAAGACACTTAGTTCATATGCTGAAATAAGAAAAAAAGAATTAGAAATTCTATGTAGTCAGGAATTAAAAAATTTCCTACAAAAGGAAAAAATAGAGTTAGGAAGTTATAGAGGTTAATATGATAAAAGTATGTACAATTGGTGGAGGAAGTAGTTACACACCAGAATTAATTGAAGGTTTTATAAAAAGACATAACAGCTTTCCAGTTGATGAAATTTGGTTAGTTGATGTGGAAGCTGGAAAAGATAAATTGCGTGTTGTAAGTGATTTAGCAAGAAGAATGGTTGCAAAAGCTGGAGTAGCAATTAAAATTGTAGATACACTGGATCGTGTAGAGGCAATTAAAGGAGCAATGTTTGTAACTACTCAATTTCGTGTTGGACAGCTAGATGCACGTATTATAGATGAAAAAATCCCTTTGACACATGGTTGTTTAGGGCAGGAAACAAATGGTGCAGCAGGTCTATTTAAAGGGTTGCGTACGATACCTGTTATTATGGATATTATTCATGAAGTAGAACAATACGCTCCTGATGCATGGGTAATTAACTTTACTAACCCAGCAGGTATGGTTACAGAAGCAGTTGCTCGTTTTACAAGTTTTAAACGATTTATTGGATTGTGTAATGTTCCATATGGGGTGAAAATGGGTGTTGCACAATTAATTAATGAAAACTATGAAGATTTTGAAATGACTTTTGCGGGTTTAAACCATATGGTTTATGGTACATCAGTGAAAAAGAACGGTGAAGAAATCATTGAGGAAGTAATTGATAAAGCTTCAGATATGGAGCAGGTTGTGCAAAATATTAGTGATATTGCTTTTGATGCTGAGTTTTTAAAGCAATTAGGTGTTATACCTTGTCCATACCACCGTTACTACTACAAAAGTAAACATATGTTAGATGAAGAACTAGAAGGGTTCAAAGAGAAAGGGATGACCAGAGCAACTTTTGTGAAAGAAGTTGAAAAGGAGTTATTTTCCCAATACAGCGATGTACATTTAGATGTAAAGCCAAAACAATTGGAACAACGCGGGGGAGCTCATTATAGTGATGCGGCTTGCAGTTTGATAGATTCAATTTATAATGATCGTCAGGATGTACAAGTCGTGAATACAGTCAATAAAGGTGCGATACAATGTTTTGAAGACAGTGAGGCAGTGGAAGTATCTTGTGTCATTACAAAAGATGGACCAATACCTGTTCCTGTTGGTGAATTACCAATTTCAATTACTGGTTTATTACGTCAAATCAAGAGTTTTGAAATTATAGCAGCTGAAGCAGCTGTTAAAAAATCTAAAGATTTAGCTTATTTAGCTATGTGCATCAATCCCTTAAGTCAAGGAGATGATGTTTCTAAAGTCATCGTAGATGCATTATTTGAAGCACACGCAATACATTTAGATGGATTTAAGTAAAAAAATGATAAGAGAAATGCGAATGGGCAAATCTCTTATCGTTTTTAATTATTTTATTTTACGTATTAGTTCATAAATATTCAATTTTATTAAATATTTACTAGCAAATATAATTGCAAATATTATGCTAGCTAGCAATATGCTTACTAATAAATATTGCATTGTAAAGATGTTGTTGTTTATGAAGAAGATACAGTAATGGCTGAATGAGTAAGCGAAGCAAAAAGCAGTTATATACATTAATTTTGTATACAAGGATTTCTTCTTGCGATTTAAAAATGTTGTAACTGCACTAGCTAAAAATGCAAGAATAGATAAGATTAGTAATGTATGTATTAGCGTTTTGGACTGTTCAAAGTATGCATCGAATATTTCTATATCAGGTTTATTCGCTGTAGAAGAATACGTTTGGCTAGGATATACCATTTCATTCTCATGATCAACCCTGTATAATCCTCGCACTAAAGAATCTTCATATTTAAGTTCTACACGATTGCGTGTTGGAGTGTCTAATAATTGATCCAAAATGGTTGTGTAAGAATAGTATGTGAAGTAAGTGTCATAGCCTTCTATTGGCTCAACAACGATAGTTTCATTAGCGGATTTATCAAAAGTACTGATTTCAATATATGATTCACTTGGAATAATCGATAAGTCTGATGTATTTTCATAAATTGGAGCGGTTAGATAAGCAAGTGTCAAGATTGCGAAAAAGGATGTGATAAGTGCTACAAGTATAATGGTAATAACTTTATTTTTTCTAAATTTGTATTCTAAATTTTCAAGTATATACTTTTTTTCAATAGCCTCATCCAAGGTGTCGCAGGCAGGTAAGGGTGCTTTCATCTCTTCGTAGCTTGATTTACAAAATTCACATTTTTGTAAATGATCTTCAATATAACGTTTACTTTCATCAGATGCTAGTTCCTCGACATATAAGGGTAGTAAATCTTTTACAATATCGCATTTATTGTATTTCA
>CAYJJS010000001.1:4886-105341 GCA_964370645.1 uncultured Erysipelotrichaceae bacterium | reverse complement strand
TCCTCGACATATAAGGGTAGTAAATCTTTTACAATATCGCATTTATTGTATTTCATGGTATTCCTCCTTTATCTTTTCTAAGATTTGTTGTTTGGCTCGAAAGTAGGTGACACGACTCCATGTTTCACTTTTATTGAAGATTAAAGCAATCTTTTCAAAGGAAAGTTCTCCAAAATAACGCAACATGAATACTTCTTTATATGGTTCCTTACACATATGTAGATATTTATAAATAAGCATAATTTGCTCATTGTGAATGATTTTTTCTAAAATATCATCATGTGCGCTTGGATACTGTTCAATCGTATCCATATGCAGATATTTATTTTCCTTTTTACAATACGTGTAAAAGGTGTTTTTCGCAATTGTGAATAACCAGGCTCGAATATCTTTTTTACCATCGAAACTATGGATGTTTTTCAATGCTTTATAAAAGGTCTCTTGCGTAATATCTTCGGCAATGCTCCTATTTTTGGAAATAGAAAAAATATATGCATACACATCTTTGAAGTACAATTCATAAATTTCTTCAATATTCATACGATCACCCCTTTCACTTAATTAACTAGATAACTTTAGGAATGTTACAAAAAAGAAAGGAAAATTCCTTTCTACTTTGCGATGTTTGCTTTTGCACTCATTTTTGTGATGCGCAGTTTAAACACACAGACATTATGTAGTGCATGTATAGGGAATGTCCAATCCTGCTTATTTGTGTTTTGATACATAATTAAAGAAAGTGCTTTTTCTTTTTCTTCTATATCATCTACAAAAGTTACATAACCACTACCGATGATGCTTTGATAATATGCTGAATAGGTACATGCTTCATCTCCTTCTTTAATAGAAAAAGCACTATCCATTTCAAAACCAACACTATTATGATTTTTTAATAAATCTATCTTTCTACCTTCTTGTGCAGAGTGGAAATATAAGTCTGTACACTCATTCACAAAAGTGTATCCAAAGTTCAATGGAACAATATATATTTCACCTGCATCATAAAATCCTAACCTACAAATTTTACAAGTACTCATAATATCATGTATTTCGTCTATGTTTGTAATTTCTCGATCTTTTCTACGCATAAATAACTCCTTTTTATTACCTACAGTATATCAAGTTTAAAGGGGGAATAACAAGCGGTTTATATAGTGAGAAAAACTTTAGCTACATAGTTTTAATTCTAATGAAATGTGGTATAATAGGGTTGGGTGATAAAAATGGCACAAGAATATGTAGCATTAAATAATAAAGAAAAAGGACTTATTGCAATTAATACTAAGGTGTTTGAATCCATTGCACAATTGTGTGTAGAGGAAGAGGAATTTGTAAATTTAGCAGATGCACAAATCTTTCAAAGCGCAGTGAATTGTAAGATTGTTGATGAAAAGCTAACGTTACAAGTAAACATCAAAGTGGACTATAATGCAAAGGTAAATGAGGTTTCTCAAAAACTGCAGTCAAAAATATATGATAGTATTAAACATATGAGTGATTGTATTGTAGATTCCATCACGATTAATGTAAGTGGGTTTAAGTTCTAAGTTACATGAGTATGTAACTTTTTCTTTTTATATAGTATAATGATACTATATTATGATAAAATCATTTTGTTTTATGGAGGTATTATGAGTAGACATCAAACAAGAGAATTAGGTATGACATGTTTATATCAAAGTTTTTTATTAAAGAAAGATATTAAAAGTGTTGTATTTGAAAATACAAATGAAAAAAATAAGGTTGATCCTTTTTTGTACGCAATTACCATTGATGCGTGTGCAAATTTGAAGTATTATGTGAAACAAATTAACGAAGTATTGAATGATGATTGGAAATTTGATCGACTAGGATATGTGGAGCAAGCAATTTTAATTTTAGCAGCGAGCGAAATCAGTTTTGAAACATCACATAAGGCGATTGTAATTGATGAGGCAGTGTTGCTTGCAAAAAAATATTGTGACGATGACACATATAAGTTAATTAATGGTGTGTTAGATAGATTATGAGCCAACAAGTGTGGAGTGTAACGACTTTAACAAGATATTTAAAAAATAGTCTGGAGCGTGATGCACATATCCAGTCTATTTTAGTAAAAGGAGAAATTAGTAATTTCACTGCACATCGCAGTGGACATTTTTATTTCTCGTTAAAAGATGAAGGTGGGAAGATGAACTGCGTAATGTTTTCTTCGCACGCTCGTCTTGTACAAATTCCGCTTAAGGAAGGTGTAAAAGTCATCGTGAAGGCAAAAGTAAGCATGTATGAACCAATGGGGAGCATCCAGCTATATGTGAGTCAATTACAAAGTGATGGTGTTGGTGATTTGTATTTGCGTTATGAAATGTTGAAAAAGAAATTACATGCACAAGGTATGTTTGACATAGCACATAAGAAAGTATTGCCAAAATACGCACAAAATATAGCAGTTGTAACTGCAAGTAGTGGAGCGGCTATTCAAGATGTATTATCTGTTTTAGCAAGACGTTGGCCAATGGCAGATGTACATGTGTATCCTTCTTTGGTACAGGGGGAGCAAGCTGCTGCTTCGATTATCGCACAGTTAGAGAAGGCAGATACGAATGCACATGATGTAATTTTACTAGTACGAGGTGGAGGTAGTTTAGAGGATTTATATTGTTTTAATGATGAGCAATTGGCACATACCATATTTTCTATGAACACTTGTATTATTAGTGGAGTTGGACATGAAAGTGATACTACACTAGTGGATTATGTAAGTGATTTAAGGGCTGCTACGCCAAGTGCTGCTGCACAAATGGCAACACCAGATTATAATGAAGTGAAACAACAGTGTATGCAAAGTAAGATGCAAATACAAAATGCACTTCAAAATCAACTTGCGAAGTTGCGTAATCGATTAGAAGTGATACAGGAGAAACGATATTTTCGTGATCCACAAGAATATACCGCGCAACAAAAATTACGTGTTATGATGGCATATCAAGGGCTTATGAAAATGGAAACTATTTTGAATGAAGTCCAGTATAAGTATCAAGGTAGCAAACAAAATTATTTATATTTAAAAGAGAGATTTGTTCGTCAGAATAAAACAGACTTGGCACACAAACAAGAATTTATGAAACAACAGTTAAAACGTTTATTACTACAAGAGAGAAATGCTTTGCAAAGTAATATTGCATTAATGGATGCGTATAGTCCATTGAAGATATTGCAAAGAGGATATGCAATTGCGCAAAGTGAAGGGCATATTTTATCTAGTGTAGAAAATATAAAAGAAGGTCAAGAGATACAAATTAAATTCAGTGATGGTATAGTAAAAACGACTGTAGAAGAGGTGAAAAAAGATGGAAAATAAGGTAACATTCAATGAAGCGATGCAACGCTTAGATGAGATTGTTTTAAAATTAGAAAGAAATGAAATTGCTTTAGAAGAAGCGATGCAGTTATTTGAAGAGGGGTTGTCTTTGATTAAAGATTGTGATGCGCAATTATCTAATTTTGAAAATAAAGTACAAACATTATTAGATACTTATCAAAAAGGAGAATAAAATGGAAGCATTTGAGACATATTTATCTACCTGTATGCATGGGGTGGATGCTGGAGTCGTTCGTGATGCTTGTTATTATTCCTTATTAGGTGGAGGAAAGCGTATTCGTGCAAAATTACTATTTGCAAGTTTAACTTTGTATGAGGTGGAATTGGAAAGAGCATATCCAATCGCAAGTGCGATTGAGATGATTCATGCATATTCATTAGTACATGACGATTTGCCTGCAATGGATAATGATACTATGCGTAGAGGAAAAGCGACAACGCATGTTAAGTATGGAGAAGCAATGGCTATTTTGGCTGGGGATGCATTATTGAATGAAGCATTTTATCAAGTTTCTACCTGTGATTATGAAGATAGTATAAAGGTGCAATTGCTACAATATATTTCTTCATATAGTGGTTTAAATGGAATGATTTATGGTCAAGAATTAGATATATTGAATGAAAAAAATATGCAATTAAAGGTGGATGAATTGCAAAGGATTCATATTCATAAAACAGGACGATTGATCCAATTGCCTTTAGTAAGTGCTGCAATTATAGCAAAACGTACAGAAGATATTTCAGTGTTAAAAGAAATTGGAAAAAATGTAGGTTTACTGTTTCAAATTCAAGATGATGTATTGGATGTTACACAAAGTAGTGAAGTATTAGGTAAAAATGCGAATAGTGATGTAGAAAATGAGAAAAGTACATATGTTAGCTTACTTGGGATAGAAAAGTGTAATGATATTATTGAACAATTGTATAATAGAAGTATACAATTAATAAATATGTTAGAAGGAAATCGCAATGCTTTGTTTCAAATGTTAGAGGAAATAAAGAATCGAGTAAAATAGAGGTGAGTTATGAACGTTTTAGATATAAGAGGGCCACAAGATATTAAAGGTCTAAATACAAAACAATTACAATGTTTATCACAGGATATTCGTACTTTTTTGGTAGAAAACATTTCAAAAACAGGAGGACATTTGTCTAGTAATTTAGGAATTGTTGAGCTTGTAGTGGCGCTTCATTATGTTTTTGAATCGCCTAATGATAAGATATTTTTTGATGTGGGACATCAGTCATACATCCATAAAATCCTAACAGGAAGAGCAAAACAATTTGCAACACTACGTCAATATAATGGGTTATCTGGGTTTCAAAAACGTAGTGAAAGTATCCATGATGTTTGGGAGGCTGGACATTCTTCTACCTCATTAAGTGCTGCTTTAGGAATGTGTGTATCAAGAGATTTGAATAAACAATCGTATCAAGTTATTCCTGTTATTGGAGATGGTTCACTTGGTAGTGGGATGAGTTTTGAGGCATTAAATCAAATTGGTAGTGAACAACGTAAGATGATACTTGTATTAAATGACAATGAGATGTCTATATCAAATAATGTAGGTGCAATTTCAAATGCGTGTACTAAATTACGTTCTTCTAAAGGATATACAAACTTGAAGAAAGACTTGTCTAAAAAACTAACGAAAAATAAGCTAGGAGAACACCTATTACATGTTATGAAAGATGTGAAAGATGGAATTAAGCACACGGTTGTAGATTCCACTATTTTTGGTGAATTTGGATTGGATTACATTGGTCCAGTGGATGGACATGATATTGATAAATTAATTGCAGTGTTAAGCTCAATTAAAGATCATAATCGTCCTATCGTTGTACATGTTATTACAAAAAAAGGAAAAGGCTATAAACCTGCGGAATTAGATGTACAAGGAGACTGGCATGGCGTTTCTAAGTTTGATGTGCAAAGTGGGAAACCACTTGCTACATTACCAGCAAATCATAAAGACTATAGTAGTATTTTGAGTGAAACGTTAATACGACTAGCTAAAGATAATGAGGATATCGTGGCCATAACACCTGCTATGAGTAAAGGAAGTAAACTAGATCGATTTGCGAAATTATATCCTCAGAGATTTTTTGATTGCGGTATTGCAGAGGAGCACGCCATGACTTTTGCAGCTGCTTTAGCATTAGAGAAAAGACCTTTCATAAGCGTGTATTCTTCTTTTTTACAAAGAGCATATGATCAGATCAATCACGATGTTGCACGTATGAATCTACCTGTAGTAATAGGTGTAGATCGCTGTCATTTAGTAGGTGAAGATGGGGATACACATCATGGTGTGTTTGATGTGTCAATGTTGTATAGTGTTCCAAATTTAATCATTTCACAACCGATGGATGCTAACGAGGCGCAAGATTTAATGTACACAGCATTTCAACAACAACAAGCTATGGTGATTCGTATCCCAAGAGGAAGTGCAGAATATAAAGAAAAAGTGTTTTCACGCATTGAAATTGGTAGTTGGACAACGTATCCAACGAGTGCAAATGCAGCAAAAGCTATTGTGATTACGTATGGTGTTGAAGTGGAGAGAGTGTATCAAAAAGCAGTGGTGAATCATATGGATTTATTAGTGGTAAACGCACGATTTATAAAACCAATGGACTTTGCTTGTTTAGATCGTTTGGCAAACATGAAAGTTCCAATCTTCATCTATGAAATGGATATGTTGCATGGAGGTTTGTCGAGTGCAATTGTAGATTACTATAATGATCAAAGACAGTGTGTGAATATTACTCGTATTGGTATTCATGATCATTTTGTAGGTCATGGCTCTATACCACAGTTGAAAAAGCAAGAAAGAATTGATATACACTATGCATTTGAGAGAATTCTTGAGGAGATTGCACATTGTGAGTAGATTGGATCATTATTTAGTCGATCACTCGATTTATGAATCAAGAAATGCTGCTCAAAATGCGATTCAAGAAGGACGTGTTCTTGTTAATGATAAAATTATAAACAAAAAAAGCTTTGTTTTAAAAGAGAGTGATGTCGTTAGGGTTTTAAAAGATGAAGTTGAATTTGCATCTAGGGCTGCAAAAAAACTACAAGATGCATTACAGTCGTTTCAAATTTCTTTACAAAATCGAAATGTAGTGGATATTGGAGCTTCAACTGGTGGATTTAGTGAAGTGTGTTTGTATGCAGGTGCGAATTATGTATATGCAATAGATGTTGGAAAAGATCAATTACTGACTAGGTTAAAAGAAGATCCTCGTATATGTTGTATTGAAGGGTATAATTGTCGTTATCTAGAACGTGAACTTTTCCATCATCCTATTGATTTTATTTGCATGGACGTGTCTTTTATTTCCATCACACTTATCGTAGATCGATTGATTGAAGTGTTTACGCATGATTTTGAGGCTGTATTTTTAATTAAACCACAATTTGAAGTTGGTAAAAAATATATTGGTAAAAATGGAATTGTGAAAGATAAAAAAGTGCATATCCAACTTTTGGAAAAGTTTATGAAGTATTTTGCTAGTAGAGATATCGGGGTTCTACATTTGAAAAAATCAAGTGTAGTTGGAAAAGATGGAAATCAAGAATATGTAGTACATGTGAAAAACCATACGCCATCATCGAGTATAGATTGTATACGTATTGTAAAAGAGTAGGGGGTTCTATGATCAAAAGCATATATGTTAAAAATTTTATTTTAATTGATGCATTGCAATTATCGTTTCCTTCACAGTTTTCCTGTTTCACAGGAGAAACTGGAGCAGGTAAATCGCTGTTGATTGATGCAATTTCTTTGTTATGTGGTAGTAAAGTTTCTTCTTCGTATATTCAGAAGGGGAAAGATAAAGCGATTGTAGAGGCTTGTATTGAGCTTAGACAAGGCCATCCAGCACATACTAAATTGGTTGAAGCAGGATTTGATATTGATGATGAAATGATTGTGAGTAGAGAGTTTTCTTTAGAAGGAAAAAGTGTGAATCGTTGTAATCATCGCAATATTAGTGTGTCCTTATTAAAAGAAGTGATGAATGAATTGATTGATATCCATTCTCAACATGACAATCAACTATTACTAAATAGTAAGCATCATATTCATTTGTTGGATACTTATATTAAAGATGAATCGAAGTTGCAACAAATAAAGCAGGCTTACCAATTATACTCGAAAGAAAAGAAGCAATTAGAATTGCTAGTTGATGATGAAGTCAACGCAAAAGAATTGGACTATTTACAGTTTCAATTAGAAGAAATTGAGCAGTTGGATTTAAAAGAGGGTGAGTATGAAAACTTATTGGCACAAGAAAAGGCTTTTGCTATTTATGAGAAAGATGCAAATGCTATAGGAAGTGCAATACTTGATTTTAAGTCGATACGAATTGATGAACTATATGATGTTGCGAAGGCATTAGAGAAAAGTGAGAGTGTACAAGTTCAAGAAATTAGAGAGCAAATCTTAAATGCTTATTATAATTTGGATGAGCAAGTAAGTGCATTACAAACATATAAACAAGCTATGCAATATGATGTGAAAGAATACGATGCGATTCAATCTCGTATTTTTGAAATACATAAGATGTTTAGGAAACATGGGAATTCTTATGTTTTATTGATGCAAACAAGAGATGCTTTACAAGCTAGAATAGACGCTAGTGTAAATCGTGATGCGTGCATACAAATACAGGAAAAAATAGTGGAAGAAGCAAAGTTGAAGTTTTATGAATTGGCGAAAGCGTATCAACAAAAACGTAAGCAATATGCTTTAACATTACAAAAAGAGATTCAAAAAGAATTGTATGATTTGAGCTTACAAAATGCTCGATTTGAAGTGGTTTTTGAACAACAGGAAAGT
The DNA here is from genome assembly GCA_964370645.1 of uncultured Erysipelotrichaceae bacterium. Classification (GTDB taxonomy): domain Bacteria; phylum Bacillota_I; class Bacilli_A; order Erysipelotrichales; family Erysipelotrichaceae; genus CAMQRS01. The sequence continues at coordinate 97,130 of CAYJJS010000001.1, read as the reverse complement.
GCACTTGGTTTAGATCAAGTTGAATTTTTTGTAGCAATGAATAAAGGTGAGCAATTGCAACCATTACAAAAAGTAGCTTCCGGTGGTGAATTGTCGCGTTTAATGCTTGGATTAAAGACAATTTTTTCGCGCATCCAACCCGTTCAAACAATCATCTTTGATGAAATTGACAATGGGGTAAGTGGGAGTGTTGCGAGTATGATTGGTGAAAAGATGCATCAAATTGGTGCAAATAAACAAGTGTTTTGTGTTACACATCTTGCTGCAGTAGCAGCACATGCGAATACCCATTATTTAGTTAGTAAACACGATGATGAAGTGTCTACGCATTCTCAAATTGAACAATTGAATGAGTCACAAAGCATTGAACAATTGGCGATGTTATCCTTTGGAAGTTTGAGTGAGCAAGCTATGAAAGCAAGTGCTGAATTGTATATGAATAGCAGACATTAAGTTTATATAAACCTCTATTCCACAGTGGAATAAAGGTTTTTTTATTGTAAAATAGGTATGTTTTATTTTTTGTTTAGTGATATAATCGAAGATGAGTTTGATACAAATTATATGTTTAAAAAGTCGTATCAATTAGGAGGAATAAAAATGGAAAAAAGACCTTATGTAGCGTGGGAGAAGATGAATCAATTTTTAATTGATGCGTTTATGGGATATGGAATCCCTGAACAGGATGCCAGTATTTGTGCAGATGTGTTGTTAGAGAGTGATCGTAAGGGAATTGAGAGTCATGGGTGTAATCGATTTAAACCGATATATATAGATCGAATCAAGGCAGGAATTTTAAATCCGATTACGAATATGGAAATTATAAAAGATACCTTTACTACGCAAGTTATGGATGCACACGATGGTATGGGAATGGTTGCATCATATCATATGATGCAAAGTCTAATTGAGAAAGCAAAAGTGTATGGTATGGCTATGGGCGTGATTCGTAATTCATCACATTATGGAATTGCTGGTTATTACACGGATATGGCTGCAAAGGCTGGTATGATTGGAATCAGTGGTACTAACGCTAGGGGAAGTATAGCACCTACCTTCGGGGTTGAGAATATGTTAGGAACAAATCCACTAACGTTTAGTATTCCAACGGATGAAGATTTTGATTTTTGTTTAGATTGTGCAACATCTATTTATCAACGTGGAAAAATTGAGTATTATGCGCGTATTGGTAAAGATACGCCAGCAAGTGCTATTGTTACACAGGATAATGTGCCTTTGAGTGATTCGAATACCATTTTACGTTATTTGGTGGAAGGAAAAGCAGCATTGGCTCCTCTAGGTGGTGTGGGTGATGAGACTGCAGGATATAAAGGGTTTGGATATGCTAGTGTAGTAGAAATCTTGTCGAGTGCGTTAAGTAATGGTGTTGCATTACGTGATATTAAAGATAAAGATGAAGAAGGAAATCCTAGACCTTATCATTTAGGGCATTTTTTCATTGTGATTAATCCAGAGTTTTTCATGGGACTAGATGTATTACGAGCTAGAGCTGGAGATATTTGTCGTACGCTTAGAGAATCGAAAAAAGCAAAAGGGCATGATCGTATTTATACTGCAGGTGAAGTTGAACACGATATTCGTATGCAAAGAAAAGATTTAGGTGTACCTCTTTCAAAAGAGGTGCAAAAAGAAGTCCTAATGGTGAATGAAGCATTGCAATTGGGATATGTATTTGATTTTGAATAAAAGGCATCGTAAGATGCTTTTTTTATGTTATAAACTCGGGCAAAATAATTGAGAATGCCTATATACAATGCTATCTTAATAATTGGTATAACATACCAATATACATGAAGGAGAGTATTTATGAGTAAAATTGTTGTTGTGGGTGCGAATCATGCAGGGACTGCATGTATTAACACAATTTTGGATAATTATCCAAATCAAGAAGTTGTAGTATTTGATGGAAATAGTAATATTAGTTTTTTAGGTTGCGGGATGGCATTGTGGATTGGAAATCAAATAGATGGTCCAGAAGGTCTATTTTATGCTACGAAACAATCCTTAGAAGCGAAAGGCGCTAAAGTGCATATGAACACGAGTGTAGAGAGTATTGATTTTGATAAACAAGTTGTTTATGCGAAAGCAAGTGATGGAACACTATATGAAGAAGCGTATGATAAAGTTGTTTTAGCTACTGGTTCATGGCCAATCGAACCAAAGCTTGAGGGAAGAGAGTTAAATAATGTACAGTATGTGAAGTTGTATCAACATGCTCAAGAAGTTATAGAAAAGCTAAATAATGATGAAGATATTAAACGTGTAAGTGTGGTTGGTGCTGGTTATATAGGTGTTGAATTAGCAGAAGCTTTTCAACGTTGTGGCAAAGAAACTACGTTAATCGATATTCGCGATTGCTGTTTGAAAAATTATTACGATGCGTCTTTCACTGCTAAAATGAGTGAAGTGTTACAAAAAAATGGTGTACATTTAGAATACAATCAAGAAGTGTTACGTATTGAAGGAGAGGGGAAGGTTGAGCGTATTGTAACGAATGAAAAAACAATCGATGCAGATATGGTTGTCTTAGCAATTGGGTTTACAGCCAATACCACTTTAGGGAAAGATACACTAGAGGTGTTTAAAAATGGTGCTTATGTAGTAAATACAAAACAGGAAACAAGCCGTGAAAATGTATATGCAATAGGAGATTGTGCAACCGTGTTAGATAATGCAATTGAAGATAAAAACTATATAGCTCTTGCTACGAATGCAGTGCGTTCAGGAGTTGTTGCTGCACATAATGTATGTGGTACTACTATTGATTCTATAGGGGTTCAAGGTTCAAATGGAATAAGTATTTATGGATATAATATGGTTTCAACTGGACTTACTTTAGAAGATGCTAAAAATCATGGTTATGATGCCCTGGCTACAGATTATAGTGATCACCAACGACCAGAGTTTATTAAAGAAAATGAGCAAGTTGACATACGAATTGTTTATGATGCGAAAACTAGAAGAGTTTTAGGAGCACAAATAGCATCATATTATGATGTTTCTATGGGAATCCATATGTTCTCATTAGCAATTCAAGAAAAAGTTACAATTGATAAGCTAAAGTTATTAGATATCTTCTTTTTACCTCACTTTAATAAACCTTACAATTACATAACAATGGCAGCGTTAAATGCAAAATAAAAAGACATTCATTGTCTTTTTTTGTTGTTTGCTATGATATAATGAAAGTTGCTATGGAGGTGTTTCTATGGGTGAAAATGGCGAAGATATTTATTTTGAAATAGATAAAAGTATGCAGTTTTTTGATGATGAAACATGGAATTCTGCGATGGATTTAGTCGATGAAAATGATGTTACTATTGATTCTTTCGAAGTAGAAGCGCGTAATGAGGGGTGGTATGGACAATACACATTGCTTAAGATAGAAGGCGTCGTACGAGAATATGCAACTACTCATAGAGCGGAGGTACATTTGAATGCAGGAGGACAGCTGTTGAGAATTAGTTGTTCTTGTAAGAGTAGTCACAATCAAATGTATTATCGAGTGCAAACTAAATGTAAACACTTAGCTGCACTGATTATTAAAGCGTACATGGATTATGTAGATTCAACTTATGATGGGTATACAGATTCTCTTGGTACTAATTTGTTAGGAAATGTTGTAGAACGTCAGGTGCATCATTTGATTTCTCAAGGAGAAACTAGTCAATATTGTTTGAAGCCGGTGATTGAAATTCGAGGAAAAAAACTATATTTATCCTTCAAGGTTGGGGAAACTACTTTATATATTATTAAAGACTTGAATCAATTTATACAAAGAGTAGAGGATAAAGAAAATCACACATATGGTAAAAAACTAACTATGTATCATAATATTGAGTTGTTCGATGACACTTCTAAAGTGTATTATTCTTTCATCGCAAAATATGTCCATGAACTTCGCTCTTGGATGGAACTACACGATGTGCGTTCCCATAATTTTAAAGAAATTCCATTGCTTCCAAATATGTTAGATGCATTTTTACAAATTTATCCATACACAGAGATTGAATTTAAAGATGCAGATGCACAGCAAAACTATAAGGGCAATCTTTCTGTTGTTCATGAAAATCCTAAAATACGAATGCAGTTGACAACGAAAAAAAATAAATCTAATAAGCCAACAGCAGTGGTTGGAAAAATTCATGCTGGTATTTTAAGTGAAGGAAATCAATATTATGTGCAAGTTGCACAGCAAAAATTACGCATTAGTGATAAAGAGTATTATATGCAAATGCAACCTTTTTGTAATAGCATTATAAATAGTGAAGAAGAACATTTTAGCATTGGAAAATCTATTGTGAATGAATTTTATAATAATGTAATCCCTGCAATTTCCAAATACGTTACGATTGAGGAAAAAGATGTAGATGATTTTAAAGAAAAATGGGTGGCAGAAAATACAGTGTTTTTTTATGTAGATGTAGACGATGAAAAAAATATCCATGTTCGTGGTGAAGTTGAGATGAGAGGGGAACGATACTCTCTATTTGACAATGTACAAGCAAATGAGTCTTCTTATGAAATTGAATTACTAAAGTGCAGAATGCTGTTGGAGAGATATCCATTCCTATTGAATGATGATAATAGTATGGTTTTGTTTATGGAAGAAGAGAATATATTTCATTTTTTAAGTCACGAATTACAAGCGTTACAAAGCATTGGAGAGGTACAAATAAGTGATCGAGTGCAACGTATGAGTACAAGACGCATATTTCAAGTTAGTATTGGGGTACGTTTAGAAAGTGATTTATTATCTTTAGATATTGATAGTGGAGATGTAGAACTGGAAGAATTGATGAAAGTTTTGTCATCGTATCGCAATAAGAAGAAATATCATCGTTTAAAAGATGGAAGTTTCATCGATTTTGAAGAGCAAGATGTGCAGTCATTGTCCGATTTACTAGAAAGTGCACAAGTAGATTTGGAAAATATGGATGAAAGTACATTTCAAGTTCCAAGTTATAGGGCTTTATATATTGATAAGTTATTGCGAGATAGTGAGCATATTTCGTATGAGAGAAATCATGCTTTGAAAAAAGTTTCTAGAGAATTTAAGTCTATTAATGAAGGGGATTATCAAATTCCGGCTTCTCTTAAAAAAATTATTAGAGGCTATCAGAAAACTGGATATCGTTACATGCGCTTATTAAAAGATTATGGGTTTAATGGTATCTTGGCGGATGATATGGGGTTAGGTAAAACACTGCAAGTTATTTGTTTATTATTATCTCTAAAAGAAGAACAAGATATGCAAGGTCCTTCGTTAGTTGTTTGTCCAGCTTCCTTAGTGTACAACTGGGAGAGTGAAATACAAAAGTTTTCTCCAAGTTTACGTGTTGGGGTAGCAGCGGGAAGTATTAAAGAAAGACGTGATGTGTTTGATGCAATGCAATCGTATGATGTCATTGTGACTTCTTATGATTTATTGAAAAGAGATTTAATGCAATACAAGAATTGTAAATTTTATTATCAAATAATTGATGAAGCACAGTATATAAAAAATCATGGTAGTCAAATCAGTAAAGCAACTAAAGTGATTCAAGCGCACCATAAATTAGCACTGACAGGGACTCCGATTGAAAATCGATTGAGTGAATTGTGGAGTATATTTGATTACTTAATGCCTAAATTTTTATATTCGTACGAGGAGTTCAAAAATACATTTGAAAAAAACATTGTGAAATTCAATGATGAAGAAAGTACATTAAAACTTCGAAAGATGGTGTCTCCTTTTATTATGCGTCGTTTAAAAAGTGATGTACTAAAGGACTTACCAGCAAAAATAGAAGAAGTAATGTATGCAAAAATGGATTCGACACAAGAGCAGTTGTATAAGGCAAGTGTTGTGAAGTTGAAGCAATCGTTAGCTACACAAAGTAGTGAAGAATTTTCAAAAAATAAGATAAAAGTATTGTCTGAATTAACACGTCTTCGTCAAATTTGTTGTGATCCTTCACTTGTTTTCCAAGATTATGATGGTGAAAGTAGTAAACTAGAAGCGACTATGGATTTGATACAAAATGCTATTGCTGGTGGTCATAAAATATTACTATTTTCACAATTTACTTCAATGTTTGACATTATTGAGAGAAGATTGCACAAAGAAAATATAGCATTTTACAAAATAGTAGGTTCTACCCCAAAAGAGAAACGTATGCAATTTGTTAATGATTTCAACAATAACGAGATACCTTTATTTTTGATTTCATTGAAGGCAGGAGGAACGGGTTTGAATTTGACAAGTGCAGATATTGTGATCCACTTTGATCCATGGTGGAATATCGCTGCGCAAAATCAAGCAAGTGATCGCGCACATCGAATTGGACAAAAAAAAGTTGTAAGTGTGTATCAAATGATAATGAAAGATAGTGTAGAAGAAAAAATATTGACAATGCAAGCAAGTAAAAAAGCATTGGCTGATCAAATTATTAATGGAGAGTCAAATCAACTTTCGAGTATGAGTAAAGAGGATTTTTTATCTTTACTAGATTCATAAATGTTTATGATAATAGAGTCGGATTAAATAGCAATTGATTTAGAGGTGAAAAAGTTTATGGATAAAATGCAATATGTTTATATCGTTAAATGCAGTGATGATACTTTATATACTGGATATACAAATGATCTAAAAAAACGGATTCATATGCATAATAGTGGTAAAGGGGCAAAGTATACAAAGCATCGCACTCCACTGATATTACTGTACTATGAAGTTTTCGAAGAAAAAGGTGATGCTTTACGCCGTGAATATGCGATTAAAAAGTTAACTAGAGTGGAAAAGTTAGAATTAATAAATCGTTTAAATGACACATATTGTATCGATGAAATCACAGCGATAAATCAAAGTCAACAATGTGAATGTTAAGATGTGGGGAAAAATTACTTTAGCGTTTTACAAAGAAACATTTAATGATATAATAGGTAAGAATTATTGGAGGATTATAACATGTTAGATAATAAATTAATGTATGTAGAAGGACCAGATGGTCAAGATGTAGAAATGGAAATATTATTTACATTTGATAAAGATGGTAAGAATTATGTGGTATTTCGTGAAAACAACTCTATGAGTGAAGAAATTTTTGCGAGTCAATACGATGAGGAAGGGAACTTAAATCCAATTGAAACGGATGATGAGTGGGCTATGATCGAGGAAGTTCTTGGAGCTTTCATCGAGGAAACAGAGAATGAATAAATTTTTAAAGAAAATTAAATCTTTAAGTATTGTACAAAAAGTAATTGCTTTTATATTGCTTATTGCGATTGTAATAACAATCAGTTCGTATGTGATGTTTACAGAAGGCTTAAAGCCAATTCAATCAGAAAGTGAAATCGTCTCTTTTCAAGTTGTAGAAGGAGATAGTGTTGAGAGTATAACGACACGATTGGAACAACAGGGAATTATTAAAAATGCACAGATGGCGCAAATAGGTGCCAAGATAGATGACATTTCTAATTTTTATGTTGGACTTTATGAAGTGGATAAGTCGTGGGATTCTTTACGTATTTTACAAAGTTTTGAGAGTGTTGACAACCAAGTAGTGAATGAAGTTATGTTGACTTTTAGAGAAGGTATTTGGGCGAAAGAAATTGCACAGATTTTAGGTGAAAATACAAATGTGAGTGAACAAGCGTTATTGGATTTATGGAATGATGAAACATTCTTACGTGATTGCATAGAGAAATATGATTTTTTGGATGAAAGTATTTTAAATGTAAATTACCCAGTTAAGTTAGAAGGTTTTTTATATCCAGAAACGTATCGATTTGCATTGGATGCAAGTCCTCAGGAAATGACTTATGTGTTTTTAGACCAATTTCAAATTGTTTATGATTCTATGAAAGAGGATGTAATAAACAGTGGGTTTAGTGTACATGAGTTTGTTACTTTAGCAAGTGTGGTACAATATGAGAGTCGTAGTGTTGAAGATATGAAAAACATTGCGGGCGTATTTTTAAATCGTTTAGATATTGGAATGAAACTAGAATCTAGTGTCACGGTTTGTTATGGGCTATATGAGTATGATAGTTGGGAAGAGTGTGAGACAAATTATTTGTATGACTCACCATATAATACATATTTGTATGAAGGGTTGCCAATTGGAGCGATTTTGAATCCTGGAAAGGATGCTTTAGATGCTATTGTTCACCCTAATGAACACGAGTACTTATTCTTTTTGGCGGATGTATTGGGTGATGGTAGTGTCTATTACTCTGAAACATATGCTGAGCATTTAGAAAAACAAAAACAATATTTAGGATATTAGATAGAATATTATAGTGGATTATGCTATAATACAATAACGAAAAAGGAGTGATTACGATGGGTGAAAAGGTATATGTAACTCAAGAAGGTTTAGAAGAATTAAGAAGCGAATTACACAGATTGGTTCATGAAGAAAGAAATGAAGTAATTACTGAATTACAAGAAGCTAGAGCGCAAGGGGATTTAAGTGAAAATGCAGATTATGATGCTGCTAGAGATCACCAAGCTAGAGTAGAAGCAAGAATTGCACAGTTAGAGGGAATGATTTCAAATGTTGAAATTATTGCTCCAACAGCAGGTCAAGGTAAATCAGATATTGTGTCTTTAGGTAGTACAGTTGAAATTATTGACTTAGATACAAATGAAACAGAAACATACACAATTGTTGGTTCTGTTGAAGCAGATCCATTTAATGGAAAACTTTCAAATGAGACACCACTAGCAATAGCACTATTAGACCATAAGGTTGGAGAAGTTGTTAGTGTTAGTAATGTTGTTGAACCTTACGATGTTAAAATTGTAGAAATTAAATAAAACTCAATCTTTTGAGTTTTTTTAGTAGGAAAGAGGTGTAAATATGAAGTGTATATCGTGGAATGTGAATGGGATTCGTGCTTGTGTGAATAAAGGGTTTTATGAATATTTTGAAGCAGAGGATGCAGATATCTTTTGTATTCAAGAATCTAAAATGCAGGAAGGACAACTACAATTAGAAACACCCAACCATTTTCAATTTTTTAATAGTGCAGAAAAAAAAGGGTATTCAGGAGTAATTGCCTTTACTAAAAAAATGCCGCTGAAAGTATTTTATGATATAGGTGTAGAGGAACACTCGCATGAAGGAAGGGTGATTACATTAGAGTATGACACTTTTTATTTTGTAGGTGTATATACTCCAAATGCACAAAGTGAGTTAAAAAGACTAGATTATCGCTTGCGTTTCGAATCGGACTTTAGAGCTTATGTGAATACATTAAAAGAAAAGAAAAGCGTTATTATTTGTGGCGATTTAAATGTCGCACATACGGAAATTGACTTGAAAAATCCTACTTCAAATAAGCAAAACCCTGGATTTTCAATAGAAGAGCGTAATGCTTTTTCAGAACTTTTACAAAGTGGATTTACAGATACCTATCGTTATTTTTATCCAAATAAAGAAAATATGTATTCTTGGTGGTCTTACCGTTTTCAGGCGAGGTCTAAAAATATTGGGTGGAGAATTGATTATTTTTTAACATCAGAGGATTTAAAAGAGAAACTAGTTTCTGCTCGTATTGATGCGCAGGTAATGGGGAGTGATCACTGTCCTGTTGTTTTAGAAGTAAATATATGATAGATCTTATACACAATGCGAAAGCGTGTATTTTTGACTTAGATGGCACCTTGTTAGACTCTATGCAAATGTGGCAAGATATTGATCGCGAATATTTAGCGCGTTTCAATATTGAATTTACACCAGATATTAGTGAGGATATTAAAACGATGACATTTAATGAAAGTGCAATGTATTTCAAAAAACGTTTTGACTTACCAATGAGTGTGAATCAAATACAGGCCGATTGGAATTCTATGGTAGAACACCAATATGCGAAATATATTCCTTTAAAAGCTGGGGTAAAGGAATATTTATCGCATATAAATAAGATGGGGATGAAAATGTGTATTGCAACAAGTTGTAATTTAAGGCATGCAAATATGGCTTTAGAGCGACTAGGTATAGCGTCTTATTTTTCATTCGTAGTAACTTGTGGTGAGCTGCATACAACCAAAGAAGAGAGTGTTATTTTTACTTATTGTGCAAAACGCATGCAATTAGCTTATGAAGAAATTGTAGTGTTTGAAGACTTGTATACGCCACTTAAAAAATGTAAAGAAAAAGGTTTTTTAACGGTTGGTGTTTTTGATAAAATGAATGAGAAGCAACAAGCTATGATACAAAGTATATGTACTTGTTATATATATGATTTTCATGAGCTAATAGAAGAGAAAGTAGAGGAATTAATATGATAGCTTATATTAAAGGAACGATACATTCTTACACTAGTGATAGTGTAATCGTAGATCATAATGGGATGGGGTATCGAGTTGTAATGGCAAACCCTTCAAAATACGTTTTGAAAGAAGAGGTTTGTATCTTTACCTATCAACACATTCGTGAAGATGCACAAATATTATTTGGTTTTTCAAGTATTCAAGACCATGATTTATTTTTGCGTCTAATTAGTGTAAAAGGAATTGGACCAAAAATAGCAATGCAAGCTTTGGGTGCTTCCACAAGTACGCAAATTATTAGTAATATAGAAGCTGGTGATGTCGCTGCTTTAAAAGCTTTGCCTGGAATTGGCCCGAAGGCAGCTTCTCAAATTGTTTTGGATTTAAAAGGAAAACTTGTTGAATCTAGTGATATAAAAGAAGTGAATGTTGCATTACAAGAAGCGATGGATGCTTTGAAAGCTTTAGGGTATAAGCCAAATGAATTACAAAGTATCCGTAAAGAGTTGAGTAAAGAGCTATTAAGTGTAGATGGATATGTACGTAAAGCTTTATCTTTGATGTTGAAGAAGAAAGGATTGTAGGATGGAGAGACTTGTAGATAGTGGAATGCAGGGTATAGATGAAGAAGAATCACTTCGTCCAGCAAGCCTTGATGAATATATTGGACAAAAAGATTTAAAAGAAAATATGAGAATCTTTTTACAAGCAGCTAAGCAGCGTAATGAAGCGTTAGATCATGTGTTATTGTATGGTCCACCCGGACTAGGGAAAACCACATTATCCTATATTTTATCCAATGAGATGGGAACGAGTTTAAAGACAGCAAGTGGACCTTCCATAGAAAAAGGGGGAGACTTAGCGGCAATCTTGTCTCAGTTAGAGGCTGGAGATGTGTTGTTTATTGATGAAATTCATAGGTTATCAAAGGCAGTGGAGGAAATCTTGTATCCAGCAATGGAAGATTACTGTATTGATATTGTTGTAGGTAAAGAGAGTAGTGTGCGCAGTATTCGTTTGGATTTACCACCTTTTACACTTGTGGGGGCAACGACACGTGCAGGAGATTTAAGTGCTCCATTGCGTGATCGATTTGGAATTGTTTCGCAGTTGCATTATTATGATCTAGCTGATTTATGTAAGATTGTGACACGTACAGCACGTGTGATGGAAAATGAAATTCATCCAGATGCAGTGTCTGAGATTGCAAGAAGAAGTAGGGGTACACCACGTATTGCAAATCGCTTGTTTCGTAGAGTACGTGATTTTGCCCAAGTTATGAATGATGGTGTCATCTCTTTAGAGATTGCACAAATGGCCTTGAATCGCTTAAAGGTTGATCATTTAGGTTTAGATGATGTAGATCATAAGTATTTGCGTGGAATCATTGAACGATTCAATGGTGGTCCAGTTGGGCTAGAATCGCTTGCTTCTTCTATTGGTGAAGAAGCAACGACTTTAGAAGATGTGTATGAGCCATATTTATTGCAAATTGGATTCATAAATCGTACGCCAAGAGGGCGTATGGTTAGTGCTAAGGCATACGAGCATTTGGGGATAGCGCATCAGGAATCATTTTCTTTTGCTCAACAAGAACAAGGTGAATAAAAAGCTTACTATACATTTTATAAATAGAGATATATGTAGTTGAAGACTACATATACAAACAATAATATACAGAATAAGAAGATAGAGAATCGTGTTAAATAAGACATGCTTCTCTATTTTTTTTATGAAATAAGAAGTGGATACGCATAGACATATACAGCCTACAATTTGATTTGCAATGTATAAGGTTTGCATATTTATAAGATGGAAGTATGTGAATAAAGCAAATATAAATGAGCATACTAAACTTGAAATAAATAGGATTGCATACGATATGCTGAATTGTTTAATTTTTGTTTTCATAGTTCACCTCAGTTCAATATATGCAATACGTGGAAAGTTATGATTGGAGGGATTTATATTTATATAGAATTAATTTTGAAATGCATATTGTATTACTTCATTATGATTAGTGCATTGCGAATTATGGGGAAAAGAGAAATTGGAGAGTTGTCGATATTCGATTTAGCAATATTTTTGGTGATATCCGAGATGTTGGCAATTGCATTGAGTGAACATGAATCAAATTTTATGAAAGCGTTGTTACCTATATTAACATTAACTTTGTTACAAATGCTGATATCTTTCATTTTTTTAAAAAGTCAGAGTTTTCGAAATATTGTTGATGGGAAGGCGAGTATTATTATGTATCAAGGTAAGATATTACAACATGTCATGAGAAAGCAACGATATAATTTGGATGATTTATTCTCACAACTACGTATTGAAGGTTGTAATGTATTTGAAGATATTGATTATGCTATTTTAGAGAACAATGGTTCTTTAAGTATCATCAGAAAATGCGATAATATGATGCATCCTTTCCCAGTCATACAAGATGGGGTGTTGAATAAAGATGTTTTAAAAGATTTGAATCAAAATGAAGAGTGGCTATTAAATCAGATAGCCCAATATGGTTTCTCATCAATTCAGGATATTTTTGTTTGTGTGCTGTATAAGCAACGAATAATTTGTGTAGCAAAGGAGAAAACAAAATGAATAAATATCAAAAAATGAGTAAAAAGCATACTTTACCTCCAAAAAGAATGCGTAATTGTATACTTGCCTTTATAAGTGGAGGATGTGTAGCATTACTTGCACAAGGTGCTTATGAATTGTTAGTGAATGTGGGACAGTTAAGTGAAAAAACAAGTGTTAGTATGATTGTGATTTTTATTATAGCGCTGACTTCATTTTGTACTGGTATTGGTGTTTATGATAAGTTAGCAAAGCACTGTGGTGCTGGGTTGTTTATTCCCATTTCAGGTTTTGCGAATGCACTTACCAGTAGCGCCTTGGAGAGTAAACATGAAGGGTTCATTTTTGGAATTGGAAGCAATATGTTTAAATTAGCTGGGTCAGTGATTACTTATGGAATTGTTGCTGCTTATATTTTAGGGATGATTCGCTATTTGGTGGGTGTATAATGAAAACTATAAAATTCAAAGATGTTTATGTGAAAAGTAGTGGAAGTGCAGTGGGTCCTATGGAAGCAGCTGGTCCTTTGCATGATACATTTGATATTACTTATGATAGTTTGTACTGTAATGAAAAAAACTTTGAGAGAGCCGAGCAGCGCCTTGTTTTAGATGCTTGTGAACAAGCGTTAAAAAAGGCGAATTGTACTTTGAAAGATTTAAGCATTGTACTTGGATCGGATTTAAACAATCAATTAGCGAGTTCGCATTATGCAACGAGACATTTTAATGTGTCTTTTGTAGGAATGTATGGTGCATGTAGCAACTCTTCTTTATTGTTGGCACATGGAGCAATGTGGATTGAGAAGGGAATGGATAATGTATTATGTTTTACATCTTCCCATAATGCTGTTGCTGAAAAACAATTTCGTTATCCCAATGAGTATGGGATTCAAAAAAAGCAAACGACTACTTACACTGTTACGGGTGCAGGTGCAATTATGCTGACAAATGAGAAGTCATGTATTCAAGTACACTCTGCAACGATTGGTAAAATAGTGGATTGGGATTTTAAAGATGTGAATGATATGGGGAAAGCGATGGCACCTGCAGCGTTTGAAACAATTTGTGCGCATCTAGAAAATAGTGGTTCACAAATTAAAGATTATGATTTGGTCTTGACTGGTGATTTATCTAAAAATGGATTATCTTTCCTAATAGATATGTTTGTGCAAGAAGGGTTTATTTTACATAATAATGTGTTTGATTGCGGGCTTTGCGTGTATGATGTGAATATGCAAGAGGTATATGCTGGAGGTAGTGGTTGTGCGTGCAGCATGGTAGTGAGTATAGCTTATGTTTATGAACGCTTAAAGAAGAAAGAATTGAATCGTGTATTAGTAGTAGCGACGGGTGCATTGTTGTCGCCTATCTTAGTGCAACAAAAGGAATCTATTCCTTGTATTGCACATGCAATTGAATATGTGAGGTGTGAATAATGATATATATTAATGCATTTGTAGTGTGTGGATTACTTTGTGTAATTGGACAAATTTTATACGATAATACCACAATGACATATGGTCATATTACAAGTATATTTGTTGTTGTTGGATGTGTGTTAGATGTTTTTCAGATATATGATTTACTATTAAATTTTGCAGGAATGGGTGCGAGTATACCAATCACAAGTTTTGGACATTCTTTAATGCATGGCGCAATGCAACAAGTAACTAATGATGGAATTATAGGGATAGCAACAGGGATGTTTGATATGGTGGCCCCAGGCATTACTGCAGGTATATTTTTTGCTTTTATAAGTGCAGTGTTGTTTAAGAGCAAAGCATGAGTTATACAAAGAACGTAGCGTATGTGGATACGCTAATATGTGAGGGGTTTGATATAACCAAACGAGAAATCCATATACAAAACAATACCTGTTACTTGTGTTATATTAATAGTTTAAATAGTAGTGTATCCATTACAGAATTAATTAAAGGAATTTACTTTAGTAAACAATCAAAGCAAGTGTCTATATTTAACGGTTCAATAACACCGTTACAAAAAGTGGAAGAGAGCATTGTACTGTTGTTGAGTGGACAGTGTTTATTATTAGTGCAAGATGGTATATATATCATTGAAACTAGAAACTATCCAAATAAACCTACCAGTGAAGCGCAAAATGAACAAAGTATTCGTGGAAGTCATGATTCGTTTACTGAAAATATTATCTTGAATGCCGGTTTGATTCGTAGAAGGATACGTAGTGTAGACCTTGCGATGCCTTTGTATAAAGTGGGACGTGACACGAAGTGTGATATATCACTTGTGTATATGAAAGATCGCGTAAATCCTGTGTTACTACAGAGTATTCAAGAAAAAATCAAAAGTTTAAATGATTTAGATATACTGTATGATCGTACTCTTATAGACCATTTATTTCCTAAGTCATTGAATCCATATCCGAAAGTACGTTTGAGTGAACGTCCAGATATAGTTGGAGTACATTTATTACAAGGATATATTGTATTACTTATAGACAATAGTTTTAATGCAGTGATATTACCCACTACTTTTTTTGAACTGACAAAACAGCTAGAAGAATATACACAAAGTAATATCATTGCTTTATTCATTCGTTTTATTCGTTTGTCTGCAGTGTTTTGTTCAGTATATTTATCAAGTATATGGGTCTTATACAATCAAGGAATACATTTTGAAATTGACTTGTTGAATCCTGAAGTCTGGATACTCATTTTTCAAATTGGAATTATTGAGTTGTTCATAGAATGGATACGACTTTGTTACATCCATACACCTGGCTCCATTGCGGGAATACTAGCTTTTTTAGTTATTTTCCTATTGGGTGAAAGCGCAGTGAAATTCGATCTATATAGTGAGATTATACTAGTGGTTGTAGTATTGTGTAATTTGGGTAATTTTGTAACTCCAAATTATGAATTATCTTTAGCTAATAAATTGAGTCGATTGCTGCTTTGTTTATGTACTGCTTTATTTAATATAATTGGTTTTGTTGTGGTTGTGGTACTACATTTTATTTTGTTGTTGAAAACAAAAAGTTATGGTATGCACTATTTATATCCAATCATTCCATTTAATAAGAATGATTTAAAACAAATTTTACTAGGAACATTAACTCAAAAAAAGTAGGATAACGATTCTCTTTTGTATATGTATGTACTATAGAAAAGAGGGATGCTTATGTACTTATTATTAGATGAGTATGCGCAGTGGCATAAAATACACGAGCAGCAGCTTGATTTAAAACAAATGCAAATGTATGTGAAAGGATTGATTGAACGTGTCTTAGGTTGTACATGCTTAGCTTGTCGTAATATTGATATGTGGGTAAATGAAGAAGGTATTCATGATATGCAAATTACAATGTGTATTGATTACACACAAAAGAATACAGTATACAGAACATTTTTGCATGGGCCTATCTTATTTAGTAAGTATAGTGAATCAAATGAATGTGAGAAGTTAGATGAAGAAGATATTGCATACATATTATCTTTATTTAAAGAAGTGTTATTTATTCATGATCAAATATCTATTGTGCAATATTTAAGGGTTTGAACGCTGCACCATGCAATATGGTTGCAGTGTTTTTTTTATTGGCGTAAATAAAATAATCAAAAATTGCAAAAAAATATGAAGTGTATTATACTATAGGTAGGAGGTGGCTTTATGATTGAATGGACGCTTGGAAATGTATTTGTGAAACAAGTCACATTGAATGCATCGAATCTTACTTTAAATAGTGCGAGTGCTCAATACTTTAAAGACTATCGTTGGGTAATGGTTGGATTGGATCGTGATTGTTGCCAAGTTGCTATTAAAGGGGTAGGTAAGCAAGAGTTGGATTTACAACTCATACCACAAGAACATTTGCATAAAATATCAGTAGGAAAAGGATATGCACGTATCGCGAATAAATCATTAATACTCGATATTGTAAGTATGATGCATGAAGATGTGATTGGTAAAAAGTTTGAAGCCTACTTTGATGAAGTGAATAGTATGTTAATGATTGATTTGAGAAAGTCAGGATAGGAGGGACATATGTTAATTACTTGGTTGATTGTTTTTGTTTTGGCTATTATATTAGAAATTGTTACTACACTCACGCTAACAAGTATATGGTTTGCATGTGGTGCGATTGTTGCAATTCTATTGGATTTACTAGGAGTAGATCAAAATATTCAAATCCTAGTATTCTTTGTAATTTCGCTACTTTGTATGATTGTTGTTAGACCACTAGCATCTCGATATTTGCGTGGTAATACAACAGCAACAAATGCAGATCGTCTAGTTGGTGAAGTTGGTGTGGTCAATAAAACCATTCAAATGTCTGAATGGGGAGAAGTGTATATTAAAAAGACATATTGGAGTGCAGTAAGTGTAGATCGTACAAGCATAGAAGAAGGTTGTGAAGTGCGTGTTCTTGCTATTGAAGGCGCAAAATTAGTTGTTAAAAAAATATAAAGGAGAAATGTTATGTTAACAAGTATTATTTTTATTGTAGTTGGAATTATAGTAGTTGGATTATTTTTAGTGTATTTGGTTCGTATTGTTCCACAAGCACAAACGTATGTAATTGAACGTCTAGGTGCTTATCATACCACTTGGAATACTGGAGTGCATGTATTGATTCCTTTTGTGGACCGTATTTCTAATAAAGTAACATTAAAAGAAATTGTGAAGGATTTTCCACCGCAACCAGTAATCACAAAAGATAATGTAACGATGCAAATCGATACTGTAGTTTATTTTCAAATTACAGACGCTAAATTATACACGTATGGAGTAGTTGGACCAATCAGTGCGATTGAAAATTTGACAGCAACAACATTACGTAATATCATTGGTGATTTGGAACTTGATGAAACACTAACTTCACGTGATATTATTAACACGAAGATGCGTGCGATTTTAGATGAGGCAACTGATCCATGGGGAATCAAAGTAGGACGTGTTGAAGTGAAAAACATCATTCCACCTAGAGATATTCAAGATGCTATGGAAAAACAAATGCGTGCAGAACGTGAGCGTAGAGAATCGATTTTACGTGCAGAAGGTGATAAACGTAGTGCGATTTTAACGGCAGAAGGTGAAAAAGAATCTATGGTGTTACGTGCCATTGCAAAAAAAGAATCTATGATCGCCGAAGCTGAGGGACAAGCACGTGCTACAGAGCGTTTGTTTGAGGCACAAGCAAGAGGGATTCAAATGATTAAGGATGCGAATCCAAGTAAAGAATTTTTAACATTGAAAAGTCTAGAGGCATATGAAAAAGTAGCTGATGGAACAGCAACGAAAATTATTGTGCCAAGTGAACTTCAAAATGTGGCTGCATTATTGACTAGTGCAAAAGAATTTTTAAATACTGACAATAAATAATGTAAAGAAGTCTTTCAATAGACTTCTTTTTTATTAGGGCATTTGTAGAAAAAGGGTTATATATAAATAGGAGGTTTTTTTATGCGAAAACAACTATTGTATTATGCACTTCGTTATCAAGGAAACACCAAAAGAATTAGCCAAGCCATTATGAATAATGAACCTTATGAAGAGGTTTTGTATGAAGGTGATTACTTTACCATTGTAGATGATATATACCCAAAGCAATTGCTTCGTTTAAAATATAAACCGTGGGTGCTTTTTTATAAAGGAGATTTATCCTTGTTGCAAGCACCTTGTATATCTATTGTGGGTAGTCGTGAGTGTAGTGAGCAAGCGGCTAGTAACATTCACTTTATCATGAGTGCGTGTAACTCGTCTTATACAATTGTGAGTGGTTTAGCTAAAGGGGTTGATGCGCTTGCGCATCAAACGGCTATGCATACCCATAAAAATACAATTGCAGTGTTAGGGTGTGGGGTGGATATATGTTATCCAAAAGAGAATTTAAAGCTTTTTCAAGATATTGGTAAAGAACATTTAATATTGAGTGAATATCCAAATGGGTGCAAACCACTCGCACATCATTTCCCTTGGCGCAATCGTATTGTTGCAGCATTAAGCCATGCATTGGTTGTGGTAGAAGCTAAACAGCGTAGTGGAACTATGATTAGTGTAAATGAGGCGCTTGAAATTGGAAATGAGGTATATTGCTTCCCATATCGCTTTGAAGATTCTTTTGGTCTTGGTTGTAATTTGTTGATTCAAAATGGTGCTCAAATAATCTGTACAAAAAAGGATATAGAGGAAATGTAATGGTAGTGATTTGAATATTCTGGAATATAGAAGATGTATAAAAGTGTTGACAAAAGATATTTTAAGAGTTTACTATGTTTTAGAATAAGGAGGTTGCGTATGACAAAACTAGTAATTGTGGAGTCACCATCAAAATCTAAGACAATAGAGAAATACTTAGGTAGTGATTATAAGGTGGTTTCTAGTAAGGGGCATATTCGTGATTTAGCGACAACAGGTAAAGGTGGTTTGGGGATTGATGTAGAAAATGAATTCACACCAACCTATAAAATAAGTAAAGAAAAAAAGGATGTAGTAAAGGAATTAAAGGCATTAGCTAAAAAGAGTGATGAAGTGTATTTGGCAAGTGACCCCGACCGTGAAGGGGAGGCCATTGCTTGGCATTTGGCACAGGAATTGAAGTTGGATGAGAGCGATAAAAATCGAATCGTGTTCAATGAAATTACAAAGAATGCTGTGTTAGCTGCTTTTGATGAACCTCGCAGCATTGATGTAGATTTAGTGAAATCACAAGAGACACGCAGAATGGTAGATCGTATCATCGGTTTTAAGTTGTCTAAATTATTGCAATCTAAAATAAAATCAAAATCTGCAGGGCGTGTGCAGTCAGTAGCTTTAAAGTTAATTGTGGATCGTGAAAAAGAAATTGAAGCGTTCATACAAGAGGAATATTGGTCAATTCATGCAAATGTGAATAAATTAAAAAAGAAGTTTAGTGCAGAATTGAAAAAAGTGGATGCTGAAAAAGTTAAAATTGAAAATGAAGAACAAGCAAACGCTATTATTGGTAGATGTAATGGTGATTTTGTAGTGCATCAAATAGAGAAAAAGGTAAAGAAAAAACAACCGAAAATGGCTTTTATCACTAGTACCTTACAACAAGAGGCGTCTACGAAACTTAATTTTAGTGCGAAAAAGACAATGCAAGTCGCACAAAAATTGTATGAAGGAATAGAACTTGAACATGGTAGTGAAGGGTTGATTTCTTATATGAGAACCGATTCTACTAGATTGAGTCCAGATTTTATTCAAGGAGCTTTAAACTATATTGAAGAGAAGTATGGAAAAGAGTATGTTGGGAATGTGCGTGTTAAAAAAGATGATAAAGCACAGGATGCGCATGAAGCTTGTAGACCGACGGATATCCAACGTACACCAGAAAGTGTTAAAAAATACTTAACTAATGATCAATATAAATTATATAAATTAATTTATGCTAGAACATTAGCTTCTTTGATGGCACCTGCAAAAAACGATGCAGTGAAAGCAGTTATTATGAATAATGGATGTGAATTTAGTGCGAATGGTAGTGTTCAAATTTTTGATGGATACTTAAAAGTATATGCTGATTATGAAGCAAGCAAGGATGAAGTATTGCCAGCATTAGAAGAAGGAGAAATCTTACAAGATGTGGCTTTAGAAGGAAAACAACACTTTACAGAGCCTCCTATGCGTTATAGTGAAGCTCGTTTGATTAAAGAAATGGAAGAGAATGGAATTGGTCGTCCAAGTACATATGCAAGTATTTTGGATACGTTGCAAGCTAGAGCGTATGTAGAATTGAAAAAGCAAAGTGAAACTGGGAAAACAAAAGTGTTTTTTCCTACTTCACAAGGAGTACTTACAAATACAAAGTTACAAGAGTTTTTCAAAAGCATTATTAATGTAAAATACACTGCACAAATGGAAGGAAGTTTAGATTTGATTGCAGAGGGTGAAAAAAATAATGTCGAACAGCTTCGTGAATTTTATGAAACATTTATGCCTTTATTAGATAAAGCAAATGATGGTATGGAGAAAATTGAGGCACAGAAAACAGGAGAATTGTGTCCAGATTGTGGAAGTGATTTAGTCATTCGTAAAGGTCGCTATGGAGATTTTGTAGCGTGCAACAACTATCCTGAATGTAAACATGTTAAGCAAAACGAAGAAGATAAAACAGATGAAAAATGTCCAAATTGTGGTGGAGGATTGGTGAAAAAACGTGGTCGTTTTGGAGAATTCTTTGCTTGTGAAAACTATCCTGAGTGTAAGTATATTAAGAGCAACAAGGAACAACCAGAAGAAATTGATCGCGATTGCCCAGATTGTGGTAAAAAATTATTGAAGCGTAAAAGTAGATATGGAAAATTCTTCATTGGGTGTAGTGGTTATCCAAAGTGTAGACATATGGAGCCATATACAGAAGAAAAGAAAGAAGAAAAAGAGGAACAATAATGCAAAGAGTTACAATTATCGGGGCTGGTCTAGCAGGGTGTGAAGCGTGTTGGCAGTTAGTGAATAGAGGTATTCCTGTAAGATTAATAGAAATGCGTCCAACGAAAATGACTCCAGCACACCATAGTTCACATTTTGCGGAATTGGTTTGTTCCAATTCATTACGATCTAACGCATTGAATAATGCTGTTGGGGTGATGAAGGAAGAGATGCGTATGTTTAATTCGTTAATTATGGAGGTAGCAGATGCTACGCAAGTTCCTGCTGGGAGTGCGTTGGCAGTCGATCGCGAATTGTTCTCTAAGGAGATTACAAAACGTATTAAGCAACATCCACTAGTGGAAGTCATTGAAGAAGAAGTTACAAAAATTCCAAGTGGTCCTGTCATTGTAGCAAGTGGACCACTTACAAGTGATGCCTTAAGTAAAGATATTCAAGAACAGTTGCAAGAAGAATATTTGTACTTTTATGATGCTGCTGCGCCAATTGTCACAAAAGAAAGCATAGATTTTAGTAAAGCATACTACAAGTCAAGATATGATAAAGGGGATGCTGATTATATCAATTGTGCAATGGATAAGGATGAATTTGCATTGTTTTATAAAGAATTAATTCATGCAGAGACAGTGCCCGTTAAAGATTTTGAAGAAAAATATTTTGAAGGGTGTATGCCTTTTGAAGAGATTGCACGCAGGGGTGAAAAAACACTGTTGTTTGGTCCAATGAAACCAGTTGGTTTAGAAAAGGATGGGAAACGTGCACATGCAGTTGTTCAACTTCGTCAAGATGATGCTGCTGCTAGTTTATATAATATTGTAGGGTTTCAAACACACCTTAAGTGGGGAGAGCAAAAGCGTATTTTGAATTTAATCCCAGGTTTGGAAAATGTTGAAATTGTACGTTATGGCGTAATGCATCGTAATACATATATTTGTGCTCCAACATGTTTACGTCCTACTTATCAAAGCAAGCAAAGAGATGATTTGTTTTTTGCAGGACAATTATCGGGTGTAGAAGGATATATTGAGTCCGCAGCTAGTGGAATGCTAGCAGGGTTGAATATGGCTAATTTGATGCGTAATAAACCTTTGGTAGAGTTAGAGGATGTATGTGCTATTGGTAGTATGGCACAATATATTACGAAAACGAACCCAAAATACTTTCAACCGATGAATGCAAATTTTGGAATTATGCGATTGGCACAAAAAGTAGCAAAAAACGAACGTAAGCAAGCTATGGCGAAACAAGCTTTAGCGTATATAGCATCAATGAAAGATGCTTTTGAATGATGCAACAATATATTGAACGTTTCATTACGCATTGTACTTTTGTGAATAGTGGAAGCAAACATACTATAGATGCTTATGAAAGAGATATTGAGCAATTTTACACCTTCCTTAAACAGGAAGGTGTTTGCATAGAAGAAGTAGATCGTATTGTAGTGAATCGATATATCGTATATTTGCGAACGGTTATTACACCATCTTTAAAAAATGCTAGCATTTCAAGAAAGTTATCCAGTTTACGAAGCTTTTATCGTTATTTAAATAAGTATCAGCAGATGACACACAATCCTTTCCAGGATGTAAAAAACATGAAAATAGAAAAGAAAATTCCTGAATTTCTATTTGAAAGTGAATTAAAGGAATTGTTTGATAGTTTTGATTTACAAACTAATGCAGGAATACGAGATCGCGTTATGTTTGAATTAATGTATGCTTGTGGATTGCGAGTGAGTGAGTTAAGAGATTTAAAATTATCGTGTTTACATGTACAAGAATCCTACTTAAATGTCGTTGATTCCAAAAACAATAAAGATCGATATGTACCTTTTTATGAATCACTACAACCATTGTTGTTGCAATACATATGTGAAGTTCGTCCCAAATTCATGGTGGATAATCAACACGATTACGTGTTTGTTAATGCAAGGGGGAATCCTTTCACAAGTAGAGGTATACAATTTTGTTTGGATAAGGCACAACAGCAAGCCGGTTTACAAATGAAGTTGCACCCGCATATGTTACGTCACAGTTTTGCAACACACTTGTTAGATCAAGGGTGTGATTTACGTATCGTACAAGAGTTGTTGGGTCATGCTTCTTTAATGACAACACAAATTTACACGCATGTGAGCCAAGAAAAATTAAAAAGTGTATATTATAGTGCTTTTCCTAGATAACAAATAAAAAGGGTGAAATGCATTACATGTAAGACTATCACTATAAAGTGGTAGTTTTTTTCATTAACAAATGAGTGTGATGCATTCTTTTGAAAATATGTATTTTTAAGTTGAAATCAGTAGTGGAAAATGATATAGTATATAGGCATGTGAAAACATGACTACACACACCATGGATTGCTTAATCCGTGCTCTAGCAGCGTTGATGTTGCGATGATGAGTTGTTGAGCTTAGAAATGGTGGAGGAGTAACGGAAAGCGAGGACTTACTATGTCAGTAATTTCAATGAGAAAATTATTAGAAAACGGTGTACACTTTGGACACCAAACTCGTAGATGGAATCCAAAAATGAAATCAAACATCTACGCACAAAGAAATGGTGTTCACATCATTAACTTAGAAAACACTTTAACACAAGTAGACGATGCATATGCTGCAATTAAAGCAATTGCTGAAAAAGGTGGAAAAGTATTATTTGTTGGAACAAAAAAACAAGCACAACAAACAATTGAGGAAGAAGCATTACGTTCAGGATCTTTCTTCGTTAACCAAAGATGGTTAGGTGGTTTATTAACAAACTACAGAACGATTCAAAAACGTGTTAAACGTTTAGTGGAAATCGAAGAGATGGAAAGTAGTGGTTTAATTGAAGTTTATACGAAAAAAGAACAGGCACAATACAGAAAAGAAAAAGCACGTTTAGAAAACTTCTTAGGTGGAATTAAAGAAATGAAAAAATTACCTAATGCAGTATTCGTGGTAGATCCTAAAGAAGAGCACAATGCAGTAGCAGAGGCTAAAAAATTAGGAATTCCTGTATTCGCTATGGTTGATACAAACTGTGATCCTGAAGAAGTGGATTACGCAATCGCTTCAAACGATGATGCAATTCGTTCAGTTAAATTAATTATTACATTAATGGCTGATGCAATTGTTGAAGCAAAAGGTGGATTGTTATCAGTTGCTCACTCTAATGATGGAGAAGAAGCAGATGTTACTATGGCTGATGTAATTATCAACGTAGAAGAACAAATCGCTGAGAACGAAAGAAGAAGAAGACAAAGAAACGAAGAAAAACGTCGTCGTTTTGAAAATAGAAAAAACTTTAAAAACAATGGTGGTGGACAAAGAAACTTCCAAAGAAGAGAAAATCCACAAACTGAAGAAAACAGACCTGTAGCAAGTCAAAATGCTACAGAAGCAAAATAAGGAGGACTTAAGTCATGGCAATTACAGCTGCTCAAGTAAAAGAATTACGTGAAAAAACAAGTGCAGGGATGATGGATTGTAAAAAAGCCTTAACAGAATGTGATGGAGATATGGCAAAAGCTGTAGATTGGTTACGTGAAAAAGGAATTGCATCTGCTGCAAAAAAAGGAAATAGAATTGCTGCTGAAGGATTAACTAGAGTAAAAGTTACAGAAACTAGTGCTGTTATCTTTGAAGTTAACTCAGAAACAGATTTTGTTGCGAAAAACGATCAGTTCAATGCACTATTAGATACAATTCAAGAAATGTTGCTAGCACAAAAACCAGCTACTGTAGAAGCTGCTTTACAGTGTGTTGTTGATGGACAAACATTAGAAACATTAATTGCTTCTGCAACAGCAACAATTGGAGAAAAAATTACATTAAGAAGATTTGAAATCGTGGAAGCAAACGAAGGTGAAGTATTCGGAGCTTACATGCACAATGGTGGGAAAATTTCCGCTCTTACTACATTAAAAGGTGGAGATGCAACAATCGCGAAAAACATTGCGATGCAAGTTGCTTCTATGGCCCCTCAATTTGTTTCTAGAGATGAAATGCCTGCTGAATACATCGAACATGAAAAAGGAATTCAATTAGAAATCCTTAAAAATGATGCTACATTAAGTTCAAAACCTGAAAATGTATTAAAAGGTATTGTAGAAGGTAGATTATCAAAACAATTACAAGAAGTTTGTTTAGTAGACCAAGTTTATTTCTTAGATAGTTCAGTAAAAGTTGGACAATTTGTGAAATCAAACAATGCTGAAGTAGTTTCATTCATTCGTTTCGTAGTAGGTGAAGGAATTGAAAAAGTAGAACAAAATTTTGCGGAAGAAGTTGCAGCGCAACTAGCAGCTAAATAAGAATGCTTATAAAGGCACAGAAATGTGTCTTTTTTTAAAGCGTTGAACATAATATGTGTAGAAATGCATTGTGTTTTGTAGTATAATACTAAAGAATATATCTGAAATTAAAGGAAGGGTTAAATTATGTATAAAAGAGTTTTATTGAAACTTAGTGGAGAAGCGTTATCCGCACAAGGACAACCTTTTGATCCAAAAGTTCTGTCATCATTAGCAAATGAATTAAAAGAAGTTCATGAATCTGGAGTTGACTTAGCAATTGTTGTTGGTGGTGGTAACTTCATTCGAGGAAAAATGGTTGAACAAATGGGTATTGATCGTGTTCAAGCTGATTATATGGGAATGTTAGGAACTTTAATCAATGCTTTAGCCGTTCAAAATGCACTTGAGCAAGTTGGTGTTCCAACACGTGTGCAAAGTGCGATTGAAATGCAAAAAGTTGCTGAACCATTTATTGTTCGTAGAGCGCAGCGTCATTTGGAAAAAGGTCGTGTTGTTATTTTTGGTGCTGGTACAGGTAGCCCTTATTTTTCAACGGATACTACAGCAGCTTTGCGTGCTACTGAGATTAAAGCAGATGTTATTTTAATGGCAAAAAATGGTGTAGATGGAGTGTATAATGCAGACCCTAAATTAGATGAGAGTGCAGTTAAATATGATCGTTTAACGTACATGGATTTATTGCAACAAGGATTGCAAGTTATGGATAGTACAGCTACTACAATGTGTATGGATAATGATATTGACTTAGTTGTATTTAACATGAATGAGCATGGAAATATTTTAAAGGCCGTGCAAGGTAGTGCCAAAGGTACAGTAATTTCAAAGGAGAAAAAATAATATGGAAATGATTTTATTACAAGCTAGTGAAAAAATGGATAAAGCACTAGAAACTTTACAAAGACACTTAAATAGTATTCGTACGGGAAGAGCAAACCCAAATATGTTAGAACATGTAGAAGCAGATTATTATGGAAGTCCAACACCGATTAATCAAATGTCTTCTATTTCAGTTGTAGAGGGTAGACAACTTGTTATTAAGCCTTATGATAAAAGTATTATCAAAGATATCGAGAAAGCTTTAAATGAAGCGAATTTGGGGTATCCAATTCAAAATGATGGGGATGTATTACGTATTTCTATTCCACCATTAACAGAGGAGCGCAGAAGAGAATTTTCTAAAGATGCTCAAAAAATGGGTGAAGAAGGTAAAGTTGCTGTACGTAATGTTCGTAGAGATGCAAATGATGCAATTAAAAAGAATAAAGAATTCAACGAAGATATGAAAAAAGATGGACAAGATGAAGTGCAAACTTTAACGGATTCATATATTGCTAAAGTTGAAAAAATGGTTAGCGAAAAAACAGAAGAAATTATGGCAATTTAACAAACCCACCTAGGTGGGTTTCTTATTCGTGGAGGGTAATTATGATACAACATATAGCAATCATTATGGATGGTAATGGACGATGGGCAAAGCATAAAGGAATGCCGCGTACCTATGGACATAAAGTAGGTGCTGAAAGAATACGTGATATCGCTATTGAAGCTAGTAAGATGGGGATAAAAGCTTTAACTTTATATGCGTTTTCTACAGAAAATTGGAAACGACCTAGTGATGAAATTGATTTTTTGTGTAAATTACCTAAAATGTTTTTTAAAAAGTATATTAAAGAGTTGATTGCGAATGATATAAAGGTTTCCTTTATAGGTGAACTGGATGCATTCCCACAAGAAACGCAATCCGTTATACAAGATGCTCTTTTTCGTACTAAAGATTGTAAGAAACTTGAATTAGTTATTGCTTTAAATTATGGAAGTCGTCGTGAAATTGTGTTGGCAGCACAAAAGTATGCAGAGGCATACAAGTGTGGTGAACAATCTACTTTAGACGAGGATTTATTTTCATCTTATTTAATGACTTCTCATTTGCCAGATGTGGATTTATTAATTCGTACGAGTGGAGAGCAGCGTTTATCTAATTATTTATTATGGCAATTAGCATATGCAGAGTTTTTATTTGTTGAGTATGCTTGGCCTGATTTTACAGTTGAGAAATTACATGAAGCAATGGACATATTTGCTTCACGTGATAGAAGGTTTGGGGGACTAAAATGAAAACGAGAATCATAAGTGTGATATTAATTTTGGCCATAGTATTACCACCGTTATTATTAGGTGGAGTATTACTTGATATTTTAATCGGTCTAGTTATTATTTTTGGTGGTTTAGAGCTTTTGCAGTTTTCACCAAATTACAAACGAATACCGAAAGTGGTTTCGATTTTATATATGTTGCTTTGTAGCATTGTTGTTACTTTAGATGTTGCATTTGTCTTTGCCTCTTTAAGTGTATTAGTATTAATTTTACTTGCTATTCCTATATTTAGTGATATTTTTAATTTTGTTGATAGTGCTATCTATGGGTTCACATTTCTATTTATGTTTCTAATTGTTAGTGCATTCACATCGATTGCACATTTGAATATTTTGTATGTATGGTTGGCCTTGTTTGCTACGTATTTGTGCGATACCGGTGCGTATATTGTGGGATCAATGATAGGGAAGCATAAATTAATTGAACGAATTTCACCGAAAAAAACACTAGAGGGTGCAATTGGTGGGGTTGTCGTATCTTTTGTAGGGACTATGGTATTTGCTTTTGTAAGTGGAATACAGTTTCATCAAAATATATCAGATGTATATATATTAATCTTCTTATGTCTTACTTTACCTATTGTATCTCAAATTGGAGACTTGGCTTTTTCAGCTATAAAACGTTATTTTAAAATTAAAGATTTTTCAAAATTATTTCCAGGGCATGGTGGTGTTCTAGATCGTATTGATTCTCTTGTATTTAGTTTAGTGTATTTATATAGTGTGCTATTAATTGTATTGTAGGAGGTTACTATGAAAAAGATTATATTGTTGGGTGCGAGTGGAAGTATTGGTACTCAAAGTATTGATGTCGTTTTGCAACATCCGCAAGAATTTCAAATTGTTGCAATTAGTTGTGGAAAAAATATTGTTAAGTTAAAAGAAATTTTACAAATTTTAAAGATCAATCATGTTTGTGTACAACGTAAAAGCGATTGTTTAGAGTTACAATGTTTATATCCTACAATTCGATTTTATTATGGAGAGCAGGGATTGCTTGATATTTTAGATGTAGAAGCGGATATTGTAATTAATGCACTTGTAGGTTTTGCTGGGTTAGCTCCAACCTTGAAGACAATTGCTTTAAATAAAAAATTGGCTCTGGCCAATAAGGAAAGCTTAGTAGTAGGTGGTGAGCTAGTAAAAGCGGCGTTAAAAAAACACAATGCGATTATATACCCGATTGATTCAGAGCATTCTGCTTTGTTTCAAGCGCTACAAGGTAATCGAAAAGAAGATATTCATAAATTAATTGTCAGTGCGAGTGGTGGAAGTTTTCGTGATTACACACGTGAACAATTACATGGTGTAAGTGTACAAGAAGCTTTGAATCATCCTAATTGGAGTATGGGGAATCGCATTACAATTGATTCTGCGACAATGATGAATAAAGGTTTTGAAGTTATTGAGGCACATTATTTGTTTGATATTCCATATTCTCAGATTGATGTAGTTATGCATAAAGAGAGTATTGTGCATTCTTTAATTCATTATGTAGATCATTCTTTTATGGCTCAATTAGGTAGTGCAGATATGCGCATAGCAATTCAATATGCTTTGACTTATCCAACTCGTATGCCACTACAAAGTGAGGATGTGTTAGATTTAACAAAAGTTGCTTCTTTACATTTTCAAGAAGTCAGTTTTGAAAGGTTTCCTTTATTGCAACTCGCTTATGAAGTAGGAGAGAAAAAAGGAAATTCAGGTGCTGTTTTAAATGCAGCAGACGAAGTATGCGTGCAGTTGTTTTTAAAAGAGAAAATAACATTTCTACAAATCGAAGAGATTATAAGAAAGTGTGTGGATGATATTACATTTATACAAAATCCTAGTTATGAAGACTTATATGAAAGTGATCGTAAGACTAGAGATTATGTATATATGTTAATTGGTGAGGAGAGATAATACATGATAGATTTATTGTTGAGTGCAATTGGGTTTGCATTACTTTTAGGTGTACTTGTGTTTATTCATGAGTTAGGTCATTTTTTAACCGCAAAGAAATTTGGAGTTTATTGTGGTGAGTTTGCGATTGGAATGGGTCCAGTGATATGGAAAAAACAAGGGAAAGAGACACAGTATTCCTTACGTTTGTTGCCTTTAGGTGGATTTGTATCCATGGCTGGAGAAGCGGATGATACTAAGAAAGATGCACAGGTACCTTTCTCACGTACGATTAATGGGATTGCTTGGTATAAGCGTATTATTATCATGCTGGCAGGAATCTTTATGAATGTTTTATTGGCGTGGATAGTGTTTGTTGGAATTACAATGTATCAAGGTGTTGTAGTGGATGCATCTGGTGCACAATTAAGCTCAGTACAAGAAAATTCAATCGCACAAGAAGCAGGTTTTGAAGCAGGGGATATCCTTCTTGAAATGCGTGGTGAAGATGGACGAGTGTTTATTATTGATGAGCCAAGTGTGATTAGTGAAGCAGTCAATTTGTATCCACAATCTTATACGTATCAGGTACAACGTGAAGATGAAGTAGTAGAGGTTGTTGCTGAAGCAGTTTTAGATGAAGAGAGTAATGCACGATTATTAGGTTTTTCAATTACGAATAAATACAAAGAAATTGCTTGGTATGAAGCATTTGCTTATGGGACGCAAGAAACAATTGATTCAGCAACCCTTATATTTAAGACGTTAGCAACTTTGGTTCAGGGAGAAAACTTAAGTCAGTTATCTGGACCGATTGGTATCTTCGATGTGGCGGGTGATGCGTTTCAAGCCGGTCTATTACCATTTTTTAGTTTGTTGGCAATATTGTCTATTAACTTAGCTGTTATGAATGCTTTGCCTTTACCTATATTGGATGGTGGTAGAGCGATTATTACAATTTTAGAGCGTATTTTCAAACGTTCAATGCCTGAAAAAATATTGAATATAGTTATGTATGCTTCTGTATTTTTACTAATTGGATTGATGGTGTATGCAACATTCAATGATGTATTAAGATTATTTTAAGCAAAAGGATGATTTAGGTCATTCTTTTTTTGTTGTGTACTTGTTTATAAAAGGATGAACTACGCACTATAGTGTGATATAATAGAGGTAATATGTAATTGGAGGAGTTTATGTTTTTAAAGAGAGTAGAAATACAAGGTTTTAAATCTTTTGCAGATAAAACAGTGATTCAATTTGAACATCCAATCATTGGGATTGTGGGGCCAAATGGGTGCGGTAAAAGTAATATTAATGATGCAATTCGTTGGGTGCTTGGAGAACAAAGTGCGAAGTCATTACGTAGTGGGCATATGAGTGATGTTATTTTTTCAGGTTCTCAATTTCGTAATGCTGTAAATGTGGCTGAAGTAACACTCGTGTTTGATAATCGTAAAAGAAATTTTAATATACAATTTGATGAGGTAGAAATAAAGCGTAAGTTACATCGTACTACGAATGAAGGGGAATACTTTATTAATAAAACTCCATGTCGTCTAAAAGATATTTCAAATCTGGTAATGGATAGCGGGCTGGGTCGTGATTCACTTTCTGTTATTTCTCAAGGTAATATTTCTAGTTTTGCAGATTCAAAGCCAGAAGATCGTAGAGCCTTATTTGAGGAAGCAGCTGGAGTAGCAAAGTACAAGAAGCGTAAGAACGAATCCTTGCATAAATTACAACGTACAAAGCTGAATTTAGACCGTGTAGAAGATATTATACATGAGCTAGAACCACGTGTAGAACCATTAAAAAGACAAGCGAAAAAAGCAATGTCTTACATGGAAAAGAAGAAGCAATTAGAGAGTGTAGAAGTTTCAGTCATTGTCGATGAAATACAAAATATTCAAAAAGAGATGGAAGAAATCAAAAATGAGTTATTTGAACTAGGAACACAAAGAACAATTGCACAGGCCAGTTTGCAAGTAGAAGAAAATAAAAATGTTGAGGCAAAACAACAAAGAGCTTTATTAGATCGTGAAGTTGATGCATTACAAAAGAAATATGTTGAAAGTGTGAATCAAATATCTGCTTTAGAGGCTCGTAAAGTCGAGTTGGATGAAAAACGAAAGTATGCGTTGGAACATGCAAGCGCACAGGATAAGTTGAAGGAATTATCCTCTTTGTTAGCGGATGCGAAATTTGAATTTGAAGATAGAGAGAAACGTAACCAATCTATGCGTAGTGAACTTTCTTTATTGAAGGATCGTGAAGCAGAATTAGAGGATTTAGTTAATAAATGCGAAGAAGCACATACTAAGAAGAAGTCGTATTATCATCAACTACAAAATCGTGAGGAAGTTCTTAAAAATTTAATTAAGACACCATTTAATCATCAACAAGGGGTTAAATCAATTGTGGCAGCTCAATCCAATTTACAGGGGATTAAAGGTGTTGTGAGCAAGTTGTTGCATCCTGTAGACGATTATGAAATTGCGATTTCAAATGCACTTGGGGCTGCTTTGTATCATGTTGTTTGTGAGCATAGTGATGATGCTAGAAATGCGATTCAGTATTTAAAGAAGAACCAAAGTGGACGTGCAACATTTTTGCCATTACAAGTACTAAAGACAAGAAGTATTGATATGCAACGTCTTGTGATTTGTGAAAATAGTGAAGGGTATTTAGGGTGTGCAAGTGATTTTGTAACTTGTGATGCATCATTTGAAACTTTGCGTGATTCTTTATTAGGGAATGTGATTATTTGTGACAATTTGAAAAATGCAAACTATTTAGCTTCATTAATCCACTATGCATATAAAATTATTACTTTAGATGGTGATGTAGTTCACAAAGGTGGTAGTATTAGTGGAGGAAAGATAAAAGATCAATATTCTCCTTTAACACTAGAACGTGAATTGAAAAAGATAGTGAAATCATTGCAAGAACAATTGCATGACTTACAAAGTCTTGAACAAAAGTTGTTTAATGAGCGTAATGAATTTAAAAAGATAAGTCAATTGCGTATGAATATGCAACTTTCTATGGCACAGCTACAACCAGTATTAGAAGCGAAGGCTGCAAAGTTTCATAAATTGCAAGATGAATATAATGAGTTGAGCAAGCAACATGATGTAGTTGTAGAAGAAATGCAACAAGATGATTTGGTTGTACAACTTTCTAAGTTGTATACAAAGCGAGATGATTACGAGATCAATTTGTCAAGTAAAAGAGAAGTTCGTATGAAATTAGCGAATCAAATTGAACATAGCGATGCGTATATGAGTAGTACACGACGTGATTTGAATGTTGTTTTAGAGTTGGAAAAAGTGAAAGAAATTTCTATTGGAAAAAAAGAAACAAACTTGGATAATTTACTGACTCGTTTAAGTGGAGATTATGAAATGACATTTGAACATGCATGTACATATAAAGAGGAAATTGATTTCGTACAAGCGAAGGCATTGGTTCAACAACTTCGTAGTGAGATTGCTCGTTTAGGAAATGTGAACCTAGATGCACCTCAAGAATATGAACAAGTGAAAGAACGATATGAAACACTAGTTCAAAATCGTGAAGAATTAATGGATGCGCAAAATAAAATATTAAAAGCCATTGATGAAATGGATGATGTTATGCAACGTCAGTTCATAGAAATGTTTGATAAAATCAATGAACAATTAGATGAAACATTTAAATCTTTATTTGGTGGTGGAAAGGCTCGTCTTTATTTGAGTAATCCAGATGATATATTGAATAGTGGGATTGAAATCAATGCACAACCACCAGGAAAAGCGGTGAAATCTATGCAACTTTTGAGTGGTGGAGAAAAATCTATGCTAGCAATGTGTGTATTGTTTGCAATATTACAAGTGCGAAGTGTTCCACTTTGTATGTTTGATGAAGTAGAAGCAGCGCTTGATCAAGCAAATGTAGAGCGTTTTGCGAAGTATATTTCTCGTTTCAAAGGAGAATCACAATTTTTGATTGTAACACATAGACCAGGTACAATGAGTCGTTGTGATGCACTATATGGTGTGACAATGCAAAAAAATGGAGTTTCTAAATTTTTAAAGGTAAATTTACAAGAAGCAATGTCTTATGTAGATGAGGAGGAACAATAAAATGAGTATTTTTTCGAAATTAAAAAATGCATTTAAATCAAAAAAAGATAATGATATTTATTTAAGTGGTTTAAGTAAGACAAAATCTAGTTTTGTAGATAAGTTACGTCGTTTGTCACTTGGATTTAGCGGTGTCAATGAAGAGTTTTTAGAAGCGTTGATGATTGTTTTATTAGAAGCAGACTTAGGTATTAAAACAGCCCAAAAAATTGTGGATGAGGTTGAAAATAGAGCCGTAAGTCAAAAGTTGAAAACAATGGATGCAATTAATGCTTGTTTGGTAGAAGTGATGCTAGAGTTATATGAAGACAACCAGCCAGGTATACAGTACAATCCAGATGGACCGACTATAATCTTAATGGTTGGAGTAAATGGAAGTGGTAAAACGACTTCTACAGCTAAATTGGCGAATCATTATCTACAACAAAATAAGAGTGTTTGTGTAATTGCTGCAGATACATTTCGAGCTGGAGCAATCGATCAACTTGCTCGTTGGGCAGACCGTCTTCAAATTCCTTGCATAAAGGGGAGAGAGAATGG
Source organism: uncultured Erysipelotrichaceae bacterium (assembly GCA_964370645.1). Classification (GTDB taxonomy): domain Bacteria; phylum Bacillota_I; class Bacilli_A; order Erysipelotrichales; family Erysipelotrichaceae; genus CAMQRS01. Next base: position 62,863 of record CAYJJS010000001.1, on the reverse strand, counting down.
AGATCCAAGTGCTGCATTAGTAGATGGATGTCGTTATGCGAAAGAGCACAATATAGATATAGTGATTGCAGATACGGCTGGAAGATTACAAAATAAGGTGAATCTAATGGGTGAATTACAAAAGATGCACCGTGTTGTTAATAAAGAAATCAGTGGACAACCAAACCAAGTGTATTTAGTGCTTGATGCAACGACGGGACAAAATGGGATTTCACAAGCAGAAGTATTTATGGAGTCTACAGATGTAAATGGAATCATACTTACAAAACTGGATGGAACTGCAAAAGGTGGTATTGTGATAGCGATTAATGACTTGTTGCAATTACCAGTTAAGTATATTGGATTGGGTGAGAAAATCGAAGATTTAAAAGTATTCGATATTGAATCTTACTTATATAGTTTAAGTGAAGGTTTACAAGATGAATGATGAGTTTGAGTGGATTAATAAATTATTAGATTTTTATGAAAATTTATTAACACAAAAGCAAAGAGATGTCTTACATTTGTACTATCGTGAAGATTATTCTTTATCTGAAATTAGTGAACAATATGAAATTACACGAAGTGCAGTACAAGATTTGATAAAAAGAGTTATAAAATCGTTAAAAGATTATGAAAGCAAGCTAGAATTGGTTGAAAAATTTGATAAACGTAGTAAACTATATAGTAGACTAAGTACATCAGACGATGCAGAAGTTATTGAAGTTATGAATAAATTAATAGAAAGTGAGTAAAACAAAATGACAAAAATTATTGCAGTAAACGCAGGGAGTAGTTCTTTAAAATTTCAACTTTACACAATGCCTCAAGAGGAAGTGTTGACAAGTGGAATTATTGAGAGAATTGGATTTGAAGATGCAATCTTCACAATGAAAGCAAATGGAGAAAAAATTAAATTCGTACAAGAAATTCAGACACATACAGATGCTGTAAATTTATTGTTGGAATCATTAGTGAAGTATGAAGTGGTTGCTAATTTAGATGAAATTAAAGGTGCAGGTCATCGTATTGTGCATGGAGGAGAGTATTTTTCAAAATCCGTATTAGTGGATGAAGATGTAGTTTCAAAAGTGGAAGAGTTGTGTGAATTAGCTCCTTTACATAATCCAGGAGCGTTAGTAGGATATCGTGCTTTTAAAGAAGCTCTACCTGAGTGTAAACACACATTTACATTTGATACAGCATTCCACCAAACAATGGAAAGCGATCACTATGTGTATCCTTTACCATACAATTGGTATACGGATCATAAAGTGAGAAAATATGGGATGCATGGGACATCACATTACTATGTGTCTAAAAGATGTGCTGAATTATTAAATAAAAATATCGAAGATACGAAAATCATTACATGTCACTTAGGTGGAGGATGTAGTGTAAGTGCTGTTGATGGTGGAAAATGTGTTAACACATCAATGGGGTTCACACCATTAGCGGGTGTTATGATGGGAACACGTAGTGGAGATATTGATCCTGCAATCGTTCCTTACATGATGAAAAAACTAGGTTTAAGTGCTGATCAAATGGATCATATCATGAATAAAGAATCTGGTTTACTTGGAGTAAGTGGTGTTTCTAGTGATGGTAGAGATATTGAAAATGCAATTGATGAAGGAAATGAACGTGCGAAATTAGCATATGATTTATTTTTAAACAAGGTAATTCAATACATTGGAAGTTACTATGTACAATTAGAAGGACTAGATGCAATTGTATTTACTGCTGGTTTAGGTGAAAATGATCACATTTTACGTAGAGAAGTGAGTTTAAAACTTGCAAATACATTAGGTGTTGATTTTGATGTAGAGAAAAACCATAAATTACGTGGAGAAGAAACGGAATTAACAAAAGAAGGTTCAAAAGTAAAAGTATTCTTAATTCCAACAAACGAAGAAGTGGTTATGGCAAAAGATTGTTTTGCAATCATTGCATAAGATGGACTTATTAACTTTAGTACAACCTTTCGATACGATTTGTTTATTTCGACACACAAGTGCTGATGCCGATGCAATGGGTTCACAGTTTGCGTTAAAAACTTTTTATCAAGCGCATTTTCCTGATAAAAAAGTATATGCATTGGGAGATGATGTTGGTTCTTGTGCGCGCATGTTTGATCGTATTGATCATGTTCAAGATGACGCAATCAAAGGAAGTATAGCGATTGTTTTAGATTGTGCAAATGCACAACGTATTGATGATCAACGTTACTTGCTAGCAGATACGATTGTGAAAATAGATCACCACATTGTTGTGGATACATATGAAGATATTTCTTATGTGAATACAAGTGCAAGTGCTACTTGTGAGATTGTGGCTACTCTTATTCAACAAGGTGGTTACACTATGCCATTAGCTTGTGCGAAATATTTATATCTTGGCTTGTTGGCGGATTCTGCGGGATTCACAACGAATAATACGACTGCTGACTCACTTGCTTGTGCTGCTTATTTAGTTAGCCAAGGTTTGGATGTAAATGCTATTCACCAAGAAAGAATGTATAAAACATATGCACAATTTTCTTTACAAAAAGAAATTTATGCACGTAGTATACTGGATGGGAAAGTACTATATAGTGTTATCGATACAGAGGTGTATGAAGCATTAGGACTTAGTTATAATGAAGCAAAAGAAAATGTATTTGTTATGTCTAATATTCAAGAAGTTGAGATGTGGTGTTTATTCACGCAGGATAATACATCTAGTGAGGGTTTATATAATGGATCTTTACGTTCAAAAAAATATGCGATTGATACAGTCGCGAATGCATTTCAGGGCGGTGGACACAAGCATGCTTGTGGAGTTAAACAACTTGATAAAAAAGGTATTTTATCGCTTGTTGAAATGTTGAATGCATTAATCAAATAAATCCTTTATTTTATAATAAAGGATTTTTCTAAATCAAGGAGGGAAGTCATGATTCATTTACATGTGAGAAGTTCGTTTTCATTATTGTCAAGCACATTCAAAGTGAAAGAAATTGTAGAATTTGCGAAAAGACACAATCAAAGCGCAATAGCATTAGTTGATTTTAACGTTATGTATGGTAGTCTTGCATTTTTTGATGCGTGTAAAGAGCAGGGGATAAAACCCATCTTTGGTTTAGAATTTGTGACACATAAAGAAGGTTTACCATATCATTTTATAATGTATGCAAAAAATGATATCGGTTTTCAAACACTGATGAAACTATCTACGTATTTGAATACAAATCAAAAATATATAGAATATGAAACATTAAAACAATTCGACAATGAAGTAATCCTAACAACTGCGGGTGCACATGATAACTTGCATTCATTCTTATTAAAGGATGAATACAATTCGATAAAAAACTTTCTAAGTGATGTGAAGAAAGATTTTTCATCTTTTTATATTGCTGTTGCAATGAATGACTCAGGTCTATTACGTAACAAAAATGTACTTCTACAAAATGCTGCAGATGCATTATACATTGATACATTTGCATTGAGTCGAATTTATTATAAAGAAGAAGATAATGAGGAAGCGTATAAGGCGCTGTGTGCCATTGCACAACAAAAACAGATTAATGATCCATCTCTTCGTTTTTCTCGTAAACGCTATTTTCGTTCAACGTTACAGATGCAACAATTATATAGTGCGCAATGTATTCAAAATACATATAAAATTGCGGATGCATGTAATGTGCAAATGCAGTTTACACAAGCCCATCTTCCAGTGTTTGAGAATAAATTTAATGTAGATTCAAATATATACCTTAGAAGTTTGTGCAAAAAAGGTCTTGAAAAAAGATTGGAAAATGAAGTTGGAGAAATATATGCAAAACGTCTATCTTATGAGTTGGATGTCATATCGAATATGGGTTTTTCAGATTATTTTTTGATTGTTTATGACTTTATTCGTTTCGCTAAAAGTAAAAAAATATATGTAGGTCCAGGTAGGGGGAGTGCTGCAGGCTCTTTGGTTTCATATTGTTTAGGAATTACGCAAGTTGACCCGATTAAGTACGATCTGTTATTTGAGCGTTTTTTAAATCCAGAACGTATTAGTATGCCGGATATTGATATTGATTTTCCTGATGATCGTCGTGAAGAGGTGATTCAATATGTGTATCAAAAATATGGTAAAGAACATGTTGCACACATTATTACATTTGGTACTATGAAAGCAAAACAAGTGTTAAGAGATGTCGCAAGAGTGTTACAAATACCTACTCGTGATGTGGATATGATTTCAAAACTTGTTCCAAACACATTGAATGTACAATTGAAAAAGGTGTTTTCTGAAAGTAAAAAATTTCAATCCATTATTATGGCGAGTAAAAAATTTCAAGAGTTATATAATTTGGCAATTCAGCTTGAAGGGTTGGAAAGACACATAAGTACACATGCAGCAGGAATTGTATTTGCTAGAGAAGAAATCGCCACTGTATGTCCTTTAGTACAAGTAGAGTCTGCTATGATGTCTACACAATATACAATGGAATATTTAGAGCGATTAGGTTTAATTAAAATGGATTTTTTAGGATTACGAAATCTAACTATTATTGATGAAGTTGTCTCACAAATAGATAATGAACTTGATATTTTGAAAATTCCACTAGATGATGAAAAAACATTTTCGTTGTTGCAAGATGTTGACACAATGGGAGTTTTTCAATTAGAAAGTGAAGGGATGAAAAATCTTCTTCGTAAAATGAGAGTAAGTAATTTTGAACAAATTGTGGCTGCAATTGCACTGTTTCGTCCTGGACCCATGGAAAATATACCTTTGTATTTGGAAAATAAAGAGTCTGATCATATCGAGTATTTGCATGAAAATATTGCATATATCACAAAGAATACGTATGGGGTATTTATTTACCAAGAGCAGATAATGCAATTGGCACAAAGTATGGCTAATTTTTCACTAGGTAAGGCGGATATTTTAAGAAAAGCAATGTCTAAAAAACAAGTGAAGGAAATGCAAGGTTTACATAAAGAGTTTATGCAAGGCTCTTTGAAAAATGGATATAGTGAAGAAGTTGCTGAAACAGCGTTTGGTGCAATTCAAAAGTTTGCAGGTTATGGGTTTAATCGCTCGCATTCTTTTGCATATGCATTAATTGCTTATCAATTGGCGTACTTGAAAGCGAATTATCCACTTCCTTTCTTTTGTAGTTTGTTGAACAGTGTGATTTCGCACGAATTTAAAACAAAAGAATATTTGTTTGAAGCAAAAAGAAGAGGTATTCAAGTATTGCCTCCTTGTGTGAATCATAGCTGTCAAGTATATACTATAGAAAATGGAGCATTACGTTTTCCTTTACGAAATATTAAAAATGTAGGTAGTGTAGCTTGTGATGCTATTGTGAATGAAAGGTCGCACAAGTCATATAATGATTTTTTTGATTTTATTGCCCGTGTAGCTTTTAAAAAGGTGCATAAGAATATAACGGAGTCCTTATTAGATGCAGGTGCATTAGATTGTTTTGGCTACAATCGTTTATCTATGAAGCTTGCACTTGATGACGCTTATACATATGCTTCCATTGTATCTCACGAAGAGGATGGAGATGTCTTTATTAATATGAATTTGATGAGTCCACCACACATTCCACTTATGAAGGAAAATGCTTTTATTGTTGCTGAAAATGAGAAAAAAGTATTAGGTTTTTATTTGAAGGAACATCCGATTTCAAAAATTCGGGCAACGATACCTCACGCTTTAAGCATCATTCAATTGAAACAGGGGATGCGAAACATAGTGTTTGTATGTAGTGTTGAAAGATTGAAAGAACACCGTACAAAAACAGGTGAAATGATGGTGTTTGTTGGTGCGAGTGATGATACTGAAAAGATTGATTTAGTCATCATGCCAAATTTATATGCGCGTAATAAAGGGATGTTAAAAATTGGTGCCTACTTATACATTGAAGGTAGAATCGATAAAGTGAATAGTTGCTTTGTAACTAGGCTAAAAGATATTGCTATACATTAAAAATGAATTATGATAATATTATCAAGTTAAATATAAAAAAAGTGAGGTTTATATGAAGTTTCAAGAGATTAGTGAACAAGAATATGGGGTGTTTTGGCAAACACATCCATTAAAATCATTTTTATCATCACCAAAGTTTGCAACATTACGAAAAGCAGGGGGGCAAAATGTATATTTTGTGGGTGTAAAAAATAATGATACACTTATTGCAGCAACAATGTTATATGCGAGAAAAACTAAGTTGAATGCATATAACTTTGAAGCTGTTCGAGGATTTTTATTGGATTATGAAAATAATGAAGTGCTTGAATATTTTGTAAAAGAAGTAAAACAATTTGTAAGAAAAAAGAGTGGATGTTCACTTAAAATAGATCCATACATGATATATAAACAAAGAGATATTGATGGTAATGTTGTGGTGGGTGGCATAGATCATTCGCACATATGTGAAAAACTAGAATCGCTTAAATTCAAAAAACTTAAACACAATGATAATGCGCAGGCTAGTTGGATGTTTTCGTTAGATGTAAAAGGAAAAACGCAAGATATCGTGTTTAAAGAAATGAAACAAAACACTCGTAATTTGATTAGTCAGGCTAAAAAATGGGGTATTTATATACGTGAATTGGGTTTTGATGAGTTAAATGTCTTTTATGATGTGTTAATTTCGACGGGGGAAAGACGTAGTTTTACATCGCGCCCTTTGTCTTATTATGAGAGTGTGTACGAAACGTTTCATAAAGATAAGGAAGTTTGTTTCATGGTTAGTGAATTAAATCTAGTGGATTATAAAAGGAAAATTCATAGTGAAATACAGATGATCGAAGAGAAAATAAATCAATTGAAAGATACTAAAGGAAGAGAAAAGCGAGAGCGTGTTTTGAAGGAAGATATTCAAAACTTACAAAAGCGTATGAAGGAAGCACAACAAATACATGATGAAGCAGGAAAAGACATCATTGTTATGTCGGCTTCTATGTTCATGAAAACAAGTCCAGAGATTGTGTATTTGAGTAGTGGGAATTATCAAAAATATATGAAATTCAAATCGCAATATTTATTACAATGGGAAATGATTGTACAAGCGATTGAAGAAGGTTATGATAAGTATAATTTTTATGGAATTCCTGCAAATATTGCCCAAAAACCAGAAGGGTATGGGATTTATGAATTCAAACGTGGATTCAATGGATATGTTGAGCAATTGATTGGGGAATATGAAGTAGGTATATCTTATAAATATCATCTAATTCAAATAATAAAAAAAATAATGAGAAAAAGATGATCCATAATGGATTTTCTTTTTGTATACTATATAGTAAGAGAGGTATCGTATGAATGAAATGAGAGTGTTTAATTGTAACATGGAACTGACTTTAGATATTATTGGAGGAAAATGGAAGCCGCTTCTTATATTTCATATAGGAAATCAAACACAGCTTCGATATGGCCAGTTGAAACGTTTATTGCCCGATATTAGTGAAAGGGTGTTGAGTCGAGAACTTCGTCAACTAGAAGCATCTAATCTGGTTTATAGAGAGGTATATAATGAAAAAGTATTACGTGTAGAGTATTCTTTAACAAGTATAGGTAAAGAAGTTTTACCTTTATTGCAGGCATTGAATGCATGGGGGAATAAATACAATGCGCAATATGATTATGCTAGAGTGTTGTGTAAATAAGACTACGGACAAATTTATCCGTACTGACAATAATATCCATAATTGATGAATGTGAAGATATGGTGCATACTAAATGCATACATGGAGGAAAAAATATGAATATTATAGAAATAGCAAAAGCTAGATATAGCACAAAGGAATTTGATAAGGATAAAAAATTGGATGAACAACAAATATCTCAAATAGAAGATTTGTTGCAACTTTCGCCATCTTCTACGAACATTCAACCTTGGCATTTTATCTTAGCAACAAGTGAAGAAGGAAAGAAACGTATTGCAAAAGCAGCAAGTGGATTTTATAGTTTTAATGAAACGAAAGTCTTAGATGCAAGTGCAGTTGTTGTATTTGCGAGTCAAGTTGACTTAAGTGAAGAACAATTATTGAAAGTGTTGGCAAAAGAGGAGCGAGATGGGCGTTTTCCACAACCGGAGTTTAAAGAACAAAACCACGCTGCTAGAAGTATTTTTGCCAATATGCATAAGTATGATTATAAAGATTTCCAACATTGGGCGGAAAAGCAAGTATATTTAAGTTTAGGAAACTTTTTGTTAGGTGTAGCAGCGTTAGGATTAGATGCTATTGCCATGGAAGGTTTAGATTTAAAAGCATTAGATACGGAGTTTTCTTTGAATGAAAAAGGATATACTGCTGCTTTTGTAGTATCAATTGGATATCATGCACAACAAGATTTTAATAAAGATTTGCCAAAATCAAGATTGGCTAAAGATGATATTATAGAAAGAGTGTAATATAGCTTTTCGATTGTTCACTATATCCCAAAAGTAAGTAGTTTACAAATAGGGAGTAGTATAACAAAGTAAAGTGTATATACACGCTTGATTAATGAGGTGAAAACAAGTATTATTTGATTTGTAGACTTGAATGGTTTGTTGTGAGGAATGTAAAGTTTCTAACTAGGACTAGATGTAATTTTCTTAATAAATACATCAAATAAGCAAGTGGATCTATCCACTAAAAGAAAGATTCTTAAAATGGTAAGAGAGCGAAAAAACGCTATAGGGAGAGAGTATGGAAAAACAAGGTAGAAAGATTGATCATATTAATATTACAGTACCAAACTTAGAGGAAGCAATTTTGTTTTATACACAAGAATTAGGGTGTACGATTGCGCATCGTTTTATGGGACATAAAGAGTTTGTGTTTTTGAGTGATGGAATAAATATGTTTGAGCTTGTTGAAGATACAAGTTTGACACAAAGTGTAATGGATCACATTGCGTATGTATCAGAGGATATCCAGCAAGATTATGCATATTATCAAAAGCTTGGTTGTGTTAGCACACCATTAGGATATATTGATTTTTTGTTTGATAATGGTATGGATTACTTTTTCATTAATGGTGGAAATTCAAAAATAGAATTTTGCCAGAAAAGAGTGTAGATATGAATGAAATATTCACTAGAAGAAGTGTACGTCAATTTACAAATGAAAGTGTGAAACAAGAAGATATAGAAAGTATATTAAGAGCTGCTATGCAGGCTCCTTCAGCCGCAAATCAGCAGCCATGGGAATTCATTGTGGTAAGAGGGCGTTCTCAACTGGATGCGTTGTCAAAATATAATCCTTATGCAGGTTGTTTAACACAAGCAACTGCTGCCATTATTGTTTTAGGGAATACGAAACGAATGATTTTTGCGGACTATTGGCAACAAGACTTAGGAGCACTTACCCAAAACATACAGTTGCAAGCAACTTCGTTAGGGTTAGGTAGTGTGTGGTTTGGAACTGCACCAGATGTTGAGAGAATGAATTTTATAAAAGAGAAGTATGCTTTAGAGGAACACTTGTTACCATATAGTGTGGTTGCATTAGGTTATCCGTTGAAAAAAGATGCAAATCATTTTGTAGATCGTTATGATGCTTCGCGCATACGTTATATTTCTGAGGAAGAGTAATCTTCCTTTTTGTATTTTTAAAGGGATGTACACATTCACACTACAAGGTAAAAAAAGTTAGAAAATGTTTGACTTGTTTTGCATATTACTGTAATATAACTATGTTGTATGTCCTTTTGTGACTTACAACCGCTCATGATAAGGTCATAAGTATCTTAGATCACCTTATGTGGCGAGTCTTAAAACAGAAAAGGAGGTATATTATGTACGCAATTATTGAAACAGGTGGAAAACAAATCCGCGTTGAAGAAGGAGCTAGCATTTTCGTTGAAAAGTTAGATGTTGAAGCGGGGAATGAAGTCGTATTTGATAAAGTAGTTTTAGTATCAAATAGTACTACAAAAGTGGGAACTCCATATGTAGAAGGTGCAAAAGTTAGCGCTACTGTTGAAAAACAAGGGAAAGCTAAAAAAATCATCATTTACAAATACAAAGCTAAAAAAGGAAGTACTCACCGTAAACAAGGACACCGTCAACCATATACAAAACTTACAATCAACAAGATTGAAGGATAATTATGATTCAGGTAGTCATATCCAAAAAGAAAGATACGATACATACCGTTGACATATCTGGGCATGCGAACTCAACGAAGGGTGAATTAGACCTTGTTTGTGCGGAAGTGAGTGGTATATCGGTAGGTATACTAAATGCATTGGATATCTTATGTAATGATTCTTGTGATTTTAAAATGGAATCAGGGCATATAGAGATTAAGGTTAAAAGTGTAAGTGAAACACAACAAATCATTTTGAGTACATTTGTTATTCAGCTTGAGACAGTTGCTTTCACAAATCATAAATATATAAAAATAAAGAAAGATGAGGTGTAAACCATGAGATTTATTTTAGATAATCAATTATTCGCATCGAAAAAAGGAGTTGGATCTACCAAAAACGGTCGTGATTCTCACTCGAAAAGACTTGGTGCTAAATTAGCAGATGGACAATTTTGTCATGCTGGATCTATCATTTACCGTCAACGTGGTACAAAAATTCACCCAGGTACAAATGTTGGACGTGGTGGAGATGACACATTGTTTGCAACAGTAAGTGGTGTTGTTAAATTTGAACGTATGGGTAAAGATAAGAAAAAAGTTTCTGTATATCCACAAGCATAGTTTATAATCCTCACTGTTGTGAGGATTATTTTTGTAACGAAAGGAAGTGATTTTATGTTTATAGATCGTACGCGTATAAAAGTAAAAGCTGGTGACGGTGGAAATGGAATGGTTTCTTTTCGTCGAGAAAAGTATGTACCACTAGGTGGACCAAGTGGTGGAGATGGTGGAGATGGTGGAAACATTGTTTTTGTTGTCGATGAAGGAAAGTCAACACTGCTGGATTTGCGTTATAATAAAAAAGTTGTAGCAGAAACTGGAGTGAATGGAAAAACCAAAAAAATGCATGGTGCAAGAGGGAAGGATATGCTTGTAAAAGTTCCTTTAGGTACTCTTGTTCGTGATTTGAAGAGTGGGAACATTGTAGCGGATTTAACAAGAAAAGACCAACAGGTGATTATTGCTCGTGGTGGAAAAGGTGGAAGAGGAAACTTCCGTTTTAAGACAAGTAGAAATACTGCACCTAACCACGCTGAAAAAGGGGAACCTGGTGAAATGAAAGAAGTAGAAGTAGAATTGAAGGTACTAGCGGATGTTGGATTGGTTGGATTTCCTTCGGTTGGTAAGTCTACCTTGTTATCCGTTGTAAGTGCGGCAAAACCTGAAGTTGCAGATTATCACTTTACAACAATTACTCCAAATTTAGGGCTAGTTCGTGTAAATGAAGAGAAAAGCTTTGTTATGGCGGATTTACCTGGATTGATTGAAGGGGCTGCCCAAGGAAAAGGATTAGGACACCAATTTTTAAAACATATTGAAAGATGTCGAGTAATTTTACATGTGGTAGATATGGGTGCAAATGATGGTAGAGATCCAGTAGAAGATTATGCGATCATTAATAAAGAGTTGGCTGAATATGAATACCGATTAAAGGAACGTCCACAAATCGTAGTGGCGAATAAGATGGATTTGGATGCTGCACAAGAGAACTTAGTGCGTTTCAAAGAAGCGTATCCAGAGGTTGAGGTGTTTGAGGCAACAACTTTGATTGCAGAAGGGTTGCAACAAGTATTGTATCGAGCAAGTGACTTATTGGATGTTACGGAAGCATTCCCGATGCATGATAAAGAGAAAAAATCTGAAGGTGTATTGTATAAATTTGAAGAAGAAGAAAAAGGATATGTCGTGAAAAACTTAGGGAATGGTGTTTATGAATTGGTTGGAGAAGCAATTGATAAAGCATTTAAAATGGCTAGTTTTGATGATGTTGAAGGCGAGCACCGTTTTGCTCGTAAAATGCGTGTCTTAGGTATTGATGAGGCGCTTCGTGAAGCGGGTTGTCAACATGGGGATAGTGTAGTTATCTGTGATTTTGAATTTGAATTTGTAGATTAGGGTATTTTACATAAGGTGCATATATTATATTAGGTGATAATATGAGATGTGCGCTTTTTTGTATAAAAAAACTAAATGCATATTTTAACTTTGATTGTGAAGTCCTTTTAGCGCGTTTAAACAATTGTATACAAGATGGAGGAGTAAGTGTATATGATTTTATAACACACGCTGAAGCGTGTGGATTGCACTTGCAAGCGTATCGTAGCTTCTTTTTGATGAACCATTTTCCAAGTGTAATTTTGTTGCGACCAAGAAGATGTGGACACTATATTGTTTTGCTTAAAAGAACGCGTTTTTATGTATTTATTTATGATCCAGTATATGGTGAAAAAAAGCTACATATACTAAGGTTATATCTTGTGTATTCTAAGATTTCAATTGTGTGTTATAATGAAGTAGAAAAGGGTGAACATTATGAAAATTAACTATATATATGAGACAAAATATACAATTAGCGAACAACAAAAAGAATTATTTGCAAAGATTGTGAATAGAGTGAATGAAATATTGAAGTACAACACGCCTTCTGTGTTCTCTTTGATTATAGTGGATGATACACAAATTCATCAAATAAATAAACAATATCGAAATATCGATCGTCCAACGGATGTCATATCTTTTGCTTCATTAGAAGGGGAATATTTCGATGTAGAAGACGAGATAGAATTGGGTGATATTTTTATTAGTGTAGATGCGATTTTTGCACAAGCAAAAGAATACAACCATAGTTTTGAAAGAGAGTTTAGCTTTCTATTTACACACGGTTTATTGCATTTGTTAGGCTATGATCACATGGATGTAGAAGGGGAAAAAGAAATGTTCTCTTTACAGGATGAAATACTGGATGAAATTATTTCTAAATAAGTTCAAAAATGCCTTTGCAGGTTTTGTATTAGCTTGTAAAGATGTATCTATATTAATACAAGTTGCTTTGTGTATATGTGCGATTGCATTATCTTTCTATTTTAAAATTAGTATGGTAGAATGGTGCATTGTATTACTTTGCTGTGCATTAGTTATTGTAAGTGAAATGATTAATACAGCGATTGAATATTTATGTGATTTTGTACAACCGCAGTATCATGAAATGATACGTAGAATTAAAGATTTGAGCGCTGCATTTGTTCTTGTGGCTGCTGTGTTTAGTGCGATTATCGCAATTATAATTTTTGGAGGAAGAATATGGTAGAATTTAAATCGGGGTTTATTGCTATTATTGGTAGACCAAACGCTGGGAAGAGTACTTTGTTGAATGCATTGTTGAATGAGAAAATAGCAATTACTTCAGAAAAAGCGCAAACAACAAGAAATAATATTTTGGGTATTTTAACAAATACACAAGCACAATATGTTTTTATTGATACACCAGGGTTGCATAAAGCGAAGCATGAGCTTGGAAAAAGTATGAATAAAGGTGTATATAATTCTTTGCAAGATGCAGATGTAATTTATTTAATGGTGGATGCCAAGGCTGCTTTTGGAAGTGGGGATGAATATATTTTACAGGTATTGAAAAACTATGATACTCCTGTATTTTTATTGTTGAATAAATGTGATTTATTACGTAAGGAACAAATTTTAAAACGCATGCAAGAATATAGTGTTCGTCATGACTTTGCTGAAATTCTTCCAATTTCAGCAAGTGCACAAAAAAACTTAGATGACTTACTTTCAACAACTAACAAATATTTACAACAGGGAGTTTGTTTTTATCCAGAAGATATGAAGAGCGATCGTAGTGATGATTTTCGTATTCGCGAAATGATACGTGAACAAGTCTTGCATAGAACACAAGAGGAAGTCCCTCACTCTGTAGCTGTTGTGATTGAACATAAAGAGGAAACAGAGAATAAGCTGATAATACAAGCTGTCGTTGTGGTAGAGCGTGCTTCGCAAAAAGGAATACTTATTGGTAAACAAGCAAGTATGATTCGTTCTATTACTTTGGCTTCACAAAGAGAAATCAAAGCGATGCTTAATAAAAAGGTCGAATTAGAGCTGTATGTAAGAGTAGAAAATAATTGGAGAAATAAAAGTAGTAAATTAAACAAACTGGGGTATAGTGAGAACAGTGATTATGAATAATGCAATCCAAGGGATTGTATTACATACACAGGATATGAAGGAAAATGACGCAATACTGCATGTATTGAGTGAGCAGGATGAAAAAGTGTCTATTTATGCTAGAGGGGTTAAAAAGGCAACTAGTAAAAATGCAAAGGCCTGTTCTAGTTTTCAAATTAGTACATTTCATTTTATGCCGAAAAATGAAGGTATGAGATCATTGCGATTTGTAGAGGTCGATACGATTTATACAAATTTATATAGTGATCTGAAAAAGCAATGTATTGCACAAGTTTTTTTTGAAGTATTGTATCGTAGTGAGGGATATTCCTATAACACAGCATACAGATTATTGAAAGCGTGCTTACAGTTTCTAAATGAACAAAATAATGAATATGCACTATTGGCTTTCTTCATTGCACAATGTACAAATTTATTAGGGTTTACACCACAAGTGGATATGTGTGTACATTGTTTAAAACAGAAACCAATCAATCATATTTCGTTTACTCAGGGTGGTTTTATGTGTGTTGATTGCTATAAAAAGAGTAAACTGTATTCACGTGAACAGTTGCGATTGTTTCGTTTCTTTCATAAAGCGTCGCTACAACATTTATCCATTTTGCATGAAATAGATTGTGATTGTTATAATGAGGTTGCTCCTATTGTATGTTTTTTTGAGCAAAATAGTGGGATGCAATTACGTAGTATTGCATTCTTAAAGAAGGTTGAAAATATCAAAAGTCACACTGAGTAAATTAGGGTGACTTTTTTGCACTGAATTAGTGTTTAGAAAGCGTACATTATCTTGACTAAAAGGTTTAAAAATGATATAAATAGTATGCCTATACGATTTTTATAAAAACGTGTAAAATGATTGAAAAAATGGTGGAAAGAGAGTGGTAAAAATGGATACAAAAAAGTTTGAAACAGTAGTCGCACATATGAAAAATAGTGGGTTTGTTTTCCAAGGTTCAGAAATCTATGGAGGACTTTCTAATACATGGGATTTTGGTCCTTTGGGTGTAGAACTAAAAGATAATATTAAAAAAGCTTGGTGGAAAAAATTCATTCAAGAAAATCCGCATAATGTAGGGATTCAATCTGCATTATTAATGAATCCTCAAGTATGGGTTGCTAGTGGACATGTTGGTGGGTTTAGTGATCCATTGATGGATTGTAAGAGCTGTAAGACAAGACATAGAGCAGATCAATTAATCGAAACATATTCGAATCAAAGTGTAAATCCTGCAACGATGAGCAAAGAGGAAATGAAGCAATATATTGATGATCATCAAATACCTTGTCCAAATTGTAAAGCTACTGACTTTACGGACATACGTGAATTTAACTTAATGTTCAAAACGTTTCAAGGGGTTGTAGAAGATGCAAAAAACACAATTTATTTACGTCCTGAAACAGCACAAGGAATGTTTGTAAACTTTAAAAATGTGCAAAGAACAATGCGAAAAAAATTACCATTCGGTATTGGACAAATCGGGAAATCATTCCGTAATGAAATTACACCAGGAAATTTTATTTTTAGAACAAGAGAGTTTGAACAAATGGAACTAGAATTTTTTACAGCTCCTGGGGAAGATTTGAAATGGTATGAGTATTATAAAGAGTATTGTGTAAACTTCCTATTGTCACTAGGTATTGATAAAGAAAATTTACGTTTACGTGAACACGACGCGGATGAATTATCTCATTATTCTAAGGGAACTAGTGATATTGAATATAAATTCTCATTTGGATGGGGAGAATTGTGGGGGATTGCAGATCGTACGGATTTTGATTTGCGTTCACATCAAGAGGAATCAAAGAAAAGTTTAGAATACCAAGACCCAACTACCAATGAAAAGTATTTAGCATATTGTATTGAGCCAAGTGTTGGAGTGGAACGTTTGATGCTTGCATTTATGTGCGATGCATATGAAGAAGAACAATTAGAAAATGATGCACGAGTAGTATTACGATTACATCCTACATTAGCACCTTATAAAGCATGTATCTTACCATTGAATAAGAAACTAGCACAAGGAGCTCAAGATGTTTTTGCACACTTAGCATCTAGCTTTAGTGTAGATTATGATGAGGCTGGTAGTATTGGGAAACGTTACCGTCGTCAAGATGCTATAGGTACACCATTTTGTATAACTTATGATTTCGATAGTGAACAAGATGGTTGTGTAACAATTCGTGATCGTGACACAATGGAGCAAGAGCGTGTTGCAATCAAAGATTTAGAACAATACATTGCAAAAAAAGTAAAATTTTAAGCTAGATAGTGGGGTGAAAATGTGAGAATCGCACAAGAAGTCATTGAAGACATACGTAGTAAAAGTGATATTGTGGAAGTGATTTCACATTATTTACCAATCGTTGTAAAGGGAAGAGCACATAAAGCGGTTTGCCCTTTCCACGATGATCACGATCCTTCGATGTCTATTTCTAGTGAAAAGCAAATTTTTCGATGTTTCACATGTGGAGCATCAGGGAATGCATTTAGTTTTGTGCAGCGTTATGAAAATATAAGTTTTGTGGAGGCGGTAGCCAAGGTAGCAGAAATTGCGAATGTTGAAATTCAATTTAACCCGAAAGCGTTTCAAGCGCCAATTGACCCCAAAAAAGTAATGCTACAAAAAATATGTGAAGAAGTTAGTAATTATTGTCATTTCAATTTAGAAAGTGAACAAAGTATTCAAATTAAAAAATACTTACTCCAAAGGGGTATGAATGATAAAATTTTAAAACAATTTCAAATTGGATATCATCCAAAAGGGAATAAAATTTATGAGTTCTTACATGCTAAAAAGTATGTAGATGAAGATATTGTGAATGCCAATATTGCTTGGATTAGTGAGAATGGGTTACAAGATGTATTTTCACATAGAATTATGATTCCCATTCATGATGAACAAGGGAATGCTATTGGGTTTACAGCTAGAAGAGTAGATGAAACTCAAAATGCAAAATACATTAATACTAGTGATACACCGATTTATCATAAATCAGATATAGTGTTTAATTACCATCGTGCCAAACAAGTTGCAAAGCGTGAAGGAAAACTTTTTGTTGTTGAAGGTGCGATGGATGTAATCTCATTTGCGAAAATAGAAATGGATAACTGTGTTGCTACACTTGGAACATCGTGTACAAATCATCAAATGCGTAAATTAAAGCAATTGAATGTAAAAATTATAGTTTGTTATGATGGAGATAAAGCTGGACAGAATGCTACGTATAAATTCATTAAATTAGCCCATTCCATGAATGTGGAAGTCGAAATAGTAAATAATACATATGGATTAGACCCAGATGAAATTATTGAGAAATATGGAGTTCAGGAATTTGTTGCAATTTGTAATAAAACGGTTGGATGGATACACTTTCTAATGAATCACTTAAAAAGTCAATATGACTTACACAATCATAGTGAAAAATTAGCTTATGCGAAAGAAATTAGTGAAGAAATACAAAATGTGAAAGATTCATTTGAACAAAATGTATATTATGATATGTTGCAACAAATAACTGGAATTAATGCTAGACAAAAGGCAACGAATTTTCATAAAAAGCCGAGTAATACAGTACCAGTGTTAAAAAGACCAAATAGTAAAAGAGTAAATGCACAAATACAAATTATCCGTCAAATTATACAAAATAAAAGCGGATGTGCATATTATCGTGATGAGTTAGGTTTTTTATTAGATGAAGAATATAATAGTTTGGCTTTATACATCATTGATTACTATCGTAATCATGATGTCATCGTCGTTTCATCCCTATATGATGTCATTGAAGAAGAACATTTAAAGCAATTACTGCTACAAAGTGTTGATGTTAATGAAGAGGCGGATGTATATCATGAAGTTGTTTTGAAAGAAGCAATGGATAAGATAAAACAATGTTTAGTAGAGGACAAAATACAAGCGTTAAAAATACGTAGTGAACAAGTCCACGACCCAATTAAAAAAGGGGAACTTGCGAAGGAAATCAGTGTCTTGCGAAGACAACTGGGGGAGGTATAAATGGCAAAGTTAAAAAAAGAAATTAAAGGAATAGAACAAGTAAAAGAAGAATTGAAAAAGCAGTTTGATGAAGAGGGGGTTCTTCTAGATAAAGATGTTACTAAAGCAATCGATCATTTAGATTTAAATGATAAAGATAATGAAGATTTCTTTCAATGGCTTATGGATAATGGCATTGAATTAAGTGATGAAGGTGAAATTGAAGCACCGGATTTGAGTGAAGTATTGAAAGAGGAAGAAGTCAATGTGAATGATGACTTTGATGGTGGTGTTGAAGAAGAGGATGAAAGTGTAAAGCATTTATCTGAGGACATTGATAAATTAGAACAATCTTTTGCGAATTCGGCACAAACAAAGTTGAATGATCCAGTAAAGATGTATTTAAAAGAAATTGGTCGTGTAGAATTGTTGGATCCTTCAGAGGAGCCAGAAATTGCGAAACGTATCCAGGCTGGAGATGATGAAGCGAAGAAAAAGCTAATCGCAGCAAACTTACGTCTAGTTGTTTCTATTGCGAAAAAGTATGTTGGTCGTGGTATGTTATTCTTGGATTTGATTCAAGAAGGAAATATGGGATTAGCAAAAGCGGTTGAAAAATTTGATTATACGAAAGGATTTAAGTTTTCAACATATGCAACTTGGTGGATTCGTCAAGCAATTACTAGAGCGATCGCGGATCAAGCAAGAACAATTCGTATTCCAGTACATATGGTTGAAACGATTAATAAATTAACACGTATTCAACGTCAATTGGTACAAGATTTAGGAAGAGATCCTTCTGCAGAAGAAATTGCTGAAAAAATGGAAGGTATTACACCTGAAAAGGTACGTGAAATTCAAAAAATTGCATTGGATCCAGTTTCATTGGAGACGCCAATTGGTGAGGAAGATGATTCTCATTTGGGTGACTTTATTGAAGATAAAGATGCAATGAGTCCAGATGAGTATGCGAATAATCAATTATTGAAAGATGAAATTAATACTGTATTACAAGGGTTGACAGAACGTGAAGAGAAAGTATTACGTTTACGTTTTGGTTTATACGATGGAAGAACGAGAACATTAGAAGAAGTAGGTAAAGAATTTAATGTTACAAGAGAACGTATCCGTCAAATTGAAGCAAAAGCATTACGTAAATTAAAACACCCAACAAGATCAAAAAGATTGAAGGACTTTGTAGACAAACAATAAAATGAAAATAAGTAAAAGATTAAAGTGTATACATGATATGTTAGATGACGCCTGTATTTTGGCAGATATAGGATGTGATCATGCGCAACTTTGTTGTTATGCAATCCATACGAAAAAAGCGAAAAAAGCATATGCGTGTGATGTAAAAGAAGGACCATTGAAGCAAGCAATTGCAAGTATAAAGTCATTTGGTATGGAGGAACATGTAATTCCAGTTTTACAGGATGGACTTGATAACTTAAAAGGTGATGTTACACATATTGTAATTGCTGGAATGGGATTTGAAACGATTAAAAAAATATTCGAAGACAACTTTAGTAAATTAAAAGATAAAATTATAGTGGTTCAATGTAATAAGGATGTACAAAAGTTTAGAGCATACTTAGAAGAGAAAGCATGTAATATTTTAGAAGAAAGAGTTTGTTTAGAAGAAGATCATTTTTACCAAATGATTAAGTTACGTGTAGAAAAAAGTGAAAGTCTTACTTTTGCACAAATACATTTTGGAAAAAATGTTGTACGAGATGATGCATACTATGCTTATGTGCGTTACAGCTTATATAAGTTAGAACAAATGCTTCCTAAAGTAATTAAAAATGAATCGAAACATACTGAGATACAAAATCAAATGTTAGATGCCATCAAAATTCTTGGAGAATTACAATAGTATATTAGTGAAAATGATGTTTATTCATTTTCACTATTTTTATAAGTGTCTTATATACAGAAAGGATTTTTATGATTACCTATAGTGATACGAAACAATTTAAAAAAGAAGATGTTTACCTTTTATTTGATAGTGTAGGTTGGCAATCTGCACGTAATGCAACTGCACTAGTACAAGCCTTTGCACACTCATCTATCGTCATTTCAGCTTGGCACAAAGGTGAGTTAATCGCTTTGATTCGAGCTATGAGTGATGGTGTTTGGCAGGCGACAATTGACTGTTTACTTGTACATAAACAATATCAACATCAAGGGATAGGAACACAATTAGTGCAAAGGATGAAACAATCTTGTAGTGGTGTATTATATTTAAATGTAATACCTGATGATTTGAATAATGTTGCATATTATGAAAAGCATAATTTTGTTGTTAATAAAGAAGGTACTTTATTACAAATTACAAATAAAAATTGGTAATATATCCAAATATAGTAATTTTTGGCTTAAGTATATACAATTGTCATATAATTTGGTATGCTTTGTATGATAATTTTAAAATAAATGGAACATATTAGCTTATCACGAATATTATATGCAGCACATACATCACAACTTACATGTGCCAATAGTATCTAATATGTTGTTTATTGCTTTGTGCATACTTATTTTCTGAATCTTTATAAGTTTGTGAATCGATTTAACGCATAGAATCCGCTTTAAAATTATCACAATTGAATAGGTAAGTTAGATTCACAATATAACATTCTATGATGGTAAATCCTATCCAAACAACTATACCCTAAACATAGTTGAAAGACACCCAATTGGGTGTCTTTTTAATTTCTATTAGTAAACGAATTGATTGATATCTCATAGAATGATAATATGAAAATGTAAAGTATTTAGGAGCCTGTATAAAATAAATGAAAGGAGTTTGAGGGTATGTTAAAAAAGTATGTTTATGAAGGTGATGGTGCATTTTCATTGAAGGAGTTTCCTTGTGATAGTAAGATGGATAAGGCGAATAAGTTGGAAGTAGAAAGCTTATTGGCAGAGAATCAAATAAAGATGGAACAACTACAAGATAAGTTGTATGCAGATGGAAAAGAAGGTATTGTTATTATTTTACAAGCAATGGATGCAGCAGGGAAGGATAGTACAATACGTCATGCTTTGGGTCCATTAAATCCACAAGGGGTGGATGTGTATAGTTTCAAACAACCTAACGCGGATGAACTATCTCACGATTATTTATTCAGGGCACATAGAGCTATTCCACAAAGAGGAAAGATTGCTATATTTAATCGTTCTTATTATGAGGATGTTTTGGTTGTACAAGTGCATAATCTACAAGAGAACTATAAGGTTGCAAATCGCTGCAAGATGGATTCTAAATTATTTTTTAAACAGCGTTATCGTGAGATTTATAATTTTGAACAGTATTTATATGATAATAGTTATCGAGTAATAAAAATATTTTTACACGTTTCGAAGAAAGAACAGAAGAAACGATTTTTAAAACGCATTGATGATGTACAAAAAAACTGGAAGTTCTCATCTTCAGACTTGAAGGAAAGAGAGTATTATGAAACATATATGAAGGTATATGAAGAAGTAATCAAACATACTGCAAGCAAGGAGTCACCTTGGTATATCGTTCCTGCAGATCAAAAGTGGTATACTCGCTACATCGTATCTGAAATAATTGTGAGTCAATTACAATTATGCGATCCTCAGTATCCAAGTTTAAATCAAGCGGAACAGGATTCTTTACAAACTTGTAAACAAATTCTTGAAAAAGAAGAGTAGATTGTATTTTTACTTCAAGTCTAGTAAAATAGAAAAGAAGAAGGAGTAATGTATGCAAGCAAAACAAAGAAGAGAAAATATAATTGAACAATTACAAAAGCAACAATCACCAATTAGTGCTACTGCACTAGGTACTATATTACATGCAAGTAGACAGTTGATTGTTGGGGATGTTGCAATATTACGAGCGCAAGGACACCCAATCAAGGCAACGCCAAGAGGTTATGTATTAGATGATATAAGCAAAAATACTTATCGTATTTCTTGTGTTCATTGTGATGAAGATGTATTGGATGAGCTATTTACGATAGTAGATTGTGGGTGTGGTATACTTGATGTAATTGTAGAACATTGTGTATATGGAGAAATTGTTGGTAACTTACATATTTATAGTCGCAATGATGCAATACAGTTTGTAGAGACACTTAAAAACAATCATAGCCAACCACTCTTTAAAGTTGGGGGAGATGTACATGATCATACTTTGTTTTGCCCGAGTGAAAAACATTATGAACAAGTAATAAGAGAACTACAAAAGAAAGGCTATTTAATGTTAGATACGAAATCTAATGTAAAGTAAATGCATATATAACTCCATTTTATACAATGGAGTTTTTGTTTACAAAAATTAGAGTTCAGAATGCGCGTAGTGCATTTCCCATTGACATTGTATATTTTACATGATAACATTACACGTGTCATGACACATGACAAAAGGGAGGAATGTATGTTAGCGATAGCTTTAATTTTTGTAGGAATAACACTAGTAGGGAATGGTATTTGTATGCTACAAAAGGTGGATGCGAAAAGCATGATTGTGTTAAATGTTATTTGCGCTTTTGTTTTGATTACAGGAAATCTAATCGAACTTAGTAAGGCAACTGACATGATTGCATACACAAATGTTGCATCTGGTTTGTTATTTGGAATTACTTATGCGCTGATTGCAGTGAGTATAGCGTTTCAAATCGATGAAACTATTTCTGGATGGTATTCCATTATGGTTGCGATATATGCACTAATCATGGGGGTACAAAGCATTCAACAAGGTAGTTTCCAGTTTGCATATTTATGGTTTGCATGGAGTATATTATGGGGAAGTACATTTGTAGAAAATGTACTAAAAAAGAAGGTAAGAGGTTTCACACCAATTCTATGTATTGTGGAAGGAATTGCAGCTGCATTTGTTCCTGCAATATTAATGATGTTAGGGGTATTTTAAAAAGGAGTTTCTATGGAAAAAGCGTTAATTATTATAGATTATGTAAATGATTTTATTGCGGATGATGGAAGATTAAGTTGTGGAAAAGCCGGGCAAGACATACAAAGTAAAATCGTGAATGTGGTTCATCAATTTTCAAATGAGAAACAATGTATTGTGAATGCATGTGATTGTCATGAGTATGATGATTTATATAATTTAGAAAAGGATATGTTTCCACTGCATTGCTTTGATAAACAAGGTAGAGCGTTATATGGGGAAGTGAAGAGTGCTTTTGAAGCTTTAGATAGTACACAAGTGCTTCATATTGATAAACATCGTTATTCCGCTTTTTATGGTACTTCACTTGATTTAAAGCTGAAAGAACGTGGGATTAAGGAAGTGTATCTTGTTGGTGTGTGCAGTGATATTTGCATTTTGCACACTGCCATTGATGCATACAACTTAGGGTATAAAATTAATATTTATGAAAGTGGAATAGCTTCTTTTAATGCACAGGGGCATGCATTTACATTGGCGCATTGTGAACAGGTTTTGAATGCTACAATATTAAAATAAAGTTGGGTGTAATAATTTCTTTTTTATTCTTTCTTTGTTATAATCATAGTATTGTTAGGGTTATAAGGAGGACTATTTATGTCAGGATTAAAAGGAACAAAAACATTAGAAAATTTGATGCATGCATTTGCTGGTGAATCACAAGCAAGAAATCGCTATACTTTCTGGGCTTCAATTGCAAAAAAAGAAGGTTATGTTGAAGTAGCGAATATTTTTATGGAAACAGCAGATCAAGAAAAAGAACATGCAAAACGCTTGATGAAGTTAGCGAATGCAGATGCGAAAGGTGAATTAGTGCATGTGGAAGGTAAATTCCCAGTACTTCTAGGTAATACAATTGAGAACCTGAAAGCAGCTGCTGAAGGTGAGCAAGAAGAGTACGTAGATATGTACCCAAGTTTTGCAAAAGTAGCTCGTGAAGAAGGATTTGAAGCGATCGCTAAGGTTTTTGAATCGATCGCAGTTGCTGAGAAATTTCATGAAGCTCGCTATTTATGGTTATTAGAAAACATTGAAAAAGGTGAAGTCTTTAAAAAAGATACTTCTGTTTCTTGGAAATGTAATAACTGTGGATATATCCATGAAGGAGAAAGCGCTCCTCAGGTTTGTCCAGCATGTGCACACCCACAAGCACATTTCGAAGTAAATCGATTTTTTAAATAAAAAAATGAAAACTGAATAGTTATTATTCAGTTTTTTTGTTTGATTCTTTTTAGAATGTGGTAAAATAAGATGTATGTTTGAAAAGAGGGAATCATGAAAAGTACGAATGTAACATATCGAAAATTGTTTTTATCTACTTTTATTTTGAGTGCTTTCACTTTTGGTGGAGGGTATGTCATTATTACATTGATGAAGAAAAAATTTGTGAATGAATTTAAGTGGTTAGAAGAAGATGAGATGCTAGAGTATATTGCGATTGCCCAAAGTGCACCAGGCGCAATTGCAGTGAATGGATCTATTGTAATTGGTTATGAATTAAAAGGAATACTTGGTATTTTAACTTGTGTTCTCGCAACGATTTTGCCACCATTTTTAATTATTTCAGTAGTTTCTATGTTTTATGTTGCTTTTAAAAGCAATCCCTATGTAAATACAATGTTGGAAGGTATGCAAGCAGGTGTAGCTGCATTAATTTGTATGGTTGTATTTGAAATGATGGTTGGCTTATATGAAGATAAGAAATGGGTTTCAATGATTGTCGTGTTTGTGTGCTTTATTCTACAATATTTTTTACAAGTACACATTGCCGTTTTACTGGGAGTGTTTATCTTGATTGGTACAATAAAAGCGATACGATGTAAAAAGGAGGAACAAGTATGATTCTTTTTGATTTGTTTGTTTCTTTTATTCAAATCGGTTTGTTTAGTTTTGGAGGTGGGTATGCAACCTTACCTTTGATTCAGGAACAAGTTGTGGATTTACATGGTTGGTTAAGTATGCAGGAGTTTAGTGATTTAATTAGTATTTCTCAAATGACACCAGGACCGATTGCAATTAATTCAGCGACTTTTGTTGGATTGCAAGTAGGTGGTGTGTTTGGTGCGATAGTTGCCACGTTGGGTTGTATTTTACCTTCCTGTATAATTGTTACAACGATTGCTTATTTTTATAGAAAATATAAGAAAGAGAATGGTGTAAAAATAATTTTTGAGGTGCTAAGACCTGTTGTAATTGCACTTATTCTTAGTGCTGGTATAAGCATTGTTGTAAGTGCATTATTTGGTGTGGAGGGGATTATTGCAATATCTACTTTACGAATTGATTTATGTATTATTTTTATTATTAGCTGTGTCTTACTTTATGTAAGAAAAAACAATCCAATCTTCGTTATGTTGATTGCAGGTTTGTTAAATTTCATAATTTAGGCTAAAAATTTCATTTTTCATTCTTTTTATTTATTATCGTTTATACTATTTAGGTAAAGGAGAAGTTTATGGAACAATTATATAATGAGCAAATAAAAAAAGTTTTAGATATTATGTTTTCAACTAGGCTAGAGGATAAACAAAATGCATATACAATATTGCAAAACGAGTGCAATCATGCGAATGGCGATGCAATGTATTTATTAGGTATACTTTCATCCAATCTAACCCCTTTTTCTACGAATGTATTGCTTGATGATGCAATACAAGCATGTAAAGAAGGCTTACAAGCAAAAAGTACAGTAGGTATAGCACTTGCTAGTGTTACACCATCACTGATCGATATAGTTAATACAATGTATGATGAAGCGACAATTCAAGTTGCTTTTGATAAGGTGCACATGTTTGCAAAAAAAGGTGATATTTTTTGTCAATACATTGTTGCTTTACACATCGTAAACAAGAGTGTGTATGTACATGCTATTCAAGATGAAAAAGAAGTTTGCATAACCCTTCTATATAGTGCCTTTGAAGGTGGTATAGAAGCTGCTGGTAGCATGTTGTTGAATTGTGTAGGTAAAGAAGAGGCACAATCAATAATAAGTGTAGGAGCTAGTGTTGGTTACGCTCGTTATAAATGTATGTATGGAGATATATTTTTTGAAGATGGGATTTATGAGGAAGCGTTATTTTGGTATGAACAAGCTGCTGTATTGAAGTATGAACAAGCATATTCAAAGATTGCAAAAATGTATGAACAAGGTCTTGGAGTAATTCAAGATGATAAAATAGCTAGTCTTTGGTATAAAAAAATCAGTAATGCGTAAAGCTTACTGATTTTTTATGTCTTAACTCGTATGCGTTTTTTTATAAAGAAATTAGTATCGCTAATTCCATCTTCACAAAGAGCTGCATCATATCCGTGTTTTTTGGCAAGTTGATAACAGTCTAAGGCACTTTGATAGGCTTCTATCGAGTAGTAGACACAAGCAATTCGATAGTATGTAAAGGCGTGAGTAGGTGCTATCGTAATGGCAATCTCATATAATTCGATTGCTTCTTCATAACGTTCAAGTTGCTCAAAACAGTGACCTTTGTGTGCATAAATTTCAACATCATTAGATTCACTAAGTGCATTATCTAAATAGTGTATTGCTTGCTTGTATTGCTTTTCATCAATGAATATAGTGGCAAGAAGTACATTAGCTGCAACATGAATTACATCACATTTCAATGCTTCAAATAAAAAGTGTTTGGCTCGATCTACTCTGCTTAAAGCTAAATATGCTTTTGCAATGTAATAGCATAAGTCCGCTTGTTTCTCGTGCTTTTGCATTTCTTTTTCATAGTAGTGAATGGCTTGTTGAAAATCTTCACATTCCATGTATATATCAGCAATTTTGCTACAAATACCCACATCGTCTTCATCAAACTGAAGTGCGCGCTTATAAAAAGAAATGGATGGTTCATACTCTTTAAGTGCATATAATATTTCTGCTTTCAAAATATTTGTGTAAAAATCACTATGTTTGTTTTTCAAAGCCATATTAATATATTGTAATGCATTCGTGTATTCTCCTTGTTGTAAATGAATCGAAGATAAAGATTGGAAAGCTCTTGCCAGAAGAGGGTGATCCTTATTACCTTGTGCATATTCTACAATGTCATACCACAATAGCTTTGCTTTATCTAGTTGTTCGCTAGACGTATATAATTCTAACAAAGAAAACCAACATGCTGGATCTTCGTTTTGCATAGTATATGCTTGCTCATATAGTACAATTGCTTCTGCGTAGTGGTGGTTATCTTGTTGACACTTAGCTAGTGCCATACATACCGCATAATCATCAGGGAAGATTTGATACACATCTGACAAGTATGATAATAACGCAACTTTATCCTGCTCACCAATAATGTATGCTTTATTTAGATAATTACTTATATCATTCGGTTCATTTTTTATTTTATCTTCTAATTCTTGTAAACGATAATCAAACATATATATCCCTCTTTTCTATAGGTTTATTATAACATTATCACCTAATGAAACAATCATTTTTAGTTGACTTTTATTTATGTATTATGTAAACTTAGTGTTGTTAGTTAGGTAAAAATAACAATTAAAAGGGAGTTTTATGAAACATGAATTATATGCCATTATGAAAAGAATCTGTCATACAATGGCTTTACAGGAATTACAACTGAAACATAGTGAACAACTAAGTGGGAAACTTACTTACAATAGTGTATTGTATTTAGAAATCATTGCAGCCTATCCAGGCGTGTATACGGCTAGTAAACTAGCTAGTTTATTAAAGGTTGCAAAACCATCTTTGACACAAAAAATAAATGAATTAGAAGAAGCAGGGTATTTATATAAAAAGCAATGTGCTCATGATAAACGCATTCAATATTTGTATACAACCGATCAAATCTTTGATTTAGACTATTATAAAGGAGTGGATGATAAGGTTGAGCATGCCTTATTAGATGTATATACAAAAGAAGAAGTAAGTCATTTTTTAGAAATGATGCATTTCGTATGTAGAAAATATGAAGAAGAGGTAGGTGTGATACATGATTTCAAAGATTGATAAAAAGCATGTGTTAAAGTTCACATTACCTAGTATACTAGGTATGTTGTTTACTTCCTTTTATACAATGGTTGATGGTATTTTTGTATCAAATTTTGTTGGATCTAATGCCTTGTCTGCCATCAATATTACCTTACCCATCGTTTTATTACTAATTGCTATTGGTACAATGTTAGGGAGTGGTGGTAATGCAATCATGGCTACTTTATTAGGGCAGGGAAGAGAATATGAAGCAAAGCAAAAACTAACTTTATTTACACTGACAGGGCTTGTAATTGCCATTGTTTTACTAATAATATTACAAATATTTTTACCAAATATTGTAACATTATTAGGTGCTAGTCACCAAACATATACGTATTCTATACAATACTTGCGCATCATGATTTGTTTTGCACCTTGTATTATTAGTCAAATGTTATTACAAAATGCAATGATTGCGAGTGGAAAGGTGAAGGTAGCTTTTTGTGCGATGTTGAGTGCAGGTATTGTGAACATTATTTTAGACTATGTGTTTATTGTTGTTTTCAACTTTGGTTTACAAGGTGCTTCACTAGCTACTAGTTTAGGTTTTAGCTGTGCAGCATCCATTTGTTTTTTCTATTTTGTAAAATATCGCAAAGTATTACCACTATCTTTTGCAAAGTGCACATTTGATTTTAAGGCAATTTTAAAAGCGTGTAGTAATGGGGCATCAGAGATGGTTGCAAACTTAGCAAACGCAATGACTACACTTTTGTTTAATTATACAATGCTGTCTTTAGCAGGTGATGATGGGGTAGCCGCAATAACAATTGTTTTATATGCACAGTTTTTCTCAAATGCCATCTTTTTAGGATATGCTATGGGTATAGCACCAGTCATCAGCTATAATTATGGAGAAGGGAATGAGCATAACTTGCGTGCATTATTTCGTGTGAATTTGCAACTTATAATACTGAGTGGATTGTGTATGAGTTTTATTTCTTTTTTATTGGCACAACCAATAACTGCTCTTTTCGCAAGTCCTAGCACGCATGTATATTCATTGGCAAGTGAAGGTTTAAAGTTGTTTGCAATTGGTTTTTGTTTCTCAGGATGTAATATACTTACTTCCAGTATGTTTACAGCTTATTCAAATGGAAAGATATCCGCAATATTATCTTTCTTAAGAACATTTGGATTTATCTTACTAGCATTGCTGTTTCTACCAAGCATACTTGGATTGAATGGTGCTTGGCTAGCAATTCCAATTGCTGAGTTGATGACTTTGTTTTTCAGCATTTACTTTATCATAAAATATCGTAAACAATATAAATATGAGCAAATAAAAAATACGTCCAAGTAATGGACGCATTTTTTATTTGTTATAAGGTAAGTAACGACTTAAGACACCAGCAAACACAGGGATCGGCATTGTTTGTAAATAGATTTTACCTGGTCCACGAACCACAGTGTTAAAAATTCCTTCACCACCAAAAAGTATATTTTTAACACCAGGCACAGATACGATTTCCATAGAACAAGTGGCATCCATAGCAGCTAAATGACCTGTATCAACGACCATTTGTTCACCATCTTGTAAAGTGTATTCTTCAACGTGTCCATCGATTTCAACAAACACCATTCCACTACCACTTACTTTTTGCATGATAAATCCTTCACCACCAAAAAGTCCAGCACCTAGCTTCTTGCGAAAATGCATGGAAAGCTCTACACCGCTAGAACTTGCTAAAAATGCAGATTTTTGTAAAATCATTGGTTTATCTGGTGTGATCTCAAAAGGTAAGATTGAACCTGGAAAGCTACTAGAAAACGCAATTTCTCCACTTCCATTTAGTGAAGTATACTTGTTTTGAAAAATAGTGTCTCCAGAAAGGGCACGACCAAACATTTTTCCTAAACCACCACCAGTGGTTTCCATTTTCATATTCGGTGTCATCCAAGACATTGCTCCACTTTCCGTCAACATGTACTCATTTTGTTCTAATTCACAAATAACAGCTGGTAAATTGTTACCAACGATACGATATTTCATATATATCCCTCCTTATATAACATCATTATAGCATTATATATATTATAATATGATTAATTTTTTTGTATATAAGATTTACCCCAAGTACCTAGTGCTTCCAATACAGGTATAAACTGTATTCCAACTTCACTTAATGAGTATTCTACTTTTGGTGGCACTTGTGGGTAAGCGGTACGTACAATCAAGCCATCTTTTTCTAATTTTTTTAGTTGTCTAGACAAAGAAGTATGTGTTAATGACTCAGGAATGCGGCGTTGTAATTCGTTAAAACGTAATGTATCTTTGGATAGCAAATATAAAATATACATGGTCCACTTACCTGATAATAATTTTTGCATAGTCACATAAGGACACTTACCATATAGTTCTGTTTTCATAAAAATCCCTCCATAGTAGCTAAAAGTTGCGTACTTTCACTTATATGATTATTACAATTATAATTCGCATACCTCTGCACGTCAAATTAAATACTTGTTTCATCTAATATAGGGCTTAAGTTTATCTCAATTGTACATTTTGTAACTTTATAGTATAATGTAAGCGAATTCATAAAGATACTGACATCAAGAGTAAATCTGAAGTGGAAGGTCTTTTCATAGTCAATCATTAGACAAATATGTTTAATGATTTTATTGTGAAACGCCTTTTGAGCGTTTTTTTTATGAATAGAAAGGAGATTTTATGAATACAAGAGTAGCCATTATAGGTATTATTGTAGAGGATGAGAGTGCTGTAGAGGTTTTAAATCAGACATTACATAATTTTAGAGATATTGTAATAGGAAGAATGGGGATTCCATATAGACAAAAAGATATGAATGTTGTAAGTGTTGTCGTAGATGCACAGGAAGATCAAATCAGCGCATTAGCTGGAAAATTAGGTGCAATTTCCGGGGTTAGTGCAAAAGCAGTGTATTCAAAAAGAAAGTATTAAAATGATGTATGATGTTAAGGAATTGATTGACAAATTAGTGAGTACACGTCAATTAAAGATGGAAGAGTGGATGTACATTTTAAAACATAAGCAGTCAGTGGATAGAGCTTATGTGTATGAGATGGCAAGTAAAATACGTAACGATAATTATGGGTGTGATGTGTATCTTAGAGGTCTAATAGAAATTAGTAATTATTGTAAGAGGGATTGTTTGTATTGTGGGATACGTCGATCTAATAAAGGGGTAGAGCGCTATCGTCTTGATAAAGAAGATATTCTTGCTTGTTGTGAAGTTGGGTATGAACTTGGTTTACGAACTTTTGTTATGCAAGGGGGAGAAGATACTTATTATAGTGATGCATTGCTTGTGGATATGATTCAAACGATAAAATTGCACTATCCAGATTGTGCAATTACATTATCACTAGGTGAGCGCAGTAAAGAGAGTTATAAAATGCTATATGATGCTGGAGTAGATCGTTATTTATTACGTCATGAAAGTGCAAATGCAAAGCATTATTCATATTTGCATCCAAAAGAAGATAGTTTACAAACACGTCTACACTGCCTGAATTGGTTAAAGGAAATTGGATATCAAGTAGGATGTGGCTTTATGGTTGGTTCACCACAACAAAGTGTACAGAGCCTTTGCGATGATTTTATGCTCTTACAAAGTTTTCAACCAGATATGGTTGGAATTGGACCATTTATTCCGCATCATGCAACCCCATTTGCTAGTTGTGATGCAGGAAGTGTGGAAGATACATTATTGTACTTAGCTTTGGTACGCATTTTATTACCAAATGTTTTATTGCCAGCGACAACTGCCTTAAGAACTATGCATGAAGGTGGTTTTCAAAAGGGTATGAAAGTTGGATGTAATGTCATTATGCCAAATTTAACCCCTAGTATTCAGCGTGCACATTATAATTTATACGACAATAAAAATGGGACAAGCGTACACGAAATACAACAAATTAAGGAAGAAATGTTTCGTATAGGATATCAAGTTGTTGAAAGTCGTGGAGATCATCTACGCGTTAGAGGAGTAAAGAATGAGAGAAATTAAGTATGATCCTGCTTCTAAAGAAGCAGAGCAGTTTATTAATCATGAGGAAATTTTAAAAACCTTAGCATACAGTGAAAAGGAAAAAGGTAATATTTCACGATTGAAAGAAATTATAGAGAAGGCAAAATTAGGAAAAGGGTTAACTTATCAAGAGGCAATTTTGTTGCTGGATTGTGAAGTGGATGAAATTAACCATGAAATTTTTGCATTAGCAAAGCAAATTAAACAGCAGTTTTATGGAAATCGTATTGTGCTGTTTGCACCGTTGTATTTATCCAATTATTGTGTGAATGGTTGTGTATATTGTCCATATCATTATAAAAACAAGACGATTACAAGAAAGAAGCTAACACAAGAAGAAATACGACAAGAAGTGATTGCTTTACAAGATATGGGTCATAAACGTTTGGCATTAGAAGTAGGGGAAGATCCGGTGCATTCCCCAATTGAATATGTTTTAGAAAGTATACGTACAATTTACTCAATAAAACATAAAAATGGCGCTATTCGTAGAGTGAATGTGAATATTGCAGCTACAAGTGTAGAGGAATATAAAATGTTGAAGGATGCAAATATTGGAACGTATATTTTATTTCAGGAAACATACAACAAGGAAAGTTATGAAGCGCTGCATCCAACTGGACCAAAAAGCAATTACAAGTATCATAGCGAAGCAATGGATCGTGCTATGGAAGCGGGTATTGATGATGTAGGGTTAGGTGTATTGTTCGGTTTAGATACCTATCGTTATGAATTGGTTGGTTTGCTTATGCATGCAAATCATTTAGAAAGTAGATTTCAAGTAGGTCCGCATACAATTAGTGTACCAAGAATATGTCCAGCGGACGATGTTAAACTTGAAGATTTTGATAATGGAATTAGTGATGAAATTTTTATGAAGTTAGTGGCAATCATTCGTATTAGCGTACCATATACTGGAATTATTGTTTCAACTAGAGAGAGTCAAACATGTAGAGAAAAGGTTTTGGAATATGGAGTCTCTCAAATTAGTGGAGGTTCTAAAACAAGTGTTGGTGGATATTCAGATTATGTTGCAGATAATGAGAATTCATCACAATTTGATTTGAGTGATCATAGGAGTTTAGACGAGATTGTGGCATGGTTAATGCAAAATAATCATATTCCTAGCTTTTGTACTGCATGTTATCGTGAAGGAAGAACGGGGGATCGATTTATGGAGTTGTGTAAAAACAATCAAATTTTAAATTGTTGTCACCCAAATGCATTAATTACACTAAAAGAATATAGTGAAGATTATGCTAGTGAATCCGTAAAAAATGAAATTAAGAATGTCATTGATAAGGAAAAACAACGCATCCCGAATGCGAAAGTGAAAGCAAAAGTTGACAGTAATTTACAAGAAATTGAACAAGGTGGAAGAGATTTTCGATTCTAAAAAGGAGGGATATTATGTCAATGAATAGTACACCAGCCTCAAAACGAGTGCACATTGGAATTTTTGGAAAAACAAATGCAGGTAAGTCAAGTATCATAAATGTGATTACCGGGCAAGATTTAGCGATTGTTTCTCCTGTTGCAGGAACAACCACAGACCCAATTCATAAAGCAATGGAGTTATTGCCAATGGGACCAGTTGTATTTATTGATACTGCTGGAATTGATGATGATAGTGAGTTGGGACAAAAACGTTTAGAAAAAACATATGAGGTACTAGATAAAATTGAAATTGCTTTGTTAGTTGTATCACAAGCACAATTAGATAGTTCAGAAAAAGATTTAATCAGTCAATTTAAACAAAGAAATTTACCATATTTAGTGATTCATAATAAGAGCGATTTGCTGAAAGAGGAGAAAAGAGATAGCACACGTACATTTGTAAGTGCAAAGACTGGAGAAGGAATTCAAGAACTAAAAGAAGCGATTGCAGCACTACATTTGGAAGAATCACAACAATATCCACTGATTGCTGATTTAATTCAACCCAAAGATATTGTTGTTTTGGTTGTACCGATTGATTCGGCTGCCCCAAAAGGAAGACTTATTTTACCACAACAACAAACCATACGTGAAATTTTAGAAGTGGGTGCAATGCCTATTGTTTGCAAAGAGAGTGAACTCTTGTTTACAATAGAATGTCTAAAACATAAACCAGCTATGGTTGTAACAGATTCACAAGTGTTTGAGAGTGTTTCACGAATGGTAGATAAAGATATTCCGTTAACGTCTTTCTCTATCTTGTTTGCACGTCACAAAGGTTCTTTAAGACAATGCGTAGAAGGTTTAGAAGCATTAGAGGAAATACAAGATGGAGATCGCATTTTGATTGTTGAAGGGTGTACGCATCATCGCCAATGTGATGATATTGGAAGTGTAAAATTGCCAAAATGGATTCGTGAATACACAAGTTCACAACCTGTGTTTGAGTTCAATTCAGGACAGACTTTTGAGAAAGATTTAACCCCCTATAAATTGGTTGTCCATTGTGGTGGATGTATGTTAACTAGTAAGGTAATTCAAATACGCCAAAATAGGGCAATGGTGCAGGGCGTTAAAATGACTAATTATGGAACCATCATTGCACATATGAATGGAATATTAAAACGTACACTTGAACCAATACGATTTTAGATAGATTTTACGTATTATAGAAACAACGGAAGTGGTTTTTATGATAATCAATAAGCCCTTCTTTCTTCATGTGCGCGAGTTCTTTTGATAAGGCACTACGCTCTACACATAAGTAAGCAGCAAGTTCTTCTCTTGAAAAAGGAATAGTAAAATAGTCTTTTTCATTTTGATATTGCATGAAAAAAGCAAAGAGACGTTGTCGTATTTTATGATTCGACAATATAGATATTTTTTGATTGAGTACCAAACTTTTTTTACTGAGTATTTTTAATAAGTTTTGTAAGTATTTTGTTTGTAGTTGTATAATTTTTTCATCCTCACTAACAATAGGATAATGGATTTGTAGTACTTTGCAAGATGTATTGGCTATGACACAAACTTGACTAATATTTTCACCACTACAAACAAATGCTTCGGCAAAAATATGATTTTTTTGTATTTGTGACAACAAAATTTCTTTACCTTGCGTATCTAGTTTATATATACTTGCATGTCCTTCTAATAAAATACATATTTGATGAATTTGCTCATACATACCTATGATACATTCATCTTTTTGAAATATTGATACTTTTGTTTGTATGTGTTCAATAAAATAATCAATTTCTTCTTTTGTAAAGTCATGGAAAATGGGGTGATTGTATAGCGGTGTGTACATAATTCTCCTTTCGTGGTTTTAACCACATATTTAATATTGTGATTGTACTATAATCACTTTGTTAGTTCAAGGAGAAAGAATATGAAAAAAAATATTATTAAAATAGATGAGAATAAGTGTATTGGTTGTGCAGCTTGCGCTAGTACTTGTCATCAAAGTGCAATTAGTATGGTCAATGGTGTTGCCAAAGTGAGCAACGCATCACAATGTGATGGGTTAGGGAGATGTTTACCAGTTTGTCCAGCTGATGCAATTTCATTTGTACAAGAAGAAATCACACCTGTAGCTTTTACACCAAGAAGTATTAGTAAAGAGATTACAAAGCAAAGTAGTGAACTGTTACAATGGCCAATACAAATTCAGTTGATGCCTATACAAGCTTCTTATTATGATAAGGCGCATTTATTAGTAGCTGCTGATTGTAGTGCCTTTGCACATCCTAATTTCCAATCACAATTTATGAAAGGAAAAATAACTATGATTGGATGTCCAAAGTTAGATCCTGTCCAATACCATGAAAAATTAAGCGCAATACTGCAACACAATGATATCGCCAGCATTCATGTGGTGCGTATGGAAGTACCTTGTTGTGGTGGTATAGAGTATGCTGTTAATAAAGCTTTATCTAGTAGTATGAAAAACATTGCTTTACAGGTGACAACATTGACAACAAAAGGCGTAATTAAAGAATAGAAAGTATAATTGTGCACATACTAATGATGGGTGATAGAATGCAATTACAAAAACTACATATACCATCATTACAGTCTGTTTACTGCTTTGATGTTCCTTCTCATTTGTTGCAGTGTAAAGCACAAATAAAAGATACGTTGGATTGTGTTTTTATATACATACAAGATAAAGACGCCATATATGCATATATGGATAAAATGAATTCACTATCCTTTGGTGAAAAGAATCGCATTATTTTTTTGTATGAGAAGAATCAATTTAGTAAAAAACAATGGGTAAGATATTTAAAAAGTCATCGTCTAAGTGGATGTTTTGAAATCTGTGCACCTATGTTTTATGACATCAACAATACAATACAGGCATTTTGTATTTCAAAAATTGTACTGTAGTGTATTGTTTTTTTATTTGTTTTTGTGTTCATTATATAGTACTATCTTAATTGTATTAGAAAGGTAGTCTTTATGAAAAAAATAATAATTAGTATATGTTTATTATGCTCTATGTTTTCTTCAACTGTATTTGCACAAGATGAATTGGACTTACAGAGTCAGTTTGTATATGGAAAACATTTAGGTTCAGATAGTGTAGTTGTAGATCGAAATGGTCAAGAGAAAATGTATCCTGCGAGCATGACTAAAATAATGAGTGCATTAGTTGTATTAGAACAAGTGGATGATTTATCACAAAGTGTAACGATTACACAAGAAATGGTCGATGGATTAGCACAAGCCAATGCAAGTGTAGCAGGTTTTTTAGTTGGTGAAAGTGTTACTTACGAAGATATTGTGTATGGTATTTTATTCCCTTCAGGAGCAGATGCAACACAAGCGGCAGCATTTACATTGTTTGATGGTGTAGATGGATTTGTTGCACAAATGAATACTTTAGCAAAAAAAATCGGTATGGACGACACAAATTTTGCCAATACAAGCGGATTGCATGATGATAATCATTATAGTACTGTACAAGATATTGCAGTATTGTTGGAATATGCCTTACAACAAGAAACCTTTAAAACTATGTTTACGAGTGATGAGTATATAACGAGTAATGCTCGTCTTACTTTTATTTCTCCAATTGTGAAAAATGAGTTATCTTATAATATTCAACTGGAAGAAATAAAGGGAGGTAAAACAGGTTTTACAAATGAAGCAAGTTTATGCTTAGCGAGTTATGCGATTATTGATGGGGAAGAATACATTTTTGTTAGTGGTAATGCACCTGTTAGTAATGAAATTCCAGCTAATTTTCTTGATGCACAAGAAATGGTGGAATATATGAAGGAGCATTATGGGACACAGTTATTTATAGAAGAAAATACATTGTATGAACAAGTAGAAGTAAAATATAGTAATGAAAGTATCGATGCTTTAGCTGCACAAGATATAGCATTGTTTTTGAAGGACTATGATGAAAGTCTATTAGATGGTATAAGTTTTACTTCTTATGAATTACAAGCACCTATTCATGAAGGGGATGTTATTGGTGTTTTACAAATTAAATACGATGGCGATGTGATTTATAGTGAAGATGTCTTATCTACGAAGGATGTCTCATTTAATGTAGTAGCATTTATTATGGAGTACATAATTTATATTATTGTAGGTATTATTGTCGTGAGCTTATTTATTGTATTTGTAATACAACGTATGCGAAATAGTGAAAGACGAAGAGCACTTAGAAAAAGACGATATTAAAAATAATTATATACATGTATATATTGAGGGACCACATAGCTGTATCCCTTTTTTTCATATTTATATGAATTAATCTTGTATTGTACCGCAACTGAGATAGCAATTGGTTGTGGTGCAAGGGATGTAGTATTCAAGTGTTATCAAAAGAAGATATTCCACTTGCTTACTTACCAGGAAATGCGACATTGATAAAAGTAAAAGTCATTGGTGAATTTATTTAAGAAGTAATCTTATCTAGTAAGGTTACTTTTTTTATGTTACATTAACAGTAGAAAGTAGGTGTTTTGATGAAACGTTGTGCATGGAATAAACTAGAGAGTAATCAAAAATATATTACATACCATGATGAAGAATGGGGTGTTGCAAGCTATGATGATGCGTATTTGTTTGAGATGTTTATTTTAGAAAGTTTTCATTGTGGTTTATCATGGGCTTTAATTTTAAATAAAAGAGAATTCTTTAAAGAGGCTTTGGATAATTTTGATGCTCATAAAATTTCTCAATACGATGACGTTAAAATACAGGCTTTGTTAGAAAATAAGAATATTGTACGAAACAAAGCAAAAATACTAGCGACAATTGAAAATGCAAAAGCATTTTTACGTGTAGTAGAGGAGTTTGGTACTTTTTCTAATTACATTTGGGGATTTAGTAACCATCAAGTATGTTATTATCCTTTTGATGCACAGACTACAAAAAATGAATTGTCAGATTCCGTGTCTAAAGATTTGAAAAAAAGAGGATTCAAGTTTATGGGAAGTGTAACTTGTTTTTCTTATTTGGAGGCAATTGGAGTAATGAATAATCATGCAACGTATTGTTTTAAATATATACAAGAAGGAGATCGAATATGATTATAGTGAGTGCATGTTTGCTAGGTGCTAAATGTCGTTATGATGGTAGTGGAAATATGTGTGAGGATTTGAGCGAAAAGTTGCAGGATGAACAAATTTTGTTGGTGTGTCCTGAAGTTATAGGGGGGCTAACAACTCCTAGAAATCCTTGCGAAATAGTAAATGGCCGCATTGTGGATCAAGAAGGGGTTGATCGAACCTTTGCTTTCAACAAAGGTAGTGAAGCAGTATGTTATTTTGCTAAAGTTTTTGATGTGAAAAAGGCTGTGTTGAAATCAAAAAGTCCAAGTTGTGGATGTGGATATATTTATGATGGAAGTTTTCAAAAACAATTGCGAGAAGGAAATGGTGTTTGTGCACAAGCACTTATGGATATGGGCGTTGTTGTTTATGATGAAAAAACATTTATTGGAAAAGGTTTTCATAAAAAATAAGTATATACATTTACTAAGATATTTGATAAAATACAAATGTAAGCGTTATCTTTGAATAGGGGCGAAGAAACGTTTGTTTAGTAAGGTGGGTAGTACAAATATCTATTGGTCTTGTGTTTTCAACATTTTTATAAATGTGAACGCATCATATTACTACAAGGGGATGCAAAAGGGTTTCTACATAAAGACAGTGTTGAAGAGATAGGAAAGGCATGAGTAATCTTGTCTTTTTTACTATTCTGATTTTAGTATTACTTCTTATTATTCAATTACAGATAGGAAAGGAGAGTATGATGGAAATCATACGATAAAAGGATGAAGAAAAAAATATTTAAATGTTCGTTGGCATTATTTATGATGTTGACAAGCTTATTTCAATTTGTTAGTTTTGCCCAAGCAGCAGAAGTAAGTGAATATGAAATCTATCCAGTCCCTCAAAGTATTTCTTATACAGGTGGAGATACTACATTCAATCAAGAATTATTGGTTGAATATGATACAGAGGTAGATGATCAAAGTAAAGCGTTTTTAACAGAAACGCTAACCAGATTACCTGGTGTCACTTTAAGTGAAACATCAAGTAGTAGTTTAAAAGTAGAGGTTCAAATTGTTGATGATGCAACAATTACTGAATTTTATACACCAAGTACTAATGATTTATTTGTTAACCCTGATGCTTATGTATTAGAGGTAAGTAGTGATGGAATATTCATTGCTGGAAATGACAATGATGCTGTATTTGCTGCAGTTGCAACATTACGCATGATGGTCGATCAAAGTGGTGATGGTGCACTTTTGAACAATGTAGTAGAAGATTTTGCAGATGTTGAATATCGTGGAGTAATTGAGGGATACTATGGAATTCCTTGGAGTAATGAAGCGGTAATTTCGTATATGGAGTTTGGTCAATTATATAAAATGAATACATTCATTTTTGCCCCTAAAGATGATCCTTACCACAACAGTCAATGGCGCGACCCTTATCCAGCAGAGGATTTGGAAAAGATGCAAGAAATGATTGAGGCAGGTACAAGAACAAAAGTTCGATTTGTATATGCAATTCACCCATTTATGAGTAATGGATTGAACAAAGAAACGGTTTATGGAGAAGATGGTGAAGTTACAAGTTCGTTTGATATTGAAATTAAAAAAATTACGGATAAATTTGAAATTTTATATGATTTAGGAGTTCGTCAATTTGCTTTACTAGCAGATGATGCGGTTTCAGAAACGGCATTGCAAGTAAAAACGGTAAACGCACTTACGGAGTGGATTGATTCAAAAGGGGATGTGTATCCTTTGATTTTCTGTCCGCAAGCATATTCAGGAACACCAAGTGAATCATACTTTGCACAATTTGATCATGGAACAGAAATTACAATTGATGGAGTTGTAGAAGATGTGCCAGCAGTTGCAGAAGATGTTGAAATTATGTTCACAGGTAGTCAAATAGTTGGAAATGTTGAAGATGGAATCAATGAAACATTTTATGATGCAAGTGGACGTTACCCATATTTTTGGTTAAACTGGCCTGTGAATGATTACACGGATTCAACTTTATTTTTAGGAAAAGCGGAAGTATTAAAAGCAAATAATCAAACATTAAATGGTTTAGTTGCGAATCCAATGGTGGAAGCCGAATTATCACAAATTGGACTATTTCAAGTAGCGGATTATGCTTGGAATATTGAAGCGTTTGATGTGGATGCTTCATGGGCTGCTTCATTTAAATATGTGGATTCTGAAGTGGCAGATGCATTAAGTATTGTTGCAAAACACATGTCTTATCCAAGAGATGGTGTATATCACCAGTTAGGATTAAGTTGGGAAGAATCAGAAGATTTGGTTCCGTACATCAATGCATTAAAAACAAAGTTTGAATCTGGAGAAGATGCAACTAATGAAGCATTGGCGTTAAAAGAAGAATTAGAAATTATTTTAGAAGCATCAAATACTGTTATCACTTCATCGAATACTTTATTAGTGAGTGAATATTCGCCTTACCACGATTCATTTGCTGCTACATTAGAAGCAAGTATTGCAGGACTGGATTCGATTCTAGCATATTATGCGCAAGACTATGATACTGCTTTCTCTAAATTTGGGGAAATTGCAGGACTAATTGATGAGTCAAACACAGTTACAAAACCAGGGTATAAACCAGGTGGATATACAAATTTAGAAGTAAAACCAGCAACTAAATATTTACGTCCTTTAGCATTATACTTCAATGATGAAGTCGGTGTATTAATGAACGAAATGTTAGGATTATCTGGTGGATCTGATGCGGAGGCTACGGCAATCTTTAATTTCTCTGGATTCTCAGATGATAGTGCAACAAAATTTGAAGCATTAGTTGATGGTGATGCTTCAACAACGGTTAGTTTAACAGGTGGAACACAACAACAAGATGATTACTTTGGAGTAGATTTAGGTTCTGTGCAACAACTTGAAACTATACATATTCTTCAAGGAAGTTCAGATACAGATCACGATCGCTTCCATCATGCTGTACTAGAAGTATCAACAGATGGTATAAACTATACAACGATTGCGGATTATTCTGCAGGTAATACACCGACAGATATTTTTGTAGAAACAAATGTGAATGCAAGATATATTCGTTTAAGAACAACACAAAGAGGGACAAGTTCAAAACCAGATTATTGGTTTAACGCTAGAGAATTTAGTGTAACAGTGAATGAAGGACCAAAAGTGATTGAAAATACTGGTTCTAATGAAAATACTAGTGTTGTAAATGGGGAAGATGTAATTACACTTTCCACAACAGGTTACTCTTTAGGGAATGAACAATATGTTGGATTGGATTTAAATGCATTGATGCGCTTCAATGTTTCTAGTGCTACGGTAGATGGAACAACGCTTCAAGTTTCTGAAAATGGAAAAGTTTGGGCGGATGTTGAAAATGCGGATACATTGTATACAGCACGTTATGTTCGTTATATAAACAAAACAACTGGTAGTATCACAAGTACAAATACATTAACATTAACAAAAGAAGTTTCACTGCCTAGTTCAGTATTTTATACTAATGCTAGTGGAGAGGTGGATTTATATGCTTCTGCGAATGAAAGTACAACGAGTGCATTATTTAATGTCACTGGACTAGAAAACAAAGAACACACGATTACTATTTTCACACATGGTGATTCTGGTAGTGATAAAGTTTCATTAGATAAGTTTGTAGTTAGTGCTGATGGAGTAAATAGTGATGTCAACTTAACAACTTCGACAGAAAACCTAGTACTAGAAAGTTTTGGAAGTTCAAATTGGAGTATGTGGTCACCAAAAGGTGGATGGTTGAATGAAGATGAATTATATTTCCAAGATTCTAATGGAAGTATAACTTATACATTTACTGGTGATGGAATTTCATTACATGGAGTAAGAGGTACAAACTTCGGTTCATTAACTTATTTTGTAGATGGTGTTGCTTACGATAATAGTGGAGATGCAATCTTTGATGGGCTAGATAGTAGCATTGCACACTACTATACAGATCATGTGGTTATCGATTTAGGAAAATCAACGGATATCAACAATGTTAAAGTAAAAGTAAGTGAAGACATTAACTCCGCGACTACAGACTATGTATTAGGTAGTGGTAGTGTGATGTTGAGTAGTGATGGTGTAAACTATACTTCTATTCGCGAGTTCAACATTACAGGTAACATAGTAAGTGAAGATGGATTCAATGGACGTGAAGTACCATTCTTCTTTATGGATATTGATACGTCACAAACCGCTCGTTTCATTAAACTTCAATTGGATACAACAAAAGAATTTAAAGTAAATGAAGTTGTTGTGAATGATGGAAATACACTGATGAAAGAAAATTTAGCATTAAGTACTACATCACCACAAACTAACTCTAATTTATTAGCAAATGCAGCAGATAAAGATTTAAGTACAACCTATGTGGCTGGTAGTGATGGGTTAGCAGGAAATGTGACATTATCAATTACAGATCCTGAATCTGTTTTACAAGCAACAATTATGCAATCTTCTTCGAATCTATCAAATGCACAATTTGAAGTATTAGAGAATGATACATGGGTAAATGTTGGAACATTAAGTCAATCGATTAATGTGTTTGATTTATCAAGTTTTGATAATATTTTAGCACTACGTGTTTCATACGCAGATGGACAACGTGTGGATTTACTGGATATGACATATGTAACTGGTGTTGCACAT
The DNA here is from genome assembly GCA_964370645.1 of uncultured Erysipelotrichaceae bacterium. Classification (GTDB taxonomy): domain Bacteria; phylum Bacillota_I; class Bacilli_A; order Erysipelotrichales; family Erysipelotrichaceae; genus CAMQRS01. Next base: position 19,660 of record CAYJJS010000001.1, on the reverse strand, counting down.
ACAGTTAGTGTGGATATCGATGGAACGATTTCAACAGTTTCTGTTATTGATGGAAATACATTGCCTACACAAAGTACACCAAGTATTGCAAACAAAGAATTTGTAGGTTGGTTTGTAGGTGATGTAGAGTATGACTTCACAACGCCAGTGACTAGTAGCTTTACACTTACAGCAATGTTTGTTGAAGTAGATAAAACAACTCTTTCTACAAAAATTGATGCAGTGGAAGCACTTGATTTAGACACTTATGACTTAACAAGTGAAGAGGTAAGTGCAATTGAAAGTGCACTTGCAGATGCAAAAGCAGTAGAAGCAGATGTTGCTGCAACACAAGCTCAGGTTGATGCTGTATTAAATGCATTGACACAAAGTGTTGATGGAATTGCATTAAAAGGTGCAGATTATTCAGGTGTCGATGCTGCTCAAGACAGAGTGCCAAGTGATTTATCAGATTATACAAGTGAAAGCGTTGCTGCTTTACAAACTGCAATTGATGCAATTGTAGAAGGATATAACATTACACAACAAGAGGCAGTAAATGCAATGGCACAAGCAATTCTTGATGGTATTGATGCATTAGTATTGAAAGATGCTGACTATAGTGTAGTAGATAGTGCAAAAGCGAATGTGCCAAGTGATTTATTACTATATACAGATGCAAGTGTAAGTGCTTTACAAACTGCAATTGATGCAATTGTAGAAGGATATAACATTACACAACAAGAGGCAGTAAATGCAATGGCACAAGCAATTCTTGATGGTATTGATGCATTAGTATTGAAAGATGCTGACTATAGTGTAGTAGATAGTGCAAAAGCGAATGTGCCAAGTGATTTATCACTATATACAGATGCAAGTGTAAGTGATTTACAATCTGCATTAGCTGCAGTCGTGGAAGGATATAACATTACACAACAAGAGGCAGTAAATGCAATGGCACAAGCAATTGTAGATGCTAGCGCAAACTTGGAATATTTAGAAGCTGATTATACAGTGATTCTGGATTTATTAGAAAAACTAGATGCTATGCATTTAGATCATTATGCTTCAGGTGAACAAATGCAAAGTATCATTGATGCAATTGTGTATAATAAAGATATTACACAACAAGCAGAAGTTGATGCTATGGCACTTGATTTACAAGTAGCATTCGATGCACTTGCACCAAAAGATATCAGTATTGATGTTGAAGGAGCAGGACAAAAAATTACAAGTACAGACGACTACGTACCATTTAGAATTGTAGATGCAACACTTGCTGACTTTATGAGTGTGTATGTAGATGGAAGTAAAATAATGCAACCTTTGTATCGAGTAAGTGAAGGAAGTATTGTGGTAGAGATAGCTCCTGAATTATTAGCTACTTTATCGCAAGGTGAACATACTTTAGAAATTGTAACAAACGAATTGATTTATACAACTACATTCTTTGTTGCAGTGGATACAACAAGTACAACACCTCCAACATCAACAACACCTCCAACAGGGGATTCAAGTAACACAACGTTCTTATTACTAATTGGATGTGCAGCGATGTTTGCTGGAAGAAAAGCATACAAAAAAATAAAAGCTTAGTATATTTAAAGGGTAGAGGTGATATTTAAACATCATCTCTACTCTTTTTTTATAAAAGCATTTATTTTACACTTGATAATATCGTATAATATTGTAAAGAGGAGTACATTATGAATTTTAAAGAACGAGTTAAACAAAATGAAGATATGTTAAATGAAACGGATGAGAGTATTGTTTCTTATATTCAATCCATTATGCATGATATTTCAGTAATATCCATTCATAATATTGCGAAGCAATTGTATGTTTCACCAAATGCAATCATGCGTACAGCAAAAAAACTGGGTTACAGTGGTTTTGCGGAGTTGAAGTTTTCATTGCAACAGGAGATGAGTAAGAAGGTAGAGAAAAGTGCAGCAAATTTATTGTTAGATAAAATACCACAAAATATCATCAAATCACTCGATGTGTTAGAAGATGATAAAGTGGATCAATTAGTATGTGCAATTCACAAATCTCATAAAATACTAGTTGCTGGAATTGGAGATTCTGTATATTTTTGTGAAATGATGGCACGCTATTTACGATGCTTTGAGGTAAGTGTTGAATACTTTCAACAGCCGCATGATATCGAATATGCATTAGGCTTTTATGGTGAAAAGGATTTGGTCATCATGATTAGTGGAAGTGGAGAAAATGAACGTATGTTGCGCTTTGCGAAAATTGCAAAGAGTAAAAGGAGTAAAATATTTTGTATTACCAATTATGGAAACAACCGTTTGAGTCAAATTAGTGACACACAAATATGTTTTTATGGTGAAGAACGTAAAGTCAATGGGTATAATGTAAGAGATCGTAGTGGACTTATGATGTTATTACGTATTATTTGTGATGAATTTGGAAAAAAACAATGTGAATAAATACACAAAATTGTAATGTAAATACAAAGAATTGTAATTGCTTATTCACAAAATAGTTGGTAGGATAAACATAATAGAAGGAGAGAGTACTATGTCAATTTTAAAGTTAAGCCCTAGTTATAAGGATTATTTATGGGGAGGAAGTAAACTAATTGAGGATTTTAATAAAGTATTTGAAGGAGATGTGTTAGCAGAATCATGGGAGTTGTCTTGTCATCCAGATGGACCATCTACTATTGTGAATGGTGCATTTGCAAGTCAAACGCTACGTCAATATATTGAAACAAAAGGAAGTGATGTATTGGGTACAAACTGTAAACGATTTGAAGATTTTCCAATTTTAATTAAGTTTATTGATGCAAAAGATGATTTATCAATTCAAGTACATCCAAAAGATGAATATGCACTGAAGTATGAAGGTCAATATGGTAAAACAGAAATGTGGTATGTTGTTGATTGTAAGGAAGGTGCAAGCTTATATTTTGGTTTTAACCAAGATATTTCTACAAAAGAGTTTGAAGATCGTATTCAAAACAATACTTTATTAGAAGTGCTAAATGAAGTGCCTGTGAAAAAGGGAGATGTTTTCTTCATAGAAGCAGGAACGATTCATGCGATAAAAAAAGATATAGTGATAGCTGAAATTCAACAAAATTCTAACATGACATATCGTGTTTACGATTATGATCGTAGAGATGCAAATGGGAATGGAAGGGAATTACATGTTGAAAAGGCGATTGCAGTAACAAATACAAAAAAAGTAGAACCAAAAGTTGGTATGCATCCTTCTTTGGCTAAGTGTGAGTATTTTACTGTAGATAAAGTGAATTTAGATGGTAAATATGTAAAAGCGTTTCATGGACTTGTTAGCGATGCATCATTTTTGAGTATCTTAATTGTTGAAGGTAGTGCTACTATTCAAAATGATGGAGAATGTGTGCAAGTACAAAAAGGAGATTGTGTTTTTATAGATGCCAATAGTGGAGAATATAGTATTGATGGAACATGTGAAGCGTTGCTGGTTCACATTGATGCTTAGAAAGAGGTACATATGAAAATAGTAATAGCGCCAGATTCATTTAAAGGAACACTAAGTGCAAATGAAATTTGTGAGCAAGTGAGTAAAGCAGCAAAAGAAGTTTTCCATGGATGTGAAACTTTGTCGATTCCTATTGCTGATGGTGGTGAAGGGACTGTAGATTGTCTTGTTGATGCACTTGATGCTTTGCGCATTGAAATCGATGTTAAGAATGCACTTTTGGAAGATGCAAAAGCAAGTTATGCAATTTTTAATGAAAATAATGCGATTATTGAGATGGCAGCTGCTAGTGGATTGCCACAAATCCCTGAGTCAAAACGTGATGTATTTGCTTCCAATACATATGGTAGTGGCCAACTGATTTTGAATGCAATTGACAAAGGTTGTAAGAGCATTTATATAGGTCTTGGTGGAAGTGCGACAAATGATGGTGGACTTGGATGTCTGCAAGCTTTTGGGGTTCGTTTTTTAGACAAGGATGGGCAGGAACTGCCGCCTTTACCGATTCATTTTGAGTCGATTGCAAGTATTGATACTTCAAACATTAATACTTCATTACAAAATGTACAAATCATCATTATTAGTGATGTAAAAAATCCATTACTTGGTAAAAATGGAGCAACATATGCTTTTGGACGTCAAAAAGGTGCGAATGAGGATGCACAAGCAACTTTAGAGCGTGGTATGAAACATGTATATGACATTATAGAGCGAACACAAAATGTATGTGTTAAAGAGCAAGAGGGAGCTGGTGCAGCAGGTGGGCTTGGTGCTGCATTGTTAGCGTTCACAAATGCAACGATGAATTCAGGGGTCGAATCTATTCTAGATGTTTTACACTTTGATGAAAAAATTCAAGGTGCCGATTTAGTGGTAACTGGAGAAGGTATGATGGATTATCAATCTGCTTATGGAAAGGTTGCTTATGGAGTAGGAAAACGTTGTCAAAAAAACAAGGTTGCGTGTTTCGCCATTGTTGGGGCAATGGGAGAAGATGCACAGGCAATGTTTGCACATGGAATTGATAGTATAATGACAACTACAAATAAAGTGACTGATTTTGAGGATGTGTGTAAACATGCAAAAGAATTGTGTTATAGTGCAGCAATACGTAGTTTTCGATTGATTCAAATGGGTATGCAAATAAAATAATGTGTATTAATGTACAAGGTGTGTTCCTTGTACATTTTTTTTGTGTATAAATTGCAAGAAAAACTTGTATCCTAAATTATGATGATAGAATTATGCCATAAAAGGAAAGGATGTAAGAAATATGAATTTATCAAAACTTACAAGTGTTAAATTGATTGAATTAAATGCAAATTTAACAACAAAGAAAAGTGTAATCGAAGCACTGGCTCAAAAATTATTCGATGAAGGGAAATTGACTTCAAAAGAAGAGTACTTGAAAGCAGTATATGCAAGAGAAGAAATTTCAGCGACGGGGATGGATGCTGGTCTTGCAATTCCACATGGTAAATCTAGTGCCGTTAAAGAAGCTAGTTTTGCGGTTATGACTGTTAATGAACCAATTGCTGATTTTGAAAGTGTAGTAGAAACAAATGAAGTTAAATATGTGTTCTTATTAGCGATTCCTGAAGTAGATGAGGAAGGTACACAAATGAAGTTGCTTTCTGAGTTGATGACAAAAATGTCTGATCCTTCATACACACAAAAATTATACCAATCAAAAACAGCAGAAGAGTTTTATACAAACTTAGATGCTGAAAAAGAGGTAGCAGAAGTTAAAAAGGAAATTCAATACGATAAAAGTATTGTAGCAGTTACGGCTTGTGCAGCTGGAATTGCACACACATACATGGCAGCTGAGGCTTTAGTAAAAGCTGGAGACGAAATGGGTGTAAAAGTATATGTTGAAAAACAAGGTGCAAATGGAATTGAAGATCGTCATAGTGCACAACAATTGAAAGATGCTACAGCTGCCATCTTCGCAGTAGATGTTGCAGTAAAACAAGAAGAACGTTTCAAACACTTACCAGTGTTAAAAACAAGAGTGGCACAACCATTGAAAGATGCAAAATCGATGATTCAACAAGCATTAGATAAAGCAGAAAACTTCACTGGTGAAGCATTTGATGCAAGTGCGATTGATGATGGTAAGAAATCATTAGGTCAAGAAGTTAAAGAATCGGTATTAACAGGAATTAGTCACATTGTTCCAATCATTGTTGCAGCAGGTATGATGGGAGCGTTTATCGTTATTTTTAGAAATGCTACTGGATTAGGTGATGCAGAAGTTTGGGGAGCTTTAGAACCTACAAACTGGTTAAAAATGTTAGATGCATTACGTGGTAACTTATTTACAATGATGGTACCAATCTTATCGGCTTACATGGCTTACTCAATTGCTGAAAAACCAGGTTTAGCAGCAGGGTTTGCAGCTGGTATTGGTGCAAATATTGTAGCTGGTGGATTCTTAGTAGGTATGCTAGGAGGTTTAGCAGCAGGTTACATCGTTCGTTACATGAAAAAAGTGATTCCAGCAAAAGGAACATTTGCGGGATTTGTTAGTTTCGTTGTATACCCAGTAGTATCTGTAGTACTTACAGGTTCATTAGTATTATTTGTGATTGGTGGTCCAGTTGCAGCATTAAATCAATTGATGTTTGATTTCTTAGCTGGTTTACAAGGTGGAAATGCGGCTCTTTTAGGGGCAATGATTGGGATCATGGTTTCATTTGACTTAGGTGGACCAGTAAACAAAGCTGCGTACACATTCTGTGTTGCTGCTTTAGGTGAAGGTGTATTAATGCCATACTGTGTATTCGCATCAGTAAAAATGGTAAGTGCATTCTCTGCAACTTTCGCAACAAAATTTAGAAAAGATTTATTTACAGTAGAAGAGAGAGAAGTTGGTAACTCAACTTGGTTATTAGGGCTTGCAGGAATTACTGAAGGGGGAATCCCATTCATGATGGCAGATCCATTACGTGTAATGGCTTCATTCTGTACAGGTTCTGCAGTTGCTGGTGCAATTGTAGCTATGACAAATATTGGACTAGATGTACCAGGTGCTGGAATCTTCTCAATGTTTGTATTGAAAGGTGGAGATCCTTTCATGTCAGCAGCAATTTGGTTAGGAGCTGCAATTATTGGAGCATTAGTTTCAACTGCAATTTTAATTGCATTAAAACAACTTAAAACAAGAAATTAAATATAGGAGAGACATATGAGTAAAAATGTACATGTTGTACCCCACATGCACTGGGATCGTGAATGGTATTTCACAGCAGAAGAATCAAGAGCATTATTAATCCAAGACTTGGAAGAAGTAATGGAAATGTTAGAAACAAATGAGAATTATCCATACTATGTATTAGATGGACAAACAGCGATCTTAGAAGATTATTTCGCAGTAAAACCAGAAAATAGAGAACGCGTAAAAGCGTTAGCGCAAGCTGGTAAGTTAATCATTGGTCCATGGTATACACAAACGGATGAAATGGTTGTTGGTGGAGAGTCAATTGTTCGTAATTTACTATATGGATTGAAAGACACACGTGAGTTTTGCGAACCGATGATGATTGGTTATTTACCAGATTCATTTGGTCAAAGTGAAAAGTTACCTCAAATCCTTAATGGATTTGATATCACAAGAGCTATGTTTTGGCGTGGTGCTAGTGAGCGCCATGGGACAAATAAACATAACTTTAAATGGCAATCGCTAAGTGAAGGAGAAGTTGTAGTACAACTTCTTCCACTTGGATATGCAATTGGAAAGTATTTGCCTGAAGATTTAGATGCATTAGCAACTAGAATGAATAAGTATATGCCTGTCTTAGAACGTGGTGCTACTTGTGATGAAATTTTATTACCGAATGGACATGATCAAATGCCTATTCAAAAGAATATTTTTGAAGTAATGAAACAATTAAAAGTTTTATATCCTCAAAAAGAATTCTTCTTAAGTAAATATGAAAATGTATTTGATGAAGTTGAAAAGCTATCACTAGATACGATTAAAGGAGAATTGTTAGATGGTAAGTACATGCGTGTACACCGTAGTATATTCTCTTCAAGAGCGGATTTAAAGGCGTATAACACTAGAATTGAAAATAAACTAACAAATACATTAGAACCATTAGCAAGTTTAGCACATAGCTTTGGTGTTTCGTATGAAGAAGGTTTCATCGAAAAAATGTGGAAAGAGTTAATGAAAAATCATGCACACGATTCGATTGGATGTTGTTGTAGTGATAAAGTACATAAACAAATCGAGGGTAGATTCTTTATTGTTGAAGATCAAGCGGATGAAATGATTAAGTTTTATAAGCGTAAATTAGTAGACGCAATGAGCTTGGAAAAAACACTTGATAAATTTGTTGCATTTAACTTAGTTGCTTATGAAAGAGAACAAGTTGTAGAAGGACAAATTATCACAAAAATGAAAAACTTCAACTTAGTGGATCCAAGTGGAAAGAATATGGACTTTGAAGTACTACATAGTGAAGTAATTGATGCGGGTCTAATTGATCGTCAAATTGTACACTATGGTGATTATGATCCATTTATGAAGTACACAGTTGCTTTTAAAGATACTTTACCAGCAATGGGATTCAAAGCATACTTAATTGAAGAGTGTGAAGGTGTTGTTGCTAATGCTACAAGTACAAATGCAACAACAATAGAAAATGATTTCTATACGATTCGTGTAGAGGAAAATGGAACACTACACATTGAAGATAAGAAAAGTAACAAAACATACAGTGATGTATTATTAGTAGAAGATGGAAGTGATGATGGGGATGAATATGATTTCTCACCATTAGCGGATGACTTTATCATAACTTCGAAAGATGTTAAGGCAAATGTATCTGTTCATACATTCACAAATAAGAGTGAAGTAGAAATTTCATTTAACTTAGCAGTTCCTAAAGATTTAGACTCACGTAAAGCAAAAGTAATTGATGGAGATATGGATGTAACATTCAAATTAAATGTATATGCTAACTCGCCAATTATTGAAGTACAAGCGATTATCAATAATAGAGCTTGTGATCATAGAGTACGTGTATATGTACCAAATCAAATGGCTTCTCAGTTTACTATTTCAGATAACCAATTTGGTAGTATTCAAAGACCAGTACGCGATAGTGCGATGGATGTTTGGGAAAAAGAACGTTGGAATGAAAGACCAGATTCAATTTATCCAATGTTGTCATATGTTGCATTAGACAATGAAGATGGATTGGCAGTACTTACTAACTCTGTAAGAGAGTTTGAAGTGATTGGTGAAGACTACGATACAATCGCAGTTACTTTATTTAGAGGGGTTGCATTCTTAGGAAAAGAAGAAATGTTACGTAGACCAGGTAGACCTTCAGGGATTAAAATGCCTACACCAGATGCACAATTATTAACAACATTAACATTTGATTTTGCGATTGTAAGAAAAGATGCGGATTTAGCAAAACATGCGAAAGAATACATTACGCCAGTAGAAACTTACAATAAAATGCCTTACAATGCAATGAAGTTGAATGAACCTGATTTTGTAGCACCTTATGAATACAGTATGTTTAGTATTGATAATGCAAACATTATCACAAGTGCAGTGAAAAAAGCACAAGATAAAGATGGATTGATTGTACGTGTGTATCATTCACATGATGCACAAGAAACATTCGCGTTTAATTCAAACGATTTTGTTTTACAAGCACAAACAAACTTGAATGAAGATGTAGTAAGTGAAATGGAAAACACATCACTTACGATCAATAAAAATGTAATTACTACATATTTATTGAAAAGTAAATAATATTTAACAAAGAAGGGAATGAATTTTTCCTTCTTTTCTTTTTATTTATAGTATACTAGTAGTAGATATAGGGAGATTTATATGAACATTACATTATTAGAACCATTAGCAGTAAATGAACAAGTATACCTTGATTTTCAACTACAACTACAAAAACAAGGACATACCTTCACATATTATTTAGACAAAGCAAGTACAAGTGAAGAAATGATTGAACGTGCAAAGGATAGTGAGATATTGATTGTTGCAAATACACCATTACCAAGTGAAGTTGTACTTGCTTGTCCACAATTACAAATGATTAGTGTAGCCTTTACAGGTGTGGATCATATTCCACTAGATACATGTAAACAACAGGGAATCGTTGTTTGTAATAGTGCAGGATACTCCAACCAAAGTGTTGCAGAGTTAGTGATTGCAATGAGTTTAATTGCTTTACGTAAAATTATAGATACACAAGAAGCAACGCGAAACGGATTCACTGCACAAGGGTTTGAAAGTAGGGAACTAGCAGGGAAGACAGTAGGGATTATAGGTATGGGTAAAATAGGGAAACGTTGTGCACAACTGTTTCAAGCGTTTGGTGCAAATGTGATTGCCTATAATCATAGTGTAAGTGAAGAAGTAAAAGATATGGGAATACAATATACGACACTTCCTGATTTATTATCTTCTAGTGATATTGTTTCATTACATTTACCATTAAATGCACATACGAAAAACTTTATGAGTGCGAAAAAGATTGCGATGATGAAACCTTCTACGATCTTCATAAATTGTGCTAGAGGGCCTATTGTAGATAATGAGGCTTTGGCTCATGCACTAAATAATGATGCCTTAGGATATGCTTGTATTGATGTATACGATATGGAACCACCTCTACCTAGTGAGTATCCATTACTACATGCAAAAAATACATTGTTGACTCCACATCAAGCTTACATCTCTGAAGAAGCAATGATTCGTAGAGCAGATATAGTGTTTAGTAACGTATTGAAGTTTATAGAAGGAACACCACAGAATGTGTGTAAATAGAAGATAAGGCAAGGATAAAACCTTGTCTTTTTTATTGTAATAAAATGTAAGAAAGTGCAAATTATGTTGTTTAATAGAATAAAAATTATTAATTGCTTGTTAAATGTAAAGTGTAAATATAGACAATGTAAGGGATTATGATGTAATGGTATAAATTACATAATTTTATTATAAGGAGAAAAATCATGACATCTGTTACACAAAGAATTAAGCAAGTGAAGCAACCAAGAGGAGGATATGTTCCAATTACTAGCTTTGATAAATTAACGATTCCTACAGAGGTGCAATTGCACGCTGAAGAAAATATTCATGCATCTTTAATAGGGACTGTTGTTGACTATTTAACTAGGTTTATGAGTGGGACACCTGCAAGGCAGGCGTTCAAAATCTCTTTGATGGGTGCAAGCAATATTGGTAAAGGGGATTATGCACTTCAATTATTAGCATCTGTAAAAGGGTTGGATGATGTATCAGTGGTAAATGCACTTCGTTTGGTTAGTTTTGATGTACTATATCGTGCTGGTCGAGGTGCGTATCGAGAAGGTGCAGGTTCAAATCCAGATGTAAAGACGATTGAAAATATAAAGATTATGGTTGGTCGTAGTTTGTTGTTTTTCAAAGTTTATGGTCCAGTTGTTTTAGATGGATTTGACTTTGAGGGTGCATATACAGATATTATTACGATAGGTGATGGAGATTTTTTAACGAGTGATACGTTGTGGGATTTTAAAGTTAGCGTAAGTGAGCCAAATAAAAATCATACACTACAATTATTGATCTATTTTATTATGGGAGTATATTCGACCAACTCACAATTTACAAATATAAAAAAATTAGGAATATTCAATCCTCGATTAAACATTGTATACACAATATCAACCGATGAAATATCTTCTCAGACGATTCGAACAGTTGCGAGTGAAGTCATCGGATACGATATTTAACAACATCTATAGATGCTAATGAGCATCTTTTTATATTTCAATGAACAATTAGTAGTATCTTAATCACATAATTTATCATATAATTATTGTAAGAATATAAGGGGGTATTTGATGAATAAGATTAAAATCATATGTGATCCTTACAAGAAGGAAAACCTATTTAAAGTATTTGATACAACAAATGAGTTGTGGATAGACATTAGTGTTGAAAACAATCCAAATAGTAAATTATTAAGCGATCGCTTCCACAAAGGATTTTTTCCTTTTGTAGTAAGCGATATAGTAAATGTGATTGTGAATGAGTATGGTAGTGATGATTACTTATCTATATGCTTTGAAGGAAGTGATTTAGACTTTGAGCAGCTACAAAATGTATGTAGTGAATTGCATAGTGTTCAATTAGAAAGAACTACACGATACCTAAATAATGCAAATACTGTACTAGATACCATTATTACTGAGTTTAAACAATTACGATCAATACTATTGGATAGTGAAGAAAATAAAGATAAAATTGTAAGTAATATAGACAAGTTTAGTGATGTAACAAATAATGTAATACCTCTGTGTATAATAGGGAACTATAGTGCAGGTAAGTCAACATTTATTAATGCATTAGTAGGACAAGAAATTTTACCTAGTGGAGATGAGCCTGTTACAGCTAAAGTATTTAAAATTTGTGAGTTAGAACAAGGTGGTTTATCTTACATTAAGTTTCATAGAAAAGATGAAGTAGCCATTCTTTTTGATGATACAAACATTCAAATTATAAACGAAGACATTGTAGATCCAATCTTCGAACAATTACATACTTCTTTTACACAAGTGGAAGACACTTGTGTAAATAAAAAAATCAATCAAGCACTGACTATTATAAATACCTTTGATAGTATAAATACATCAGAGTTAATTGAAATAGGAATCCCATTTTGTGGGGATGTATGGGAAAAAAGTGACACAAAGTTTGTGATTTTAGATACACCAGGTTCGAATTCTGCATCCAATAATGAGCATTTACAGGTGCTTGAGAAGGCGCTAGAAGGGCTAACAAATGGATTGTCTATTTATGTATCAGAATATGATAACTTAGATAGTATTGATAATGAAGCGTTATACAATATCATAAAAGATTTACCTCAACTAGATAATCGTTTTTCTTTAATTGTTGTAAATAAAGCGGATGAAAATGATTTACCTGTTGAAGGTTATTATTCACCTGAAAAAGAAGATGAAATATTGCATCATGCAATTCCTAAGAGTTTATATACAGAAGGAATTTTCTTTGTTTCCTCTATTTTAGGGTTGGGAGCTAAGAGTGGTGGTAAGTTTCATAATAAGCATTTAAATAAGATTTATCGTCGTACAAAGTTTACTTTTGAAGACCCTGAAGATGAAGATTATACGGTGTTGTATAAGTACAATATTATGCCTAAACAATTAAAACAAAATGCTTTACAAAGTGTAAGTGAGTGTAGTGATTTGGTGTATGCTAATAGTGGTTTATTCTGTGTAGAGAAAGAAATACAAAATTTTGCTAGTAAGTATACTTACTATAATAAGTGTCAACAATCTACCATGTACTTACAAGAAATGATTCAAATGATTTCTGATGAAATTCTTCAAATAAAAGCACAAAGAGAAACGAGTAAAGAAGCTTTAGAGGAAGGTTTAGAAAAAGATAAGGCAGTGTTAGTACAACTTGTACAAGACTCTGGAGAAGGTATGAAACAACGTGTCATTGAAACGTATAATGACAAGATGAATTGTTTTACACAAGAAAATAGTATTACATTTGACTTACAAGAAATGGAACAACTAGAAGTGGAGTATACACAAAAACATCAAGCATTATTACAACTTGATGAAAAGAAAAAAGAGGTGAATGCATCCTTTTCTTCTTTAAAGACAAACTTTAAAGAAGGGATGGGTGGTCTGTTAAAAAATAAGGACTTATCTGCTGTAAAACGATTAGGTAAAAACTTTGTAGAGGATGTAAAAGAAACTGTGGATGATTTTGAAGAAAGTCGATTAACAAAAAAGAATGTTGATAGAGAAGTCGCAAAATTACTTTTAGAAAATATTGATGATAAGTATAAAGGACATTGTGAAGATATACAAACACAAATGGATGCTTATTCTAAGGATTATTGGACAACATGCAGTATTGAGATACGACAAAGTTTATCAAAGTTAATTAGTGGATCAACTACTTTAAGTGATGATCGCCGTTGTGAACTTTCAAGTATTATATTGACATATCAAAATATTAACTTCGAATTAGAAGAAGATATATTAGTAGAACTGAAAGATTTTGTACATGGTTTTCAAATTGGTGACTTTGTATTGTTTGAAAGCAATACATTAAATACTCGTAAATTAGTGAACCATTACAATGAGGCATTAGGTAATTACATAAGCGAAGTGAAAGAGACTTTTTCTAAGAGTCATAGACAAACCTTTGAAAACTGGATGGGGCATTTATTATGGACAATACAAAACAATATTGTGAGTTACAATCCTGAGTTAAGTATTAAGCAAGAAGAAATAGATACAGAAGAGATGAAAATTAATGAATTGATACAACGCCAACAAACCATTGAACATGCAATGCATAAGATTATGTGTGAAATGTCTTGGCAAACAAGAGAAAGTTAGAGGTATTTTATGGGGATAAAGAAAATAGTAAAGAAAATATCAGATAAAGCTGGAGATGGAGTTGCTAAGCTTTCCGTATTAAGTCCACAACAATTAGCGAAGGTACAAGCTAAAAAAGACCAATACTTAAGTGAGAAACCAGATCCAAACGATCCACTTTCAACAGAGTTAACCAATCGATTGCTTGCAAGTGGTGCAGTAGAAATTTATAATGCATACCTAAAACAAATTAAACAATTGTATGTGCCTATTGATCATAGAAGTGAATACGATAGTGAGTTTAAAGAAAAACACAATATTCGTTTTATTAATATAACAAAGTGGGTGAGTGATAAGAAGGAAGATCACTTAGAAAAATTAGTCAATGTGTATGAAGTACTATCTAATGAAGAATGTAATATCGCTTTGATATTCAATCGAAGTAAAAATACGACTAAAGTATATTTAGCAATCACTAACACAAATAATGCAGATAATAATGTAGATGTGGATGCATATATGCAACGATTAAAAGATGCAATTAAAGGGAATTTTCCAGGGTGTGAGTATGTGAGTACACCAGGAGTAGGAATTGTTCCTTGTTTAGACAATGAGCATGCCTACAGCGTTGCCTGTGCATCCAACATTCCCACAACCAAATCTGAAAAGTTTATTAGTCAAACCATTGAAAAATTATTGGATGGGATTACACCATCCAGTAATAGTCAAGAATATACGATTGTCTTATTAGCTACACCAGTACAAGATATTGAAGAGAAGAAACTACACTTATCACAGCTGTATTCAGCACTGATGCCATATGCATCTTGGCAAACAAACTTCACATTGAATGAGTCGAGTAACATTGGTTCTTCTGCTACAGTTGGAATCAATGTAGGAGCTAGTGC
>CAYJJS010000001.1:0-4786 GCA_964370645.1 uncultured Erysipelotrichaceae bacterium | reverse complement strand
AAAGGTGCTACAAGCACGTTGAGTAAGGCAATTTCAACCACAAAGGGAGTTTCTCAGGCAGTTTCTTCAGCTAAGAACATGGGCGTCAACTTTGGGGCGAATTTTGCACGTTCTTCCAGTGTGAGTGAAACGATTGGTAAAAATGAAGGGATTACACAAAACTTTACAAACTATACCATCAAACACACTTTAGAAGTATTAGAGAGACAGATGAAACGATTGCAGCAAAGTACAGCATTAGGTATGTGGGATTTTGCAGCCTATGTGTTAAGTGAGGATCGTAACATTGTGAACAATGTTGCACACACATATATTTCATTAACACAAGGAGAAGAGTCGTACATGTCGCAATCTGCGATTAATATGTGGAGAGGTGACTTAGGTGAGAATAGTAAGGATGCAAGAGAGATTTGTAAGTATATACGTGAGTTACGTCATCCACTATTTGGATTGAATCCTGCATTAATGCAAGAAGATGCTACTTACCTTGTTTATCCAAGTGTAGTGAATCCAACAACTAGTTTATCTGGTAGGGAATTATCGTATGCATTAAACTTTCCACAAAAATCGATTGCGGGTTTACCAGTCATTAAATGTGCTGAGTTTGGGCGTAATGTTACAACATACGATCCGAGTAAACAAGAAGGTGATACACTTGATTTAGGTCATATTTTCCATATGAATCATAAAGAAAATATTCCTGTGAAATTAAATAAAAACTCTATGGCATCCCATACCTTTATTACAGGGAGTACCGGATCAGGAAAGAGTAATACCGTGTATCAATTGATGAATGAAGCTATGGATCAAGGGATTAAATGTATGGTAATAGAGCCTGCCAAGGGTGAATATAAGCATGCATTTGCTTATGATGAAGACATTGCAGTGTATGCAACTAACCCAAAGGTTGCGCCTTTATTGCAAGTAAATCCATTTAGTTTTCCAAAACAGATACATGTATTAGAACACATTGATCGATTGATTGAGATTTTTAATGTGTGTTGGCCAATGTATGCAGCGATGCCAGCGGTATTAAAAAATGCAGTAGAAGTTGCCTACGAGCAATGTGGATGGGATTTAGTGACATCCACAAATGCATATAATGAAACATATTATCCAAGTTTTAATGATGTTTGTAAATGTGTAAAGACAATCATTGATTCTAGTGAGTACGATAGTGACAATAAAGGGGCGTATAAAGGTTCTTTATTAACACGACTACAATCATTAACGAATGGAATATACGGTATGATATTTAATCAAGATGAAATTTCAAATGCAGCTTTATTTGATGAAAATGTTATTGTGGATTTGAGTAGAGTAGGATCTAGTGAAACAAAATCATTATTGATGGGGATTTTAGTGCTGAAGCTACAAGAATATAGAATGAGTACGCATGTAGGAATGAATGAGCCATTAAAGCACATTACGGTGATTGAAGAAGCGCATAACCTATTAAAAAGAACGTCGAGTGAATCAAGTGGAGAAGGTACAAATTTAGCAGGTAAGAGTGTAGAGATGATTGCTAATGCAATTGCAGAAATGCGAACGTATGGAGAAGGGTTTATTATTGCAGATCAAGCACCTGGATTATTAGATTTATCTACAATACGTAATACCAATACAAAAATCATTATGCGTTTACCCGACTTGATGGATAGAGAGTTGGTTGGTAAGGCTGCAAATTTAAATGATGATCAAATTATTGAATTAGCGAAACTACCTTTAGGAGTTGCAGCAGTATATCAAAATGAGTGGATCGAACCAATTTTGTGTAAGGTAAAAAAAGCAAAAGTGTCAAAAAATGTATATACTTATAAGCAGAGTGAAAATGTGAATAAGGAAGTTGACATACAGGATGTTTTGTATATTACCTCATTATTGTTTGATGCTAGTAAAATAGAAGATGTACAAGAAGTATATGAGGAAATAGATGCATTACAAGTAGATAGTTCGATTAAAGTAAAACTAGTGAACCACTTTAATGATGTGAATAAAGAATTGGATATGGTTGCTTTAAGCGATGTAATTAGTGAATTGTATCCAAGTGTCAAAGAAGTGTTAAAAAAGGCGTATGCGAGTAATAAAGAGTACACACAGTGGTATAAACTATTGCAAGATGAATTACTACGACTAACAAATGATACAATTACATTTCAAATTAGTAGAGATATTATACAATCAATTGTTACACAGCATATCTTTGTAGAACAATCGAATAAAGAGACTTTTGAAAAATGGCATGTATATGTCAATCAAGGTTAAAGGAGGAATGTAAAATGGATAAAATTAAAAATGAAGTACAAAATAAAAGTGATGTGAATAAAACATTAAGTTTTGATCCAAGCAAACGAATGGATGCAGTGAAGGAAACGGCTATACAAGGGGTTAGTGAATCCATTGACCCAAGTAAACGAATGGATACAATAGATGATATGGCTAATAAATATGCTAGTGAATTACAGGATAAAACGAGTCATTTAAACTTGGAGTCAAAACCGAGTGTGGATGTAAATGATTGGAAAAAGATAAGTCCAGAAGAAAATCAAAAGCAAAAAGATGAGTTCAATAAAAGTAAGTCGGATTTGCGTGATGAGTGGTCTAAAGAGAATGGGAAAGAATGGCCAACATACGATAAGGATGTAGTTGGAGAAAAAGGGAACACAATAAGAAAAGAAGGGGATAAATATGATGCACATCATATTCAACCTACTTCTCTAGGTGGTAAGAATGAAGTTTCCAATATTGTCCCTATGCATGCTTTGGATCACTATGATCATAGTGGGATTCATAAAGCTGGTAGTACATTAGATACGCTTAAAAATGTGTTAGGAGGTAACTAGATGAACGTATCACAATATATTCAATCGATACAACAATGTAAAGTGGATTTAGATAAAGTAAGGACTATTGAAGTTGAGTACCAATGTAGTTTACCTTCACTATTACAGTGTATTATTAGTAACAATGAGGAAGTTCAATTTTTAGAGGATGAAAAAAGAGTGTTGTGTTATGAAGAAATACTACATGCAACAAAAGATTTATCCGTCGATTTCTTAAACTTACAGTTAATACCAGTGATGGATTGTTATGACAATGATTTTGTAGTCTACAATATTAAAACCAGTGAATGGTGTTTGTTTAACATCGTTGATGAATGTATATTTAGAACAAATAAAGAATTATTAGATTTACTATAGTATAGTTAGGTGGGCGCATGAGTACCCATCTTTTTTTATTGACTTTTATTTAGCAATTACATATAGTTTAAAAGTAAAACTAGGGAGGTAAAGTATGGAGGGTGCAATATATGCGTGTCTTATATTTGGAGTGTTTTGTTTATTTCTTGCGATTCGAACTTTTTTAAACAAAGGAAAAAACGGTATTGGTGCAATAACAAATATAGTTATTGTGAATGAATTAGTATGTGGAATTGCCAGTTTTGTAGTCGTTGCAATACAACCACAAGCAGGTTTATTGGTATTGTTATATGCGTTTACTTCAGGTACTGTTCTTGGTTTATTAGGACGTTTAATTTATATCAGAAAGTGTAGTGTCATGCTAAATAGAGCGATGTGTACACAAATAGAGAAAACAAGATTACGTTATAGTTCAGGATTTCGACCACATTTTGATTTTGAATATGAAGGTGTAGTATATGAGGATGTATTTGATGCAGATACTTTTCTAAGTGAAATGCGAGTACGACAAGGCTACAAGGTAGGTTGGCCTAGTACTATATTTGTGAATCCAGATAATCCTAGATTGATGGTATTAAGTAGAGCTTATCCTTATGTGTATTTCATACTTTTAGTATTGCTTATTGTGGTATGGGTATTTATTATTGATGATATTCAAATAATGGTGCAAGGTTGGTAGAATAAATAATTATAGAGTCCTTTATAGGACTTTTTTTGTGCTTAAAAGATTCGTTCGACACAATATGACAAAATGTAACAAATGAAAGAAAGTGCAAATTACTAATTTAATGTTAAATGGTTACCTGTTATCGGATAGTTATCGATTCGCTAAATAAGTAATAAATTCATACTATACTTATAAATTGGGTAGAAGTAGGAGATAACATGGAACGTAAAGACCATTTAATATTAATACAAGGTGAAGATAAGAGTGAATCCATTGATAGTATCATATACAACGAGAAAGAAGAAAAATATCTAATCACTTATCTCGCTTCATGGAATAACAAAGTATATAACTACAAGAAAGAGAATGTTGAATATTGTTACAATCCTTTTTATATTGGTACAAATCGATTAGATGTGTACTTATATGGTGATAAATTATCGAATGTACAGCACGTTAGCGAGTTTCAAGGTGCGAATCAAAGATATTATTATATTGAGTATGGTAATGATGAAAAAATTAGCGTAGAAGAGAAATGTATTGTCTTAGATAAAGAAGGTGAATTTTATGATAAATCAGAAGTACATAATTATCTAGCACAAGTAGCAAAAGAGACATCCTTTGTGATTAAAGGGAAAAGATATTTGTATGAATACTATATGGATATAAATCTAATTGGTAAAAATAGAGCATTATCATTATTTACACAACCAAACAAATATCTAATGCAGACGTATGAAGAAGTCGTACCAATATTTCCGTTTGGTTGCAATAAGAGTCAATATAAGGCAGTTAAAAATGCTTTAGAAAATCAATTAAGTGTAATAGAGGGACCGCCAGGTACTGGAAAAACACAAACGATATTAAATATTATAGCTAATTTATTAATCCAAAATAAGACAATCCAAATTGTTTCAAA